>JACPCR010000062.1 GCA_016179685.1 Planctomycetota bacterium | reverse complement strand
GCTTCTGTGCCTTCCAGGCACATCACGCTCCTCGCTCCTTGTCTCGCGCCAAAATTACCCTGGCAAATTGCACAGTTTATTTCTTGACAGGCCCTAACCTGCCGCGCCTCCCTGAAATCTCCGCCGGGTGCCTGCTGAATCCCAACAGGCTTCCTCAGGGAGATGGGCCCAGAAAAGTGACAGGCTGAGACTCGAAACCGCAGGTCCGGAAATACCCCGCTCGACCGTGCCCTACTTCTCCAAGGCCAGAATGGCGTCCGTCAGAGACCTGCGCGCCTTCAAAAATGTTTGCTCGTCCGTGGTATACTTCGAATGAGACTCCACGATTGAAGTGCGAAAACTGTCCAGAAGCTTCTGCCCCGCACGGGCTGCCGGACGACCCGGCTTGGACTCCGCAATGCGCTCCTCGAGCAGCCGCAAATACTCGTAGTCCTCCATCCCCTTCCGTACCATCTCCCAACGAATGGAGTTGTAAATGCCGCCATCCCCTGGATAGACCACGCAGGGATCGCCAGGAGGCAGCCGGAGCTTGCCCGAGCCCAGCCGCTCGCTCTCACCTGTTGCCGTATAAAAGGGGTTGCAGAAGAGACCTCCCTGCCACTGCATCCAGTAATTGTAGCCCCAGTGAAGATAGCCGGACGCCCGGTAACGCCAGTTCATCCAGTGCAGGATGCGGGGCTTCAGCGAACTGTAGTCCAGGAAGCGGTTGGGATACGGCCCCTGGGGCGCCAGACACGTATAGAACCACAATTCCTCATTCTTCGGCCGCGCCTCGAAATGATCGTTGACGTGCTGGATTTGAGGAACCCGAATCTCGATCGAGCCATGCAGCCCCTGGCTCATCATGGCGTCTATCCGGCGCACCGTAGGTAACACGCTCTTCACAAAATCCGCAAGATGGCGGTACGAGGCCTCGTTCGCCGGGATCGGCTCATCCGCCAAGTGCAGAATCAGACGGCCCGCCCAGCCCCTTTCCACCAGATGCTCATAAACCTTCGTCAAGAATACCCGGAGCAAATACTGGCGGTCCGGTTCCGTCACCGGCACTCGCGGCAATTGTCGCAACGAACCGTTCGGCTCGTAAAGCGTGAATTCGTTGAAGGCAAAATCACTGTTCCATCCTCCCGAACGACCCGCCAGGTGCGAAGCCTCGATCAGGTCCGCAACCCCATGTCGCATGAAGGTCTCGATCCACCGGTCCAGATACGTAAAGTCCGCACGGAAACCGATTTCCGTCTTGTGGAAACCAACCAGCGCCTGCAGTGGCGTCAGAATCACATTTTGGCGGTGGGCACCCATGTTGGCCGCTACTCGATCGATGAGCGTCCACCAGTCCTCGCTGAAACGGTTCACTCGGAAAAAATGCTCCAGCGAATCCAGGTGCAGCCAGTTCGTCATGTAAAGGCTGGGACGCGACGGCAGAACCATGGGGTAGACCTCGAGTGCCACCGGAACGGTGAACTCTGCCTTGTCCGCTACGACCTTGATCTGACCATGATATCGGCCCGGGCGAGCATCGGCGGGTACGGAGACCGTAATCCAGACCGCCTGGGCGCGATGGGCCGGAACGGCCACCCCAGGAACAGCCAAAAGAGCATCGGGAAAGAAATCAGGCGCTCGACGAATGATGAACTTGCCGCCGCCGTTGTCACTTGTGTTCTCCAGCACAGGAACACACCATACAAATTGCGCTGTAAGATTCTCGGGCCCCAGAATCCCGCCTCCGGACCTCTTCAGCGGTCCGAACAGAATCTGCAAACTCCCAATCGACTGGGGCGACCGAACGACGATCTGCGCGTCCTCACGTTCCTGGCGAGCACAAGCGAGGTCGAGCTTCTTAAGCGACCTGGCAGGTTTTCGGCTATCAAAGAAAACCTTGTCAAAGGTGTCTGTAACCCAAAGCTCCATGTTCCGATGTCCCTCACCAGGCGAGACAGTCATGACAACCGAGTGAGGATTATATCAATGCATGTGCTTTAGACAATGGGTTTTCGACGGTTTGACTCCTTCATAGAGTTATGAGCAGTCCAGGGCGCAGCAGGCCGGGTTAAGTGGATATATCAGGTTTTAAAACAATGGCTTAACTATATCATTCTGTTTCATAATATTAATCAATTACATCTTTTTATTCATTTATACTTATTTTTTGACTGTTCCCAAAGCACGTCAAGTTCCTTTAGACTCATATCTTCAAGTCGCCTGCCCTGGGTCGCTGCAAGTCGCTCGACTTCTCTGAAACGTTTCTCAAATTTTCTGCAAGAGGAATGCGCCGCCTCCTCAGCTTCCACGGACAAGAAACGACAAAGGTTGACCACGGTGAACAGGATATCGCCCAGTTCCTCGGCCCTTTGTCGACTCGATTCCTCGGTGATGGCCTTTTTCAGTTCCAGAGTTTCTTCTTGGAGTTTGTCAAGGACGCCGAAGATCCCGGGCCAGTCGAATCCTACCTTTCCAGCCTTTCTTTGAAGCTCCTGGGCGCGTGCAAGCGCGGGCATGGATTTGGGAACATTGGCCAGAGCGGACGTGTCCTCGCTTGTCCTGCCCTCCTTTGCTTTCTGCCGCTGCCAGATTACCGTTACGTCATCAGGAGTCTCCGCCTTCTCTTCGCCGAAGACGTGGGGATGTCGGTGTCGCAACTTCTTGCAGATGCGTCCGAGTGAGTCACCCACGTCGAATTGCCCACCCTCGCTCGCAATCTGCGCATGAAATACAAGCTGGAGAAAAACATCGCCTAACTCGTCACAGATCGCTCCTGGCTCGCCCTCGTCAATGGCCTCGAGTAGTTCATAAGTCTCTTCTAGAAGGTAGCGCTTCAGACTCTCATGAGTCTGCTGCCGATCCCATGGGCATCCCGCCGGTGAACGCAGCCGGGCCATTGTCTCTACAAGTTCCAGGAATTTTTTCGCAAAATCTGATTGAGAATTCATTGCCTGCCTTTTTATGCATATAAGACGCATCGCGGCCCGGCGATGTCCTACCCTAGATCAGCCAATGGCAACGGCTGCCAACCGAGACAGCACTATGGGGGAACGCCTTGGTAGTCGAACGCAAACTGGACCGTGAAGGGTTTCCAGAAGGGCTCGACGCCCGTAACGGGATCGCTGTGACGTCCCAAGCCGTTCTCCGTGGGGGGACGGATCTCGTAGCTCAACGTGTATTCACCGCGAGAGGCAAGCTTCACGGTCGCGCCGTAATGTGGGCCGTCCTTGGCGACCATCGGCATCATTGTGCCTTCAATTTTCTTGCCTGAAGGACCGTGTTCAAGCCGATACTTGACCGTCAGATAGGGAATCCATTCCCCGACCCCGAAGCCGTTCTTGTTTCCACGGACCGCATGGATGTCGCACTCGAGGTGGACGATGTCCTGGTCCAGCGCCTCGGCCATCCCCTCCATCTGAATCGGCGGAAGCCAGACAGCGGCGATCTTCATCGCATGCTGGGTGACCGGCTCGCCAATCGGAAACTCCCTGAAAGGCGCTTCGGCCCAGACGAAGAAGGAGCTAGCCAGAAGTCCACTGAATCGGAAGTACTTTAAAATACGCATGTTGCAGTGTCTGAGTTTCAATCATGAAGCAAATGATTAGAGTTATTGATCGAGTAGGGTGGTGGCGCTGCAGGGCCGCCTTCGAAGCAGGAACAACGCCATCACCACCATGACGCCGAGGAGTAAACTCTGGGCGACAAAAGTCTCCAGGGTCGGGCGCAGCCCCAGGACCGAAATGTTGGGAAGAAACCGCAGAGGGGTAATAGAGACGAACCCGACGGACTGAAGTTCCGAGACGCCCTGTCCGGCAAAGACGACGGCGAGGGCGAAAAGCACGGCGCTGCTGACGGCGAAGAAGACGCCAAGGGGCAACCGGCGGATCGCCTTGCGGAATCCCACATAAACGAGGGTCAGGGCGCAGGCGCCGGCGGTGAATCCGGCCCAGAACATCGCTCGACTCTGGCCTGCACGCGCATAAAGCGCCTGATAGAAAAGCACGGTCTCCGCCCCTTCGCGGTAGACGGCCAGGAAGGCGGCGATGCCGAGGGCCGCAACGCTACCGCGGTTCAACGACCGGTCGACCTTTTCACGGATGTACCGATGCCATCGGCCAGCCTGCGCCTTTCCGATGAACCAGCCGCTGACGGCGAACAGCACCGCGGAGGCGAGCAGAAGGGTGAAGCCTTCCAGCGTCTCTTGCGCCGTACCGGCGTTCTGCAGGGCGAACGAAAGAAGAAAAGCGGTGGCGATGCTGGCGACCAAGGCCGCCGCACCCCCGAAGTAGACGGGCCGGGCGGCGGCTGTGTCGCCTCCGACTCGGGCGAGATAGGTCACCAGGGCGACGAACACGAGAATCGCTTCGAAGCCCTCACGGAAGATGATGAGGAAGGACGAAAGGAAAAGCACCCATGGCCTGCCAGATGCTCGGCCCGTGAGTTCCCGAAGCTCGCGGAGGTCTCGCACCATGGCGCTGGAGAGCCGAACCAGCTCCGTGTCGGGCGCGCCCGCCTGCACGAGGCCCCGCATCTCGGCAAACGAGCCTTCGAGCCGGGCGGTCCGGCCAGGCCACTGGGCCGCGAGCGCGGATTCCACCCGGTGAAACTGGCCGAAGTACGCGTCGGAGACCTTGCCCTCGGCCGCCTCGGTCCGGCCCCGGGCCGCCTCGGTCCGCGCCTCGGCAAGATGCTTCTCAATGCCGGAAATGACCTCGGCAAGTAGCGCCTCATCGACCGCCACGGTTGAAACTCCTGTCGAACCGACCGCTGGGTCAGTCCCTGCCCGGGCAACCATCGGGGCAGGCTCCGGCTTCGCCCGTTCCGGTCTCGCCGCGGCCGGGGAGTCCTCGGCCGCGTCCCATGCCTCGTCCACGACGCCCAAGGCGACGAGTTCCCGAGCATCGCTCCGAAGCTCTCCCATCAGTTCAGCCTCGAGAGCCCCGAGGCGGGCCGCCGGCGCCTGCCCGAGCGCCCCACTCGCCGCCTTCCTCCGGATTTCTCCAAACATCTCCTCCAACTCGAAAACTCGGCGGGCGGAAATGTTTTGACGGATCGCCGTCTCCATCCCGTGCCCCTCGAAGTAGGCAAAGTAGGCGTCAGAGGCCAGCTTGCACGCCCGTTCGGCCCGGCCAGCCGTGGCTTCCGCAACGCTCTCGTCCAGCGTGGCCCCGATCTCCCGTACCACCTTCTCCCAGTCCCATGCCTCCTTCCGCAAGCCCGAATCCGCACCTCGAGTGAGGTCCCCGCTCGACTCCCTTCGCATGGAAAGCGGCGTGAGCACCAGGTTGACGACGGAATCCTCGCCGGCGACCACGCTGCACGAGGCGGTGACGTGGCTCTCGTGCCAGACCCGCAGCAGATGCTCGCCGACGGGCATAGGGGATAGCCGATACCGGCCATTCTCGTCCGTGAGAGCGAAGTAAGGGTTGGAAAGGACTACGACGAAGGCCCGCATGTCGTGGTGGATGTCGCAGAGCAGCGTGACGATCCCGGGCCGATCGAACATATGGCGGCGCGACATGCCATCCTTGGGAAAGCTGAAATTGAAATTTTCGGGGCTGCAACAGGCATGAACAGTGTGCAACTCGGGGTCCTCATTCAGGAACTCGACCGTCGTGCCAGATAGAACCGGCAGCACTCGGGGCAAGAAGGTGCGATTCCTCTGCGTGATGACTGGAGAATGCTCCGGCGGCCGGGCAGGGCCTCTCTCGGCCGCTTCGATGAAAACGACGGCACCCGAAAGCGGACTGCCGTCCGCGCTGCGAATCTCGCCGACTAGCGAGTCCGCTACTGCCCCCTGGCCCAGGCCCAAAAGGACGGCGAGCCCGAGACGGGTAGGCCAATGGGGCCGGCCATCATTCCTGTTCATTTTACGGTAAACCCTTTCATGAGGATGACACCCTCCCGCACCCCCCTCCCCATTCGGTGAGAAGGGGGGTGGGGCGGGTGGAGAGGCACTTCTAAAGTGAAATCCTGCGCGTTCATTTAGAAGTAGGTGGCAACGGAGAAAATGAATGCATCGGCCTCGTCAGAGGCCCGATCCCCGTCGTTGACCTGATAGTCGAGCTTGAAAACCGTGCCTTCCACCGGCCGGAAATTCAGTCCCAGAGTCAGACGGTCACGCTTCCCTTTCGGCCCGTCCAGGTCCACATCGTCCCACCGGAACACCAGGGTGAAGGTCGATTCTTCCCGGAAAATCCTGCCTGACCAAGCCTGGAGAGCTTCGAACATGAAATGATAGTTGAATTGAACGTAGTACCCGAAGAGATCGTCCGGAATCACGTCGTCCGCCGCAGCCGTGCGGTTGAACGTCTCGATGTTGGCCGGCAACTCGATGTCGGCGCGGCCGACCTCGCCCAGCAGCTCGAAGGGCCCCTTCTGAAACATGGCGTCGAGCCCGTACACGCTAAGCCACTCATCACTCTGATCGTCCCACGTCCCCACATGAAAGGAGCCGCCCAGCTCCGCACCCAGCAGCGGACTGAAGGCCACACGGCCCGCTACAGCCTTGTTGTTGTTGTTGTCCGATTTCTCGCTCCCGCGGGCGTTCCGAATGCCCTTCTTCGTGTCGAACGCATTGTTCACCTTGTCCGGGTCCCGACTGTCGTTCGCGTCGAACCCATTGACGACGTATATCTCGTAGTTCAGCTTGGAATTCTCCGTCGGATAGGCCTCGCCGTGAAAACCCAGGCCGGCCTCGCTCAAAGTCGTCGGAAAGATGAATTGATCCACTAGCGGCCGGTCCGTCAGATCGTTCAGCGGTGAATCATGCACCAGGTTGAACTTGCCTAAAGGGGTCAGAAGAATGCCCGCCCGAAAATTGATCCAGTCCGTCAAAAGATAATCCAGGTGTGCGAACTCCACCTTGATCTCGCCGTCACCCTGGTTGCTGTCCGTGCCCGCGTGCTCGAACTCGATCTCTGTGGCAAACTTCAGATTCTCCGTGATATCTCCGTAAATGAATGGAATGAGCCGATGCTGGTCGAAGAATGAGTCCTGCCCCGATCGGTTGAAGAACTCGAGGTCGGCATAACCGCCCACGAAAACTTTGCGCCCCGCTTGCAGAAGGAACGGCTTAGAGTAGATTCCTCCCAGCCTGGGTGACTTCTCCAACAACTCCTGCTCGCCCGGCCGTCCAGGCTGTGGAAAGCTCGGCTTGGGCTGTATGATTCCGACCGATTCAAGCTGCCGCTGCTGCTCCTCAATCGTCTTCTGCTGCTCATCCAGCTTCCTGCGCAGAGCCTTCACTTCCTGGTCCAGTTCCTCAATTCGCTTCAATACAGTCTGGTTTACCGAGTCTTCCGACCACGCCGACGCCGGAAAGAGCAGGAGTCCGGATGCGGCAAAAGATACGAGCCAGCGAGATAAATCTACCAACATGTGCATCTCTCCTTCTTTCGAGAGTCCGGGGAGGGCATCCCAATGATAGCCTGGCAGGCCAGGTACCCACGCGGCTTGACAGGCTGCTGCACATCCCTTAGAATCTCGAAATAAACTGGGCCCAAGGGGACGGGTTACAAGCACGTCTGCCTGGGACTGGGTTAATCGGGCGTCGACCTTCTCACAGGTTTTTTGACGCCCGATTTTTTGGTCCTTGAGACAGCAATTGAGAATGATTCTCAATTAAGTTAAAGAGTATAGCAGGTCTCGCTTCCTTCGCAACAAGAATTTTGAGAATTTGCCCAATAGCGGACAAATTTATCAACTTAACAACTTATAATATAGCAGGTTATGCGTGTGGAGCTACAAGGTAAAAAGTCTGCGAAATGCTTTCTGGCAAGAGTACACGGATTGCTCATATAGCCCTTGGAAAAAACTTGGACAGGAGTTCATTCCGGCTGAATTGAATTCTTCCGCGCGCCGGCGATGCCCTAAGGCGGGGTGGGCCGCCGATCAACGTTCATTCAGGCTGAATCGGATCATTCCGCGCACCTGCACCGATGAGCGCGCGCTCCCGTTCGGCCAATTCGCGGGGTCCGTATGCCTCGTAAATCTTGAGAAGCCGCTCAGCCGCGTCTGCGTCGCCCGTGATATCGTAAACGAATATCGACGACCCAATCCGCGCCGCGGGCAAACGTGCTTCGAGCCATGAATAAACTGTGTGGTCCGTAAACGGCACTCCCTTGAGCAGGGTCACGCTAATGGCCAGCAGCCTTGGCTCTCCCTCTTGGAGAAAGCATCCAGACTGCTCCCAAGCAGCGCGCCATGCGCCGTCTTTATTCGGGTCATTGGAGGGCAGGTATTGCCACCGGATACCGTAATAGTCCGGGGGAGCAAGACCGAAGTAGGCCAGAAGGATGCCCTCCCTGCCAGTTTCTCTGAGGTAGGCGGCTAGCCGCGGCAGGTCCTGTCCCCAATCCACGTTCGAGTCGCTGAGATAGTGATAGCCCTTCTCACGGCCGACCAGTTCATTGAAGTAGCCGAGATAATTCGGGTGAATTGACCAGGACACCGTGATATACCAGACACCCAGGCATGCGGCTGCGGCCTTCGATAGGGGCTGCTTCCAGCAGGGTAAGGTGACCAAGCGGCCGAGTCCGACATAGACCAGGGGTAGGATGGGAAGGACGAGTCTGACCCCGATGCTGACCTTGTTCACAGAGGCGGCGAGCAACAAGACGGCGACAGGCATCCAAAGGAATGCCTCTGCGCCATCCGGCCGTGCCCCCGACCAGCCTCTGGATACGGCGCAAAGAAGCAGCGATATCAGGATGGGGAGGGGAGTCTTCAACGCGAGCGCCACCGGATAGTAATACCACCATCCTTCCCGCGAATACCTGCCGAACAGAAAGCCGTCGTGGCCGCTGGCCCCTGCATGTGCCATGAAACGGCTGAGGCCCGTGAAGTAGTGTGAAAACCCGGTCAGGCCGTAGGGCAGAGCGAGAATGGGCACACTGGCCATGAGGAGAAGCGCGGGAATGGCGAAGACGCGCCCGGCCGAGGGAATGCCTCGGAACGGTTTCCCTGGCTGCAGGGCAGGGCAGGGCGCGTTCCTATGAGCTTGAATCAGCAGGATGAGGACCATCGAGGGTACGAGGAGAAGAACCGTGAAACGGCAGGCAAGGGCAAGTCCCAGCACGAGGGCGCAGCAGGCGAACCTCCCGAGGGAAGGCCGTGTGCAATACCGCCAGAACGCATAGCAAACGGCGAGAAAGGAAGCCGTAGCGGGAAAATCAGGAGTCACCAGGCGGCAGTGGGCGAGCAGGTTCGGGCAAAAGGCGTAGAGGACAAGGGAAAAAATGCCTCCCCACTGCCCCCAGAGCTCCCGGGACCAGGTATAGACCAGCCATCCTGTTACGGGAAAGAGGAGGAGAAAAAGAGCAAAACGAGCGCAGCGAAATATCGATTCGGCCTCCCAGGCGTTTCCGGGATGCCAGGGATCGAGAGGTCCGTTCCCCGTGCCCATGAACAGTAGGGGGGCGGCGGCCAGTTCCTTCCAGAGAGGAGGGTGCTCGGGATTCAAGTCGAAACGGCCGGACCGGAGGTAGCCCGTTCCGGCCATCAGGTAGACCGGCTCGTCCAGTGTGGGACCTTCGTTCCACAGGCTGGTGAGCCCGAGCCCGCTACCGAGGACGCAGACCAGAATCGGCAACCCAACCGGAGGTTTCATGGAGCTTGAAATTCCTTGGCGGGAATCTTACCTTGGTTCACCGTTGCGAAACAACCTCGTAGACGGGTTCGGAAATGCACCCGCACTTCCAAACCCGTCTACGAGGTATTGGAATCTGCTATTGTTTTCCCGGAGCCTTTCCATGATCGAAAGCGTCGAACAATTCCTCTCCAAACTGAACCAGATGCGGAAAGACCTGGAAGCGGATCCGGAGGATGAAGAGTGGGTCGTGCTGCATCATTCCTTCTGCTTCATTTCATACCAGATCAACGATTTCAAGAAATACTGGAAAGAGGTCCAAGAGAACCGCGCGAGGAAGAAATCCGATTGACCTGGATGGGGCATCCCGAGGGAGTATGAAACGATGGACCTCATGCTCAGAGGCAAGGCGGTTGCGGTGACCGGTGGCAGCCGAGGTATTGGCCGTCGCATCGTGCAGCGTTTTGCCGAAGAGGGCGCCAGTGTCGCCTTCTGCGCGCGAAACAAGGATGACCTTGACCGGGCCGCAGCAGAGGTGGCCCGGCTCGGTGTGATGACCTTCCCCTACGAGGGCGACATCATCGACCCGGACAAGGCCAAGGCGTTCATTGATGGGGCCGCCGATCACCTCGGTGGACTCGATATCCTCGTCAACAACGTCGGCGGCGCGGTCGGCTCGAACAAGCCCTTCGCCGAGACCACGGACGAGGACTGGCTCAGAACTTACGAGATGAACGTTCTCCACGCCGTTCGCACCACTCGCCTTGCCATCCCCCATTTCCAGCAGCGCGGCGGCGGCTCGGTCGTCATCATCTCCTCCATCTCCGGCTGGATGCCCGGTGGATACCCGCAGTACGGCACCGCCAAGGCCGCAGAGATTCAGCTTGCCGGGGAGCTGGCTATCGACCTCGCCGCCGAGCGCGTGCGCATCAATACCGTGTGCCCCGGCTCGATCCTCTGGCCCGGTGGCGCCTGGGATCGCTTCCGCCAGGCCCATGCTGAAGTCTTCAGTGAATTCGAAACCCGTGACCTCCCCGCAGGGCGATTGGGTGAGCCCGAGGAAGTAGCCGACGTCGTCGTGTTCATCAGTTCCCCGAGAGCAAGCTGGGTCAACGGCGCCCTCATCCCCGTGGACGGGGCGCAACGACGATCCTCCGTGGACCGCAGGAAACGTTAACGACGTGGACGCCAACGACGCCGGACAAGCCGCCCGGGAGCTGGCACGGGTCATCGAAGCTGTCGAGCGGATCGTCGTCTTCACGGGGGCCGGCATCAGCACAGAGAGCGGCATCCCCGACTTCCGCAGCCCCGGTGGCGTTTGGTCGCGCTACCGCCCAGTTCTTTACCCCGAGTTCCTGGCCAGTGCAGAAGCTCGCCGTCGTTACTGGCAATACAAGAAAGAGGCCTACCGGGACTTCGACGGGGCCGTACCCAACGGCGGACATCTGGCCATCGCTGAAATGGAACGCCACAGCAAGCTTCAGGTCCTCATCACCCAAAACATCGACGGACTGCACGAGATGGCTGGAAACAGTCCGGACAGGATTCTCGAGCTCCACGGCACGGAACGCTGGGTGAACTGCCTCCAGTGCGGCGATCGCACCCCGAGGAGTGAGGTCCAGGCCCGGCTCGAAGCCGGCGAGGACGTCCCTCCTTGCCGCAAGTGCGGCGGATTCCTCAAGCCAGCGACGATCTCCTTTGGCCAGGCCCTGCCCGAAGACCTCCTCCAGAAAGCCTTCGAGGAGTCCCAGTCCTGTCCAGCCTTCCTGGTCATCGGCTCGTCCCTCCAGGTCCAGCCCGCCGCTTCGCTCCCCGCGCTGGCCAAGCGGCATGGCGCCTGGCTGGGAATCCTGAACCGAGAGGAAACGCCCCTGGACCCCATGGCGGACTGGCTGTGTCGCGCTCCGGCGGGTGAAGTCCTCGGCCAAACGGTTAAACTCTGGACTCGGACGCGCGAATCCGGTGTGTGATCGAAAACAATAAAGGTGGAGTAGCCCACTCGCACACTGCGCGACGAAGCCCCGTGGCCTGGTCACACCACACCAGGTGTGGCCGAGCCAAGACCACCAACCCCCGACTTCTAAACCGCTCAAGCTGACTGACTCCTGCCCAATCAAATAACTTCTCAATAAGTTCGGGTAGGTGGACCCGCCCGATTTCGTAACCGATGATGATTCAGCGCTTCGCGAATTTTCGTAGCGAAGCGCGTCAGCGCTCCGTCTGGGCCCTCAAATCTCATCTCTCGGACGGAACGCTGACGCGTTCCGCCACGAAATTCATACTTCATGGGCTTGACCTGATCGTCTTCCCCAACTTATTGAGATGACACCCAGTCAACTCTTAAGTTCTTAAATATCAAATACTTACGAATCGAGATTTAGTGCAATCACCTGGCGACGAAGGCTACAATTTTCTTTTTTATAAATACTTATCTGAAAAGTCGGTCAAGTAGTGTAAAACGGCAATCGGAAGCATCCCCCCGCCAAACCCGCGCCAGACCTCGCGACGTGTGATCCGCAGGCATCCCCTCAGGCTCATGCACGCGATGCACCGCCTGGCGCGCCGCGCCAGACCTCGCGACGTGTGATCCGCAGGCATCCGCGAAGGCTCGCGCACGCGATGCACCGCTGGCGCGCCGCGCCACACCTCGCGACGTGTGATCCGCTAACATGCGGCCGGCCACCTTCCGCATCACACCCCGAATCCGCAAGCCGACCAATCGCCTGATGCCGACACACCCGCGCCTCACCTCGCGACGAGTGATCCGGCCGCATCCCCTCAGGCTCATGCACGCCATGCACCCCCTCGCGGGCCGGATCACACCTCGCGACGTGTGGCGGGGCGGCGGCATTACCCCTCACTTCACGGGTCCCGAAGCCAACGCCAGCTCCGCCAAAGCGCGACAAAAGGCGTCCTGCGGCACGATCCGGGTGTAGGCACTCTTGCCGGAAGCAACAAAGCCCCGTGCGGTCAGCTTGCGGAGGTGACGCCTCAGAGCCCCGGAGGAAATGCCTGTTCTGCGCTTCAGATCTCTCAAGCCCAGCCCAGGCTCCTCGAGTGCCCGGAACAGGACCTCGCGCCTCGGGTGTGTGAATGCGGTCAAGCTTCTGAACAGCCGATCCAGGGAACAGCCCGAAGCGAGCGCGGACCGAAGGGACTTCACCAGGGGCGTCGCCTGCGGAACATTCTTATCGGGGCCCAGGGTATAGAGCACCTCTCTGCCGGATCGTTCAACGCGGAGCAATCCGCGCGCGTTCAGGATGCGAAGGTACGGGCTGGCCACGTTCGGCCGAATATGCAGCGCCCGGGCAATCTGGCGGACAGATTGACCCGGGTGCAGCCTCAGATGTTGAACCATTCGCAGGCGCACTCGATTGGCGAGACCGCGGCACGTCCGCCACAGGCTGGGATGACCTTCGTAAGACCGGGTGGCTTTCATGGAAAGAGATACCGTGGGGACGACTCGGCTTTCCGCGACAAGAGACGGCGAAGCCGCCGTACGGCGGCCTCAATCCGACAAGCGTTGACGGAGGAGATGGGTCTACGGGTGGAATACGGCATGCGCTCCGCTACGAGCGCTTGGCGTCGGAATCCGTTCCTCCGCCAAGCAGGCCCATAAGAGGAAGAGAGTGGGGAACGAAAATGGGAAAAATTTCTCGCTAGCACACCGGAACGGGAGGTGCTGGGGGATCCCGTTCCGGTGTGCTAGAGCAGTCGTTTCAGCACTTTACCGCTGGCGTTGCGGGGCAGTTCGCTTCGGAACTCGATAAACTGTGGCACTTTATAGCTTGCCAGGCGCTCCACACAGTGCCGCTTGATCTCCGCCTCCGCCAATTCCGACCCGGGCCGGGTCACAACCACCGCCTTGACCAGCTCCCCGAGATAGGCCCGGACGCCCGTCGCCGGGACACCAATCACCGCCGCCTCCAGCACCTTCTCATGGGTCATGATACAGTTTTCCACCTCAAGGGCATACACGTTTTCACCGCCCACGATGATCATGTCCTTACTGCGCCCCTTCAAGTACACGTAGCCCTCCTCATCGACGAGCGCCAAGTCGCCCGTGTTGAACCACTCGCCTCGCATCGCCTGCTCCAGCCGGCCCGGCTCCTTCCAGTAGCCCGGGATCACATTCGAGCGGTGGAAGTGCAGCTCGCCCACCTGCCCCGGCGGAAGCTCATTGCCCCCTTCGTCCAGGATGCACTGGCTCACATGAGGCAGGAGCTTGCCGATCGACTCGGGCCGCACGTCGGCGTCCTGACTCGGAAGGACATGCGTCATCGAGATGGTCTCCGTCAATCCGAAGAAATTATGCAGGAGAATGTGGGGAAAAAGCGTCCGCAATTTCCGGATCGTCACCGGCGGCATCGGCGATCCTGCATACGCAATGAGCCGAAGGCTTGAAAGGTCATACTGGTCCAGCCCTTTCATCAAGCTCAGGAAATGGAACAGCGTCGGCACCCCGAAGAAGGTCGTAATCCGGTGCGTTTGAATGAGTTCCACCAGATACCGGATGTCCGTTTTTGGCGACAGCACGATCGTCGAGCCCAGGAGCGCGCTGGTTGGCAGCAGGCTGTAGAGGGCGGTGGCATGGAACATCGGCACGACCAGCATATGGACATCCTCGTGGCGCAGGCCGTGGGCATAGATCGCGAGCTTGTTATTGAAGAGCAGGTCCCCGTGCCGCATCATCGCACCCTTCGGTCGGCCCGTCGTGCCTGAAGTGTGCATGATAATTCCCAGGTCTTCCTCCCGGATCTCCGGCCGGAAGTCCCAGTTCTCACCCTGCGCCACCAAAGAATCGAACGCCTCGATCCCGGGTTCGCTGAACCTCATGCCGACCACGTGCCGAAGCGCCGTACAGCCCGAGGCAGCCTCGCGGACCGCCGGCCAGATGTCCCGGTGCACGACCCAGATCGCCGCATCCGAATGGTCGAGCACGTGCCGCATCTCTTCGCTGCCGAGCCGGGTATTGACCGGCACGGCCACTCCGCCGCTCTTCATGACGGCCCAGTAGGTGATGTAATACTCGAAGCAGTTCGGCCCCGCGATCGCCACCTTGTCGCCCGGGCGGAAGCCGTACCGAGTGGCCAACTCTCGGCGCAGTCGGTCGCTCAGCAGATCGCATTCCCGGTAATGATGGGATTTGCCCTCATCAATGACCGCCAGCTTGCCCGGAAACTTCTCCAGGTTGTGATACCAGACGTCGCGGATGCTGTGAAGCGGCACACCGCTCATGCCTCACCTCCCCTTGGTTTGACAGGCTCGGAATTCCAATCGCGTGGCAAATAGCGCAGGATCTTGAAGAATTATGGCCCCTTCATGGCGTAGCCAGAATAAAAGTCTTAGGAAAAGGGTCGCGGGGAAAAGCCCTTCTTTAGAATCGGAGACCAGTTGGAAGGGTTTTCCCCGCCATTGGCCCGCCATTGGCGGGTCGGCACGAAGTACCTATGTTCAGAATTGCGCGGGAAAGTTTACGTCGCGTGCGTGAATATTTCCTTTGTCGTGATCCTTGTGCCGATCCTCGCCTTCTCGATAAGTCGTCTGAGTGAACCCAGTTAAGACGGCGGACATGGTAAGGTGATCGGAAGCCCTTCCTCGTCGACAACTTCGCCGGGAATCCTCTTTGTCGTCATCTTCGTCGTAGTCGTTGCCGTCTTCTCCGCGCGACGTGAGATTGAACAGGATGACGGGGCTGGATGAAGGAGTCGCGGCAAGGAGATGAATCGACGAAGATTGCGATCTAGTGTACGACAAAGAAATCGAGCAAGATGACGGCGAAGACTTGGCTGCGGCCCCAGGCCGCGGTAGCAGGAACGCCCGTGAGTCCGGGTATTCTAGCGGCGATTGAGGTGGAAGACATGACAGCTCACATCGGAATTGAAATCTCGAAGTCCGCAAAAGAACTGGGGACCGAGTTGCGGGCGTGAAAAAGCGGCTTCGGATATTCTTGCCGATCCTCTTCATCTCAGCCCTTAGCGGTCGCTTCGTTTTCCGGCATCACCGTCGGGCTGCAATCCGCTTGGCGTGCTACCAATTCCGGACCTGGACGGCGAATTCCCTGAAGGCGCGTCTCGATGCAATCCAGAGTGTAGGCGAGATGGAACACCCGCGCGCCCCACTCCTTCTGGCTGACCAACTCGATTTGGAAATCGCCCACGGGAACGGAAGATCCTTGGGCTTTGTCGTCAATCAATTGAATGATTACGGTCATCTCCGGACGAGGCCGCCCGTTTGAGGGCGACGGCCTGGCTCGATAAATACTCAACGGACGAGGTTGCCGCCTCTCTCATCGAGGCTCTGGACGATCCGAGCGAGTCCGTGCGAGGACATGCCTACGGCTCTTTGAAAAGAAAAACGGGTCAGAATTCCCTTCCCACCGCGAGCCCTGGGACTCGTGGTGGAAGCAACGGCCTGAATCGAAGCGTGGGGGGATTCCGAAGAGATGTACACCGCCATTCGTGTCGAATCTTCTAAGGAATCCTTGAGGTCGGCAATCCTCAAGGATTCCTTGTTCTCGTTGCGGGATTCCACCTTCTCGGGTCCGCAGCAAGAACGAATTCCGGCAAGAACCTCCGTTGCGTCGTGCTTCAAGCTGGGTGATACCCGCAAACCACCAAGGTTCGGGAATGTGTCCCGCCGCGGGCGGGTCAGGAATCATCTGAGCCGCCCCTGGCGGGACACCTATTCAATATCTCCACCGTGGGCGCGCCGGGTGCCCACGCAGTGGGCGCGGGGTGCGGAGTTGTTATTCGTTTAGACTCTCATGAAATCCACTGGGCACTTCGGGCTCGCGAATTTCAGAGCCCGGATTGGCCCGGCTTCGCCGGCGCAACCCATGCAGGGAAACGGAAGCCATTAAAAAATGCCACTCAAACTCAAAAAGTTTTTTCAAGTTTGACGCCCCAAGCGCCTAAGAGGGCACGGCCTGGCTGGATACGGCTTCGAGTGCCCCGGCCATGACTTTTTCCGTGTCTTCTCTTCGCTCCATTTTGGGAGTGGGTATCTCAAAAAAACGCATGGTCTCCTTTGCCAGGAAAGGGGCTGCCCGCTCGCGGGCGCCCGGCAGGCGTCCCGCCGGGGCGTCGCCGGCGATGCTCAAGGCCGAGCGGATTCCAGGCAAGGCGGCCAGGGCTGCCGTTTCGCCCAGCTCGGCCAGCAGCTCGGGCTGGTGGAAATCCGCCCAATGTACCTTGCCCACCTGCGGGTTGATCACGACGTCAGCGATGCAGAGCTGCATCCGTTTCAGAGTGGCCCCCTCGATGACCGAGGCGCGCCAGAGCATGCCTGCGCCGTTGGTCGGCTGCTCGATCGTCAGATCGCTTCCGACATCCACGGCAATGACTACATCTGCGCCGAGTTTCAAGGCGGGCAGGACCGGCACCTTGTCCACGCACCCGCCGTCGACCACCACGTGGCCGCCGATGTCAACGGGCGGAAAGACCCCTGCGATGGCGCAACTGGCGTGCACGGCCTGCCGCATGGGCCCGCGGGTGATCAGCAACTCCTCGCCCGTATGTACGTCTGCCGCCACGGCGCAGAATGGGATCGCCGCGTCCTCGATGCGGCAGTCCGGCACGCACGAGGCGATGTTGTGACTCATGGCCTCCGCTGAGATGAAACCGTTCCGCGTCAAGGTGGAGCTGAACATGATGCCTTTTCGTACCCAAGTGGCCAGTCTGCCGAGAAAGTTGTTGGCCGAACGAGAAGCCTGGAGGATGAAATCAAATTTTTCCCTCCGAAATGTTCGGCCCAGGGCGAAGCGGATAATCTTTTCACGGACCTCGCGAGCATTTCTGAAACAAGCGTAATTTGCGGCCACCAGCGCGCCAAAACTGGTTCCCACAATCACATCAATGGGAATGCCATTTTCCTCAAGAGCGGTAAGGACTCCCAAGTGTGCGAGACCTCTTGCAGCCCCAGCGCCCAGGGCGAGACCTATTTTGGGACGGACAAGTGCAGCGCTCATGGAACCCCTCTCCCAGAAAAGACTTAGTGACCATCGGCAAGAAACAATAGGGGGTGGGGAGAAGTTCTTGCAGGGCAAAAAAAGTCTACGCGATAAGGGTCAATAGTCCAAAAATCATCCGCGCGACTCTAAGAATCGTCCTGATTTGCCTATGCGGGCGCACCTGCGAACTCGTGACTTGGCGAAGCCCGCAACCCATCAAGGCTCGGAAAGGTGTCAGGTGTCAGGTGTCAGGAATCAACTAACACCCGACCCGCCTCAGGCATGACTCCTTTCAACTGCTCCGCCTGGTACCCGCCCTAGCGGGCGCTGAGGTAACTTCTCAATAAGTTCGGGGAAGTTGAGACAGTCGTATATATAAGTTGCTGTATAGCAAATTGTTATAGAAAATGGGTAAACGATTTACCCGAACTTGTTGAGAAGTTGCGCAAGGAAAAGTTACACTCAAAGATTGTAATCCTGTCTCTGAAATCATCGCAGCCGAAGGGCGGAGCGGATTTCACTAAGGTTTCTTCACCCGGATCGTCGAAACCATCAGAAACGCCGGGATGACGTAGAGCCACGGCATCCATCCGACCGGCAGCTTCCACCACAGGCACAGCCAGTACGCCAAGGGAATGGCAAGACCGCAGGTGACGGGCATGCCTTCATAATAGCCCTCGACCGTGCCGGTTATGGCGAACCGGCTCAGGCGCAGCGCGCCCGCCGTAGCAAAAAGCACCATGGCTGCCATTGCGGCGGGAGAATCCAGACCTGCGCAGTAGCCAAAGACCGCCACCGCCAGGATGGAGGTGACGATGTCAGAAAAGCCATCGAGCTGCACTCCGAAGCCTCCCGATCGTCCCAAGGATCGCGCGATCCGGCCATCCCAGAAGTCGCAGGTCACAGCGGCGGCGATCAAAGCTGTGGCCAGCCCGAGGTGACCCTGCAGAGAGGCAAAGATGGAACTCAAGCCGAAGACGAGTCCCGCCAGTGTTACATAGTCCGGTATGTCGAGGAATTCCGTGATCTGATGCTCGCGTGATCCTAGATTCATGGGTTTTCTCCTGTGTGAAGACTTGGTGTTCGCCGGGACTGAAGCCCTCGCACTTTCGTTACGGAGTAGTCGTATCCGGGGACGGATGTGCACCCCCTTTGCCGCCATCGGATAGGAGCGTAGCGAAAACCGTCTCACCTCCCCGTACTGTATCCCCTTTTCGAATCACCAATTCGAGCCCCGGCTTCTTCGGTATCAGGATCGTCACTTGCGAGCCGAAATCGATCATGCCGAAGCGTTCCCCCCTGTGCACTGTCTGCCCTGCCACGAGGTAGTTTCTGATGTGCCGGACCAGCAAGCCGGCGGTCTGGAGCACCTTCATCTTCCCCACAGGCGTCTCTAGCAGCGTTTCCACCGTGGCATTTTCCAGAGCATCGAGCGAGTCAGCCATGAGGAATTTCCCTGGCCAGCGCCTCACCTGAATCACACGGCCAGGGAAGGGGATGCGCTGCACGTGGACATTGAAGGGATTCATGAAAATCGGGACGAGATAGTAGGGCTCAGCGTCCAGGTCGGTCGTCATCGCCTTCACTCGTCCCAGCCAACCCTTTGGTAGGTCCACGGGCGTCCCGGCCTGTACCTCCACAACGTCCAGCACCTTGCCGTCCGCCGGAGCGACGATGACCGGGCCAGTGGGTATCGTTCTTTCCGGGTCGCGGTTGAACTGAATGAAGAACGAGCCCAGTAGGACAATGAGGACAAGTCCGCCAGCGAGGAATAGCCCTATCCAGAACACGATGCGCCTCCGAAGAAAGAACTAGAGATTACGATCCATAACTCTTTGATTTAAAATCCATTAGACTGTATTTGACTCGATCCTTGCTCGGAGCCGGAGTTGGCGATGCCATCCCTGGATGCCGTGAGAGACTCCCCGCCTGAGCTGTGAGCTTTCTTCCGCTCCTGTTCAAGATAGGATTCCAAGAGCGTATTTCGCTCCGATGCGTCCGTCGTGGCAAGAAATCCCTGGCCCCACAGACCCCGGCCGCCCACCCGTAAGGGATGCCGCAGCCAGATTGCAGCCGTCGCATTCTTGAAATTCCTCACCACCCGCTGGGGCGAATGATCCGGGCTGACGCATACGCTGACCACCACGTGGTCCGGCTGGATGTCCAGCCGAGTCAGCTCCCAGCCGTGATCAGCCACAGCCTGCTCAACACCCTGCTTGACCTCCTCGAAGACCGGCCCCGAGAGAGTCTTGCGCATCTTCCGCGTGCACCATGCCAGATGGTATTCGAGCGAGTAAACCCACCCCTTGCCGCGCCGTAGATGCTCCTTCAAGCCCGTTATCGCCCGGCTCAAGGCTCCGGGCTTACGAGTAAGCCGGATCGCTCTCGACAGGTCCGCATCCTTTTGAATGTACCCCTTGCGCTCCAGAGCGAGGAGGTGATTGCGGATACCGTTCGGATTCCGGATGCCGAAGTGCGTGCCGATTTCCTTGAGCGTCGGCGGGAAGCCTTTTCTGGCGATATGGGCCTCAATGAAACCGAGAACCTCATTTTGCCTAGTTGTAAGTGATTTTTCCAGCATAAGATAATGATTGACAAGGTGTATATAATTACATCTCTATTATAGTGTATTTAATTACACTTGTCAAGCAAAAAAAGAGCGATAGGCGCGGCCATCGTACTTCGCCCACCAGTGCCCACGGAATAGTCTCAGAACGGATTCCGCCACCGTGCCTCGTAGCGAAGCGCATGCCGTAGTCCACCCGTAGGTCCATCGCGGTCACTGCTTGCCTGCGTGCCGCGCCTGTCTGTGCCGTGCCCGGCACGCATGCCTGTGCGTGCGGCTTCGCTCTGCGGCGCAGACAGGCACAGGCAGGCGCAGACAGGTCGGTTTGAGGCAGCGCTTCGCTACCATGACGGTAACAAATCGGTGCTCCAAAGCCACATCAGGGTTCTTCTTGAGCGAGCTTTCGAATTTCTTCTTGGGGCAGAGCCCGGTTATAAATTCGGACATCAGCGATACCACCCTTGAAAACCATGGTTTCCAGAGGCGTAACGGCCCCCCCGATGGTTACAGACCAGGACCAATCACGTGGTCCCATTTCGGTCAGTTCAGTTTCCAGGCGCTCGTCCAATTCACCACCGATGAAGAGGGCGATTGTTCCACGCTGGAAGACGGCCGCAAAGTGCGTCCAATGATACCACGGCATGACGGTCTTAGAGTGAATTCTGACTTCTCGTCCCCCAAAGTCGAAGACACTGAAGCCAAGGGTCTGTTTCCTGCTGAAGCTCAGAAACCACGAACCCCATTTCGTATCCAATCGATACTGAGAAAGTAAGTAGGACGTGGCGGACTGACCTGGAGGTTCAGGTCGTATCCATCCCATGATGGTTATCTCTTTCGTCGGGGATGGGGAAGCCGAGCCGGGCGCATCGAGATGATCGTCCTCCCCATCAAAGTTAAAGACGGCTTTCCCCGTTCGGGGGTCTCGTGACCATCGGGGCTGTCGGGCGAGGTTTGACTGTAAGGCATGGTTACCCCTGCCTGAAAGGTCGTCCCAGCGAAACACCCGCCCAAGCGGGTCCTTCTGGACGCCTCTATCTGAGCGTAGCCACAGCAAGAGACCCTCGAGCGCCTCGGGATGGATTCTCAAGGGTTCAAGTTCGGCACGAATGGGGTACAATCCTCCTTCGCCGGTGTCCACCTTCAGGGTCTGTGGCTGGTAGCCGGGTTTGCTAAATCGGAGGCGGTAAGTCTGATGATTCCTCGCGGGTAATCGGCAAGGGCATTCCATTCGAAGATGCACTCTTACATGGGCCGCCGGGGGATGACTCTCCACCTGGAGGAATGCAGGGATTCGGGATTGATAAGAGGAAACATCGCATCCGTTCAGGGCGGCCTGCTCCATGGCTTCCTGGGCATTGCCCACTTCTCCCTCCATCAGCCAGAAGAGACCCAGGCCGAGATGACCCTCAGCCCCCAGAGAGACCATGGCGGGCCGGGCGAGATCGACTAGCTGTTCGGCGGGCAGGCTCAAGCTTTCTATAGAGAAGAGCTTTCCCTCAACATCGATCAACAACCTCCGCTCAAGAACTCGCGTCAGGATTCCACGAAATTCCGTGCCCTTCACTTCAAAAGGTTTGCCTACGTCCTGTTTCAAGGCTTCCAGAGCAGCCTCGATCACCCGTCCCTGCCTCTGAAAATCCAGCACGTCCTGTTCGATCCGAGGCAGCAAGGTCACAAACCGCGGGTCACCTTTGAGGACAGATAACCGATTTGAAGCTTCTGCATATCCCCGCTTTCTTGCCAGGTTTTCGGCCACTCCCAGGGCTGCCTGATACTCGGCATCGATCTGCTTCTGGCTCTGATCGGGGTCCAAGCTTTCCAGCTCGTTCAGCTTGGCAAGGCCGACAAGGATATCCGCCTGAAAACTTGGAAGCCCCATTTCTTGAAGAAGCTGGTAACATTGCCGCGCTTCTGCAAACGCTCCTTTGCGAGTCAGTTCTTGGGCCTGCAGGAGAAGATTCTGAACCTGACTTTGAATTCGACCCTCAACTTCTTTCATCCAAAGCGTCCATTTTCCCTTGATGCGATCAAAGCGCCGGTCTCCCCGAAAGTCTTCCAGTAGCGCAACGGTTTCCGAGACTCTTTTCTCTCCAAGCAGGTCTCCGATCCGAGCCTGGAATTTTCGGAGTTCTTCAACGAGGTCACGAATTCTCTCCACCTGTTCTCGCTCGTTCCTGGCTTTCAGGGCGTATTCGGTCCCAGCGCCTCGCATTTCAACTTCTTGGAACGCCTTGATGACCGCTTCGTAATCTTGAGCCTCGTCCTGAGCCGACTGCAGAGCGAAGAGATACAGATCGTTGACTCGACGATCCCGCGGCGGCCACGAAGACGAGCGAAGAGCCAGGAGAAGGATGCAGGTGAAGCACAGCATCCAACCTCCAAAGACCAAGAGGATCGCCACGGTCTTGGAACGCAACCATAACTTCCGATATGCCGGTATATGGAGAAGGGTCGGCTGATACCGAAGCCTGCCACCTCTGGCCATCGGGGGCTCGGAGGCGGGTGATGGAGACGAGTCTTGGCCGGAATTTGAGCTTGTCATGGAAATTGCTGTGCCGACAGCTTATCGCAAAATCTCCAACGAATGCGCGATGCCGGTCATCCCTGGAGGGCAGACGATCGTGTATTCGTACTCTCCAAGGATCATGCCAGTCTGAGGATCCCTAATCGGATAGAAGTCATCTGTCGTATTGACATCGAGAGTTGCAAAGCCGCCCTCAAAGTAGGACTTCTGCTCGGGTTCTATCAAGAAACGGAATTTCAAGTCAGGGATGTACGGCTGAAGAATGATTTTCAGAACGATGCTCCCTGTTCTCAAATCAACCCGTAGTGGACCTTCCAATGGGATGACCTGAAACCCGCGGATGGCCTCCATGCGAAGGATGGGCCCTTTTTGATCTCCTAGCCGCGCATGGGCGTAAGCCGGGCCCGTCTGCAATGGAGTTACAAGGAGTTTCGTACCTTCGCCCGTGTCCGCCTTGACAGAAACCTGGAGCAGCGAAAGATCGTTCGGGGCAAAACCCACCTGACCAAGTTCTGGGCTTGGCCTTATGGTCACGTCCAAAGTTCCCGCGTAACCGACCTGGAAAACGGAGGGGCCATGGAAATCAACGTCGATAACATGGAGAGTCAGTTTCCCGACTTCCTGACCGTCAATATATGCCCTGGCTACAAATGTTCCCGGCGTGATATAGGGGGTTACAAACGATTGCCCGGGTTCTCCATGGTGGTCGGATTCTGTCCCGGCCTTTCCGGTGTCGAGTCTCAGAGTTTTTCCTTGACCGGTGGCTGTGAGCAGAAGAGACTCTCCGACGCGGATTCTCAAGGCATCTCCCGAAATTCGTGCCAAATCCGTCGCCTGCCACTTCATCTCTACGGACCGGGAGATTTCCCGGTCTTTTTCATCGCCAACTACGATCTTGACGCGTACAGCCTCCTGTGCAGAAAGTCTGATCCCCTGAGGCCCACCTTCACCCGAAGCATTGTCAGCAAACCATTGGTAAGGGTTCATCCGAAAGGCGTCGAACCGCGGCCCGTCATTGAAGGAGACTTGTACGCGACTGGCGGAAGGATGGACAAATCCTTCAAGCCACGCCGGACTCGTTCGGCTGGTCACCGGTGAATCTATTCGAAGCAGGTCAGGGCGGTCACGGGGATCGTCCGGAAATCCCCCTTGAATCGGAGGAGGTTTCGCTGAGGGACTTTGGAGCGCTATATTCTCTCGGATGAAGTTCCTCGGGCATCCCGGAAGGGTGTGACCCCAGTGAAAAACCCCCCGCGTGTGGAGGATTTCTCCAGACACTTCGAAAATCCCTGAAGGGGAGGAGAAGAGGCCTCCTTCCAGCCAGAAGGGCCCGTATACCTTGAACGGAGCGTCTCCACCGGTGAAACAGCCATCCTCCTGCTTATACCCAAAGGAGCCGATCTGCAGGGCTGCCTTTTCCGCCTGGGTCACGTTCCCATGGTATCCGCGGAGGAGGTGGAGTCCGCTGACACGGATGCTGCCGCCGATGTTGCAGTTCTTTGACGAGGTTTCATCAAAAATCACAACAGCCTTCTGACCGGGGACCCGGTTTCCTTTCCAATTCTCGGAGGAAGACCAGGCCTCGTCCGCAGCTTCCCCCGACCAAACATAGACTTCGGTCCTGCCGAAAGCCGCTGACTCAATAATGAGAAAAATGAGGAATACAACCATAGAAGAAACGTCAGTCACGCGTGGGCCTCGGTGGAGGAATGGTAGCTGCCCTCTGGCCTGTTCATCGGATTCACTATTCTTTTGTTGCAGCGGATGGGGCGGGTGTATCTTCGCAAACATTCTGGAGGGAAACGCGAAGGCCGCCGCACCAAACCGTCTTACCCTCTAGACGTTCAGCGGATCGAAGAGAGCGTCCGTGATAGCCTCCTCCGCCTCCTCTGCCCACATAGCTATTCGCCGGATGCTCCGGTTGCATCCACGCCGAGCCATCAGAAGGCGCTCCCTCATAGCTTTGGTGCCATACATCCTGACACCATTCGCTGGCATTCCCACAGATATCGTATATCCGCCAGGGATTGGGCTTTTTTTGGCCCACAGGGTGAAGGAAAGAAGCCCCGGAGCTGCTGCCACCGAACCATGCATATTCGCCCAAACGCTGGAAATTCGCATCCTCTCCATAAAAGAATTCGGTCTGTGTGCCGGCTCGGCACGCGTACTCCCACTGTGCTTCCGAGGGAAGTGAAAAATGAACCTTGCCCATTTGCAGAAGCAACCCTTCATTTAGACTTCTCACGAATTTCTGACATTCCCTCCATTCCGCGCGATTCACAGGATAATTTGCTCCCCGGTTCTCATCTTGGCTCGGGTTGTAACCCATGATGGACTCCCACTCGGACTGGGTAATTTCATACTTGCCGAGATAGAAGGGTTGGGAAATTTGAACCCGATGTGCAGGCGTCGTATGGGAGTATTGTCTGACGTCCCCGTTGCCCATGACGAATTCCCCGGAGGGAATGAAGATCAGAGGTATCCCGGTGCCCCGGTGTCGGATTTCAAGCGGCAGGTTGGTCTTAGGCTCCAGCCCTTTCCACACAGGTTGCCCGTGTTGATCCTTTTCCTCGTGAGGTATTTCAAAATCAAGACTCAGGCTGGCTGGCAGGTCGGACGGCTTCAGCTCTGCAGTAACGCGGTATCCGCCCCCTTTCGAAATGGTCAGATCCTCTTTTAGCGCCTCATGACCTTCTTTCCAGACTCGTAGTGAACAAGCCGTATTTTTCTTGACTTCGATTCGGAATGGAGAATCCTGTTCGATGACCATCTCCACGATGGCTCCAGGCGGGACCGATTCGATAACCAAGTAGGGCGAAAGATCGTACTCGTAAGCCGTCACGTCGATTCCCAATAAACGCGCCTTTTCAAACGCCGCGAGCGCCTTTTCTGGTTTCCCTTCGTAGAACCAGAAAAGGGCAAGGCTCAAGGCTCCCTCGCCGCCTCGGGCCTCCAGCTCCGACCGCGCCAGTTCAGCCAATTCGCCCGCAGACAAAGATGTGAGGGATAGCTGAAGGGTTCTTCCAGAAGCATCAAGGATAAGCCCATCGGGTCTAACGTCCGTCAAGATGCCGTTCATCCCTGAATCCACTCGAGTGAAGGGTTTGCCCACCTGCTTCTTCAACGCCCGGACCGCCACGCTGAACAGGGCCTCGACCCTTCGGATATCGGACAGGGTTCGAGCCACTTTTTCTTTGAGATCGGCATAGGCAAGATTTTCCTGAAGGGTCAAGAACAGTTCGGCAGCCTGCGGATACCGGCGGCTTCGGATTTCCTGTAGTGCAGTTTGAAAAGTTCTCGAATACAACGCATCCGCTTCAGACCGCTTCTCGCTCTGCGCCTGGGCCTGGGCTTTTTCGAGTTTGGTTATGCCCATCTCGGCTTGTACTTCAAGGGACCTGATGCCGAGGCCCTTGAGCTGTTCGAACTTGTCGCTGGCATTCTCAAAATCCCCAGCGGCGGCCAATTTCTCAGCTTCTTTCAAGAGCGTTTCCCCGCGTTGACGAGCCTTGTCCTCCACCTGCTCCTGGAATGCCCCTATCTTAGCGTGCAACCATGGGGGCTTTTGCCGTGTAGCCAATTCCAGGAGCAACTCGCTGGCCTTGAGAAACTGGTCTTGCTTGAGCAACGCCCGCAGTCTGTCCTGAAATTCATCGATGGCTTTCTGGTTATCCTTTAATCCTTGATGTTTTTCTCTTTGGGATGCCGCCATCAAACCGAATTTTGTCTCTTGCCCCAGATTCTCCACCTCTCTAAAGTTTCTCAAGATGACGTCGAAGTCGTCGGGATGACTTTGAGCATAAAAGACCGCGTAGTTGTAAAGGTTTCTCAGGTGCACCTCATCCGGCTGAGTGGGCCAAGCGTGCCGCCACACGAGGAACAAACCAAACAGGCCGAGAAGCCATCCGAGTACCCCGACAACGGCCAGCACGCGGAAACGGGACGGGCCGCTGTCACTCTCCGCTACTGGCGCTATCGCAGCGGCGGCGCGCTCAGCAGCCTCCCCTCCCTCTCCGGATTCATCCTCGTCTACTTGGTCGATGAGCCTCCGCAAGTCCCCGAGCAACGCGGCATAGGTCGGGTAGCGCTCCAGGGGATTTTTTGCGCACATTCGCACGATCAACCCGCAGACGGCTGGCGACAAAAGGGGAGCATACGAACGCGGGTCAGGCAAAGCACATTCCACTTGGCATCTGAGGATTGCTTGCAATGAACTGGCCTGGAAAGGGACACGACCCGTCAGGGCGTGAAATAGGGTGACCCCTAGCGAGTAAATGTCTGCCCGAAAGTCAACGTCTGGCCTGCCCAGGCATTGTTCGGGGGCCATGTAGAAAGGTGTGCCTCTTACGGTGTCACGCAAGTCCACACCGCTCCCTTCCCAGGTCCTCCTGGCCAAGCCTAGGTCCAGTAGTTTCACCTGGCCATCACCAGTCAACATGATGTTTTCCGGCTTGATGTCCTGGTGGACAATTTTGCCGTAAAGCCAAGCGTGTTCGAGGGCCTCCGCGACCATGCACACCATGCGAAGAGCCTCTCGGGTGTGCATGATCCCTGCGCGGCGAAGACGCTCACCAAGGCTTTCCCCATCCACGAATTGCATGGAAAAGAACAGCCATCCCTTGTCTTCCCCCACGTCATGGATAGCCACGATGTGTGGATGGTCAAGCGCCGCGGCGGCCCGGGCCTCTTTCAGAAACCCCTCGCGGCAGTCGTGGTCTTTCCCCAGGTGGGGGAGGAGAACCTTGATGGCCACACGGCGGTTCAAGCCAACCTGCCGGGCCTCATAGACGTCTCCAGTCGCGCCACTTCCTATCTGGCGCACGATCTGGTAGTCACCCAGTTGAGCGGGGAGGGGAATGGGGGCGGTCGTCCGTGGGACCGGCATCGTCGATCCGCAGTTGGCGCAGATGAATCTCTTTCCGGCCCATTCGTCAGCCAATTCCACAGCCTGCCGGCACGCCGAATTCGAACATTCTACTCGTATCGGCATATCTTCTGCCTCCCGGTGGCCGACTCCTAATTTTTCCCTGAGTTATTGAAACACGTGGTTTCGGTGAGTTCAAGGATGACACATGGCGGACAGCCGTGAGGAATAGGCGGTGATGGCGGCGCAAGGGGACGGCGGCGGGGCTGGGAAGCCGGCGGTCGGGGAAGGAGAGAGCGGGGGAGAAGGCGGTCCGGCCGGGATGTCGGCGTGGGAGGGATGAGGTTGGGTGAAGAGGATGGAGAAAACAGCGAGGAGGAAGAGGGAGCAGCGCATGAGTAAACGGTGGCGATCCGCCGGGACGCAACCGTTTACTACCCATAAGCACCCCTTGGATGCTCACCCAGGAGTTCCCGCTGGCGCGGCGTGCACTGGTCCAGAATGTCCCGCGACAGGTTGTAATTCAGGAATGGCCAGAAGCGATGCGCAATGAACCGGCGTGAGTAAGCCGGGACGACGGATAGGCGTGTCCGATCAGTCCGGTTCGGGCTGCCCGCGTGCCACATCTGGTTGCTGTACATGACGCAGTCACCGGCCTTCACGGTCAGCGGGACCGGGCCGCGTCCGCGCCACCTGGGAGGATTGCCATCTTCAGGTTTGGGCTGCCGGCACGCCCGGTGGCTGCCGGGCACCACCTGGGTCGGGCCCATGTCCTCAGAAACATCCACCAGATAATAGTGGCAGTTGATGACGTTAATGATCGGAGGATACTCCACCTCGTCAGGCACATTGGAGGGTCGCTGAAGATAGATTTCATCGGAATGAAACCGTAGCACCTCATTCCCCTTGAACATGCGATGCCCCTGTAGCGCTATGATATGCAGGTTTTTTCCCAATACCCGCTCCATCAGGCTGAGGACCGGCTCATTTTCGAGCAGGTGAACGAAGTCCATACCGTGCTCGAAGAGCCTCACCAGCGAGTTCGATCCGTAGCCCACTGAGGGCGGGAATGACCGAATTCGATTGAGAAAATGTTCGACGGCCTCCGGGGCCAAGGCGTTGGGAATGACGAGATAGCCCTGCTCCCACAGGGTGGTCTCCCACGAGGTCAGGAGTTCTTCGCGGGGCTTGTCCGTATGGAATTTGGGTACGGGGACGACTGGCATGTTTCCTCCTCGATCAACCGGTGAAGGGGGGACGAAGCAGTTGAGCGAGGAGTTTACACGTAATAAACTCTCTCTGCTTATCGATATCGTTGGGGCGACCCCTCATGGCGCTCACTTGAGAGCGCGATTTACGAAGCTCGCGGACTCGCTTCGTTGTGACAGAGAGAAACAAGGGTCTAGGTGGCAGAGGTAGAGATTTACTTAGTTTGCGCGTCGCGCGGAGATGTTGGAGTCACGCCTGCCTGCCGCGCGGCGGCGCAGACAGGCCTTGAGGCGTGGCGCTGCTCGGACAACGGCTAAAGGCGTCACTCCAACTTGGGTTGAGGCCCTCTTCTTAAGTGCTTGTATATAAACGTGTTATCAGTTTGTTTCTCAGGAGGACAATGTCATGAACTACGACCTGGTGGTGCGAGGCGGCACGGTGATCGACCCTTCGCAGGGCCTGCACAAGGTGGCGGATGTCGGGATCAGCAGAGGCCGAGTGGCCGCCATCGGCTCTCGTCTGGAGGCGCCTCCCGGCGCCAGGCTTTTGGACGCCCGAGGCAAGTACGTTTGTCCGGGCCTCATCGACATCCACACGCATATCTATCCGTACGTGACGACGTGGGGCGTGGAGGCGGACCCGACCTGTCTGGCCCGGGGCGTAACGACTCCCGTGGACGCGGGCAGTTCGAGCTGGGTGACCTTCGCGGGCTTTCGGGAACTGTCGATTCGCCGCTCGAGGGCCAGGGTTCTCGGCTACATCCACATCTCCGGCATCGGGCTGGTCTACGGTCCCGCAGGCGAGATGCTGGACATGCGTTTCGCCGCCCCGGAAGAGACCGCGGCCTGCATCGAGGAGAACCGCGACGCCGCCGTGGGAGTCAAGGTGCGCCAAGGCCGATTCCAGGTCGGCAGCAACGGCGTCGAACCGCTGCGCCTGGCCGTGAAAGCCGCGGAGATGGTTCGGACCGGGGTCATGGTGCACATCGGCCTGGGCGTCCCGCTTCCGGACGTCCTCGCGCAGCTTCGGCCTGGTGACGTCGTCACGCACTGCTATCAGGGCCAGGGCGACGGCATCCTGGACGGGAGCGGGAAGCTTCTACCGCCGGTCGTCGAGGCCCGTCGCCGCGGCGTGCTCTTCGACGTGGGACACGGGGCCGGAAGCCTCAAGTTCGACGTCGTCCGGTCAGCCTTCGAACAGCATTTCCTGCCCGATGTGATCAGCAGCGACCTGCACTCCTTGAACCAGGAGGGGCCGGTCTTCGACCTGATCACGACGATGTCGAAATTCCTCCACTTCGGGATGGGCCTTGACGACGTGATCGAGAAGACCACCGTGGCTGCCGCACGCGCCATCGGCCGGGAAGGGGCGCTCGGCTCCCTGGCCGTCGGCCGCGAGGCCGACCTCGCCGTCCTCGAGACCGAGGAAGGGGCGTTCGATCTGAAGGATACGCACGGAAACGTCATCCAGGCCAGCCGCCTCATCCGATGCGCCTCGGTGGTCCGAGGCGGCGAGGTGATCGACCCTTCCGCGTATGCCGGATACCGGCCCCGGCCGCCGAAGCCCGTGGAATGGAGGGTGATCGGCAATCTGGACAAAATCCGTCCGGACATCTACAGCCAGCTCGAGAGGAAGCGGACATGAGCGAGCCTCTGGTCCGGACCGAGCGCTCGGGCCCGGTGGCCACGGTTTTTCTGAACCGCCCGAGCGTCCTCAACGCCATCAGCCTGGCGCTGATGAAGGAATTGGTCGAAGCCCTCGAGGCCCTGGACGCCGAGGAGGCGGTCCGCTGCATCGTGTTGACCGGCTCGGACCGTGTCTTCGCAGCGGGCGCGGACATCAAAGAAATGGCGTCGGCAGGGGCGGTCGAGATGTACCTCCGCAACCAGTTTGCGCACTGGGACAGGATTGGGCGGGTCCGCAAGCCCGTGATCGCGGCCGTCAGTGGCTACGCCCTCGGAGGCGGCTGCGAGCTTGCCCTGCTCTGCGACCTCATTGTCGCCTCCGAGACCGCCGTCTTCGGCCAGCCGGAGGTCAACCTCGGAGTCATGCCGGGCGCCGGCGGCACCCAGCGCCTGACCCGCCGGGTCGGCAAAGCGATCGCCATGGAGATGGTCCTCACGGGCCGAAGGCTTACCGCGGCGGATGCCCTCGCCTTCGGGTTGGTGAACCGAGTCGTGTCGGTGGACCGCTGTCTCGAGGAGGCCAGGAAGCTCGCCGCCGAGGTGGCGAGCCGTCCACCCCTGGCGGTCCGCCTGGCCAAGGAGGCTATCCTGCGGTCCTTCGAGACTTCCCTCGAGTCCGGCATCGACTTCGAGCGCAAGTGTTTCTACCTGCTCTTCGCCTCGGAAGATCAGAAGGAAGGCATGAAGGCATTCCAGGAAAAGCGGGCGCCCGAGTTCAAAGGCCGGTGAAGCGGGAATTCCCGCTTCACTCGGGATCGCCCCCACCCACCGGAAGTGCTCCTGCAATTCCGTCCTGGCAAACGAAGCGTCACGGCTTCGCGGGTGACCTTCCAAGCCTCTCCAGCGCCTCTTTCGCCCCGGCGTGGTCCGGACGCAGGGCAATGACCCGCCGCCAGCTTTGCATGGCCTCCTCCGCCCGGCCCAGTCGCCACAGCAGGTGGCCCAGTCGGAAGTGATGTTCCGCCCAGTTCGGCTGCAACGCCGCCAAGAATTCGTAGGCCTGGACCGCGTACTCCATATTCCCCTGGGCCGACTCCAGCCTGGCGAGCTCTTCCACGGCTCGGATGTCCCGGGGCATCAATCGCACCAGGGCTCGGGCGGCTTCAAGAGCCAAGGCCAAATTCCCCGCCTCCCGGGCCGCGCGGGCATAATCTCGGAACAAGTCCGCCGATTTCGGATCGATCCGGGCTGCTTCCTCGAACCATTGAAGCGCCTCCGCGTAGCGTTGCCGCGCCGCCAGAACACGGCCAAGTCCCCGCCGAACGTCCGCACTGCCCGGCCGCTCCGCCAGCAGCCGCCGGAACATCTCCTCCGCTCCGTCCAGGTCGCCGCGTTCGAGGCGGACGAAGCCAAGGTTCAAGCGAGCCGTGGCATCTTCCGGCCTTTGCTCGAGCACTCGATGGAACATCTCTTCCGCCATCTCGGCGTGTCCGGCGTCCAGGTAGGCCACGCCGAGATTGTTGAGGATGTCCGGCACATCCCCCAGGGTTGACCGAGCGCGTTCGAGCAGAGCGACCGCCCGGGCAGGCTGCCCGCGGCGCACGTAATGGATCGACAGGTTGTACCCGGCTACGGCGTCGCCGGGCGCATGCTGGACCGCGTTCTTCCAGAGCTGGAAGGAATCCGACCACACGATGTTCTGCGCGACGGCGAGTGCGGCGAAGCTGCCCAGGACCCCAGCCGAAGCCGCCTGTCGGAGGCGCTTCGCAGGAATGCCCGAAACCAGGCCCATGGCCAGCAGTCCGACGGCGCCCAGCGAGGGGAGATAAAGATACCGGTCCGCGCCCCATGCGGCGGTCGGCACGAGATTCAGGACGGGGAGCAGCGTGAAGGCGCACCAGGCCCACAGGAACAGGCAAGCCTGCCGGCCCGGGGCGGCCCGCCGGCAGGTCCAGCCCATGGCAGCCGCCAGGAACAGGACAGGCAAGAGGGCGTCAGCGATGCGGATATCCTGCGGCCGTTCGTACCGGACCCCGAGGTGAGCCGGCCAGAGCATCTGGGCAAGATAGTGTCCCATGGTCGGGAGGGAAATCAGAACCGACGATGGCCGGCGCGCCAGTTCCTGAGGGTGCACGGTGTCGGACCGCAGGGCGACGCCGAGGTGAAGACCGCCGAGCACCAGAGCGACCCCGATGAAAGGCAACCAGGCCTTCCAGGCCCGCCCCAACCGTTCCCGCCACCCGCCAGCGACCGACCCATTTCCGGCGGGGGGGATGAGGTCTTGCGCTGCGAGGATGCCCGGCAGGAGCAGCGTCGTGGCCTTGGACAGCCCGGCGGCGACGAAAGAAACCAGTGAGACCGCCCGCCAGGGCCAGCCGCTGGTCTTGCTGCGGCAGTAGGCGAGGAGAGCGGCGAGGAAGAAGAAGGCCGAGAGCACGTCCTTGCGGCCGGAAATCCAGGCCACGGACTCGGCATGGACCGGGTGGCAGGCGAAGAGAGCGGCGGCGAGCAGGGCCGTGGCCGCTTCCAGGCCGAGCCCGATCAGGAGAGAGTAGGCGAGGCAAGTGTTCAGCGTGTGGAGCAGCAGGTTGGTCAGGTGGAGCTGGCGCGTCAGGGCGCGCTCGTCCTCCCGCGCCAAGCTCCGTCCGAGCGAGTAATCCAGGGCCAGGCTGAGGTCACGCAGGGGCAGATACGCACGCCGCCATTCTCCTGGCTGTGGCAGGCTGAAGGCGTGGACCGCATGCTCGAACGTCAGCCCCTGCACATAAGGATTCGTGCGGACGCCGAACTCGTCGTCATAATCCACGAGCGGGTTCGTCAGGCTGTTCACGAATGTGATATAGACCAGCGCGGCCAGGAGAAGGATGTCCCGGGCCGGCCGCCGCCATGCTGCCCTCGGCCGCGGCTCGCTGTAGGTTTCTTGTGGCGGCATCGCTTCGAGGCTTTCAGAGCAGGTCGGTTCGAAAGCAGTGCGGCACTCTCTCCGAACTGACTTACAGGGAGGGAGAAACTTGCAAGGTCAGGGTCATGCCTCGCCGTCCGACCTCGACGCCATGGAGCTCGGCCAACAAATGACCCTCACCGTCCATGGCCCAGACCCGGTGGGGCGTCTGATTGTTCACCCGGTCCAGGCGCTTGGGATTGAACGCATCCGCCTGGAACTCGGTCAATACGAGGAGGGTCCGGCCATGCTTGTCCGACCGGCTCGGCGCCTCCACGTGCTCCTCGCGCCCGCAGGAAGGCTCGCTTTGCGCCATGACTCTGGCGTCCGCCACGGGCACGCCTCTGCGATCGAGCACCTGCACGTTGAGGGTCCACCGGACGGCGATACTGCCGTTGAGCTGGTTGAATCGGATGCGGTCCTTTCGGAACTCGCAGTCGAGCAGCATCGCGTCAGCGTCGCGGCCCGCATGGAGGATATCCGCAGCTTCGCCCCGGAGGACGCACCGGCGCAACTCGAGGGGCGATCGGCCGGGTCCGGACACGACAAAGCCGTAGTTGCCCCGGCTGATAAATTCGCAATCCTCGATCTGCACAACCTTGCCGTCCACGTCCTCGGCAAAGAAGGAGTTGCCGTCCGTCTCGATGAATCTCGAACGCACGATGCGGCCGGAAGCCGTCCGCGCGGCCGGCCGAGCCCGGCTGCCCGACATGTAGGCGATGGTGGCGTCCTCGAAGATGAGCCGGCCTTCCCCGAAAATGGCGTAACCGCGGGAACAGAGCTTCTCGTCCAGCGATCGGCTGGCCGTAGCGATCTCGGAATGAAAGACCTCGAGGCATGCCCCTTCGCGGACGCGGATGGCGCGGTCACCGCAGGAAGTGGTCTGGAACTCGAGAACCTCGTGAACGTCCGCCTGGCCAGGCCTGCCGAGCCTCAACGAGCCTCGGACGTCCAAGTTCGCATTGCAGAGATAGCGGCCGTTCCCCGGGTCACGGCGGAACATCGAGGGGTCTCCAACCGTCTTTTCGATCTCGGCCAGGGTGACCCCGAGGCCACCGGCGACCACGTTGCCGTCCTCGAGCCAGACCCGAGGGGCCGTCTGACCCTCGGCGTGTGTCCGATCGACGTTCGCCGGGCGGCGCAGAGCGACTCCGACCCCAACGGCTGCAAGGATGGCCGCGACAACCAGCGCGCTGAGTCGATTCATAAGGCTTGTTATCGCTGAAGGCCGATCGGATTTCAATGATCGTCTGCCGAGCCAGGGTCACTTCCTCACGGACTCATCGTTTTCCCCCGCTGCGCAACAGGGATTGCCGAAGACGCCCGACTTTCCTATACTGATGGGGAGCACCCAGGCGGCCGAATCATTCCGGCGTTTCCTTTCCCGAATTCCATGGCCGAACGGCGAATCCGGTTTCATTGCAGCAAGTGCCACAACAGGCTCAAAGCGAAGCCCGGCGAGGGCGGCCGGGTGTTCCAGTGTCCCTTCTGCAAGTCGGCTGAGACCGTGCCTCGCGACGTCATCCCGACGACCAAGGACGAGGCCGAGGAGATGGCTCGGAAGGCCCTGAACTCGGCTCTGGCAGGGTCGTCTCAGGCGGATTCACGGCAGGGGGGGGCGCTCCAGAATCCCTCGTGGCGCTCTTCTGATGCGACCGAGACGGAAACGAAGGACACGGGCCTCCGTATCCGATTCCGTTGTCCCCAGTGCCAGAACCGCATCCGCGCGAGGCCGGAAAAGGCCGGAAGAATCTTCCGCTGTCCCTTCTGCCGCAACATGGTCGTCGTGCCCGCGGATATCGAGCCGACGATGGCCCCCGAGGGCGAGTATTCCCCGCTGGGACCTGGGGGCAAGCCGACCACCGGGAGCATTCCGAAGCCCGCCACCAGCAGCCATGGCCCCCCGGCTGCGTTCCGGCCCCCGACAACGGGCGTCAGGCCTCCGGTCCCAGCGACGGGCCCGGCCCCAGCGATGCCGGCTCCTACACCCTCCCAGGGGATGGTCATCGTGACGCCGGAAGACGAGCCCACGCGGCCCGCCGAGGCCAGGCCCGCCGCGCCGCCTGCTTCTTCGAAGCCAGCAACGGGCCCCGTGGCTGCCCTCGAGACGAACCGGGTGCAGGCCTCCGCCGACAAGGTCTTCAGCGTCGAAAAGTTCTTCCGGCTGATGGACCGCTGCGTGGACCGCCTCGAGCGCGAGTGCTTGCGGGTGCTCGGCAACGAAAAACTGACTCGAGAACAGAAGGAGCGGTTCGTCCGCCAGCAGCTCGAAGCGAACTATCAGGAGGTGTCCCGTTTCCAGGACTTCGTTCGTTCGGCGCTCGAGAAACGGAAGCAGGAGTTTCGCCTGGTGGGTCCGAAGGCGACGCCGCAGATGGAGCGCGAGATCAAGGACCTCGAGCTGGAAATGGGCAACATCGATCTGTTGATCGCGCTCGTTTTCTCCGCGGAGGGCCAGATGCGAGCCACGGCCGTTCCGGACACCAAGGCGTCCCCAGCCGTGCCGGCAGCACAGCCGGCGTACGCTACACGGGGCGTGCCGGCGAGCGCCCCCCCAGGCGCCGCCGCCGCGAGAGCTGCCGTTACTGTTCCAGCCGCCCAGCCAGCAACCCGGAGCGTACCGGCGGGCGGCGCGCCCGCAGGGACCGCGGCAGCGGAGGCTGGCGGCCTGTCCGGCCGGGCCGCGAAGGGCGTGCCAATTACCTCGCCGCCCGGAAATCTGTCCCCGTAACCGCTTGAGCAAGGATATCGAACCCCGGGAGGTATTCCCATGAGCAGCTTGCTGGTGCACATCGGCCTTCGGGCCACCCATCTGGAGAAATCCGTCCGATTCTGGCGCGATGCCCTGGGCCTGAGCGTCTTCGAGGCCCATGAAGGCTGGTACGACCTGACCGACGGCCATCACAATTTCAGGCTTTTCGAGCATGATGGTCCCGCGCGTCCGCCCCACGTTTCCGGATTGCTCGATTACCTTCACATCGGCGTCCGCGTCCCCAACCTGAGTGAAGCGGCCCGGCGCTGCGATGACCTCGGCTTCCGAATCATCTGGGACGGCGTCGATGCCGGCAAGCCGTACGACCCGAACCACCCGCCCACGCGGTCGTTCAAGGTGGTCGATCCGGACGGGATCGTCGTGGACGTCTCCGCCGACCGCAACCAGTGGCCCGGAGTGGATATCGAAGAAAAGGTGAATCCGGGATCGGGGAAAACGACCTGATTATGGTTTATGGGTTGGGAGATGATTGTGTCTTCTAAAACGTGGACGACGAGAGCGTGAGTCCATGTCCCTGGCCAGGCGAATGTCCAGGTGCATTGGCGGTGACAGGTAGGTGGGAAAGTCTTAGCCGGGGAGCAGGTTTCGCGGTGTCCTTCCGGTAAGGCTGCATGAACCGCGGCGGGCGGTTCGGCTATTCCTCCACCATCGGGAAATGACCTATCACCAACGGTGGGACCGGCCCCACCAAAATCGGTCAAAACGGCCCCACTGTAGAGGAGTTTCTCGTTGACCTGGAAGGGAAGCGGGTGTTGATGGGCTGTCGGCTGTAGGCTGAAGAGGGAAGGCTGACGCATGGTCTATTGTCCCTGGTCCTCTGGCCCCCTTGTCCTCAGGTCCGTTTGTCTCCTTGTTCCTCGGCGACCCACGCCTCGGGGCTGTAGGCTGTAAGTTCCAGACTAACGGGCACTTGTGATTTTCCAGCAGGCAGGGAATCTGTCCCGAATCAGCCAGACGTCAACCGTGACGGACCTGTTGCAGTCCGAGGGAACATGCCCCGCTCATTGGCGGCATTCGACCGTCACGCGGCCCCGTGGCGACTGCGAGCTATAAGGCACTTGCACCACCGTCAGCCCGGAATAGTACTCTGTCAGTAGGGCATAGTCCGGGGTCACCACCACCGACTGGTAACACGCCACGTTGTCCCAACCGGCCTTGTCGTAGTAAACGCCCTGCTGGAAATGGTCGACCAGCATGGGCCGGGCCGGGTCCGAAATATCCAGGACGTGCAGGCCGTCATAGTAGCCGGCGACATAGGCATAGTCGCCCATCAGGTCCAGGTCGCTGCAGAATCCGGGTAATTCCACCCGGCTCAGAATGCGCGGGTTTGTCCTGTCTCCGACGTCCAGCACCAGGAATTCCGCCCGGTTCAATACGTAGACCCTCTCGTTGCGGTAGGCGATGCCGCGGCCGAAGTAGTACCCGCCCCAGCCCTGCTGCGGGTAGGCCTCGAGGGTCAGTCGGCTCAACTCTTTCGGGTTGGCCGGATCGCGGACGTCCACAATCTTGAAATTCGGGCTTCCGCCGAGGTAGGCGTAGTCCCCGTGGACGCACAGCGTATAAAGAAGGTCATCTTCCACCAGCCGGCCCACGAGGCGCGGCATTGCAGGGTCCGTCACGTCCAGTACCGTGCAGCGGTGCGGCAGATAGAGAAGATTCCCACGCCGAAAACTGAAGTTGGCCCCGCCGAGACGCGGGTCGCCGCCGCCAAGGCCAGAAGGGAAACGCCCGACAAGACGAGCTTCCACCGGTTTCGATACATCAACGATGCACAATCCCCCGTTGTTGTTCCCCGCATAAAGCCAGTTCTCGAAGAGGGTGGGCCCGCAAACCCCCTCGAATTGATGCCAGGCCAGGATTTCTGGCTTCGCCGGATCGGCCAGGTCCACCGCGTGGAATCCGCCCCAGTTGTTGCCGGTGTAAGCGAGGCGGCGGGCGGCATCATAGGCGATCCCGGTGAAATCCCCGCCCAGGACCAGGAACTCCGACAGCTTCTTCGGGGTCGCCGGTTCTCGGATGTCGAAAATGACCAGTCCGACCTTGATGTCCCGTGCATACAGGCGATCACCCTGCACGCGGACGCCCAGGTAGCCGAACTCGCCGCCCCCGAAGCCCAGCGTCACCGGCCGGTCCCGCCCCGGTATCCGGTCGACCTCTCGGCCTTCCGCCCTCGAGAAGATGTGAATGTCTCTGCCCGAGGCCACATACAGGCGGGTGTCATCCCAATCGAAGTCGGATACCGGCGCCTCGAAGGATTGGACTTCCTTCGGCCCGGCGGGGTCCGTGAAGTCCATCAGCGTCCACCGGCCTGCGCCCAAGAGGCCAAGATGCCGGCCGTGCGCCAGGATGTGAGCCACGCCCCTCCTTTTCCACAGGCTCTTCGGCGAGTCCGCGTCCGTCCAATCCCAGACCTCCAGTTCCGCACCGTTCTGCAAATAGACCAGGCCGCCCTCCGCCACCACCCTCGTGCCGGGAATCGGCTTCCCCAACGGGCGAGGATGGGCCACGTCCGATACGTCGAAGGCGCACATCTGCCCGCCCCCGGCCACGTAGAGCCGCTGGCCATCCAGCTCCGGCCAGTAGGCGCCCGGAATCTGGAGATAACTCACCACCTCCGGCCGGGCAGGGTCTGAGATGTTGAACAGGGTCACCTGCCCCATCCCGTTGGAAGCCACCGCATAGGGACCCTCGACGTCGATACTCTTGGTGAAGCCGCCGGTGCAGGCGTTTCCGGCGAGCCGCGGTTTCGCCGCGTTCGAGACGTCGATGATCCAGAGATTCAGGCCCTCTTCAGCTCCGAAATAGGCATAATTCCCCTTCACTCGAAGCTGGGTGGGCATCGCCATGTGGAGCTTCTGCACCCCGAGCAGCCTCGAGCCCGCGCGCCGACCTTCACTGAACTTGAATCGTCCCAGAGCCGGATCGATCGCCAGCGACATCGGCTTCACCGGGATGTCCGGCCACCCCGCCTCGTCCGACAGGTCCTGCCACACCGGGCCGAATCTCATAGCGGTGCCCGGGTAGGCCTCGCTGCATACGTCCACCCCGTCGACCTTGACGGCGAAATCCTTCCCGTAGAGTGCCGGCACGTCACCTGCCGTCACCCGTGTGCCCCGCGCCGTCTTCAGCGGCTTCTGCTTCCCCTTCCCGTGGAAGGTAAACGCGGCCGGTCGGCCAGCCCGGGCCGGACGAACCTCGTAAACACCCACGCGCCAGCCTTCCGCGGTATAAATGAGGTCACCCCTGGCGACCACGTCCTGAACGTAGCCCTCCCCGTCGCGGTACTCAGCGAGTACGCGCCCGTTCCTCTTGTCCATGCAGACCAGGCCGTAACCGCCGTTCGCCACCCAGAGTCGATCACCGTCCACGAAGGCGCTGAAGGCCTGGGCCGTGTGATAAAGCGCTTTTTTCCGGGGAACACCGTCGCCCGAAATATCCAGCACGACCACTCCGTTGTCCCAGTCGCAGAGGTAGAGCGTATCGTTGTCCACGACCATCCGGGCCGCCACCATCCGGCCCGTGTCCCGGTCCCAGAAGTGCCCCTTCAGCTTCGGCTCGGACGGGCTCGTCACGTCCACGGCGAAGAGCCCGCTGCGGCCGTTGGCGAGGTACGCCATATGCCCCACGAGGGCGACAGCTATGGGCGTGTCGCGCTCCCGGTCCAGCGGCCCCGCGCACATCGACGTGGGAAGCGGGGGCGAAAACCGTCCGAGCCACCGGGACTCCCCGGGCTGGGCCACGTCCAGGATTCCCAGCCCCACGCCCGCAACCGCGGCATAGGCCTTCCCGTCCACCAGGACCGCCATTTCTGCCCCCACAGGAGGATGCGACCATCGTTCCAGGACGTCGCCATCTGCCCCCGGGACAGATAGCGAATAGGTCACGCGGCAGAAGGGAAATCGTTCTCGCTCCGATGCAAGACCAAGGACGACCGTTACGTCCACGGTCGAATCCGTCGCGTGCAGGGTCGATGTCCTCAAGGGCGCTGGAACAGGCATCTCCTCGAGCCTCCCGTCCCCGCGGATCGGATGGGAGGAAAGGGCGCCCCGACTTCCGGAAGTCAACAGGTACAGGTTGCCCTCGTGCAAAAGCAGGCCCGAAGCTCGGGATGCCAGCCTCGGTTCAAGTTTCTGTTTGCCGGGATTCGCCCGGTCCGGCGGGCGCGGCACGAACCGCTCGAAGAGGAGCCGGGGCGTCGCCTCATCCTGCAGGTCGAGGACCATCTCTTTCCAGTGATCGACATCGTAGCCCAGACTGTGGGTATAGAGCCGAATCCGCCCGTCCACCCATCGCACGGCCCGCGCCTCGCGCGTGTGGTCAAGTATCCACTCCCGCCCGAGAGTGCGAAACTGGATTCCGCCAGTGACGTAGCGGCCGACGCACCGGTGGGACGTGGCGTCCGAGATATCGAAGATCGACAGGCCGCCCGCCCCGCTGGCCTCATAGAGTCGCTTGCCGTCCCGCGAGGTCTCCGTGTCCCACGATTCACCGAACGATCCGACGGGGACATATTGAACGGGGCTGACCCCGAGTTCGAGGTCCCGTTTCACCGGGGCCACGGCAAAGGCCTCATGCTCCTTGGCCTGGGCCATCGGGGGCCGTCCCTGAAACCACAGGGCAAGCGCGGCCAGAACCACTGCACGGTGTTTCAGCATGGCCCCATTCCACGGCTATCAACGCGGGTTAAATTGACCTTTCCCTTGAAGCAACCAATTCATCGAACAAGGAATTCATCACGCGAAAGGCAGTCACCGGCGACCAAAGGTTCAACGAGCACTTCCGCAGCTTTCATGGCCTGACCCTCCAAGCACGTGGAGGTTATTGTAGATGCTTCACTTTTGCCCTTCGACAAACGTTCCTACTTCGCCTCACCGCCAAGGTTGATTTCATAAATGAACACATCGGCCGGCCCGCTCGGAGGAAGGTAGCCCAGGGTCTGGCCCTTGACGGCCGTTCCAAGGGGATGCCACCCGATGGCGTCGCCGACCGCCCCTCCGCGGATGGCCTGATAGGTGTCGATGCCTCGGAAATCGTCGGTGAAGCCGCCGTCCTTCACGGCCAGGTCGCGCTCTTCGAACAGGACTTTGACACGGATGCCGTCCGCCGCCCAGGGGACCGAGAAGCGCACGGCGGCCAGCTCTTCCCTCGAGGGGCCCAGGCTTCGGCCGCAGAAGACCTTCTCTCGGTCGCCCCGCGCGATCGCACTGTGCGCCCACCAGGCCTCGCCCTCCCTGGCCAGGAAGAGGAAGCCATCAACCTGCTTGCCGGCGAGCCCGATCTCATCGGCGGAAATCTCGAGCCGCGCCCACTTCCCCTGCTCAGGCAAGGGGCCGCTGGTCTTGAACGCCCCTGCATTCAGAATGTGGTCGGCGAACCAGTCGCGGGTCTGGTCCGTGTACTGCCATCCGATCATCCAGGTGCCGGACAGCAATTCGCCTCCGAGCCAGAAATGAATCCACTCGGCGCGCCACTTGTTGAAGTCGAAGGGCTTGCCGTAGTGGGCATTGAAATCCCACTTGCCGTCGCCGCGCACGCCCCAGGCGATGCTCGCGGGCGCGGTCCCCCGATCCAGCCACACGTACTGGACCAGCCGGTCCCCCTTCTCCACCATCACCGGCTTCGCCTCGCGGAAGCCGTGAAGACGGAGACCGTCGGGCGTGGAAACCGGGGAGAACTCGCTCACGCCCGTGTGGGCCATCCGGTCCGGTGCTGCCGGGTCCTCACGCCAGGTCCACCGGCCGATCTCCACGGCCGGCTTCGACAGGGCGATGAGGGTGACCGTATTGCCGACGCGGCGCTGCATCCACCAGAGGTCGGGGGAGACCGCGGTGCGGGTATCGCCTCCGTCGAGTGAGAAGATGGCCGGGCTCAAGGCCCGGATTTCGCCCGTGATCCCACGCATGAGGGAGGGGTCGCCCAATCCGTGGATCGTGCTGAAGCCGCGGCCGCCCTGGAGGACCATTGCATACTGGTCGAAACGGAACTGCTCGAACGGCGTGACCGGGTAGCTCTGGGGCAGGTGAAACCAGGCCTTGCGCCCCCGGCGCAGGACGGGTGCCAGCTCGTAGCCGCCGCGGGGCGGGCCAAACGGTTCGTTCTCCAGGCCGAAGCTGTCATAGGCGTCGAACACCTTCTCCACGGTGTAGACGTTATGAGCCCCGCCGCCGCCCCAGTTGCTGATGCGCTGGGCCACGCTATTGGCCAGGCGCGTGTAGGCATGGTCCGCCTCGACGGCTTTGGCGTCTTCATGCACGCTGCTGTGCTCGTAGTACTGGGCCAGGGTCACAGCGCCGTCGAGCTTCCCCTCGGCCAGCTTCTGCCGCACGTTGGCCTCGGTGGCCTCTGCGCCGCGGACCATGGTCTCCAGAGAATACAAATTGTCCTGCCAGTTGACGGCCACACCATCGACGTTCTCGACCCAGCGGACGCAGTTGAAGCCCTGCTTCTTGATCTGAGCCGGCCCGAGGGCGTACTGGCCCTGCGTGTAGCCGTTGCCGGCCATCAGGAAGACCGGCTGGCCGTTGATCAGGACCGCCCCGTCCTCGCGCACCTCGGTCTTCGTGATCTTCGGCAGAACCTCGCTGTTGGGCTGTACGCGGCCGAAAGGCTGGCTCGTGTCGCTGAACAGCTCCTGACCCGCGGCGTCCAGGCCCCGGACACGCAAGACGTGATCGCGTACGGGGTGATCGAAGGGGTGCACCGGCAGCCGGCTCAAGTCGAGTTGCAGAGCCAGGAGATTCCGGCGATCGGCCGTGGCCGCAGGGCTGGGCGTGCCGAACTGCGGCTGGCCGAGCGCCGCGAGGTTGGCCCGCGTGTCGGCGAGAGCCTTGGCCAGGTCATCGATCCGGACGGTCTCCACGACCTGGCCGTCTCGTCGTCGGCAAGTCTCGAGGAGCAGGACGCGGGTCTTGACCAGGGTGTCTCGGGCCACGCCGAGGTTGATCGCGACCACCTGCGGATTCTCGTCGGGCGTCGGGTAGTGCCGGCTGAAATCCACGTCGACGATGACCGGCCAGGTGTTGTAGGCCAGGGACAGGGAGCGGAGATCGCGCCCGGCGGCCACCTCGAGTTGCAGGCGGCCCTGGTCCGACCAGCGCCCCCGCATCTGGGGGGCGGCCAGCCGGTAGGGCAGCCGGACCGTCGCTGCTCCGTGCGCGGCTACGGCCGCGCGGGCCCTGGAAGCCTCACCGGCCGCGCCGCCGGCGTCGAGAAGAGCAAGCGAGACCTCGACCTCTTTCGCACGTCCTGTGGGATTGTGGAGCGTCATCGTGGCCGTGTTGTCACCATAAAGGCGATCACCCAGGTCCAGCTCCTGCAGCATCACCCCTTGCGGCTCCTTCGGCTTTTCCTGGGGGATGGCCACACGGCGATCGCGTAGCTCCTTCTCCGTGGCGGTGACCTCGCACACGCGCACGTCGTCCCACCACGCCAGACCCACCTGGTTCACCTGTGGGCGGCTGCCGGCGTCATCCCTCGTGTCGCCATTGAAGCCGCGGGCGCACAGCCGCGGCCGGATCGACTCCAGAGGCTTGTCCCTGAAGAACGTTTTTCGAATGTAGACCCACGCAGCGGCGTTGCTCGGATACCACTGGTTGGCGTCCGGGGGCGCGAGCCACCCGCCCGTGAAGGCATCCACACAGGGGATTTCTTTGCCGTTCTCGTCCAGCGCCCGGATATCGATCCACTTCACGCGGTCGAGGAGAACATGGGCGCCCACCTCGATGATCCCGCTCTCCTTCTGGTTCAGCTTGATCGCCTCGCCCTCGATGAGCATCTCGTCGCCGGGGAAGACCTGCATCAGGAGCGATCGCTGGCCGCTGTGGGCCACCAGGTCCGTGGTGACGGCCGAGCCCCGGACCGGGCTGAAAAAGTGATACCAGCTCGTCCACTTGTAGTACTGCTGGGTGTAAAAGGTGTACTTGTGCGGGCCAGTCCAGCCGCGGGGCAGGACGGACTTCAGCACTTCCTCGAAGCCGGGGTTGACGGCCAGATTGGGATCGGAGGTCAGGTCCTCGGAAAGGCTGACATCATCGATCGAGGCGGGCGCATCGCCCTCCACTCGAAGGGAAAGCACCATTCCGTGCTGGACCCCCTTGGCCTGGCCAGCGGCATGGGCGGCCTCGATCTCCGCGCGGCTCAGCTCCAGGTCCAGCCGGGCCCAGTCCGGCGCAGGCGCCTCGGCGGCCGCCGCTTTCTTGACGTGGCACGATTCCACCTCGAGGACCAGGCGGTTCTTGCCGCCCAGGCCACGGCTTCGATACCAGACCGACGCTCGGACGGTCCGCGCCAGGCGCGCTGCCGGCTCAAACGGGATCGCCATGGCGTTCGGGTTGCCCCATCGCAGGTCCCCGCCGCCCGGCGGCGCATTCACCGCAGCCTTGATCACCATTCGGCTCACGGATGCGCCGCCGTCGAGTCGGAGCGATCGCTCGCCGCTGTGCGCCTCGCCCTCGATGAGGGCCCAGCCGCCCGTCGGGGACCAGTAATCGGGCTTGAGGTCCGAGGCATTGAAGGACCAGTCTCCCATGAAGGCCAGAGCGTGGCCCTCCGCCTGGTTGTTATGCCAGTCGTACTCGAAGCCGGGATTTCCGATCTGGTTGCCCTCGAGCAGGGCCGGAGCGCCCGTTAGGGTCTCCGACCCTCCTGGAGAGCAGAGCGAACAGCCGAGGCCGATCCAGAGCGCGACGCGCAGTTCAAACCTTTTCATGGGCCAATTCTCCTCCTGAGACGTGAGCGTTCAGCCAAAGTGCGGGTGCGCTTCCGCTCCCCGGTATCAGCTAACTGAAAGATTTTAGCAGGGAGTAGGTCTGGCCCTCCACAAGGACTGGCAACCCATTATGAATGAAGCACCGAGTCGGGGAGATGCCGCGCCTCGCGGAGGTAGCGTGCGAGCGCGTCCTGCCAGTGCGGGAGAGGGGGAATGCCGATGCGGGGGAAGACGAGGCTTTCGAGGGCGCTGTAACGCGGCCGGCGGGCCTGGAGTCCGAAGGAATCCAGGGGTACGGGGCACGCCCGGACGTCCCGGCCGAGGAGGCGGAAAATCTCGGTGGCCCATTCGAGCCAGGAGCAGGCGCCTCGATTACAGACGTGGACCACGCCGCAGAGGTCGAGGCCAGCCAGGCCCAGGAGGGTCTCGGACAGGTCCCGCGTAGAGGTGGGGGAGAGGACCTGATCGCAGGCGAGGCGGATTTCGGGCCGAACGGCGGAGAGCCGGACCATCGTTTCAACGAAATTGCCGCCCTTCTCGCGGCTGCCCTGGATGCCGTAGAGGCCCGAGGTGCGGACGACGAGCGTGCGGCCGCCGTAGGCAAGGGCGAAGTGCTCGCCGGCGAGCTTGGTGATGCCGTAGGTGTTGAGCGGGCGAGGAAGGTCGGTCTCCACATAGGGCTGATCCTTGTCGCCGGAGAAAACGTAGTCGGTGCTGACGTGGAGGAGGCGGCTGCCCTGGTCCCGGCAGGCCTGGGCGACGTGGCGGGCGCCGAGGGCATTGACCTCCCATGCCCGGGCGGAATCGGTCTCGCAGGCATCGACGTCGCATCGGGCCGCGGCATTCATCACGGCATCGGGCCGGTGGGCTGCCAGGGCGCGGCTCACCTCCTCGGCCCGGGTGACGTCGAGCTCGTGGCGGCCCCGGAAGGGGACGGCCTGGTGTCCGGCCCGCTCCGCGGCCCGGACGACGTCGCTCCCGAGTTGTCCATTCGCCCCGATGACGAGGATTTTCATGCCAGTTTGCCCCGGGCCGCGATGGTCCAGACGGCCTCGAGCCGGCCCCCGCGGAGGGCATAGAGGCGGTCGTGCAGGTTCACGGCCTCGCAGCAGTGGCCGGCGTAGAACTCGACCTTATCGCCGACGCTGAGGTCGCAGGCCTTGCCCGAGAGCCGAATCTTGCCGTGCTCCTCGCTGATATACCAGAGGTTCAGCCCTGGGCAGTCCTTGGCCCTGGGCAGGTCGAACCCGCGGCTGAAGGTCTTGAGGCCGCCGTCGATGACGCCGCGCCGGCGCGTGGGCCGGCTGATAATGGTGGAGAGGACGCTGAGGGCGATGCCAAACTCCGGCCGCACCCGATGGTAGACGTGGTCCATGAAGACGTACGAGCCGGCCTGGACCTCGGTGATACCGGGATTGTCGCCGGTGACGTCGTAGGTGCCCGTGCCGCCCGCGCTCACGATCTCGACGGGAATGCCCGCCTTCTCGATGAGCCGCCGAGCCCGGACGAGCCTGGCGTTGGCCTTGCGGCACTCCTCGATGCGGAACTCGTGGGGCAGCTTGGAGACAATGTGCCCTTCGTAACCCATGATGCCACGGAAGGTCAGGCCGGGGGTGCGGGTGACCAGCCGCGCGAGCTCGACACAGCGGGTATCCGGCGTCACGCCGCAGCGCTTCATGCCGACGTCGATCTCGAGGATCATACCGAGCTGTGCCCCCGCAGCCGTCATGGCTCGTCCGATCTCCCGGATATTGCCGGGATCGTCCGCGGCCACGATCAGGTCGGTCTGCCGCGCGAGTTGGGCAAGGCGGCGGATTTTGGACTCGCCGACGACCTGGTTGGCGAGGAGGATGCCGTGCAGGCCGGCGTGTGCCATGACCTCCGCCTCGCCGAGCTTGGCGCACGTGATGCCGATGGCCCCGGCAGCAAGCTGCTTGTGCGCAATGAGGGGGGTCTTGTGCGTCTTGATATGGGGCCGCAACTTGGCGGGACGCACTCGGAAGAATTGCGCCATCCGCTCGAGGTTCGCCTCGAAAATGTCCAAATCGATGAGAAGGGCGGGCGTCTCGATGTCACGCAGGTCGGGTGTGAGGTTCATGGGTCAAAGGGGAAGAGGAGGAAGACCTACCCCGCGGATTCTCCCGGACCTGCCCCCCGTAGGGACCCTCCCAAAGGGATTCCGTTGGGACGTTGGGACTATGGGAGGGATTCCATTTCCCACAGGGATTCTGTGGAGGGCGGGAAAGCCGCGGATCACAGAGTACGATAACATTCTCAGTGGCTTTCAGAAGTCCTCGGGGGCTGGAACGGTCAACAGTGTGGAGCTTCAGCTTTCCTGTCTACGCGATAGAAATTCCGCGACTGTTCAGGCGGCGGAGGTAACGAGCCGAGGCGAGCACATTGTCCTGGCCGGCGACCTCGAGGGTGGTGTGTCCCTTGAAACCGGCCCTCCGCAGCTCGCGGTAAACGCCGGGGATGTCGATGACTCCACAGCCGAGGGGGATCGTGGCGAAGCCGCAGCCGTGGAGCTTGCCGCGCTGGGCCTCCATCTCCCTCGGAAGGTCCTTCCAGTGAACATGTTCGATCCGGCTGCCGAAATGGCGGGTCATGGCCACCGGATCGGCCCCGCCGAGCCAGGAGTTGCCCGTATCGAGGTTGATGGCAAGGTGTTCGGGGCTTCCGCAGGCCTCGAGGATGGCTTCGAGTCCGTCGATGCTGTCCGTCAACTCCCCGTGGGGCTCGAGCAGGAGCGTGATGCCGAGGTCCGCGGCGAGACGAAGAGGCTCGTGCAGCCGCTCGCGGATGGCAAAAAGCTTTTCCGCTCGGGAAAGACTGCGGCCGAAGTCCGTCTTCGGATCGCCCTCCGTCGTAATGACGTGTCGGATACCCATGACGTGGGCCTGGAGAATGGCCTTGAGAATCTGTGGCGTGCTGTAATGCCATGGGGCCGGCGGGTCGAGCAGGTTCGCATGCGCGCAATAGGACGTGGGCGTGAGGCCGGCGTCTCGGAACAACCGCCGGACATCCATCGGGTTGGCATCGAGGCTGGCCGAAGCGACGAAGCCGTATTCGAGCCCGAGGGACGATCCGTCCTGGTTGTCCGTCACGTCGGCATGTTTGAAGCCCAGCTCGGCGATGCGCCGGAGTTGGTGTGAGAGGGAACTGAAGGGTTCAAAGATGGCGAAACAGCCGATGGTCATGAGCAAAGTCCTGCTGCGTTTTCCCGCGTTTCCCCGCCGGCTTGCCGGCAGAGCCGAGAACCCGTGGAGGGTTCATGGAATAAGATAAAAAACGAACGAAAATATGTCAATATGCGTGATGAGACCGTCATCTGGCTTGCGCTGAGCCACGTTTCGGGACTGGGTCGAAGGACGCTGGAGTCGCTTCTGGCCCGTTTCGGCGGGCCGGAGGCCATCCTGCAGGCTTCGGAAACGGACCTGGTTTCTACGGAGCGAGTCACGCGCGACATGGCTCGTGCCATCCGGGGAGCGGACGTGGGTGCGGCCGGGCGCGAGCTGGAGGAACTGGCGGGGTCGGGCATCGAGATCAGGCACTGGCGCGGGCCGGGTTACCCGGGAAATCTATCGCTGGCGGCGGACCGGCCCGCCCTGCTGCAGGTACGGGGAGGCCTGGCGGATTCCGACGTGCTGTCCGTGGCGGTGGTGGGATCGACCCGCCCGTCCGCGTCCGGCCAGCGAGCGGCGCGCCGTCTGGCGCGGGAACTGGCGGACCGGGGTCTGACGGTGGTCAGCGGCCTGGCCCGGGGCATCGACGCGGCCGCACACCAGGGGGCGCTCGAAGCCGGCGGCCGCACGCTGGCCGTGCTGGGATGCGGTCTGATGCGGGTGTATCCCTCGGCGCACCGCGGGCTTGCCCGCCAGGTGGCCGAGCATGGAGCGGTTATCTCGGAACTGGAGGCTCGGGCTCGTGTGACGAGCCAGCATCTCATGGCGCGTAACCGCATCACGAGCGGGCTGGCCCGGGCCACGGTCGTGGTGGAATCCGAGGAGGACAGCGGGAGCGTGCAGACGGCGGCGTTTGCGCGCCGGCAGGGCCGATGGGTCTTTGCCGTGGAGAGCGGTCCGGCGGGCAATCGAGCCGTGCTGGCTCAGGGAGCGATTCCTCTTGGCGCGAATCCGAGCACGGATGCGGACGAAGTGGCGGAGCGTGTGCGAATCTTCACGCTGCTCGAACGGCCCGGCGGACTCAGGCAGCTCGATCTGGAGTTTCCCCCGTGAGTAAACGGCGGGGACCCGAAGGGACACCGCCGTTCACTGGGCCTGCTTCTTTCGGACGGCGTCGGCGATGGAGTGGACGCTTTTGAAGAGCTCGATGTCGAATTCTTCCTCGCTGAAGACCACGCCGAACTCTTCTTCGAGTCCGACCACGATTTCAAAAATTTGCACCGAATCGACGCCGAGCGTATCCATGAGGACGTCATCAACCCCGATCTCGGAGGGCTCGATCTTCAGGAACAGGCGCTCGACGATCATGGCCTTCAAACGGTCTTCGAGGGATGGCGTGTCGCTCATGGATGGTGAGGTCCTTTTCAGGCGTCAAATCTCAGTGGATGAATCACGTATCCCACCGGCCGGGCTGCTGGCGCGTGTCATGGCTGAGTAGACGAGCAAGGAGGTGCACCCGCACTTCCGTGCCGAGGTACAACGTGCGGAAGCGGCTCGTTTCCACACTCAGGTTGACGCATTGAGGGTTTCCTTGACGGCCTTGATGATATCGGCGGCTCCCGGAATGACGTATCGTTCCAGGGGCTCGCTGCAGGGGATAGGGATATCGCGGGCAGCGACTCGGCGGATAGGCCCGTCGAGGTAGTAAAAGGCCTCCTCGGACACCCGGGCGGCAATTTCGGCCCCCACGCCGCCGGTGCGGTGGCCCTCTTCCGCGATGACGAGGTGGGCGGTTTTCTGGACGGATTCGAGAATGGCGGGCATGTCGAGCGGCCGGAGGGTGCGCGGATCGACCACCTCGATCTCGATGCCGTCGCCGGCGAGGGCCTGAGCGGCGGCGAGTGCGTCTTCGACCATCTGGCCCGTGGCGACGACGGTGGCGTTCGAGCCCTCGCGCGCGATTCGGGCCCGGCCAAAGGGAACGAGGTGTTCACCCTCCGGCACGTCGCCCCGCCGCCCGTAGAGGGTCTTGTTCTCGATGAAAACCACGGGGTTGTCGTCGCGGATGGCGGTCTTGAGGAGGCCTTTGGCATCGGCGGGCGTGGCCGGAACGGCGACCTTGACGCCCGGCAGGGTGAGGAGGATGGAATCGAGGGACTGGGAGTGCGTGGGGCCGTAACCGCGGCGGGCGCCCGCGGGGGTGCGGACGACGAGAGGGACCCGGGCCTGGTCGCCGTACATGAAGTGGTATTTCGCTCCGTGGTTGAGAAGCTGATCGAGGGCGAGCAGGATGAAATCCATGAACATGATCTCGACGACGGGCCGGCAGCCGAGCAAAGCGGCCCCGATGCCGGCCCCGACGATGACTTCCTCGGAGACGGGCGTGTTGCGGACGCGTTCGGTCCCAAATTCCTCGACGAGGCCCTTCGTGACGCCGAAGGCGCTGCCGTAGCTGATGTCCTCGCCCATCAGGAAAACTCTCGGGTCCCGCGCCATTTCCTCACGGAGCGCGTCGCGGACGGCGTGCGAATAGAAAAGCTCAGGCATACACGCTTTCTTCAAGGCCTCTCGCAGGGGGAAAGGGGCTCTCGCGGGCGAACCGGACGGCCTGCTCGACCTGCCGGTCCACCTCGCCCTCGATGGCAGTGAGGGATTCGGGGGTGAGGATCCGTTCATCGAGCATGCGCTTGCGGAAGAGGGTGATGGGGTCATGCGCCTGCCAGGAGGCTTCTTCCTCGCGGGTGCGGTAGGCCCGTTTATCGCTCTTGGAGTGCCCGAGCATGCGGTAGGTCTTGCACTCGATGAGGCTGGGGCCTTGTCCGTCGCGGGCTCGCTGGACGGCCTGGCGGGCGGCGTTGAAGACTTCGACCAGGTCATTGCCGTCGACGATCTGGCCGGGCATGCCATAGGCCGCGGCTCGGTCGGCGATGTGACCGACGGAAGTGGATTCCCGGAGGTGGGTGAACATGGAATAGAGATTGTTCTCGCAGAGGTAGACCACGGGGAGTTTCCAGAGCGAGCCGAGGTTGAGGGACTCGTGGAAGGCGCCCTGGTTGGCTGCGCCGTCTCCGAAGAAGACGGCGACGACGCCGTTGCGGCGCTGGAGCTTGAGGGCGAGGGCGGCCCCGGTACCCACGGGTATTCCGCCTCCCGTGATGCCATTGGAACCGAGGAAGCCATGCTCGAAGCTGGAGACATGCTGGCTGCCGCCTCGGCCGCCGCTGTAGCCGGTGGCCTTGCCGAAGAGCTCCGCCATGATACGGGCGGGATCGCCGCCCTGGGCGATGAAGTGCCCGTGCCCACGGTGATAGCTGATGACGTAGTCGCCGGCCTGGAGGGCGGCGCTGACGCCGACGGCGGTAGCTTCCTGGCCGACGCAGAAATGGGCGGTGCCGCGAATGGCCCCGGAAGCGAAAAGCTGGTCCAGCGCCTGCTCGAACTCGCGGATGAGGACCATCGAGCGGTAAAGCTTGGCGGCCAGGGCCGGGTCCCGTATCGTCGGCGTCGTGGGCATCATGGCTTGGACGGATGGCCTGAATAGACGGTCTCGCCAGTGCATTCGCGCTGGCGAGACCGTCTATCAAAAGAAGTTCACGATATCGTTCCGGGTGGCAAAGATCACCAGCGCCAGCAGCACGGCGAGTCCGACGTACTGCAGGGCTTCGACGGTTCTTTCCCGGATGGGCTTGCCCTTGAGCTTTTCGGCGGAGATCAGGACGAGGTGACCGCCGTCGAGGATGGGGATGGGCAGGAGGTTGATGAGGCCGAGGTTGAGGCTGATGATGAACAGGAGGTGAACGAACTCAGCGAAGCCCTCGCGGGCCTTATAGAAGAGAGCCGTGGAGATGCCGACGGGGCCGCCGATCAGTTTCAGCGGGATGTTTCCCGTGACGAGTCGGACGAGACTCCGCGCGGTGTCTTCGATGCCCTGTCCGGTGGCGACGAAGGATTCCGCGAAGGCCCGGCCGATCGAATGGCGGATGAGCACGGTCTCGGCGCCGGGCTGGACGCCGAAGTAACCCGCCGCAACCGTCCGGGGGGCCGCCTGCACGGTTTTTTCCTCGAGGAACAGGTCGGGCACGGGCCGGAAGACCTGGAGCTGCACGGGCGTCCCGTCCCCCTTCCGGATCGCGCCGAGGAGGTCCGAATCGGGCAGATCGCCCACTCGCTTTCCATTGAGGGCGAAGAGGAGGTCGCCGCGGGCGAGCCCGGCCTGGCGCGCGGGCGCGTCTTCAAGCCAGAAGGAATCGATGGAGAAGGCGAGGTTCTGCCCGGCCTCGATTCCGATGACGGCGTGGCCGGTATCCGGTGGGCCGGAGTCGGAGGCGCTGGAGCGCCAGAAGAACAGGTGTCGGAAGAAGCTGCCGCTGCCGGCCTCCTGTTGGCGCGGCACGATGGAGACGTCGAGGAGGCTGCCCTGCCGCCAGATTTTGAACTGCAGCTCCTGGCCGCCCGAGGGCGAAATGGCCCCCACGAGGTCCTGCCAGGTCCCCATGCTCTTGTCCCCGATGCGCACGATGAAGTCCCCGGCCTGGAGGCCGGCCCGCTCCGCGGGGCCGTCGGGCCTGACTTTTTCGACGCGTGGAAGCAGGACGAGACGGCCTTCCATGCCCAATTCCGGGACGGACTGGGAGCCGAATGTGGCCTCGGTCTGATAGGAAACATAGGCTGGCCGGCCGTCCGGCGATGGCCGGGGCCGTTCCAAGGAGAGCTTCGCCTTCAGGTTCGGGTTCGCCCGCTCGAACGCCACCCAGTCCTCCCAGTTTCGGATGCGTGTTTCATTGATGGAGACCAGGCGGTCGCCGCGCTGGATTCCCGCCTTCTCGGCGGGCGAGCCCGGGTCCGTCTGGTAGATGGTCGTTCCCGGGTGGGGCAGGAGGCCGACCTCGATGCTGTTGGGGTCGGGGACGACGGTGACGGTGGCTTTCTGGGGCGGGGCCCCGTCCCGGCGATAAGTGAGACGGAGGGGCTCGCCCCGCGGCGCCAGGAGGATTTGGATCTTGAGCTCGGGGAAGGAGAGCACGGTCTGGCCATTGACCGCCAGGATTCGGTCGCCGTCCTGGAGTCCGGCCTTGGCCGCGGCCGAATTCTGGATGACGTCGCAGAGCGTGGAGGGCTGATTCGTGCCGAGAACGTACATGAGCATGGCGGCGGGTACGGCGAAAAGCAGGTTCATGGCGGGCCCGGCGAGAATGATGCAGGCCCGCTGCCCGGGCGATTTCCTGAAGAATTCATCCGGGCGGCCCTCGGTGGGGTCGTGGAGATTCTCTCCGGCCATCTTGACGTAGCCGCCGAGGGGGATGGCCGAGAGGAGGTATTCGGTGTCCCCGCGCTGGAATCCAGCAATCCGCGGTCCGAATCCGAGGGAGAACTTGAGGACGCGGACGCCCATCCACTTGGCCATGAGGAAATGACCCAGCTCATGGACGAAGATGAGGAGTCCGAAGCCGAGGATGACCTCGCCGATGTAACCGATGCGTGCTAGGTGGTCCATGCCCATGCCTTTTCGCGGGCCCAGCGGTCCGCCTGGAAAACTTCCTCGAGGCTCGGCCGGGGCATGACGTCATGAGCCCGCATGACGTCATCGACGAGCCGGAAGATCTGTGGGAAGGAGATTTCCCGGCGAAAGAATTTTTCGACGGCGACCTCATTGGCCGCGTTGAGGATGCAGCCCAGAGTCCCCCCCTCCTCCGCAGCGCGGTAACCCATCTGGAGGGAGGGAAACTTGGCGGCATCCGGCCGGGCGAAGGTCAGCGTGCCGACCTGGGACCAGTCGGGCCCTTGGACAGGGCTCTTGAGCCGACGGGGGTAAGTGAGGGCGAGTTGGATGGGGACTCGCATATCCGGAAGGCCCATCTGGGCGATGACGGCCCCATCACAAAACTCCACCATGGAATGGACGATGGACTGGGGATGGATCAGGACTTCTATCTGGGACGGGCGGACGTCGAAGAGCCACCGGGCTTCAATGATTTCGAGCGACTTGTTCATGAGGGTGGCGGAATCGACCGTGATCTTTCGGCCCATGTTCCAGGTGGGGTGCTTGAGGGCCTGGTCCGGCGTAACGTGGCCCAGCGATTCCCGGGGTGTATGGAGGAAAGGGCCCCCGGAAGCGGTGAGGAAGAGCTTCTGCACCTCGGCCGGCTTGCCGGAATGGAGCGCCTGGAAGAGCGCGCTGTGCTCGCTATCCACCGGGATGACCTGGGCCCCGGTCTCGCGGGCGAGCGAGGTGAGAATCTGGCCGGCCATGACCAGGGCTTCCTTGTTGGCGAGGCCGACCCGTTTCCCGGAGCGGACGGCGGCGAGTGAGGCGGGCAGAGCGGCGGCGCCGGAAATCCCAACGATGACGACGTCGGCGTCGCCGTCGCTGGCGAGCGAGGTGACGCCAGAAGCGCCGCAAAGGACTTCGATGTCCCGGCCGTTGAGTTCCCGGGCGAGCTGGCTCGCGGCGGCTTCGTCTTGGATGGCCACGCGGCGCGGCCGGAACTCCAGAGCCTGCCGGGCGAGTTCCCTCCACTGCCGGCCGGCGGCGAGGGCCGTGACGGCATAGTCCCCGCCCAGGCCGCGAACCACGTCCAGGGTGTTGCGGCCAATGGAACCCGTCGAACCGAGAAGTGCAATACGTGGCATGCGCCGGTCAGAAAGTGTTCATCCGGAACGAGCAGGGGCGAGGCTCGGCTTCAAGGGCATCAGGGCAGACGGAGTATAGCACCGCGCTTCCGACCACGCAACGAAGGGGGTGGTGGCAGAGCGTTCCGTAAAATGTACCTGCGAGCCCGATTCAGGCCAGCCGATGGGGTTGGGCCCGCCGGACGCGCCGCGGCGCTCGGACAACAGCTATAGCCGGGACTGCAAGCAGCCAAATCCAAGGGAAAAAGGGCAAAAGAACTCAAGGGTTAGAGCTGCGGGCCAGGGAGTAACCGAGGTGGTCGCCGCGGTTGCCGGGCGCGTTGTTGTTCCGGAACGCCACCCGGCAGAAACCCGCGCCGCAGTACCCACTGCCGCCGCGTTTAACGCGGATGAAGCACTGCACCCCACCAGCGCCCGGCAGTCGTTCCAGCTTGCCAGCATCCCCGGCTAATCCTGTCCCTCATTTCTCATCCGAATCTTGGCGGTAGGACTGGTCTTCCCACCGCTTCACGCGGCCTTCCCGGTCCGTGATCACACCCCGGTCCGCCCGCAGCCATAGGAGGAGACCGGGGTCGCTCGGCAGCTTCGCCTCCTTGAGTGTTGCGGCTGCCCCGGCACTCCCCGCCCGGGCAGGTCTGGACCTCCCGCGTCTCCTCCTCATCGTCCTCATTGGCCAGACGCACGCGGCAAGTCGTATCCTTCTGGACTTCGAGCCGAGCGGGAGTGACCCGAGGCTGGTCGGGCGCGCTTGGCGGACCGGCCACTCCGAATCGATCTTGATCTCCGTGCCTGCGGGCGTGCTCGTGGTGGCGGGCACGGGCACGGGCACGAGCCGGCCCTCGTAGGCCGCGATGTCCATCTCCGCCGCCTTCGCCTTCTCGAGGGCCGCTCGGGCCTGGGCCGCGTCACCTTTCTGCACAGCCAGAACAGAGCCGGGGCCAGCCAGCCCTGACCCCGCGGCGCTCCAGGCCCGGACCGGCAATCGATGCCAGGTCCTTCGCGGCAAGGGCCGGAATCGGACCCGCCATCTCCGCCCCGCTCGCCGCCGATCTCTTCTTCTTCCGCAGGCCAGTTTGGGACCGCATCGTTCCGGCGTCTGAGCCTCGACATTCAGATTGTCGGCTGTTCGCGGTGCTGCTAGAATCCAAACGGTGTCTTTGCTTGCATCTCACCTCGCCTCCCATGCGATCATCGACCGGCATCGTTTTCCTCGTCGGGGCAGGTCCGGGCGACCCGGGCCTGATCACGGTCAAAGGCAAGAAATGCCTCGAGGATGCCGACGTCGTCGTTTTTGACGCCCTGGTGAACCCTACCCTTCTGCGGTACGCTCGGCCGGGAGCGGAGCTGGTTCATGCGGGGAAGAGAGGGGACCGTCATGCGATGGAGCAGGGGGTGATCAATGCATTGCTGGTCGAGCGCGCTCGTGCGGGCCAGCAGGTGGTACGGCTCAAGGGAGGCGATCCGTTCCTTCTCGGACGCGGGGGCGAGGAGGCCGAAGCGCTGGCGGACGCGGGTGTGCCGTTCGAGGTGGTGCCGGGGATACCTTCCCCCATTTCCGTTGCCGCCTATGCGGGTATTCCGGTGACCCACCGGGCATTCGCTTCCACACTGACCCTGGTCACTGGCCACGAATGCATTCGGGACGCCCCTTCGGTCGACTGGGCGAAGGTCGCCGCGTCCGAGGGCACGCTGGTCGTTCTCATGGGCATGAAGAACCTGCCGGGCATTGTCTCGCGTCTTCTCGAGCACGGGCGCTCCCCGGATACTCCCTGTGCGGCCGTCCAGTGGGGCACGCGTCCGGAGCAGAGGACGGTCGTGGGCAGCCTCGGGGACATAGCAGCGAAAGTGCGTGAGGCAGGACTGGGCCCGCCGGGCATCATCGTGGCCGGCGAGGTCGTCCGGCTGCGTCCGAAGCTGGACTGGTTCGAGCGGAAGCCGCTTTTTGGGCTTCGTGTGGGCGTCACACGTCCACGGGAGGAGTCGGCCGAGCTGATGGATGGGCTGGAATTTTTCGGCGCCGAAGCCTTGCCTCTTCCCGTGATCGAGATTCGTCCCGTGTCCGACCCGGGTCCGCTCGACGAAGCGCTGCGGCGGCTCTCCCGATTCCAGTGGGTGGTGTTCACCAGCTCGAACGCGGTGGAAGCGGTCCTGGCCCGGCTTCAAGCCATCGGAGCGGATGTCCGTGCACTGGCGGGCGTGCGGCTGTGCGCCATTGGGCCCGCCACGGCCCGCCGACTGGAATCCTTCCATCTCAAGGTCGACCTGCTGCCGGAAGCCTACAGGGCCGAGGGCCTGGTCGCCGAATTCGGCAAGATGGGCGATCTTCGCGGCCAGCGATTCCTTCTGCCCCGAGCGGATATCGCTCCTGGCTTTCTACCGGAGGAGCTGCGGCGTCTCGGTGCGGAAACCGTCGAAGTCGCCGCCTACCACACCGTCGCGGCCTCCCCGCCTCCGGAACCCATGCTTCAGCGGCTGCGCCGCGGCGAGGTCCACTGGGTCACCTTCACGAGTTCCTCGACCGCGGAGCACTTTGTCCGCCTGCTCGGCCCGGAAGGGATTCACAGCCTGCCCGCCCCCCTGCGGTTCGCCAGCATAGGGCCAAGCACCAGCGCCACGGCCCGGAGGCTGGGAATGTCTGTCGCCATCGAGGCCAGGGAACACACCGTGCCGGGCCTTCTCCACGCCCTCGTGGACTTCGTCCAGAGGAAATAAGACGGTGCACGAGCCGACCGGAGCGCCGATCTCGCAGTGCTGGAAGTGGATAGCCGTCGCCGCCGGCACTCTGATCCTGTCGGTCCTCCACGGCCTGCGCCTCGGGCATCTGCCCGAAGACGAGGTGGTCTTCGATTTTCGAACGGAAGAGGTGGACCGGGCGGCCTTCGCCAGGTGGACAGGCTGGCGGCCGAGCCGACAAGGCCTCGTCGCACCCGCCGGAGAGCCGGCCGAGCTGGTCCTCCATCTCACGAACTTCCGTTTCCAGGACGTCCTGATCGAGATGACGCCGACGCGGGAAGGCGCAGGACAGATCGAAGCCACCCTGCTGCTGCCGCCCGATGCCGTCCCGTCACCCGAGAACGTGCCCAAAAAAAGCTCGGGGGAGTCGCCTTGGTCGCTGAATTTCGGAAGACTGTGGGAACGAATCCCCGCCACCGCCCTGGTCCAGAATGGCCAGCCCGTCAACCTGACTCGCCTCCGGCCTGGCGGAGGTTCGTGCCTCTTCTTCGTGTCGGCCCGGCCCGGTAGCTCCGGGCCGCTCCTCGAACGAATCACCCTCCGCTACCCGACGGTCTCGTTCTGGCTGTTTCTGCCTCCGGTCTTCTTCCCCGTGTTCCTGCTCACGCTCTGGCATTTTGCCGAGGCCTTCCCCCGGTATCCCCCGCTCGCCGTACTCGGCATCGGGTCCGCGGCCCTGGCGGCCCTCCTGGGCATTCTGCCCCTGGAGATGCTCGACTACATGCCGCTGATGGCCTGTTCCTGCGCCCTGTTCGCCTGTCTGCCGGGCCTCCTCCAACGGGGTAGACCCGTCCGTCTCATACCGGTCGCCGTCGCCCTACTGGCCTTCCTCGGCGCATCCCTCCGCTGGGACTCGCTCAACTCGATGCGCTTCAAGGCCCCGGAACCCGACGCCGCCGGATTCCGCATCATTGCTCGACAGATGACCTGGTTCTACGACACGGAGCATCGTGAGCCTCTTTTCATTTTTTTCATCAAGATCGCCCTGAAGACCCTTGGAGACAGCGACCTTTCCCTTCGGGTACTTTCCTCCATCTTCTCCGTCGCGCTCATTGTCCTGCTGTACCGCGTGGGACAGGAACTGTTCGGAGACATTCCAGGATTGATCGCCGCAGCCCTCCTGGCCAGCAACCGTTACTGGGCCTGGCACTCGGGCCGGGGCCTGCGGCTCGAACTCTTCACCCTCACGCTCCTGTTCCTCACCTGGGCGGTCTTCACTCCAAGGCCCCCGGCGCCGGCCCGGCACGCCCTCTGGCTGGGACTCGCCTCGGCCTGTGTCTGCCTCGTTCGCATCACCTCCACGTGGTTCTGCCTCCTGGGCATCGCTTATGCCCTTCGCCGCCGCGGCGGGACGATCCGGTCCCTGATTCTTTCAACCTGCGTCGCCCTGCTTCCCCTGATCCCTTTCGTGGTCCAGTGCGCGGTCCGGTACGGTGACCCGCTCCAGGCCATTAACCTCCACATCAAGTACTACCGAAACATGGAATTCAAGGACCAGCCGGGCTACCCCAGCAGCGAGGAACTGGCAAGCAACGCTTACGCCGGTCCCGACGTCACCTCGCTGGAGTATTTTTTCCAGATGCACTCGCCGTGGGAACTGGCGGACCGCACCGGGAGCACGCTTCTCGAGATTTTTCTTGGAAAGCACGCTCGCGACGAGACCTTCGGGAGGAGCCCGTTACTCTACTGGTGGGCGATTCCGGCCTATCTCATGCTGGCCTGTTCGCCGCGCCGGATAGTGCTGGTGTGGATGCTCCTTCTCATTGGACCGACGGTCTGGCTCTTCGGGCCGCGTTCCCAACCGGAGTGGAGGCTAATCGACCATGTCGGCCCGTTCATCTACCTGGCTATGGGTCACGCGGCCGCGGAAGTTCTGTCCCGGTTTCATGCCCCTTCTGAACGCGCCGAACTGGGGGGATCGGCGGCCTCGGAGTTTCCTTCCTCGTAACATTTCGGCCACCCACCGCAGTATATAGGAGGGGCCGTCCCATTTCGCCGGAACAGTGGCGTTCCGCGCCGATGCAATTCTGAACCGGGAAAGAAGCCGGCAACTGCTGAGCGAACATCCCTCTGTCGCCCTTCCGAAACTTGTCCCTCCCGGACCTGTCCCTGCGGGAGGGATCCCGTTGGGACATGGGGAGGGATTCTCCCCTAGTTCGGCGGATCCCGTTGGGACGTTGGGACATGGGGGGCATCTTTGATACAGGACTTTATGGAGACATTCGTCTGTCAACCCTGGGCGGCTTCGCCTGCTGCGGATTGCCCTGGGTTATTTCATTTCGCCCACTTCGGGGCTCTTCTGAAACAGTGGACAGGGAAGGTTCACTCAGCTCTTACAGGAGCCGAGAGAGTTGCTCGCCCCGCCGGGCATTCTTATAATGTCCATTGAACGCGGCGGTTTCATCGCGGATTCTTACCCCCGGTGAAGGTCTGCTCGAGCCAGGCGGACCCTTGACACATCAGGTCCCGAGATGAGCCAGGAAACCAGCGCTCCCAAGAAGGTCACGACCAATCAAATTGCGGGCTACAAGCTGGAAGCCAAGCTCGGCGAGGGCGGCATGGGCGTGGTCTATCGAGCGACCCAGATTTCCATGGGCAGGCCCGTGGCCCTCAAGGTGCTCCCGCCTCGGCTCGCCCAGAACGAAAAATACGTCCAGCGGTTCACCCGGGAGGCCCAGTCCGCCGCTCGGCTCTCGCATCCCAACATCGTGACCGCCTATGAAGTCGGCAAGTCGCCCGAAGGCTACTACTTCTTCGCGATGGAATTCATCGAGGGAGAGTCCCTGCGGAAGAAGATCAACCTCGAGGGCTCGCTGGGGGAGAAAGAGGCCGCGGAGATCATTCTCGGCATCGCGCGGGGCATTTCCCACGCCGAGAAAGCTGGCCTGATCCACCGGGACATCAAGCCGGACAACATCCTTATCGGCAGCGACGGCATTCCCAAGCTGGCCGATTTTGGCCTCGCCAAGGCGCCCGAAGATACAACGGTCACCCAGGCCGGAACGGTCCTCGGCACGCCCGATTACATCAGCCCGGAGCAGGCGAAGGGCGAAGAGGGCATCGATATCCGGTCCGATCTGTATTCCCTGGGTGCGACTTTTTATCATGCGCTCATAGGAAAGCCGCCGTTCCAGGGCGAGACCACGGCCATGGTGCTGGCCAAGCACCTGACGGAGCCTCCGCCCTCGGCTCATGACCAGAAGCCTACCGTTTCCGTCGGGGCCTCGAAGGTCATCCAGAAGTTGATGGCCAAGAGCCCATCGGACCGGTATCAAACCACGGCGGACCTGATTGAAGATCTCGAGCGGATCATTCAGGGAAAGATTCCGACGGCGGTGATGCCCAAGAGCCGGCTCGTGCCGCGTTCGGCAGGGGCCGAGGACAAGGCGGCAGAGTCGCCGGCGGGGCGTGCGGAACGCGCTGAGCGCGCAGAACCTGGGGAGCGCGCGGAACGCGGGGAACGCGCGGAACGCGGGGAACGCGCCAGGCCCAAGGCCAAGTCCAAGTCGGGCGGTCTCGCGGCCGTTGTCATCGCATCCGTCGTGGTCCTTGCTGCAGCTCTGTTTGTTTTGCCGAGCAAGGGACCCAGGGACCGGGGCGGCCCGCCGACGGTTTCGACATCCGTCAAGCCTGTCACCATGACGAGCGTGAAGGATGTCCGTCCCGTATCGAAGCCGCCGGAGTCGCCGGACGCCTTGAAGAAGGCGGCGGAATACCGGGAGAGCAACCCGTCGGACTACAAGGGGCAGCTCGAGCGGTATCAGGCCATCCTGGAAGAGGACAAGGATGGTCCGGTGGCCGGCCGGATTCGGGGGACCATCGAGGAGATCAAGATCAACTGGGAGGCGGATGCCCAGCTCGAGTACAACCGCGTGAAGTCGGAGTCGGAGAACGCCGTGGGGAAGGCGCAGTTCCGCGATGCCTTCGCTGCCCTCGATTCCTTCCCCGGCCCGCTCCGGAACGACCGGTGGGAACACGACCTGAACGATCTCCGGGCCGAGTATGTGAACAAGGCTTTGCGGGTTTTCGAGGCGGTCCTCGTCAACGCCCGCGATCACGTGCGCAATGGAAGGCTCGACCAGGCGAGAGAGGAGCTGCAGAAGGCCATCGAGTTCGACGTGCCGGATATCACGAAGCGGGCCGAGGCCGAGCTGGCCAAGCTGGAAGGGAGTCAGGCCGGAGGGTCCAAAGGCGGGTCCGATGGAGGGGCATCAAGGGCCTCGGATTCGGAACGGCAACTGGCGGAGCGGGTGATGCCCCTGCTCGAATCCCGCGATTACTCGAAGGCCAAGACTCTGGTCGAGGCCGCTCTTCAGGATGAAAAACGCGAGGATTCCCGCCGGAGGATCGAGCTTCTCCAGGGCGACGTAAACCGTCTGATGCAGTTCTGGAAGGCCGCCGAGACCGGAGCAAGTGCGCTCCAGCCCGGCCAGGAGGTGACGGTCGCCCGCATCCGCGGAAAATTCGTCAAGTTCGAGAACGGCATCGTGACCCTCGACGTCGGCGGCCCGCAGATGGGAAAGGCCCTGTCGGAACTCAAAGGCCAGGAACTGGTCGGCCTGGCCCGAAAGAGACTCGAGCCGGACGGGGACGGCGGCGTTCTTTCCTTGACCCTGTTCCAGATTGTCGACCGCGAGGGAGACCGGCCCGCCGCTCGGGCGGAGCTGGCCCGTGCGAAGGAGAAGGGGCTGGACGTCGGGCGCTACGAGGAGCTGCTCGCTTCGGTGGAGAAGGTCAGGGCGGAGGGCGAGGCGGAATCGCTGCTGGCCAGGGGCCGAACCGCTGTGGAAAAAAAGCAGTGGAAACCCGCCCGTGAGGCTCTCGAGTCCCTGAAGAAAGATTATGCCGAGACCAAGGTTTTTCTGGAGAACGGGGACAAGATCGAAGGCTGGCTCTCGGAGGTCAATGAGGCCGAGGGGAAGAGCGCCGAGGGCGACGAAGGCGAGGGCAAACTGGGGAAGGCCGAGGCCTCTTTGCCCCCGCTCGGGCCTTCCGGCGAGGTCACGTCCTGGCTGACGCTCCGCGGCATCCTCCAGTACGACCGCAAAGTGGTGCCCCTCGATGCCGAAGACCGCCTCAAGATGAGATTCAACTTCAGCAAGCCCCAGCCCGACAAGGTCGAAAGCCAGGTTGACGGGATTGCCTGGAGACGCGCCGAGGCCGCTAGCGGCCTGATACGCTTCTATTCTTCGGAGCGTTCGGTCAGCTATGGCATCGCTTACCTCTTCTCTCCCAAAGCCGTGAAGCTGGGGTGCATGGTCCGCAGCGACGACGGCATCCGGGTCTCCGTGAACGGGAAGGTCGTCCACCAGAATCCCGTGGCCCGAGGCATGGACGAGGAGGAGGGCGATCGGATTGAAATCGCTCTGAAGAAAGGCGTGAACCGGCTGGAGGTTCTCGTGGAGAACCGGGTGGGGATTTGTGGATTCTCGCTGGCCTTCCAGACGCCGAAGGGTGATGATGAAATCGTGTCCAAGCTCCGCGGGGGCTATCCGCCGGGGAAGCAGGACCTGATGGAAGGAACGGGTGAAGACGACTTGCGCAATCGGCGATACGTTTCTTTGACGCAGTATTGGCCCATGGAAAACAGGGTGGGCTGGGGAAAGTTTCAGGTCAACTGGGGGCCCCGGGGTAACCTCTTGCCGGTCTACGAGACGGACTGCATGGAGTTCTTGAGCGCCCATGCGCCTTCCAGGCTGCTCTACAAGATTCCGGCCGACGTGACGCACTTCACCGCTTATGGCGCCTCGATGGCCAGCCGCAGCATCCGGTTCAGGGTCTCCACGGGGCAGGGGAAACTGCTCCACGAGACCGAGCGCCTGGACAAAGCGGGCGGCGCGATTGGGATCAAGGTCAGACTCCCAAAAGAGGTCCCGGAGCTGGAGCTGGTCATTGACGACTGCGGCAACAACGCGGAGGACTGGGCCGTCTGGGCGTTCCCGCGGGTATGGAAGAAATAGTTGCATTTTGCGGCGCAGAAGTGTTTCACACCTCGGGCGGCGCAAAATGACGGACGGTTCTCGGGCGAAGGCATGGCGGGTGCATGCCGCCAGGATGGCGGCGTGCCCAGACGGACGGTTGTCGGGCGTAGTTATGGCACAGCAACCATCCGCCGAGGCTTCCTTGATTCCATCGCGGCGAGATGTGCCAACGGATTCCCGCCTCAGGGCCTTGCCCTGTCTCCAGCTCGTTCGGCTGCCCAACGTGATCACGGCGCTAGCCGACGGCTGGGCCGGCTATTTCATCTGCGTCAATCCCCCGCATTCGCCGGACTGGCGGTCGCTGGCTTCTGTCCTGGTCGCCTGCGCCTGCCTCTACGCGGGCGGCGTGGCTCTGAACGATCTTCTGGACCTCTCCTGGGACCGGGTGCATCGGCCCGAACGGCCCATCCCCAGCGGGCGCGTCAGCACCCGCATCGCCGCCATGCTGGTTGGCGTCCTGTTCCTCGCCGCGTTGGTGGCCTCCGGCCTCACGGGGAGGCGTTCGCTCAATCTCTGCGCAGTCCTCGTCCTCTCCATCACGCTCTATAACCGGTGCTCCAAGGCCTGGGCCCCCCTGGCTGCCGTTCTCATGGGCACTTGCCGCGCTCTGAACCTCCTCCTGGGCGCCTCGGCCGCGCCGGCGAACTGGCATCAAGCCTGGTTGCCCGCTGCACTCCTCGGGGCCTACATCTTTGTGGTGACCGCGATCAGCCGCATGGAGGACAAGGCATTCTCCCCGCGGCGGCTCATCGTCCTGGCCCTGCTCCTGGCCCTCTTCCCCGCCAGCTCCACACTGCTTTATCCTCGGGAGTCCTTCATCCTGGGCGCCGTGGTCATCCTCGCCCTGATGGGCATGCTCGCCGTTCGGGTCCGGCGAGCATGCACGCAGGCCACGCCAGCCGCCATCGGCCTTGTCATCCAGGCTGCTCTTCTGGGACTGGTGCTTTTCGATGCCGCGGCCGTGCTGGGCCGTGGCCACGTCGCCTATGGGCTCGCCTGCCTGGCTCTGCTCGTTCCCTCGAGCCTCCTGGCCCGCCGAATGGCGATGACTTGATCCGGAAATTCGAATCTACGTGCACGTCGAAATCAGGAGCAGGGTTTACGAAGCTCGGCTCGCTTCGTTGTGACAGAGAGAAACAAGATCGGTGCGAACCACGGAGAGCACGGAGAAAACCACCAAAGGTATTCATCAGAATCTCCCCGTGTCCTCCGTGTCCTCCGTGGTTCACCTTGGGTTTGTGTCCTCCCTTCTGAGAAAGTCTCTGCGCCTGGGTGGCTCATGAATGCTCTCCGTTTGGGGCACTCCGAGTAGACGAGTTCGCAAGAGCGCCCGCACTGGCGAACTCGTCTACTAGCCAAGTCCCATGCAGGCCGATAAACTGACGCCCCGTCGGGTCGTGTTGGCCCGTATTTCTACCCGACGCTTCGCAGAACGTTGGTGGGAAATGGCGGCTGGCACGCGAGCTCGCAAATGCGGGTGCACTGGCGAGTTCGTGTGCGTGGTTCATACGATTTCAGCGGGCACTGGCGGGCGAGTCCCGCGGGCCCCGCCAGGGAGAGTCTACATGAAGAAAAACATCGTCAAGGCCAGGTTGAAGGCCGGCAAGGCGTCCGTCGGCACCTGGCTCTCGCTCTGCTCGAACATCGCTGCGGAATACATGGCCCAGCTCGGCTGGGAATGGCTCGTGGTGGACACGGAACACAGCCCGATCGGCTTCGAGAAGACCATCGCGTGCTTCCAGGCCATCTGCACGACCAACACGATTCCGCTGGCTCGCGTGGCATGGAACGAGCCGGTGCTCATCAAACGCCTGCTCGACGGGGGCGCTCTGGGCCTGGTCATCCCGATGGTGAATACCGAGGAGGAGGCTCGCCGGGCCGTCGCCGCCATGAAATTTCCGCCCGAAGGCATCCGCTCCATCGGAGGCGGCCGGTGCACAGTCTACGGCGATGACTACTTTGATACGATCAACAACGAAATGGTCGTCATCGTGCAGGCGGAGCATATCCAGGCCGTGGAAAACATCGAAGCCATCCTGTCGGTCGAGGGCGTCGACGGCTGCTTCATCGGCCCTAATGATCTTGCCGGATCGATGGGCATCCGGTACGGCAGGGGCGGGCAGCATCCGGAGTTCGAGGCCGCCATCCAGAAGGTGCTGGCCGCGGCGAAGAAGACCGGGAAGGCGGGCGGCATCCATTGCCGGTCAGCGGATGAGGTCGTTCGCAGGCTGGACGAGGGTTTTCGATTTCTGGCCTGCCAGAACGACGCGGGCTTCATGCGCCAGGCGGCGAAGGACGCTCTCGGCAAGTTTCTGAAACATCCTGCGCTGTGAAAACGGTCGTGCGTGCCCCACAATGTCTTCGCAGCGCCTGCGGCTGGCACCGAGTTATAGGGTGAGCGAATAGCCGCCGTCGACGATGAGCATCTGGCCGGTCATGTAGCGGCAATCGTCGGAGGCGAGGAAGAGGGCGGTCCCGGCGATGTCGCGGGGCAGGCCGGCGCGGCCCAGCGGGATGCGCCGGCGCTTGAGGTAGAGCTCCTTGAACTCCTTCGTCTCGGTCTCGTCCGTGCCGTCGGGCATGCGGGACATGCCGGTCTTGATGGCGCCGGGGCAGATGGCGTTGACCAGGATATGGTAAGGGGCCAGTTCGACGGCCATACATTTGGTGAGCCCGAGGACGCCTGCCTTCGCGGCATTGTACGCTCCGACGCGGCTGGTGGTCATGAAGGCCTGGATGGAGGCGGTGCTGATGATGCGGCCGCTGTTTTGCCGCGCCATGACCTCGGCGGCCAGCTTCGAGCCCATGTAGACCGCTTCGAGGTCCACGGCGATGACCTTGCGCCAATCCTCGAGCCTGGAATCCAGGAGCGTATCGTAGATGACGATTCCGGCGTTATTGACCATGACGTCGAGGCGGCCGAATTCCTTGACCACGGCGTCCCGGATGCGCCTCACCTGGGCATACCGAGTGATATCGACGCCGAAGTGGCGTGCCGTCCCTCCGGCGGCTTCGATCTCCGTGCGCGCCTGCTGGACGCCTTTTTTGTTGCGGTCGAGCAGGATGACGGCCGCGCCCTCCTGGGCATATTCTTGAGCGATGCCGCGACCGATGCCGCTCGCCGCCCCCGTGATGATGGCTACACGTCCGTCGAGTCGTCCCATGGCGTCCTCCTGGTATGATGGGATGCAAAGCTGAGAATAGGTGTCAGGTGTCAGGTGTCAGGTGTCAGGTGTCAGGAGAACCTCGATCCATGAACCCATCCATCATCAACCCTGAACCATCAACCATGAAGAGAGGTGTCAGGTGTCAGACATCCGGCCCCGGACCTCGAACCCTGTCTGACACCTGACACCTGACACCTGACACCTGACACCTGACACCTGACACCTTTGTATTGTGCTTCTGTCGGTCAGCGAGAAGGGCCGTTCAGGACCCCGTTCACTCTCCGACAACTTCGTAGGCGCGCAGGCAACGCGGGGAGCTGTCGTAGGTATACCCCAACTCGAGGGCCTCGGGTAGGGCATCGATCGGGGCGCCATACGTGATGCCGTCCCCAAGATAACCGTCGACCAGACTGTCGTAAAGGTCCTCACCCATCAGGTCGTCCGTCCACTGCCCGCCGGCCATCGGGATGGACCGGGCTTCCCCGATGACGCGGACGACGCCGCGGTCAGAGCCGGGAAGAAGGAGCGTGGCGTTGCGGAAGGGGCGCTGGTCTCGACCGATGCGGCCATCGAGGAGCGGCATCTCTTTCCCTCTGGCGGTGCGGAGGGAAGACTTGCCCCAGTAGGCGAGTCCGTCGCCGGAGGAGATGAAGACGAGGCCATCGGAGGCGCGTCCGGAAAGCTGGAGCGAATCGATGGGCACGGAGAGCGTCGTCCAGACGCCGGGCCGGGGGAGATCGCCGAGTCGGACGAAGGCCGAGGCGGGGAATCGGTGGCGGGCCTGATAATCGAGCCAATGGGGCTCCTGGGAGCGATACCAGTTGATGCCGTAGGCGGCGTGGCTGTAGCACTCGCCCGCGAGGAAGGCATCGACGCGCTGGGCGTGGAACTCGTTCCAGTCGAAGACGCCCCAGGTGGCGACGTGATTGAAGTCGCCGTCACCTGGGACAGCGATGAGGACGGCCTGGGGAACGCGGTCGGGTGATATGAAGATTTCCTGAAGCAGGACGTCGCCCAGGGCCAGCTCGCGGGGGAGGTCATCCTTGTAGCCGTGGATGGCGAATCCGCCCTTGACCGGCGTAGCGAGGTGACGGGAAGTCCCGGTATGGGCGGGCGCTTGACGGCCGCCCACGCCGGCAGCCCATTCCCACCGTCCGAGGGGGATGGGGTTGTGCTGTTCGGCGATGACGAGAACGCTGTTTGCTTTCTTCCAGGCCCGTGCCGTGACTCCCTCGGGCGCGGTCACCGCGGGCTGGCTCTCGCCGGAGGAGAGGTAAGAAAAAAGGTGGCGGAGCTCGCCGCCGAGGGCACGGTAGAGGGATGGGTCGGCGCATCCCTGGATGCCGAACCAGCCGCGGCAGCCGTTGAGAAGGTTCGTCAGGGCGCGGTATCTCTCGCGTTCATGGGGAACGTTCTCGTAGGTCTGGGGCAAGTCGCACAGCATCCAGGTCTTCTTCCGTTTCAAGAATCCGCGAAGGGCAAGGTCGGGCCGGAAGACGCTGCCGCTCTCCCGCTCGAAGTAGAAGACGTCGACATGATCGAGGTAACCGTCGTCGCCGTGCCAGGGATAGAATTGGCTGTGGTTGTCCATGATGCCGACGGGCCGCGTCAGTTTTTTCCGGATGGCGTCGGCGTAGGCCTGCTCGGCCTGGAAGGCCTCGGGTCCGGCGCTGACCTCGAGGATGGCCTCGTCCATGCGGAGGAAATAGGCGAGGGAGGAAGGACTGGCGTTGAAGTCGGCGATGGGCCGGAGATCGATGTCGTAGTGGGTTGCGGCGAGCAGCATGAGGCCAGCGTCCAGCTTCGGCAGAGCGTCCAGAAGAAATTGGGGCTTGTGGCCGTGCGGGCTGTAATAGGAGTAGACCATGGGTGCATAGACGTTGGCCTTCTCCCAGTTTTCCTGGGCGATCTTGATCCCGCACCATCGCGACAGGCTGTTGAAGGAATTGACCTTGGCGTGTTCGGGATGGAAGGAGACGGAGCGGGAGGGAGGGGCGCCGCCGTTGGCTGGCCCGTTGGCGTGGCTCTGGGCGAAGGGAAGGAAGGGCTTGCCGTCGACTCGGTAGAAATGACCCTCCGGATCGATGGTCACCTCCCGAATAGGCGGCAGTTTTTCATCGAAAGGAGTCAGCCGGCTGAACGAGTGGCTCTCGGCCGTGAAGATTTTCCGGAACAGGCCTCGGCCCGTGATGCGAAGGACCCACTCGGCCTCGGGGTTGTCCCAGGGGCGCGGGGTCAGGGAGGCGATGTCCAGCTCGGCGAGCAGCAAGTTGCGGTGGTCCAGGAGCCCTGCCCGAGGCATGTAAAAATAGAAACGGTCGCTGGCGGCCGGGTTGATGCGCGCGGAAGCAATGGCCGCCTGGACGTCTTCGACGACCGTGTGGCAGGCCGCTTTTCCCGTCTGGCGGTGCACGGCCTCGATGGTGAGGGACTTGACCTCGGCGAGCGTCTTGGCGGAAAGGCCGAGATTGACGGCAACGAGAATGGGATTTTCCGTCGTATCCAGGCAGGCCTTGCTGGGCCGGACGGCGGCCACCACCGGCCAGGTGCCGTAGGCGTAGGTTTCAACGGCGTGGGCCCTTCCGTCGATCCAGAGCGTCACCTGGAGGCGGCCTGGGAAGTGCCATGAAGGCGATAGTTCGGCGACCTCGTAGGGGGCGGAGAGGGCGGTGGGCACGCCGGGCGGGGCGGTGAGTTCCTTGCCTCGGCGGCCCTTCTGAGCCCTGCCGCTCGGGGTGAACAGAACCGCTTCCAGCGCAACACGTGCAGGTGCGGGACCCTCGTTGAGCACCAGGGCGCTGACGCGATTCTCACCGTAGAGGCGTTCGCCAAGGTCCAGGTCCATCGCCCGGATGCCCGGCCCGGCCGATGGGGCCTGGGGCGGCTCGATGTTGCGTTGCGTCAGATCGGCAGCAGTGCAGCCAACCTCCCGCAGGGCGACATCGTCAATCCACACCGTCGAGACCTGGTTGTAGGCGTGCCAATGGCCGACATCCGTCCGGGTCTGGCCGTTGAAGCCCCGCGCGCCGATGCGGATGCGCACGTTTGTGAGCGGCGCGTACCCGATGAAGAGCTTGCGGACGGCGAGCCAGTCATGGCTGCCGGAGGCGAGCCCGCCCCAGTAGGTGAATAGCGTGTTCGCAGGGAGTCGCCGGCCTTCCGGGTCGAGGAGCATGAAGTCGATGTGCCGGAGGCGGTCGGCTTTGACCCAGGCGGTCAGCTCCAGAGGCCTCAACTCCTTCTGGTTCAACGGGAGTGATGGCGAGTCCAGGGCATACTCGTCGCCGGGGAGCAGGTCGAGGCGCAGCGATTGGCGGCCGGAAAGCGCAACGATGGCGTCGATGCGGGGGTAGCCCCGGCACGCCCCGAAGAAGTGCTGCCAGTGATTCCAGACGTAGTAGTAGGGCGGCGGGAGATAGACCCACTTGGTGGGGAGGGACCAGCCAGAAGGATAGGGGCTTCCGGCCGGCGGACGGGCGGCCCCGGCGAGGTTCGAGCCGCGGCCGGAGGCCGGAGGAGCCTTGGAAGCATCGTCTGCGATTTCGAATGATGGGTCGGGCAGCAGGTTCGGCTCGGGCCTTGGATGCAGTGTGAGAGCCAAGTCGTCAAACCAGACGCGGCCTCGGGCGGATGGACTCTGGGTGTTCAAGACGACCTGCAGGTTGATTCCAGTGAGTTTACCGGATGCCGCGGCCGCGGCCTGAGCTGCCGCGGTGATTCGGACTTCGAAGCGGGTCCAGTCCGTCGCTCCCCTGGGGACGTTCCAGGATGCGGAGGCGAGGCCGTGGACGGTCAAGCTGGCTGAGGCGGCTGCATCGTCCGGCCACTCGCTGGCCCGCGCCCACCCCGTGAGAAGCAGGTCTTGAAAAAGGTCTGGCCGGACCGGAATCGTGGAGGTGAAGTCGGGGCTGTCCCGGTGGCCCGCAGGCGTGGTGTCGCGGTAGATGTCCGCAACTCGATTCCATTCGATCGTCTGGTCAAGGGTGATCTTCGTGCCTTGAAGGCGGAGGGCGAACTGACCGGAACGGCGGACCTGGCCGTCCAGAGTCACCTCGGGCCGCGGCCATTCGGATTCCTTCGGCATGCTGAATGGAGCGGGGTTGTAAACGCCGGCCCACGTCCACCCATCAGGGAAGGCATCTCGCATGTTGAACCACTGGTCGTTGGCGGTGCCGCCGCACGAGGCGGCAGGCTCGCCTCGAAAGGTCATCTCGTCCTCTTCGAAGCCCCCATTGCGGAGGATTTGAAGGACGGCCTCGCCCGCGGCCGAGCTGATATGCGCCATCAGGGCAAGAGCGAGCGGAAAGGAGACATGGAGACAACGCGGGAACATCAATCGTTTCTCCGGATGACGTGAACTTTGCGGCATTCGTGGGTAGTATCCGGATTCTGACTCGGAATGGGAAGGGCGTTTTGCGGGAGGTTCGCGCCATGACGGAGGCTCAGAAGGCCCGGCTGGCCATGCGGCGGGGAGAGTGGACGGGCCCCACCAAGCACACCTTGCCGGGCTACGTCAAGTGCAACTTGGTGGTACTGCCCAAGGCGGATGCCTACGATTTCATCGTCTTCTGCCTGCGGAATCCCAAGCCGTGTCCCGTGCTCGAGGTGACCGATCCGGGCGATCCCGAGCCCAGGTTATCGGCCCCGGGTGCGGACCTGCGAACGGACCTTCCGCGATACTCGGTCTACCGAAACGGGCTGCGCGAGGGCGACGTGACGGACGTGCGACAGCTTTGGCGTGAGGACAGCGTGGCGTTTCTTATCGGGTCCGGAATGACGTGGGATGACCCCCTGGAGCGAGCGGGCGTTCCGAAGATGAAGACCTGGGTGCTGGAGACGAAGCTGCAAACGGTGCCGGCAGGCCGGTTTCATGGGCCCGTGGTCGTCACCATGCGGTGCATGACCCCTGCTCAGGCGGTGATCGCGTGCCAGTTGACCGCGCGGTTTCCTATGAACCACGGGTCGCCGCTGCATTTCGGTGATCCGGCCGCAATCGGGGCTGACCTCGAGCACCCGATCGTAGGGCAGCCCGTGAAGGAGATTCCCGCGGGCCTCGTGCCGGTCTTCTGGGCCTGCGGAGTGACTCCGCAGTGGGTGGCGCTGGCGTCCAAGCCGGAACTGATGATCACGCATGCGCCGGGCCATTCGTTCGTGACGGACCTGCTCGCGGACCAGATTTGCTTGCCATAGCTCCTACCGCGGATTCCATCCGCAATCGAAGAAGAGTTTGCGAGGCAGCGTTCAACGGCTTTAAATAGAGGCGGCGCCTTCCTGTACCGCGAAATCGCCTTCCGTCTTGCCGTCCCCTCTCCCGTACGCGCTCATGTCCAAGAACCGAACCGGACCGCCTTCACCAGGGAGTCCCAGCCGGAGAGACGAAGGGCTTCAGGTCACTCTTGAGCCCGGAGAAGTGGTGCGAGGGGTTTTCCTGGCCTGCCTCGCCAGCGAGGTGGTCCTCCTCGTCCTGGACGCCTCGATCAGTTATGCCGGGCTGACCAATCTGAAGCCTCTCCGCCGGCTGGCCGACATCACCCTGGAGGCCAACCTGCCGACCTGGTTTGCGAGCACCCAGGCCCTGGCGACCGGGGCCGTCCTATGGGTGATTTCCTGCACGGTTCGACGTGGGCCGGAGTCGATGCGCACCGTCACGGCTTGGAGGTTTCTGGCGGCTCTTTTCGCATTTATCGCGCTGGATGACGCGAGCCAGCTCCACGAAGACATCGGCACGTGCATCGAGATTCTGCGGGACCGCGGCCGCAACCATCCAATCCTGGCCTTCCTTCAAAGGTATCCGAGCTACTACTGGCATGTGACGCTGGGCCCCCTTTTTGCCGGTTCGGCCCTTTTCATGGCCGCCTTCCTCTGGCGGCAGATTCGGCCGCCAGCATCTCGATTCAAGATTCTTTTCGCCTTCACGCTTTACGCCGCCGCCATCGGTCTGGATGCCCTGGACACCAGCCTGAGCCGCTACGAGGCCGTCGCGGCCTTGGCTTCCGTCGATACCCTCACCGCACAGCATTTTTCCAGGGTCATCGAAGAATTCCTCGAAATGCTCGCGACAACTGTGTTCCTCGTCGTATTTCTGGAACACTTGTGCCGCACCGCCGGCGTCGTGCAACTCCAGTTCCTGGGAAGCCGCTCCGAGTAGACGAGTTCGCAAGTGCGGGCGCACTTGCGAACTCGTCTACTCGGAGCGGCGCCATCTTTCCGCACCTGTCCTCCCGCAGGGTTCCCGTTTCCACAAAATCCCTCCCAACGGGATAAATGTGGGAAGTTGATTGCGTGGAGGCAGTTTATGGGGAATCGCAAATCGAAAACAGATTGTCCATCTTGCCCGTTTTGAGTTCGACACTCGCATGGGGCCTCCGCTATTTTCGTCAAGCGGCATAACCAGTTTCAGCTAAGAAAGTTAGACGCTTCTTCTCATTTTGAAGGGCGGGTTTGGCGAATCTGAAACAGCCCCGCATCTGAAATCCGCGGTGCCCGAAGGGCGCAGCGGATTTCATTAGGTCACGTTGCTGCCGATGGCTGCGAAAGTGATGATGATCAGGGCGATGACCGCGGCCCAGAGAAACCAGAACCCAATGCGCTGGTAGAGCGGCTTGTCCTGGTAGGTTTCCTGACCGCCGGGCAGGAGCTGATCGAGGCGCTCCGACAGGGCATTCATGTCCGCGTCGCTCAAGCAGGCGATGCGTTCTCGGGCTTCGTCCGGGTCGAGGCCGAGGCGGCGCAGATGTCGTTCGACGGCTTCAAGCCGGCAGAGGGCATCGAGGCGCTCGAGCTTTGCCGCACGGTCCCGCCGGCAGTCGATGGAGGCAGGTGCTTCCTGGGACTCGACCATGCCGGCGGCGAGGTCGCCCGCGAGGCTGGCAAGAAGAACGATCGAGCCGAGGCCCACGCTGAGAGAAAGCCGTCCGGACCAAACGGGCAGGGTCATGCTGAGACTCCCGGATGCGCAAAGGAGAATTCGCTTTTCATCGGACGCAGCCACGGACAGGAGCGGAGCGGATTATAGCAAGGGTCGCCGTGGAAGTCCCGCCACAATGGGTTTCACCACACTTTGCGCAAACCGCTATTCCAATATTATCATGGGGATTCCGGTGCGATTTTGTCCGATGCGGTAAGAAAGTCGGCCTTGAAGCACATCGTTAGCGCAGCGTTGCCTCAAACTGGGTCATGTGGCTCAAACGACCAGAACCGAAATAAGATACGGCAAGCGCTTCTCCCAAAGGTTTTGTTTTAGAGGACAGCGGTTTCTTAAGAGGGAAAGCCGCGGATAGGGAAAAATTACACGCACATGACGCAAACTTTCACGAATCAATCTTTGATTTTTCTTCATCCTTCCCTCCTTCTTGTTCTTCTTGTTCTGTTTGCACCGTGCGACGCGTGGGGCGAGCGCCTCGAGATCGACCTGGCGTCGGGTCTCGCGGATTCGATCCTGGCGCGGGACCCTGGAGCACGGAATGGCCGGTGCGTTGTGGCCGACGTCTCGAAGCTGTCCGGCACGGCGTTCGACGCTGGGACGCCTCCGCTGCGGCCGGGTTGTTATCGCGTCCAGTTCCGGATCAAGCTGCCGAGGATCAACGACGAGAACACGGCGCCGCTCCAGTGGCATCTCGGGGTCGGCGGAGCTGGCCGCGGCGATCGCCCTTTCGATATCCTTCTCATCGAGCAAGCTGGAGTTTTTCAAGACATTCCGTGCAATTTCGTGGTCCCGGAACGAGGCCAGGCGACCCTGACGCTCTCCTGGAAACGCGTCGCACTCCGGCCCGACCGCCGGGCCGACGTCCGAGTGGAGAAGAAGGACCTCCCCACGGTCAAGGAGATGGCCGGCACGGGCGAGGCGGCCGAAGGGTTGACCGACGACGACATCGATGTCGAGCTTTCAGAGGAGCCGCCCCTCGCCGCGCTGAAATATCTCTACATGGCGATCGAGCAAGTCTCTGTGACCCGGGCCTCGGACGTTTCCATCGAGACCCTCTCGGTGGACAAGATTCGCTATCTGCCCGGTGAGAGTCCAGCGGTCTCCGTCGGTGTTCGCAATGCGGACGTCCAGGGCCGTACGCTGCGTCTCGAGACCATTTTCGTGCACGACCTGGACACCGTGATTCCCGTCGACGAGCGAACACTGGACCTGGCAGCCGGAGCCGGCGCATCGTTCACCTGCCAGGGTCCCCCGGTGGAAAAGAAGTGGGGCTACGAGGTCCGCTGCCGTGCAACCGAGGGCGATCGGCAGCTTGCGGAACGGAGCGAGTTCTTCACCGTTCACGACAACCTGTGGGCCGTGCTGATCACGGGCCGGGGGCCATCCCAGTTCACCGCTCACGTGACCCGCGAACGCGCCATCCAGTCCGCGGCGTCCAACAAGGCCCGTTACCAGAACTTCGTCGAGTCCGGATTCTGGGCGCCGGACGAGTTCGGCGATTTCACTCCGGACACCGAAAGCTGGTGGGGCGGCCAGGGCTGCTACTACGGCAGCGTGCAGGGGACAAAGATGCAGATCGAGGAGGGGCACAAGGCCGGGATTGCCTTTGCCGTCTACTCCAACATCTGGGGCGGGGACGGCCCTCCCGCCTTCGAGATGATCCGGCGCCGGCCCGACCTCGGATACGCCAGCGCGTTCAACGTCGGGTGGTTTGACCGCTGGGACCGAAACCCGATGGGGACCGACAAGAAGCGCTTTCCCATGCACGTGTGGCCGTTGACCATCATCCGTCATGGGGCTGGAGGAGAAGCGATACGCCATCACGCTCGGGAACTGATCGCGACCCATCGGATGTTCGGCTGGGACGCGGTCCGCTATGACTCCCACAGCATCTCGAACGAATCGGCCGCGCTGGTGAAGGTCGTGAAAGAGGTGGTCCGGGCGGAGATTCCATCATTCCAGTTCGGTTACAATTCCAGCGTGCCGCACCGCGTGCCGGACCTCATCGATGCCTTTCGGGAACACTGCGAAGGCGGCGGCGGAATCATGGAGGAAGGCATCCGCCAATTCGGTGGCGGCGGCATGTCGTTCACCGGCGGTGCGACCTACGAGGTGTTTGCCCGGCGGATTCTCGAATTCAAGAACGAGGCGCGCGAGTCGGGCGGCCATTTCCTCGCCATCGGCATGGATAAGTGCTTCCCCAATGACCTCGTCTACCAGTACATCTTCTGGCTGGCCGGCAATACCCACCCCTGCTACGACTGGCTCGAAGCTTCCGTCGCTAATTACGCCCAGTTCGCCACGCGTTTCGCCGGCCTGCTCTGGGACCTCAACGTCATCCCGGTCAAGTCGCCCGAAAAGTGGCTCGAGGTCGGTGAGTCGGAGTCCTTCCTTTGGCTCTGGAAGGATTACGTGCACCAGAGGGACATGGGCGGCGGCAGAAGGCAGCTCATCGTCCATCTGATCCAGAAGCCTGCGGAAGCGGTGCTCTATACCCACGACGACAACAAGACGCCCCCGCTCAGGGAGCATTTGAGGCTCTCCCTCAGGCTGCCGGCCGGATCGGCCGTCCGCAACGTGTGGTTTCTGACCGCTGAATACAGCTTGACGCAGAGATCGATCCCGTATGAAAGCCCCGGGGAAGGCCGCATCGCCTTCACGGTGCCGCGCCTGCGCTTCTGGAGCACCGTGGTCGTCGATCTGGCCGGCGCGGGACCCTTCGAATGAAAAAGCTCGCCCCTCCTGATTTTCGACTGCTGGCTTGCATCGGCGGCCTCCTGCTCACCCTGCCCGTTGTCGCTGGCGAGGACGAGGTCCGCCTGGTCCATTATCCTCGCCAGGCCGATACGGATTTCAAAGGCACGGCCCGTTTCGTCGTCGAGGACCCGGATGCGCAAGGGGGGACCGCCCAGGCCGCCATCCCGGGGAAGAGCGAGCCGGGCAGCCCCATCTGCTCGTTCTATTCTTACGCGCGCCCGGCCGGAATTTACCGGGTGATCTGGCGCGTCAAGGTGGACGGCAACGTCCTGGATGAGCCGGTATTTCGGGCGGCGGCGGACCGCTTCTCCCTCGAGGTGAAGGGGACGGACTTCCGGGCGCCGAACACGTACCAGGAATTCACGGTTACGGCGGAGAAAGACGAGGGCGGTTTCTTCGCCATCGTAGCGACCTGGCCGGGGAAGGGTCGTGTTCTCGTGGACAGCGTTACCGTGGTCTCCGAGAAGCTCTACACCGAAAGGGAACTGCTGGAAAAGAGAGGCGGGCTGGCGCAGCCCGGCGTCTGGATTTTTCCTCGACCTTCGCCCCTGCGCGTCCACGTGGCGAAGGGGCTCTGGTGGTCCTTCTTCGGCCTGGAGGAAGCGATGGCCGAGCTGGGAGGGGCGCTGGTCACCTCTTCCTACCACGGCACCGCCCAGGCGGGCACCTATCTGAGCCAGTTCCCGTCCACCGGGCAGGGCCTGATGCGCCATCACCTGGTGATCCTGGCCAACGTGGACGCGCCGGCCCTCCGCGCACAGGGACGATTCCTCCTCGAAGAATACGTGCGCCACGGAGGGGCGCTGCTCGTCCTCGGCGGTCCCTACGCCCTCGGGCCGGGCCAATACCGCTTCACCGCCCTGGAGAGGCTTCTTCCCGTCCGCTTGTCGAGTGATCAACGGCTTCAGGCGAAGGAGGGGTGGGCCCTCGCACCAGTCCCCGGAACGGAGGACATCTTGTCTCCCGACCTCTCCTGGGACCTTGCCCCGCACCTCTACTATTACCACCCGGTGGAGCTGAAGGCCGGATGCCGCGCCCTCGTCCAGGCCGCGGGCCGACCCGTAGTCGCCGTCGGGGACGTCGGCGAGGGACGGGTCGGCGTGGTCGCCTTCACCGCGGAAGGTGACCCGCCGGAAGGCCAGCTCGCCTTCTGGGAATGGGGCGACATGCCCCGGCTCGTATCCGACGTGTGCCGATGGCTGGTCATGCCGTCCCGCGAGGATCGGCCGGCCGTGCTGGACGAGGGCGTCCGCAAGAGGCTGGAGCAGTTCGTCGTTCCTGCCCCGGATGAGGATGCGGAGGCCCGGCAGGGTGAATTCATCACCCTGCTTTCGGGCTGCCGCGACGAGGCATATTCGAGGGAACTGCTTTCGACCGTCAGTCATCTGGAGAAGGACCCGGGCCGGGCATTCATCCAGAGCGTGGCGGAGGCCATCCGGCCCTATGTCCGCGAGGACTTCACCGATGAGGCCGAGGAGCTGATCGAGTCCCGGGCGCCCGGCAAGGCCTCGCTCGGCCTGCAAGTCCTCGGCCTCTGCCGCGCCCCGAACGCCGGGGATGTCCTCTCCCGTTTCCTCGATCCGGGCGCCCAGGCCCTCTCTTCAAGGGAACAGGATGATGCCTCCGGCGCGGACGCATCGCTGGACCTGGGTGCCGGGCTGGACCTCGGCGCGGAGGAGCGATTGATCCTCGGCGCGGTCCTGGGCCTGGGCGACCTGGGAGACGCCCGCTATCGGGAAGACCTGCGCCGGACCACCGGGTCATTCCTCCAGAAACGGCAGGAGATGATGCAGGTCGATGATGTTCCCGACCTGAACGAGAACATCTACCAGCAGTCGCTCGTGGCCCGCTGCCGCTTGGGCGACCCGGAGGCCGTCGGCCCGCTTCTCGACGCTCTTTTGAAAGACGCCGAGGAGATCGAGCAGTTCCAGAACGCACTGGCCATCATGATCTTGAACAAGGACGACAAGTTGCTCTTGAGCATGATCGAAGTGGGCCAAATCCGCCTGCCCGTGCTCTACCGCCGCCAGGCCTTCTGCCAGGAGATGCTCGGCCGGACGCCCCGCGTCTTGGCCGGCGCCTTCGCCACGGAGATCAGCCGGCACAACCATCCGCTCCTGTCGCCCTTTGGCCTGGCCGCGCTCACACCGGGGCCCGACCGTGAACTGGACCGGGCGGCGGTGCTGGACCTGATGCCGCTCGTCCGGGGATGCACCGTTCCGGAGCTCTGGCGGCTTCCGTTCCGTCTCGCAGCCGGTCTCGGCGATCCGGAGGTCGAGGGGAACCTGGCCGCGGCGCTGCTGGACCTGGCATCCGGCCCCGATGCGCCGGGGGCGCGTCTGGCCCTGCGGGTGACGCCGCGATGGAAGCCGGAGGTGCGCCGTCGTGTTCTCGACGCGGCCTTGAAGCACCCCTCGCCAGAGATTCAGCGGCTTGCCCGCCTCTCCATGGCCCGGCCCGTGCATCGCTGAGGTTCAGAGCGTGACGCCGCTCAGGCCTTTCAGGGCGTTGAACACGTCCTCCATCCGCTGGTAACGCGAGTTCGCCCTTCGGTCCATCGCCCGCAGGACCAGGGCTTCCAATTCGGGTGGTATCTCCGGTTTCAACTCTCGGGGGGCTGGGGCCTGGGCGCGCAGGTGCTGCATCATCACGGATTGTGCGTCGTCGCCCTTGAAGGGCTTGACCCCGGTGAACAGCTCGTAAAGCGTGACCCCGAAGGCGTAGACGTCCGTCTGCTCATTGTATTGCTTGTTCGTCACGATCTCCGGCGCCATGTAGCTCGGCGTGCCCGTCCAGTTGCCTCGCGTCAGCACACGGTCGCTCGAGGAGATGCACACCCCGAAATCGATGAGCTTGAGCATCTTTCGGTCGTTGAACATGAAGTTCTTCGGGCAGATGTCACGGTGAATCACGTTCTGCTGGTGCAGGTAGGACAGCGTTTCCGCCATGCTGCAGGCCAGCTCATGGCGGCGTCCAGCGATCTTCTGAGGCTCCTGGTGGATGACGTGCAGCAGGCTCTGCCCGGACAGATATTCGAGCAGCAGAAAATAGGTCTCGTTCTCCTTGCCGGCATAGAAGGTCTGGACAATGTTCGGATGGTCGAACCCGAGATTCCAGTCGCCTTCCCACTTCATGCCGATCCGGCGCAGCTTGTCGGCCACCTGGGCCGCCGCGGGCTTCAGGATTTTCAGGCAGAATTCGCTCTTGCGGTCGGGCCCCCGCACGCGGTAAAGGATGGACTTCTTCCCCTCGGAGATGGTCCCCAGCTTATCGAAGGCCGTGAGCCCGGGGAAAATCTCATCGGTCAGGTCCTTCTTTCTCCACAGTCCGAACATGAGGTGTTTTCCGTTCCGCGGCTTCCCTCAATCCGTGTGCCCGAAGACGCAGGGAGGGAGGCACGCCTGGGAGAACCCGCCTCGAACCACGGACGCCCCCGTCTCATTTGACGACCTGAGGCGGGACGGTGGCGCTGGCGTGGGCGGTTTCCCCGGCCCGCTGCCAGAGCGGGAGTGCCTCGTGACGTCCACTGGGGTCCTCCTCACGGCCCGGAGAGGCCGGGCGCTCCGGGCAGAACTGCAGGACCTGTCCGAGTCTTTCCCGCAGGTCGCGCCGGTGGACGATCATATCGATCAATCCGTGTTCGAGGAGGAACTCGGACCGCTGGAAGCCCGGGGGAAGGTCTTGCTTGATGGTCTCCTTGATGACGCGGGGCCCGGTGAACCCGATCAGGGCCTTGGGCTCGGCGATGATGATATCGCCCAGCCCGGCGAAGCTGGCGAGCACGCCCGCAGTGGTCGGGTTCGTCAGCACGGAGACGTAGAGGATGCCGGCCTCGCTGAGCCGTGCGAGGGCGCAGCTCGTCTTTGCCATCTGCATGAGGGAGAGGGCGCCCTCTTGCATGCGGGCGCCTCCGGAAGCGGAGAGGATGACGAGCGGCATGAGCCGCTCGAGCGCGCACTCGGTGATGCGGGTGATCTTCTCGCCCACGACGGACCCCATCGAGCCGCCCATGAACCGGAAGTCCATGAGCCCGAGGGCTGCCTTTCGGCCCTGGATGCTGCCGATCCCCACGAGGATGGCGTCCTTCGTGCCCGTCTGGGCCTGGACCTTCTTGAGCCGTGTCTCGTAAGGCTCGCGGTCCACGAACCTCAGCGGGTCCGTCGGCCCAATATCCGCAAAGCGTTCCTCGAAGGAGCCGGGGTCCAGGAGCATCTCGAGGCGTTTCTGGATGGGCAAGTAAAAATGGTAGTCGCACTCCGGGCATACCTCCATGCCCTCTTCCTTGTGCTTCTTGTAGATCATCTTCTGGCATCCCTCGCAAGTGAGGAAGAGTCCGTCCGGGACTTCCTTCTTCGTGCGGAGGGAGAGCTTTTTACGCCAATTGGTCCAGCTCATGGTTCAGCCCTTCAGGGGAGTGAAAGGTGCAAGACAGGGAGGGACAAGAGGAATCCATTCCGGCTGCGTGAAGGCGGACCTTCCCCGCAGCGTGCCCAAGGGTCCAGGCGGAAAGACTCACCGGGGGAAGCGAGTCAATCCGCGTCCGGCAGAGCGGCGACGCCGGGCAGCTCGACTCCGCCCAGGAACTCGAGGGAGGCGCCGCCTCCCGTCGAGACGTGGCTGAATCGAGTGAGCCCGGCCCGGGTGGCGGCGGCAGCGGTATCTCCTCCTCCGAGGATCGTGACCGTGCCGCGGTCGGTCAGGCCCGAGATGGCCTCCGCGAGGACCCGAGTTCCTTCGGCGAAGGCAGGCACTTCGTAGACCCCGACGGGCCCGTTCCAGAGGATGCACCGGGCCAGGGCCAGGCGCTCGAGGAACTGGGTCCTGGTCTTCGGGCCGATGTCCACGGCGGCCCATCCGGCCGGGACGCCCGGATCGGGCATCTCGGCCAGGCGCACCTCGGCCTTGGCCTGGGGTCCGCGTTCCGCCACGAGGTAATCGGCGGGCAGGAGGAATTCCACGCCTTTCATCCGAGCCGTCTCGAGCAATTGCAGGGAGAGGGCCTGCGATTTCTCGTCCACGAGGGAGACGCCCATGGGGCGTCCGAGCGCGCGGTGGAAGGTGTTCGACATTCCTCCGCCGACGAGGAGTCCGTCGACCCGGTCCATCAAGTTTCGGACCACGCCGATCTTATCCGAGATTTTTGCCCCGCCGAGCAGCGCGTAGAAGGGCCGGGGCGGATTCTTCAGGGCCAGGCCCAGGTACTCGAGTTCCCGGGCCATGAGGAGGCCGGCCGCGGAGGGCAGCTTCGACGTGATGGCCGTCGAGACCGAGGCATGGGCGCGGTGCGCTGCGCCGAAGGCGTCGTTGACATACGCCTCGCCGAGTCGAGCCAGGCCCGAGGCAAAGCCCGGATCGTTCGCCTCCTCGCCCGCGTGGAATCGCAGGTTCTCCAGCAGAACCACTTCCCCGGGCCGAAGGGCATCGACCCGCGCCTCGACTCCAGGCCCCACGCAGTCCGGCAACAGCTCCACGGGCCGGCCGAGCAGCTCCCGCAGCCGCACGGCGACGGGCCGCAGCCCGTATCGCTCCACCCGCCTGCCGTCCGGCCTCCCCAGGTGCGACATCAAGATGAGGCGGCCGGACCGGCCGAGAAGATGCTCGAGGGTCGGCAGCGTCGCGCGGATGCGGCCATCGTCCGTGATCTGCCCCCGATCGTTGAGGGGAACATTGAAGTCCGCCCGGACGAGGACTCGCCTGCCCTCGACCTCGAGACCGTGGATGCTGCGCTTGGCCATAGGTCAGCCGTTCTTGCAGGCGTAGGCCATGACATCGACGACGCGATTCGAGTAACCCCACTCGTTATCGTACCACGAGACCACCTTGGCCAGGTGGTGGCCCAGGACGCTGGTCGACAGTCCGTCGATGATGCTCGAACGAGGGTTGCCAATGATGTCCGACGACACGATGGGCTCCTCGGTGTATTCGAGAATGCCCTTGAGCGGGCCCTCCGCAGCCTCCCGCAGAGCGGCATTGACCTCCCGAGCGGTGGCCGCCGCCTCCACCTCGCAGACCAGATCGACGAGCGAGCCATCGGGTACCGGCACCCGCATGGCCATCCCATCGAGCTTCCCCTCCAGGTCCGGCAGCACCTTGCCGATGGCCCGGGCTGCACCCGTCGTCGTCGGGATGATGTTCACCGCCGCGGCACGGGCGCGCCGAAGGTCCTTGTGCACCAGGTCCGCCACCTGCTGGTCGTTGGTATACGCGTGGACCGTGGTCATCAGCCCGTGCCGGATGCGGAACTTCTCGTGCACCACCTTCGCCAGGGGCGCGAGGCAATTCGTCGTGCACGAGGCGTTCGAGATCACTCGGTGCTCGGGCCGCAGACTCTTCTCATTGACGCCCATCACGATCGTCGCATCCACCTCGTCCCGCGCCGGGACCGTGAGCAGCACCCGCTTCGCACCCGCATCGAGGTGGCTGCCATAGCCCTCGTTGTCCCGGTTCGCATCGTGCCGGGCCGTGAAGACCCCCGTGGACTCCACCGCAAAATCCAGCTCGAACTGACGCCAGGGCAGCTTCGACGGCTTCCTCTCCGACAGGACCGGGATGCGCTTGCCGTTCACCACGAGGTCCTTCCCGTCGTGAACCTCGACCGTCCCGGGAAACCGGCGGTGCACGGAATCGTGCTGGAGCAGGAAGCCGAGGACCTTGGCTTCGCTCAGGTCGTTGATGGCGACCACGTCAAACTCGGGGCGCTGGCAAAGCACCCGGAAAACCAGTCGGCCGATCCGGCCGAACCCGTTGATTGCCACTCGAATAGCCATGCCTCTTGACGATCCTCCCTTCACAATCATTGAATCTCAGTCCGTCCCAGGCCGACAAGTCCTGAGAATCATGAACGGAAATCGAATCTGGCCCTTGAGGGCTCTGCACTCGCCGCGCACACCACGATCTGTTTCCGGGCGGGCCCGGCGGCCGGACGCCTCACTCCCGCGGCTGCTCCTTCAGGACGATCAGTCGTGCCGGCGTGCCGGCCTCCGGAAGAAGTTTCGTGTGGGCCTCGTAAACCGTATCGTCCGCCCCCGTGTCCAGCGGATGATCCAGGATCGCGAAGGGATCGTGAAAGGTCGCCGCGATATTGCGCTCCTGGGACGCCACGAATAAAAGCTCGCCCGTCGCCGGATGCTTCATCAAACGGGAGCCGACGAATACCCATCCCGTCCGCTTCATCGGGTTTTTCTCATACACGTTCCAGATCAGGTCCTCCGCACGGTAGCTTACCGCCTTGCCGTCCCGCTGCCATTCCACCACCAGGTAAACCAGGTCGCCCGTAGGCGTCTTCTGCTGGCCCTGGAATTCCACGCCCTGGCCAGGCTTGAGTCCGAGGGACTGCAAGGCTGCGTACAGATCGTGCGGCTGGCAGTCCAGGCGAAGCAGGCTTTCATGCTCCTTGCCGCCCTGCGCGCAGGCGAGATACTCGATGAGGCCCTGGTTCAGGCAGATTCGGCCTTGAACCTCGATCTGGCCCTTGGCCGCGTCCACCCACAAACCCTCGAATTGTAAGGCTTTGCCAGCCTTCTTTCCATCTTCCGGGCCTGCCTCGCCTCCCCAAAGCGCGGACAACCCCGCAACCGCCAGGATCAGACCCGGCATCGGAAGGGATACGGGGCCCCGCGGGAGATGGACTCCGCCGGGCCTCGGGAACTCCGGCCGATTCCTTCTTCCCGCTCGGCCGGCCACGGCGGTCTCCGGTGTGGCCGACACAGTTTGCATGGCGCGACTCGGTACAGGGGCGGATTCACAAGTACCTATTTTCGCGAATCCGGGCCTCTGAGTCAAATGAATCCCGGGCATCCAGCGATGGGCACACCGCTCTCCCTTCCGTGGGAAGCGTCTTGATCCGCTCGTCGCGATCGGCTAACATGCGCGCCGGACGTTGGATGTTTTCCGTTTCTTGCGGCTGTGAGGCCGCGTCAAGAGTCCCGCATGCACTTGAGCAGCTTACGTTCACCCCGCCTGGTGTTTCCGGCTGCCCTCTGGGCGTTCCTGGTTATCGGTTGCCTGCCGTGCTCCGACGCGGGCATGGTCACCTCTCAGGAGGTCGGGTCTGAGATGACGGCCTCGCCCCGCTCAGCGCAGGAGGCCAAGATTCGACGGGTGCTTTCGATCGGGCTCGTCCGCAACCGACTGGCCGAGATGGGGTTGAACGCGGACGAGGTGGAGCGGCGACTCAGTTCGCTCCATGACGGCCAAATCGAGGACCTCTCCAACCGGGTGGCGCAGGTTCAGGCCGGCCGTGGCAGCATCCTGATCATTGCGGTGGCCCTGGCCATTTTTGGATTCTTCGTTCTCCTGGGTGGAGTCTTCTCCGGCCATTATTCCAAGTAAAGGAGTGCGGACCATGAGACTTGCCGTGGTGATCGGAAACCATCCGGACGACCGCTGGAAGCTGGCGTCGCAATTGGGGGTTACCGACCTGGTGTGCGGGTTGCCCTACGGGGAGGCATCGGCCCCGTGGGAGTATGCGCCGATGAAGAAGCTCAAGCAGAGGGTGGACAAGGCAGGCTTCAAGCTGTCCGTGATCGAGAGCAGTCCGCCCATGGACAAGATTCGCCTGGGCCTGGCAGGCCGGGATGAGGAGATCGAATATTTCTGCACCATGCTGAGAAGCATGGGGAAGGTGGGCATCCCTATCGTGTGCTACAACTTCATGGCGGTCCTGAACTGGCTGCGAACGGCCGTGGATGTTCCGGGCCGGGGCGGGGCGCTCGTCACGGCTTATGACCACAGGGTGATGGAGAGGAAGGGCCTGACCGAGGCTGGCATCGTCCCGGAGAAGAGGCTCTGGGCGAACTTTGAATATTTCATTCGCAGCGTCGCCCCCGTGGCGGAGAAGGCGAAGGTCCTTCTGGCTCTCCACCCCGACGATCCCCCGCTCTCGCCGATCCGGGGGCTCGGCCGCATCTTCCGCAATATCGAGGGCTTTCAACGGGCGATGGACATGGTGAAGAGCGAGAACAACGGAATCACTTTCTGCCAGGGTAACTTTGCGGCGATGTACGGGGTCGACATCCCTCAGGCCATTCGCCACTTTGGAAAGCAGGGACGCATCCACTTCGTCCATTTCCGCGACGTCCGGGGGAAGGCGCGGAAATTCGTCGAAACGTTCCACGACAACGGGCCGACGGACATGTTCGAGGCCATGAAGACCTACAAGGAAATAGGCTTCAAAGGCCCCATGCGGCCGGATCATGTCCCGACCATGCAAGGCGATGCCAATGACAGCCCGGGTTACACGATGCGCGGCCGACTTTACGCCATCGGGTACATGCGCGGGCTCATCGAGGCCATCGAGAAAATGTCCGCCCCCGCTCGAAAGCGCAGGAAGTAAGCTCATGACCTCGGTAGGAGCGCCGGCGTCCCCCGCAGTCCAGACCCAAGCTCTCCCTGACTTGAACCCTGCCCATACCCTCCCCAAGCTCGAGTCCGCACAGAGTCGATACGAGGCCCTCTGCAAGAGACTGGGCCGAGGGTTGAGTCCCAGCCGGGCGTCCTTGAGGGTGATCAAGTCGGCTCGACTCTTGCAGCTTTGCGAGGCTGGGCAGCCCGTTTGCGATTACCCGGTCCAGATTGGCCTCTCGCCCCGGGGCCACAAGACGCGTGAAGGAGACCAGCGGACACCCGTGGGCGACTACTATATCTGCTCTCGCAACCCGGAAAGCCGCTTTCACCTCTTCCTGGGCCTGAGCTATCCCAACAATCAGGACGCCCGAGCTGGCCTAGCCGCCGGACTGATCACGGAAGAGAAGTGCCGGGAAATCTCCCAGGCCATTGCGCGACACGAACGCCCAGATTGGTATACCCCGCTCGGCGGAGAGGTCGGCATCCATGGCGGGGGGATCGAGCGATCGGGGACTCAGGGCTGTATTGCGCTCCGGGATGAGGACATCGAGGAGGTTTGGGCTGCGACCCTGCTTGGAACGCCGGTGGAGGTACGGGAGTGATTTGCTATGCACGTAGAAGATAAGTATACTCATATGTATACCCATATATGAGGTATTCTGGAATGCCCAGGACAAAGCGAGCCCAAATCTTGATGGAGCCGGACGAATACAGCGCCTTGGCGGAAATGGCTCAACAGAAAAAGATCTCGGTCGCTGAGCTGATACGTAAAGCTGTGAAGGAGTATTGCTTCGCTCGCCCCGACAAGTCCAAGGAGATAGTGGAGGAAATCATCCAAATGAATCTGCCAGTCCAGGATTGGCAGCAGGTAGAGCTTGACATTAGTGAAAGCCATCGTGGAAGTCTTCCTTGATACCAACATTTTTCTCTACGCAGCGGGTGAGGCGCATCCACTCAGGGCGCCCTGCCAAGACGTCCTTTGGCGGGTAGTAGGAGGCTCTCTCCGTGGTACGACGAACACGGAAGTGATTCAGGAGCTCATCTATGTCCTGCACCGAAGAAATCGCCTGGCGGACGCACTTCGGCTTGCAAGGAGCATCTTGGCGTTATTCCCGGGGCTATGGGCAGTGACTTCGGCTGAAATATCGGTAGCCTGCGGTCTCCTCGAACGGTATCCTGACCTCCCTATTCGTGACGCGCTTCACGCTGCGACGATGAAGACGCATGGCATTCGGACTCTGATCAGTGCGGATGAGCATTTTGATCTCATCGATGGAATCCGCCGCCTGGACCCCACTTCAGTTTCTTGACTGCTTTATCCAAGAGGAGTTATGAACACCATCCATGTTGGCTCGACCCATCTGACCTGGGGCAGCGTCGCAGAGGACGCCGTCTGGCAGACCTTCCTGAAAGACGTTTCCGACCTGGGCTACCATGGGATCAGCGTGATCGAATTCATGATGGGCGAACGCTACAAGAATCCCAGGAAAGTCAGGGCAGAGGCCGATGCCCACGGCCTCGCGGTCTGTGGACTTGACCTGAAGATCGAGCAGCCGGACGAGTACTACCGGCAGGGCTGCTCCTTTCTGCATACCGTCGGTGGAAACGTGGTGGTGCTGCTCGGCGGGCACGGGAAGAAGGACGAGGATTTCCGGCGTGTCGCTGACGATCTCAACCGCATCGGGCGAATTTGCACGACCGAGGGCGTCCTCGCGGTCTACCATCACCACACCGGGAACACCGCCGAAACCTTCGAAGAGTTCAAGAAGCTGATGGACCTGGTCGACCCCAAGATTTTCCACGTCATGGTGGATACGGGTCACATCACCAAGGACATGAAGCCCCACAAGGCGGGCAGGGTCATCCGCCACTTTGACAAGCGCCTCAAGTTCCTGGAATTGAAGGACTGGTCGACCGAGACGGACTTGACCACGGAGGTGGGCGAGGGGCTATGCGACTACCCGGACGCCTGGCAGGCTCTCAAGGACATCGGCTACAGCGGGTGGGTGGTGGTTGAGCAGAACTGGGCGAAGAAGAATAGGACGCCCCGGGAGAGCGCCCGCATCAGCCGCGAGTGCATCCGGAAGGGCCTGGGGGTCTGAGGGTCTGAGCCGCCTTGGTGACCTGTCTTCTGCAAGCGCCTTGGCGTCCTCGCGGAGCGTCAACGGGGTTCACCGCTGCGCGCACTGGCTCTTCACCACGTATCCGTGTCCGTAACGCTCAGAAAGAATTGAGAGCCGGTCTCAATCACGACCACGTTGCGCCCCGGCCTCAAAGTTGCCGGCAGTCGCTCCTTGCCCGCGTGGAAGCCGGTCCACTCGCGGTTCTGATAAATCTGTCTTCCGTTGAGCCAGACGCTCCTGAGAAGAGCGCCCGTGTTGAAGAAGACACGCCGAGCCTCAGGGGCATCGAGAAAGGAGACACCCACGTAGAAGGGTGCGGGCCCGAGGTGCTTTTCGATCGATACCGCATATCCCTGGCGGCGGATTTGGTCGACCCACCAGCCCTCCACGGGCTGGTCCTCCGGCAACGTGTAGGAAACCCAGCTTGCGTCCGGCGTGAGGGCCGCGACAGCCGGCTCGCCGAGTGGTGGGTCTTCCTTCGTCATGGGCCGCATGCTCCACTCGCGGAGGATGCCCGGCATCGGCTGTACCAGCAGTTCCTGAGGCACGCGCACGTCAGCGTGCCCCAACGAGTCCAGAAGGGCGCGGACCATCGCCCGGTAGCCCCGAAAGCTGAGGTGAATCTGGTCGGCCTCCAAGACGTCTTCTCCCCGCTCTGCCGCTTCACGCATCCGCTGATTCACCTCCGCCACTCGATAGCCGTGCTTCTGGGCCGTGCGCCGGAGGGCCTCGTTGAAGCCTGCCAGCCTCCGATCCGCTTCTTCGTGCCGAGGCCCCAGGACCGTCGTCGTCAGGACCAGCATGGGTATTCCCGCCGCCTTCAATCGTTCAGCCATGGAGGACAGCCGGGCCTCGTATTCCTCCACCGGGATCCGGTGAAGAACGTCATTGATCCCTACGCTCAGGGATACCAGGGTGGGCTGATGCGGCAAGACGTCTCGGTCCAACCTTCTCGCCATGCCCTCGGCCATGTCGCCGGCCACGCCCGCGTTGATGCAGAGCGGGACGGGCCTGCCGGCCTCCTGCAGGGCCTGCCGGAGTAGGAGTGGGCCCGTGAACCCATCCGTGATGGAGTCCCCCAGGAAGACGATACGGTCCCTACGCTCCATCTCAGGGCCCGTCATGGCTGTCCTGCAACCCGGGACAAAAGGGACCAGGGCCGAGATGGCCTGCAAGAAGGCAGGAACACAGAATTGCTGCATGGGGTGAAAGGCCCGTACAGTAGCCACGGCATCATTCTTCCTTCGTCCTTCGGTGGCTGTTACGGGTTGGCTTGAAGGGCCAGAGCTTCAGCGCGGTCCCGCCCAGAACCCATTCCTTGTCCGCGCTCGTCAGGAAGTCCAATTCGTCGCGCACGAGAGACAAGGCCTGCCCGTAAGTCAGCCTCGAGCCCGAGACAGGCCAGTCCGTCCCCCACATGAGGCGCTCAGGGCCGAAGGTCTCATACACCTGACGCCAGGTATCGTGCGCGTCCCGGAAGGGGAAAGGCTGCTTTGAGACGTGCCACATCCCCGAGATTTTCAGATAGATGCAGGGATTCGCACTCAGGGCGAGCAGGTGACGCAGCAGGTCCGGCCTGTCCAGCGGAGGCCAGGCCAGGTGATCGATGACCACGCGAAGGCCATCGAATTTTGACGCCATCTTCTGGATGTCCGGCAGCCGCTCGATGCTCGTCAGAATCGTCATCGGCACATCCAGTTCCTGCGCCTGGGCCCAGATGCGGTCCGTCGTCCCGTCCGAAATCCAGTCGCCGTCCGGCCCAGCGGACGGGCTCAACCGCACCCCGCGGAAACCCTGTTCCCGGACCCAGAGGGCAAGGTCGTCCGCGGCCTGCGGAGAGTGCGGGTTGACGCGGCAGACGCCTTCGAAGCGGTGCGGGAAGCGCCGGAGGCAATCCGAAGTGTAGCGATTGTCCCAACGATAATAGATGACCTGGACGAGGACGGTCTTCTCTACCCCGTGAGCATCCATCTCCTGAAGAAGCATTTCCACGGTAGCATCCCGGTCCGGCGGCTTTGTTGTCTCCGCCGCCCAGGGATACCGCGGATCACTCACCCACACATGGACGTGAGAATCAACCAGGGTCATGAAAGCCAGCTCCTAAGAAACAACTTCGTAAGATGTTTTCCATTCTTCAATCTCTCAATCTCTGAATGCCTCAATGCTTCGTCCCCGACCCCGACGCGCCCTCGAAGGTGAGCTTCGCATGCCGCTACCTTAGGGCTCGGGGTAGGAGACCGTCCCTCCCCAAGAATCTAATATCCGAGAGTGACGCCGCCGTCGACCGGCAGCGGGACGCCGGTGATGAAGCCTGCATCGTCGCTGAGAAGGAAGGCGACCGCTTTGCCGATGTCTTCCGGTGTCGCAATCCGGCCGACCGGGTGTTGCGCATAGGTCTTCTGCATGATCTCGTCCGGATTCGGCTGCGTCTTCAACCAGCGCTGGAGCAGAGGGGTGTCGACCCATCCCGGGCACACCGCGTTGACGCGGATGCCGTGCTTGCCGAGGTCGAGGGCGGTGGCCTTGGTGAATCCGATCACACCCGCCTTGGAGGGCGTGTAAGCCGCGGAGTTCGCCTGGCCGATGATCCCGACCATGGAAGCGATGTTGACGATCGTTCCGGAGGACTTCTTCAGCTCCGGCAGCGCCGCCTTCACGGTCCGATACATGCTCTTCAGGTTCAGGTCGAGTATGAAATCCCAGCCCTCCTCGTCCAGGGACTCGATGCCCAGCCCGTTATGCGTCCCCGCGTTGTTGACCAGGCCGTCGATCCGGCCGTAACGCCTGACCGTGGCCTGAACCAGGCCGATCACCGAGGAGGTTTTCCGGACGTCCGTCCGGACGAACAGGGCGTCCGCGCCGGAGTCCTGGATTTCCTTGGCCGTCTTCGTGCCCGTCGCACGGTCGACGTCGGCGACGACGACTTTGCCGCCCTCGCGGGCTGATGCCCAGGCGCAACCCGCACCGATCCCCATGGCCGCGCCCGTCACGATGACCACCTTGCCTTTCAAGCGCATGATTCACCTCCCTTTGGCGAGTACTCTCTTCATCCTTCCCTGCCTCTGATTATAATAGGCGTCACTTGAAGAGCGATACATTTGAAGGCTTCCGTTTCCCTGCCAGGGCTGGACCGGCGAAGCCGGCCAACCCGGGTTCTGAAATCCGCGGTGTCCGGAAGGCGCAGCGGATTTCAGGAGGAGCTCGCGATGAGCGGCACGCCCGGCAAAAAGACCAAGACGCGCCTCGTCGTCACCGGGATTCTGACGGACCATCTCCGGTCCGAAAAACCCTACAAGCTGGGCCGTGCGACCACCATTGGCCGGGGTGACGACTGCCGCGTCAAGCTCTACTCGACACAGGTTTCCCGCTATCACGCAACGATTTTTTTCGAAAATCAAAAGTTCTACCTGGAAGATTCCAGCGCGAACGGGACGCTGGTGAACGGGGAGGTCGTGAGCCGGGGACGGCGGGAGCTGAAAAACGGCGACGTGATCGAAATCTTCGGGTTGAGCACGAACGCCAAAAAATTGAAGACCGTCTTCAAAGCCACGATCGCGATCCAGCAAGAGCGCGTTTCCAGGAGCGGCCTGCTCACCCGGCTTTTCCGGCGCAAGAAATAGCTCGGGAAGGGGCGCGGAATCTATTTCTTGACCAGCATCTTCCTCTTCAAATAGGCCTCGATGAAGCGGTCCAGATCGCCGTCGAGCACGCCCTGAATCTTCGCCGTCTCGACGTCGGTCCGGTGGTCCTTGACCAACTGATAGGGCTGCAAGACATAGGACCGGATTTGGTTGCCCCAGGCGATCTCGCCTTTCTCCCCGTACAGCTTGTCTTGCTCCTCTTCCCGTTTCTGTTCTTCGAGCCGGTAGAGCCGCGCCTGTAGGAGCTTCATCGCCACCTTGCGATTGTTGTGCTGGGAACGCTCGTTCTGGCACTGCACGACGATGCCCGTGGGAATGTGGATGATGCGCACCGCCGTCTCCACCTTGTTCACGTTCTGACCGCCAGGCCCCCCGGCTCCGTGCGTCTCGATCCGTATGTCCTTGTCGAGAATCTCGATGACGATGTCATCCTCGAACTCGGGGACCACGTCCACCGAAGCAAAGGAGGTGTGGCGGCGGCTGTTCGCATCGAAGGGCGAAATCCGGACCAGGCGGTGAACGCCGATCTCGGACTGGAGGTAGCCGTAGGCGTATTCGCCGCTGAAATTGATGGTCGCACTGCGGATACCCGCCTGTTCCCCGTCCAGCCAGTCAATCATGTGGAGATCGAATCCGCGGGCCTCGCCCCATCGGGTGTACATCCGGCACAGCATCTGGGCCCAGTCGCACGACTCGGTCCCGCCCGCGCCAGCGTGGATGCTGAGATAGGCGCCCCGGAAATCGTTCTTCCCGGACATCATCGCCCGGAACTGGAGGCTTGCCAGCTCCCGGACGGCCGCCTCGGCCCCCTCTTGCACCTCTCGCAAGGTGGTCTCGTCACCCTCCTCCTGGCCCAGCTCCAGAAGGACGGCAAGGTCGTCCAGCCGGGCCTCGAGCGCGCGGACCGGCTTGACCGTCCCCGTGAGGACGCGCAGTTCCCTCACAAGGTCCTGAGCCGCAGAACCCGCGTCCCAGAAGTTGGGCCGGGCCATCTGCTGCTCGATGTCCCGAATTCGGCCCTCTTTCACCACTACTTCAAAGAGAGTCCCGGAGATGTTCCAGGTCCGCCCGAAGCTGTTGCAGCCGATTGTGAAGTTCCGCCGGAGAACTGTCCACGCCTTGCCCTCCTCATGTAGGAGCTGCCGCTTCCGCATCTGCGTCCGCCGGCGGACGCAGCACCGGGGAAGAGAAGCGCTGCCGTCACATTAGAAGAATTCCGCTGTGACATCGGGGACACTCGCGCCGGAGCTGTTCACGCTCCTTTTGGAGCATCCCATCCGAATGAGGGGCCCCGCAAAGGTGCGCGCGGCGCGGAGAGATAACGACCAGCCATTCAAGTCTCAGATTTTCATTTTATCCATCGCCAGCTTTCGTGCAAAAAAGGCCTCAGGTGCCTCGCTCGTATCCCTGTTCAAAAGTGCTGGTGCACTCGCGAATCGGGAAACGAACGTCAGGTCAACAGCGCGCACTGGCGGATGGCCTCGTAAAGGCCGATGGCCGCAGCATGCGCCACATTCAGGCTGCGGTCCGCAAAGGTGTTTCCCATGGGGATGCGCACGCTCGTCTCTGCATGAGCATCGAGCAGCGCCTGCGGCAGGCCGCACGATTCCCTGCCGAACACCAGCATGTCGTCAGGCCGGAATCTGAAATCCGTGTAGAGCCGGCGGGCGCGGGCGCTGAAGTAGACCCACCGCCTGTCCGGCATCTCCCTCCAGAGCTGATCGAGCGACTCCCGGTGCTCGACGTCGAGTTGCAGCCAGTAATCCATGCCCGCCCGACGTACCGCGTGTTCCTCGACGGAGAAGCCCAGCCGGCCCACGAGGTAGAGCCTCGTCTCCGTGCAGGCGCACAGCCGGCCGATATTGCCGGTATTGTTGGGGATTTCCGGCTCGACCAGAACGATGGAAAGCATTTTCATCCCCGGGAGAAGGAAACTATAATATCTTTCTTGATGCAGCGGGCACTGCAACCCAGAGGAGGAGACCATGGCGAGCATTCGGACGTTTCATCTGTGGGGATTCTGTGCGGCGGTGGTTTTGGCGCTTGGGGGCTGCAAGGCTCACGAGTGCTGCCTGGCGAGAAGCCGGAAATCCGAGCCCTCGGCGGTCCCGGTCCCGGCTGGCGTTGCCCGGGCCGTCTCCGTGCTTCAACCGACCCAGGGGAACGCGGTCAAGGGCACGGTGACCTTCGAGAAGGCGGCGAACGGCGTGAAGGTGGTAGCGGACGTGGAGGGCTTGACGCCCGGGCCGCACGGCTTCCACATTCATCTCCATGGCGATTGCAGCGCCCCGGACGCCTCTTCCGCAGGGGGGCATTTCAACCCGGAGAACATGCCGCACGGGGGCCCGGACGACGCCCAGCGGCACGTGGGCGACCTGGGCAATCTGGTGGCGGACGCGGCGGGCAGGGCGCACCTCGAGCGCGTGGACGCACACCTGGCGCTCGAGGGCCCGCACAGCATCCTGGGCCGCAGCGTCATCGTCCACGCCAAGGCGGACGATCTGAAGACGCAGCCCACGGGCGACGCCGGCGGCCGCGTCGCCTGCGGCCTGATCGGCGCGGCAAAGGAGTGACGGCTCGCCGCACCACTTCCCAGGGCCCTCTACCCCTCACTCCACCCGCAGGAGATGCAGCTCGAGCCAGTCGATGAACAGGCTGACCGGGTCCCAGTAGGGCCAATAGTTCAACCCGTCGCGGAAGGTCAGTCGAATCTTGCCACCGGACCACTGGGACGCGTCCGTGAGGAGGAGATCGAGGTCCACCACGTCCTCGTCCTTGCGGTCGTGCGGCTCCTGCCAGAAGGGCTTGCCGTTGATCTCCAGCAGCATGATCCCCTTCTTGCGAAGACGCAAGAGGATGCGCGGGGTGCCGGCGGGTATCGGGAATTCGTAAGTCAGGGGACAATGACGCGCCACCATCCGGTAGTGGCCGCCCCAGCCCGGCACGGCGTCCACCAGCGGGTAAACGTCGTCGTGGATGCGGAAGGCCTGGTGCTCCACCAGGTACGGCTCGGGCTCGTCGCCCAGGTCCAGCCGGATCACGTCCAGGGTGGAGAGCCGGCGGCGCGCGACCTCGGCGGCCGCGTCCTGGTGGAACTCTTCGAGGAACTTGCCGTAGAGCCGGGCAGCCTCCTGGCGCTCACCGCTCCAGAACCGGATTTCAGCCTCCAGGAAACGAACCTCCGCCAGAGTATCGTCGGCGGACTCCATGAGGCTGCGGGCGAGGTGGAGGGACTCGAGGGCCCTGGCATACTGGCGCTTCTGCAGGTAGACCTTGCACCTGAGGAATTCCGTCATCCCCTTGAGCTTGTCCTTGGGAAACTCGATCTCCCACTCGTCGATGCTGCCCAGGGCATCGTCCGTCCAGGCGCGCCGAATGAAGTCCTCGACCGTCGTCTGGTGCGTTGACCTCCGGCTCGAGGCGACGGCGGGCTTCAGCGGCTTGCGCTGCTCCTTGTCGGCGCGCTCACAGACGGTTTTCAAGAGATCGAGATCGCCACGCCGCACAGCGACGTCCGCCTGGCCCACCATGGCGAACCGAATCCAGTGCCGGTATCGGTCCGCCTCCAGTCCGCTGCCGCCGTGGTACTGCCACTCGCGGAATCCGTCGCGGGCGTCTTCCTCCATCTCTTCGAACAGCCTCCCGGCCTGTTCCAGCCTCTTCTGCTCGAGGCACGTCCGGCCGATCTGTAGAAAGGCGGCCCCGCGCTTATCGAAAATACTGGCCGGATAATGGTCCGGGAAAAACTCCAGAAGCCGGCGGTAGGTCCGGATCGCCCCGTCCGGGTCCTCCACCGCCGGATGGCGTTGCCACGACGCGAGGTGCATGTAGAAGCCGGAGAGCGTGTCCCGCAGGTTCTGATACGACCCGGGCGTGATCCGTTTGTGCTCCGGCATGGCGTAATAGAGGAACTCGCCCTCATGAGCGCCGGCCTCCTTCCGCGGCGTGTGGGTGTCCACGTAGGCCGCCAGGACCTTGACCAGGGCCGCGGGTTGAGGATAGACCTTCTCGAACAGGGTCATGCAGGCCTGGAAATAGGGAGTCGGCAGTTGATGGAAAGGATACTTCTCCAGGATGGACGCGTACCGGGCGATCGTCCGGTCGAAGTCGCTCTCGCGGTGGTACGCGCCGGTCACGTAAGCCGTCAGGCTGAACTCGCTCCTCGCCGAGTCGCCCCGTGAAGAGGTCAGCGTCACTTTGAAGGGCCCCGTGCTGAGATAAACGTGTGTGACCTTTGGGCCGGTCACGTTATCCACTCCGTCGCCGAAGTTCCAGGCGTAGGACAGATCGGCCCTCGGCCCGATCACCTCGGCCTCCACCTCGATGTACCGGTGCTGGTCGATCCAGTAGGTGTTCAACTCGCGAAGCTCGAACGCCGATGCGGCCGGATCGTCCCGGACCTCGAGACGTGCCGCCCGGGCCTCGACCGGTTGAACGAAGTCTTTCGCCTGGAGCACCTGCCAGGAGGGCTGGCCCGGCCGCATCCAGGCCAGCGACGCGAACTGGAGGTCCTTCCAGATCGTCTGATAGTAGGACAATTCCTTGATCCCTTCCTTCAACGCCACTTTGCCCGTGAAGGTCGCACGCCCGTGAGTCCGGCGGTGGAACTCCTTCCGGCCTCCGGGAAAGTAAAGGACGGTCTTCTGCACCCCTTCCGGCCTGGCCCGGCTCTCCTCCACCGTCATGGCGGTCTCGATGTCGTCCTCGCCCACCTCGAGATGGAGGTTCGTCACGCCTTCGGACTTCGAAGACTTTGGGCCCGGCGCAGCCAGTTCCACCCCGCGGAGAAGGATGGCCGCCGGATCGTCCGAGGCGATGGTGAAGACATACTCGCCCGCGGCGGCCACTCGTAGCCAGCCATGGAACACGAGGAGCGATTCCTTGACCGGTCCCCGCGGCCCGTGATCGAGTTCCAGCCGAGGCCAGGTCTGCGCCTCGATCAGCCTCCCCTTCGATTCGACATACGACACAAAATCCTTGTACTCCATGATCATGCCGTCGCGCTCCCAGGTCTGCTGCAAGACCGGCTGGTCCGAAGGAAATCGGCCCAGTTCATGGAACGCGAGCGTCAGGCCGCACCGCGGCGCGAAGGTCTCCGATCGCGGCTCGGCCCCAGCATTGCCGAAATATATCCAGTACACACCCGGCCCCTCCGAGACGGAAAAGATCAGTTCCGTCTCGGTCTCCGGATGCGTGTCGATCCGATGGTAGGCCGCCGGCTTCCCGCTCGGGGCGATCACCCGCAGGTCCGCCCCGTCGGGCCGACAACGACCCGATGTCGGAATGCGGGCATGGGCGGCTGTCCTGTCCAGGTTCGGAAGAGTCTCCGCACTGACCTCGACCGCAAGGCGGTGGGACCAGGCCTGGTCCCACCAGGGTTCGGCGCAGACGCTTCCTCGGCCGATGGCGGACATCCCGAAAAGAAGCCAGCACACGCCCCAAGACCTGAACGGGAGAAGGGCAGGGCTTCCTCTATCGGAGCAGGGCCTGAGCTCAACCGGCATGGGGGGTCTCTTCCTTCAATTTCAGAGCCGCCGAATTGATGCAGTAGCGGAGGTTCGTCGGCGGAGGGCCGTCCTCGAACACGTGCCCGAGGTGCGCGCCGCACCGGCTGCACAGCACCTCCGTGCGCACCATGAAGAAACCCCTATCCTCCTCCGTCAGCACGTTCTCCGCCGACACGGGCGACCAGAAGCTCGGCCACCCCGTGCCGGAGTCGAACTTCGTCTCTGAGTTGAACAGCGGATTGCCGCAACAGACGCATTCGTAAATCCCTTTTTCCTTGCAGTTGTGGTAGGTGCCCGTAAAGGCGCGCTCCGTCCCCTTCTTCCGGCAGATGCGGTACTGCTCGGGCGTCAGCACGTCACGCCATTCCTTGTCGCTCTTGACGATCTTCTCCGGCATGAGTTCTTCTCCGTTCTGGAATTCCCGGATGAGTCCAAAGGAGGACCTTCCACCACGGCCATCCTCTTGTTGCCCCTTCTCCGGTCATGATCTTCAGTTCGCCTCTCCTGACACCCGATACCTTACCAGGGTTCGGCTGACACCTGACACTCCTCTTACGGCCGATGCAGCGACCCGTCCGGCAGGCGCGCCTGCGACCAGGTCTGTACATGGGGCGTGCAGGGAAAACGGGCGGCGGCCTTCTCGTCGAGGTCGATGCCGAGGCCGGGCGAGCGATGGGGGTACAGGTAGCCGCGGCGCAGTTCCGGGCAGCCCGGGAAGACCTCGCGGGTGGCATCGCTAAAGCCGGAGAATTCCTGGATGCCGAAGTTGGGACAGACGAGGTCGAGGTGCACGTTCATGGCGTGTCCCACGGGTGAGACGTCGCCGGGGCCGTGCCATGCGGTGCGCACGCCGTAGATTTCGCCGAGCGCGGCAACCTTGCGCGCGGGGGTCAGCCCGCCCATCTGGCTGATGTGCATCCGCATGAAGTCGATGAGACGGCCTGTGATCAGCGGCGTCCATTCCCTCGGGTGATTGAACAACTCTCCCATCGCCATCGGCGTGGCGCAGACGGCCCGGACGTTGGCAAACCATTCCAGGTCCTCGGGCGCGAGCAGGTCCTCGAGGAAGTAGAGCCTGAACTTCTCCAGCTCGCGTGCGAGCTCGACCGCTTCGGCGGGGAACAGGCGTTCATGCACGTCGTGGAGCAGCTCGACCTCGTCGCCGATGCGATTCCGGACATGCTCGATGGCCGCCACCGCGGCACGCGTATAACGCCGCGGGTGATAGTAGGCACCCTCGGGGGCGCCCTCCGGACGGTCCCCGTCGTGCCGCACGCCGCCGTAGCCCCCGCACTGCACCCGGACGTAACGCACGCCCTCCTCCATGAAGCGCCGGACGTTGTCTTCGACTTCTTTCGGGTCCCTTCCATCCGCGTGGCGATAGACGGCCGCACCCTCGCGGCACCGCCCGCCCAGCAGGTCGTGGAGCGGCATCCCGGCTCGCTTCGCCTTGAGGTCCCACAAGGCCATGTCCACGCCGGAAATGGCATTGTTCAGCACGGGGCCGTTGCGCCAGTAGCCGTTGATCATCATGAGCTGGAACAACTCCTCGATCCGGTCCGAGTCCCGGCCGATGACCAGCGGCCGGATATGTTCCATCAGCGCCGCCTCCACGGCCAGGTAACGCTGCGTGAAGGTGGCGCAGCCGAGACCGTACAGACCCGGCTCGGAGGTCTCGACCTTGACCACGACCAGGTTGATGCCGGCGGGAGCGGTGAGAATGCCTCGAACGTCTCGGATAGCGACCATGAAACCACCTCAGAAAGCGAGTGGACCGAAGGAGCAAGCGGGTCAGACCCGCTCGATTGCCCGGCGAATGTTTCTATACTATTAGACTCGATGACTCCGTGAAAATCCATTTCTCCCCAGGCGCAAGGAAACCCGCCATGCTCAGCCCGAAGCAGATCGAGTCCTATCATTCCCGGGGCTACATCGCCGTCGAAAACGTTCTCACACAGGCCGAGATCGAGGAGCTCCGCCGGGTGACGGACGAGTTTGTAGAAAAGTCCCGCAGCGTCACTCAGCATGACGAGGTGTTCGACCTCGAGCCGGGCCACACCCCGGAGACTCCGAAGCTGAGGCGACTGAAGAGCCCCACCCGCCAGCACGCGGTCTACGACAGGACGTTGCGGCATCCCCGGATTCTGGACCTCGTCGGGCAGCTCATCGGTCCGGCCATTCGGTACAACGGGGACAAGCTGAACATGAAGTCGCCGGAGTTCGGAAGCCCGGTCGAGTGGCATCAGGACTTCGCCTTCTATCCCCATACGAACGACGACCTTCTCGCCGTGGGCGTTGCCATGGACGACATGACACAGGAGAACGGGTGTCTCCTGGTCATACCCGGATCGCACCGCGGTCCCATCTACGACCATCACCAGAACGGGGTCTTCATCGGCGCCGTCACGGATTCGCGGTTTCAGCCCGAGTCGGCCGTCCCCGTGGAGGTCCCCGCCGGCGGCATTTCGCTGCATCATGCACGCCTGCTGCACGGATCGGCGCCGAATCGCTCGAAGCGGCCCCGGCGTCTGCTCCTCTTCCAGTACTGCGCGGTGGACGCGTGGCCCCTGCTCGGCGTGCCCGACTGGAACGCCTTCAATGCCTGCATCCTGCGCGGCGAGCCCACCCGCGAGCCGCGCTTGACCCCCATCCCCATCCGGATTCCACGGCCTTACCCGGAACGCTCCGGCTCGATTTACGAGGTCCAAACCTATCTCGAGAAGCCGTTCTTCGCAAAAGCCCAGAGCCGTTAGCGAAGCACTGCCTCAACTCGTACACGGATGCCGAAGCGCACCCGCACCTCCGTACGCGTGTGCTACTCCCGACGGATCAGCGCGTAATCGTAGCCTACCAGCTTGCGTGTCCAGAATTCTCCGGTCTTCTGGAACGTCTCGGGACTGCTCATGTGATAGTCATAGAAGGCGAGACGGAGATACCGCGGCGGGCCGTCCTTGAATGGAGGCATCTCGGAGAAGAAATAGGAAACGCTGGCGGGGTCCCTGAGCAGCTTCTGGAGCAGGACGAGGAAGTATTCCCGTCCCAGGGGCATCTGCTTCCGTGTCTGATACCAGTACTGATACGGATGCGAGAGCGGCCGCGTGGAGCTGCTGGGGACCCCGCTCGTCGTGAAGGCGAGAAACCAGAGCTGGAAATCGAAGCGCGGCTGGTGTGGCGCAACAAAGCCCGGCCGGCGGCGGGTATCGCCCGGGGCGTAATGAAATCGATACGGCTTCCACTCCAACGTGTCGTCGCTGCCCTCGATTTCCACCATGACTCTGTCCCGCGTCATGTTGGCGAAGAGGTGATAAACGTTCACCACGCGGAAGGTCTCGTAGAGGTCGTGGACCTCGTGGAGCGTGTGCACGAGGGTCCGGGGAGTCTCGGCCCGGAAATCGGGGACCGCCAGGACGAAGAGAGAGAAGGAGAGAAGCGACGCGGCGAACAGGATGGCGGCGATCGGGACGAGGATGGCCGTGGCCAGGCGGGCCCGCCAGCGCGGCACCGCGAGCCGGACCGGCGGCGGGCCGTCCATGGCACGCCCAAAATGCGATCCGAGCCAACGGCGCGGACCCGCGGTCAGCCGAGAACAGGGCGACGCCAGCAGCGCCCAGTCCTCGTCGTCCAGCAGGAAAAGGTTCAACAGGAGCGAGAGATAGTTGAAAAAAGCATAGTTCCCGGTGAGCAGGATCAGAAGTTGAAGGGCGGTGAATAGAACCAGGAGAACACGGCGGTAGGGCCTGCCGGCAAAGATGAAGACCGGCAGGATGATCTCGACCAGCAACGTCATCAGGCTCTCCCACTGGTGGACGCGTTCCGGCAGGTGATGGAAGTGCCATCCGACCCAGGTCGGCAGAGGAGCGGTGTCATAGTAGTCATTCATGGCCGTGAGGTCCAGCCAGCCGCCTTTGACGCCGGCGAGTACCTTGCTGAGGCCCGACTCAAAATAGAGCCGGAAGAGAAGCCACTGCATGAGGAACACGACGGCCGGGTGAGGCACCAGGCAGGGCCGGGGCGCGCTCAGGGGCGATCGGGCCGACCGGCTTCTCATCGGGAGCAGGAGGGCGAGAAAAGTGGATTCGAGCAGCAGGTTGTCCCACTGGAATCCCAGAAAATGCTGGCAGAGGATGGTCAGGGAGAGGTAGAGCCAGAGATGGAGTGCGAGGCAGAGCCGGGGGAACACCCGGAGAAGGACGCCGAGGGAGAGGAGCGCGCCGGCGAGGGCCACGGCCCGGAGGCCGCCGTCGCCGGGATCGATCCAGTGGAAGGGCCCCGCGCAGAGGAGCAGCGCCCGGAGCTGAAAAATGTTCCTTTCCAGGGCATGCTTTTCGGCGGCCGAAGGGCTCTGATTTCCCGTCGAGGCCTGTGCGCGGGCGAGCATCTCCCGGTTTCGGGCAAGCCCCTTCTCGAGCGCGGCCAGATAGTCCCGGGCCGGCAGCAGACCCTGGTCGCCTATCAGGTGGCGGACCTGCACGAAGAGGGAGAGGAACGCCACAAGGTGGATGATGGCGAGCCCGTGCAGGAAGAGGTCCGCACTCCGGCCATACGTCGGCGCGGCCTGCGGGTCCGGGCGGCGTCCGAAGCCGTGCCGTTCGCACGGATCGCGTCCGACGTTCGGTCCGCTGGCCGCAATGACGCCCCAGGCACGCGGCCCCACGATCTGGTGGAGCAGCCAGCGCCACCCAGGCACACGATAGGCCGCAGCCAGGCGGCCGGTGCCCGGCCGCAGGAGGAGAGCCTGCGCCCGGCCCGCCGCGCCCTCATAAGGCCGACCGTCAGGCCCCAGAAATATCACGCGGCCGCGGCCTGACCCGGGGTCGAGCCCCGCCTTCCGCACCGCCTCGAGACCCGCCGCTTCGGGCCAGGCCACCAGCGCCGTCCGGCCCGCACTCAAGTCGTGGGTCACCCGGGCCTCGTGACAGCAGAACGGGCATTCCGCGTCATAGAGTACAAGCCACGGCGGGGATGCTGGTGAGGCGGCTGCCGACCCTCCGAACGGCGCGCCCGGCGTCCCTCCGCCTTCCCGGCCGCCCGTGGAGTCCGGCGTCGCCGCGCCGGATTCCGTTCCAGCCGGTGGAGGCGCGGCCCCTCTAATACCCTCCCTCTCTCCATCCGGGACACGGGGCGTCGAATCGCCTGACCCGGCGCGCTCCCCCGGCGCGCTCCCGGCATTCTCGCCGGCGGGAGACTTTGTTGAACCTCGGTCGCCCGAAGCCGCGGTGACTCCTGCGCCCTCGGCCGGCCGGGAGGGAATTTCCGGCTGATCCGAAGGCTCGCGCTTCGGGTCGGATTCAGGATCAGATTGAGGGTCGGACATGTCCCACGAAGTCCGGTCCAACTGGGGTCACAGCAAATTCCACTCAACCCAGCCCGTGTTTCATGATACAGAAAAACGAGCGAATTCCACCAGAGCAGTGTGCGCGCCGGCTTGTGCTGGTCCCATGGCCGGCCCGCGTCCGCACAGTTCTCGAAGTGTGCGCCGCCGCTTGCGCTGGTCTCATGGTCCGATTCTGCGGCGGGCCAAGCAGCGGACCGCCCGCTCTAGCCTGCTCTTAGGGCCTGTCAAGAAATGCAAAACCCTATGGATTGTATTTCTCACAGCGACTTGAGCAGCGCCCGAACCGGCTCGGCAAAGACCACGAGCAGGCCGTTGGCAGCGAGGACCGCGGCGGCGTAGAGGAGGTGTCGTCCGTCGGGCTTCTCAATCTCAGGCCACAGGAAGCTTCCCGCGTAGTAGCCTGCATAGACGAGGAAACAGGGGAGGAGCGGCGCCCGATACCTCGGGATGCCCAGGAAGACCATGCCGAGCAGCGTGCTGTACACGATGAGCCCCAGCGGCAGCCAGTTCCTCCCATCGCCGCGGAAGTAGAGCCAGGCGCCCGGAACAGCGAGGAAGAACGTGATGCCGAAGAAGAAGTCGTACTCGGGGTAGAAGACGTAATAGAACTGGAAAAACTTGAAGACCGCGTTGCGAAGCGCGGCCGCCGGATGGGCCGACATGAATTCCCAAGTCTTGCGATAGTAATAGGCCTCGAGCTCGACCTCGGACAAGTTCTGCGCCTCCGGCGGCAGAGGCAGAGGCGTCCAGCGCCCCCCGGACGTCTCGTGGCTGGAGTAGTAGAGGGTCTGTCCCCCGATCGTGGAGACCGGCACCCATTTACCGAGCACGGCGCGGTTTCGGGCGCTCCACGGGAGGAGGGTGAGGGCGAAGGCGAGGAGGAACAGGACGGCGGCGAGGGTCGCCCGGCGCGCGCCGGCCCATCCTCGGAGGGAGAGGAACAGCCAGGCCGCGGCCAGTGGAGCGAACAGCAGCGGCACCGGCCGGGCCAGCGTGGCGAGTCCCAGGACGGCGCCGGCGAGTGCGGCCCGGGTGGCGCAGGGTGACTCGGCCCGAACGGTCCAGGCCAGGAGAAGCAGCCCGAGCGTCTGAAGGAAAAAGAACAGCGCCTCCGTCATGAATTCCGAGACGAACTGGATGACGTAGAAATTCAAGGCATAAGCGGCCGCGGCCGCCAGCCCGGCGCGCCATCCCCCGGCCCATTCCCGGGCCAGCGCGAAGACCAGGAGCGTGGTGCACGCGTCCAGCACGGCCTGGAAAACCACCACGGTCTCGTAGTGCTCGTAGGCCCGGCCGCCGAGGAACGGGACGCCCAGGGACATCACGGCCGCGGCAAACAGGGGATACAGCGGCGGGCGCCTGGCCGTGGCGACGAGCCGCGCGCCCGAGTCCGTGTCCGCGCCGGTTGTCAGGGGCCGGGCGACCATGCCCCGGCCCCGCGCCACGTTCATCGCCAGTTCGTAGTAGTCCTCTCCGTCACCGCCCATCACCCGCTGGCGGTCCGGCAGAATCTGCAAGACCCAGAGCAGGCGCAGAAGCAGTGAGACCAGAAATAGGCCCGCCAGGATAGCCGTCTTTCGAGGCATGCTTCCGCCGCTCATCGCTCGCCTCGATCTCCAGGCCGGAACAGTCTTGACTCCCCCTCCGCTCCCGCTATTCTACGATCCGAGGCTCAGGTTGTAACGTCTCCGCGCCCGCATTCGGCTGGCGCTGCACGCTCGCCTGGCTCTCCATCGTGAATTCAAGCGACTAACCGCCGGAGGCTCGCTCATGGCTGCGTTCCGATTCGACGGCGCATGGACGGCGCTTGTCACTCCGTTCAAACCAGATGGCAGCGTGGACTGGGACGGCTTCAGCCGGAACATCGACTTCCAGGTCGCCAGCGGCATCACCGGGATTCTGCCCGTCGGAACAACGGGCGAGTCCCCGACTCTGACCTGGGAGGAGCACGAGGCGGTCATCGATCGGGCGATCGAGGCCGCGCGGGGCCGGACTCGTCTTTTGGCGGGCACGGGCAGCAACTCGACGGCCGAGGCCATCGAGGGCTCGCGGCATGCGCACCGCGCCGGCGCCGACGCCGTCCTCCTCGTCGATTGCTACTACAACGGCCCCTCCTCCCTCGAGCTGCGCCGGGAGTACTACGCCGCCGTCCTCGATGCCGTGCCCGGCGTCACCCTCGTTCCTTATGTCATTCCGGGCCGGACCGGCTGCGAGCTTTCCGTGGAAGACCTGGCGATCCTCGCCCAGAACTACGGTGGCGTACATGCCGTCAAGGAAGCTACGGGCAACCTGGACCGGATGCGCAGGACCCGCGAGCTCTGCGGTAAGTCCTTCCAGATTCTCAGCGGCGATGACGACCTGACCTTCAAGATGATGGCGGACCCTGCCATCCAGGCCTCGGGGGTGATCTCCGTCGTGACCAATGTCGCCCCGGCCGCCGTGGAGCGCATGACGCGGGCGTTCCTGTCCGACGACTTGGCCGAGGCGCGGCGGCTGCAGGAGGCTCTCTCGCCCCTCTTCGGCATCGTCACGGTGAAAGCGGCCAACGCCCGAACCCTCCCGCGGGGAGTTTCCTCGACGGTCACCGATAAGTTCCGGAATCCGCTGGGGATCAAGACCTTGATGAACGGATTGGGGATGCCGGCTGGACCCTGCCGGAAGCCCCTGGGACGGATGACCGCCTCCGGGGTGCGGATGGTCCGCGACGCGGCGCGGGAGGCCCACCGGCGCGACCCTCGCATCCTCCAGCCCATCGAGGACGCGTTCGGCGTCCGCATCGAGGATCGCCTGGCCGACGACCGCATCTGGGATGCCTTGTCCTATGTCTCGGCGTGACCCCCGCCGCTGAAATCTCACCGGGCATCCCCTTATGCTCAACACTTTCGTCTTCCCGAACAAAATTCTCTTCGGACCCGGATCGGTCGAGGAGCTCCCCGGCCAGCTCAAGGCCCTCCAGGTGCGGCGTCCGCTCCTGGTGACCGATCGCGGCCTCGTCAAGGCCGGCCTTGCTGGGCACGTCCAGCATCTCCTCGCCCTCGCCGGACTCCAGGGACCTCGCTTCGATGAGGTCGACCCTAATCCGACGGAAGAGAATGTCCTGGCCGGGCTGGGCATCTACGGCTCGGAAGGCTGCGACGGCATCGTCGGCCTCGGCGGCGGCAGCGCCCTCGACGTCGCCAAGGGTATCCGCCTGAAGGTGAATCATCCTCTGCCCCTGGCGGAGTACGCGCTCGAAGCCGGCGGCTGGAACAAGATCACGGGGCCCCTGCCGCCACTGGCCGCCGTCCCGACCACCGCCGGCACCGGAAGCGAGACCGGGCGCGGCGCCCTGATCATCGTGCGACCGTCCGGGGCCAAGGTCGCTGTCGCCGGCGAACGGTTCTATGCCTCGTTCTCGATCAGCGATCCGGACTTGACGCTCGATCTCCCGCCTTTCCTGACCGCGGGCACGGGCATGGACGCCTTCACTCATTGCGTCGAGGAGTACCTCGCCCCGCGGTTTCACCCGCTGGTCGATGGCATGGCGCTTGAGGGCCTGCGCCTGGCCTCCGATAACCTCGTCCGGGCCTACCGCAACGGGCGGGACGTCGAGGCCCGTGGCCGAATGATGATCGCGGCGCTCATCGGCGGCATCGGTTTCGCCAAGGGACTCGGCATCGTTCATTCCCTGTCCCATCCCATCGGCTCGGTCGTGGGCGGACACCACGGCACGACGAACGCCATCCTGCTGCCGGCCTCTCTCGAATTCAACTTCCAGGCCGCGCTCCCGCGCTTCCGCATCTTGGCGCGCGCCGCCAACATCGAGACCGCCGGACTCAGCGATGAGGAGTGCGGCCGCTCCTTCATCGCCTTCGTCCGATCCCTGAATCGTGAGTTGGGCATTCCCAGGGACCTGTCCGCCATCGGCGCACGGCGGGAACACATCGACCGGATGCTGCCCCTGTGCCTGGCCGATCACTGCCACAAGACCAATCCACGCCCCTGCACGGAGGAGGACTTCAGGCGTCTGCTGGAGGCTCATATACCTGGATAGACGGGTAGGGAAGTGCATCCGCACTTCCCTACCCGTCACCTCATCGTGCCGAACTATTTCTGAACTGGGTTGGTCGTTTTCCCCCCGGTATTTCTGAATAGAGGTGCTGGATGCTTGCGTTCGGAAATACTAACGCCCTTTTCCAAGGAGGTCGTCATGCCCCGCTATATGATTCAGGCGTCATACACCGGAGAGTCCTGGAAGGCCCAGGTCGCCAGGCCGAGAAGCCTGACGGACCGTCTCGAGCCGGTACTCAAGAAGCTCGGAGGCAGGCTCGAGGCGGCCTATTACACGTTCGGGGAGTATGACGTGCTGCTCATCCTCGAGATGCCGGGCAACGTCGAGGCCGCCGCCTTCGCCCTCGTCGGCGCGGCCGGGGGCGCCCTGGCTTCCATCCGAACCACGCCCCTCCTGTCCGTCGCCGAAGGGCTCGGGGCCCTCAAGGCCGCGGGCCGGGCCAAGGCCTCCTACCGGCCGCCGCGATGAGCCCCATGACACGCTTACGGAAGTGCTCCCGCACTCCCGTAAGCGTGTACTCATTCAAAAGTGTGGGTACGCTTCTAAAAGGGATGGTAGCCGCCCATGACCCCATCCGCCGCGCCCCTCATCCTCTCTGCCGACCGCCCGCTCCGCGTCCTGACCATGAACATTTGGGCCTTCGCCGAGCCCTACGATGACCGGATGAAGGTCCTCCGAGCGGGGATTGCCGCCCTGGACCCCGACCTCATGGCCTTCCAGGAGGCCGGATACGACGGCCAGCCTCACCAGGTCAGGGACCTCCTCAGGGGGATGGACTACCACGTGCTGCACCAGTTCGACGGGGTGGCCCGGCCGGGCCGCAGCGACGCCAACGGCGTCGCCGCGCGCTGGCCCCTCGAGCCTCTCGAAACCCTTTCGCTTCAGCTCACCGAACGGTCCCGCGGCTACCCCTACGCCGCACTCGCCGTCCGGGTTGCCGCGCCCGAGCCTGCGGGTCCGATCCTTTTCGTCAACGCCAAGCCTTCCTGGGAGCTCGACCGCGAACTCGAGCGCGAGCTTCAGGCCGTGGCCGTCGCCCGAATGATCCAGCGGCACGCGGACCCCAGGGGCTTCCCCACCCTGCTGGCCGGCGACTTCGACGCCACCCCCGACAGCGCCAGCATCCGATTCTGGACCGGGCGTCAGTCCCTGGGCGGCATGAGCACCCAGTTCCTCGATGCCTGGCAGCAGGCCGGAGACGGCTCGGCGGGTTATACCTGGACCTTCGAGAATCCGTACGCCCGGGCCATCATCGACCGCCTCATCCGGCAGCCGCGCCACGCCCGCCGCATCGATTACCTCTTCCTGGGCTCGCCCCACCATCATGCCCGGTTCGCCCGATTCCGCACCTGCCGCGTCGCCCTCGACCAGCCGGTGCAGGGCGTCTGGGCCAGCGACCACTACGCCGTTTACGCGGAGATCGACGTCGTGCCGACCGCGGTCCCACCCAAAGAACTGAGTGAAGAAGGCTAGCCGCCGAACCTGTCCCGAGGAAGCCGGATGCCGCCCGGGTAAAGTGATAAGAATGATGATTTGTAGCTTCTCAATAAGTTCGGGGAGATGGACCCGACCGATTTCATAACCGATGATGATTCGGCACTTCATGGATTTTCGTAGCGAAGCCCGTGAGGGCTTCGGCTGCCTTCGGCGTGTGTCAGCCCTGCATTCCGTTAGGGGCAAAAGGCAAAATCCCGGACTTGTCCTCCCGCACGAGTCCCCATGGGAGGGACCCCGCCGGGACTTTGGGAGGGATCCCGTTGGGGTAACTGCTGAGTGATCGTCACCGGAGGCCAGTTTCAGTGAGTCCCGTAGGGACGTCCGAAAACAGCCCAGGGCACAAGTTCGCCGAAGCCCCGCGAAGGCGAACGCAGCCCTGGGAAGGGAAAGCGCATCAACCACAAGAGTCCCGTAGGGACGCCAGAAGTTTTCGCTAAGGAGTTCCCGTTGGGAGGCAAAAGGGGGACCAGAGGACCAGTGACCAGTGAGCCGAAGTCCGGAGTCAGCCGACCCGAAGGGACACGTTCGGGAGGGTTCAAGGATTTGCTTGTGAGAGTTTGGGCGTCGTACGTGTACTCTTGCCTGGGAACGGAAGCGTCTCGCTTCCGAAATCGGGGGCGAGACGCCCCCTTTTCCAGGTTGATTGCGGCTAACGGCTGGGGCAGGAAGCGGACCCGTTCAGAAATAGTGCCAAACCATTTTTGAACTGATGGGCTAGCCTTTCAAGCCCGAGAGGGAAATCCCGCCCATAAGGTGCTTCTGGGCGACAAAGAACAGGCCGATCAGCGGCAGCGAGGCCAGCACGGACGCGGCGAACACGTTGTTCCAATAGATGAACGACTCGTTCCGGAAAAGCGCTATGCCGACGGTCACCGGATACCGCGAGGTGTCCGAGAGAATCACCAGGGGCCAGATGAAACTGCCCCATTCGCTCAGGAACAGGAAGAGGCCCAAAGTGACCAGCGCTGGCCGCGCCATGGGCAGCGCCACCCGCCAGTAGATGCCGAACGGGCCGCAGCCGTCGATGCGGGCGGCGTCCTCGAGGTCCCGGGGCAGGTTCAGGAAGAACTGCCGCAGCATGAAGATGCCGAACGCCCCAGCGAAGCTCGGCAGCACGACGCCGGCGAAGGTGTTGACGAGGCCCATCCATTTCACGATGAGAAACAGCGGGATGAGCTGGACCGAGGCGGGCAGAAGCATCGTGGCCAGGACCAGCCCGAACAGCGCATCGCGACCCCGAAAGCTCATGCGGGCGAACGCATACGCGGCCAGCGAGTCCACGAAGAGCTGCGCCAGCGTGACCGTCACGGCATAGGCGAAGCTGTTCCAGAGGTAGATGCCGACCCGGCCGATGGTCACAGCCTGCTCGTAGGTGCTCAACGTCCAGGTCTCCGGCCATAAGGCGAACGGCCTGGTATGAAAATCCTCCTCCGTCTTGAACGAGTTCACCGCCATCCAGAGGAAAGGAAACAGCATCGTCAACGCCAGCAGCACCAGGAACGCCAGGAGAAGGCCGGGGCAGGCTCGCCGGAGGGCGCGGCCGCACGGACCCGCCCTCAATGGGTCCGTCGGGCCGTTCCCAGTAGTCGATCGGTCGTTTCTGTCCATGATTAATCGTAGAGGCGGCGCGAGCGCATCAAGCGCATTTGCACCAGCACGAGACACAGCAGGAAAAGAAAGAACAGCCAGGCGATGGCGGACGCGTACCCCATCTTGCCGAAGTGCGCGAACCCTTTCTTGAAGATCACCGAGGCCAGCACCTCGGTCGACTGTTCCGGCCCCCCGCCCGTCATGACGTAGACCTGGGTGAAGACCTGGAGCGCCCCGATGACGAGCGTGACGAGGACGAAAACGACGGTGTTGCGGAGCAGGGGCAGCGTGACGAATCGGAGCTCCTGCCACGCGTTGGCCCCGTCGATCCGGGCCGCCTCGTAGAACTCCCTCGGGATATCGCCGAGTCCGGCGAGGAAGATGACCATGTAATAGCCGACCGCGTGCCATGCCCCGGTCAATACGATGGCGGGCATGGCCGTCCGGCTGTCCATGAGCCAGTTGGGCCCCGAGAAATGGGAGCACCCCAGGAAGTCCTTTAGCGCCTGCGGCAGGCATCCCAGCACGATGCGCGGCGTCTGGTTGACCGGCCCGTCCTGCCGCAGCATCCAGACCCAGATGAGGGCGATGACGACCATCGGCGTGATCGAGGGCAGGAAGAAAAGGGTCTTCAGGATGCCCTGGCCCCTCCGGACTTTTCCAACGAGAAGCGCAAGAGCCAGCGAGCTGGCCGCGACCAGCGGAACGGCCAGTGCCGCGTAGTACAGCGTGTTGAGCAGCGCGGTCCGCACGAGCGGGTCGCGGACCGCCCGCTCGTAGTGAGCCATGCCCGTGTAGCGGTGCTCCGGCATCAGGGGGTCCCACTGGTGGAGGCTCACCCAGAGCGAGAGGGCCATGGACCCGAACGAAAAGAGCCCGAGCAGCGCCAGGGCGGGCAGGACGAAGGCGTAAGGCTTGAACATGGCTCGTTCGCTTCCTAGGGCTTGAACGTGGGGAGGCTTTATTGTATAACCCTCGGCAGCCGATGCCTTACCTGGCCTCGGACCATCCCGGCTGGCTTTCCCACTCTTCCTCGGTAGCTCAATGGTGGAGCGAGCGGCTGTTAACCGCTAGGTTGTAGGTTCGAGTCCTACCCGAGGAGCCATTTGTTCCAGTCTTCGAACCGCTGGGGGTTTGGTAACCCATACCAGACCTCCACGGTTCGTCGATCCTGGACCAGCACCTTCTTCACCAGGCGGTGGAGGAGGTGCTTCTTTTGGGGGGGCGGCCCCTCGGCCATGACCCGCTCGAAGTTCTCCACGAGGGACGCGAGCATGTCCCGGTCGACGGCGGGCAGCTCCAGCCTCTCCCGCCGGGCCTCGAGGTCCCGCTTCTCGGCCTCCAGCTCCTCCAGTCGGGCGCGCAGGTCGCGGACCTTCTCGTTGCAGAGTTCCGCCTGCAGTGTCCCCGCCTCGAACGCCTCGAAGTAGCGGTCCATCGCCGCCTGGGTCTTGGCGGCCTGCGCCTCGATCTTCCCGATCTCCTTCTCGAGGACCGGCTTCTCGGTGCCGAGCCGCTTGTTCGCCTCCGCCCAGATGCGGGCCATGAACTGCTCGTCCCGGAACATGGCCTTGATGTCCTCGGTGACCGCCGCCTCCAGGATCTCTGCCCGCACGTACACCTGCTCGCACTCGTGGTCGTTGAAGCGCTTCGAGCAGACGTAGTACGGGACGTGGACGCCCTTCTTGTAGCCCCCGCCTCCGAACATGTGGCTCTTGCAGCGGGCGCACTTGATGATGCCCGTGAGGAGCCGCTCGTCGCCGTTGTGCCACTGCCGGCCCTTGAGGTCCTCGTGGCGCTCCTGGAGGACCTCGTTCGCCTTCTGGAAGAGTACCTCGGACACGAGCGGGTCGTGCTGGCCCTCGTAGAGCACCTCGCGCCAGCGGATCTTACCCACGTAGACCGGGTTCTTGAGCATGTAGAGGACGACACGCCGTCCCCACTTCCGGCCGTTGCGGTTTCGGTGCCCGGCCTCGTTGAGCTCGTTGCAGATCGCGGAGGCGCCTTCCTTCCCGAGGGCGTACATCTTGAACATCTTGCGGACGATGAGCGCCTCCTCCTCGTGGACGACGAGGCCCTTCTTCTCCTGGTCGAGCAGGTAGCCGTAGGGCACGTTGCCGCCCACGAAGTTCCCGCCCTTCGCCTTCTTCTCCATGCCGACCTTCGTGCGCTCGACGATGGTCGCGTGCTCGAACTCGGCGAAGACGCCGAGCATCTGGAGCATCATCTTCCCGGCGGCGTTCGCGGTGTCGAAGGGCTCGGTGATGCTCTTGAGGGTGACGCCGTTCTTCGTGAGCTCGTCGACCATCTGGGCGAGCTCGCGGACCTTGCGGGAGAGCCGGTCGACGCGAAAGACGAGGAGCGTGTTGAACGCGCGAGCCTCGGCGTCGTAGAGCATCTCCTCGAGGCCGGGCCGGTTCATGTGGGTGCCGGACTCGGTGTCGCGGTAGACCTTGTGGAGCTGCCACTCGTCGTCCCACTGGGCCTTGCAGAAGGCCTCGAGCCGCTCCTTCTGCGCGCCGAGCGAGTACTTCTGATGGTCCTCGTCGGTCGAGATGCGGGTGTAGAAGGCGATCCGCGGGGGCTCGCGCTTCTCGTCACGCATGGCGGTTCCCTTCTCCGATGGTCACGAGCTCCACGTCGGTAGCCCGGAGCTCCTCCAGGATGGTCTCCAAGAGCGGAGCGCTCCGGGCGAGGCGGGCGAGGTCGCGGACGACCACGCGGCGGAGACCTCCCCGACGGACATCGGCCAGCAGGCGGCAGAGCGCTGGCCGGTTGGCGTCCAGCCCGGACGCTCCCGGGTCGGCGTAGACGGCCGCGCGCGCGGGTTCCTCGACCCGTTCCAGGGCCTGGCGGACTTGGTCCCGGCAGGCCGTCCCGGCCTCGTCGTCGGCCGCCGACCTGGCGTAGACCGCGTCCGTTCCGGTCCGCATCCTGCGGGTTGGCCTTGTCCGTAACCTATTGGAATAGCGCATGTTACGCACGTCTCTCACCTGACACCCCTACCTCGGGGTGCGCCCCGAAGCAAGGCAATCCCCAATGCTTCCCGGGCCTTACGACTGGGGTCCTCTACGGGAAAAGGCCGCCAGGAGGGGCCCAGGGGGACCGGCCGGAAAGCGGAATTTTGGAGTTGACTTTCAACTACAACTTTTGTAGGCTGCTGTCTTATGTCCCAGCAGACCACATTCGGGCAGAGGCTCCGGCAACTCCGCAAGGCCAAGAACCTCACCCAGCGCGACTTGGCCGCGAACGTATCCGAGCGGTTGAAGGCGGAGGACCGCCGGGGGTTCGACTTCACCTACCTAAGCAAAATCGAGAACGACAAGACGCCGCCGCCATCCGTCGCGGCGATCATCCAGCTGGCCGAGGTGCTCGAAGCGGACGCGAACGAGCTGATCACGCTGGCGGGGAAAACGCCGCCGAACTTGGGAAAGACGCTGAAGGAGAGCGAGTCGGCGCGCACGTTCTTCCGTTCGGCCTTCGACGCAGACTTGACCGAAGAAGACTGGAAGAAACTTTCGCAGGAACTGAAACGCAGGACGAAGGCCCGTGAGAATCCTCCGAAATCAGGAGATTGAAGAGATCGCGGCGTCGCGGCTCGCCGAGCTCGAGCGGCAGCTCGGGCGACCGCTGTCGCCTCCGATCCCTATCGATCTCGTCGCCGAGAAGGTCCTCGGTCTGGACTTTCTCTGGGAGTCCATCGACGAACTCCCTGGCGAGAAGATCCTCGGCGGGCTCATCGCCAAGAAGCGCCTGATCGTCCTCAACGATAACCGCAAGGGCTTCTTCACGGAGAAGCCCGGGGTCGAGCGTTCGACGAAGGGCCACGAGATGGGCCACTGGGACCTGTTCATCGACAAGGGCTCCTTGGACCACCCCACGCTGTTCGACGTGGAAGGCGACGGCCCCTTCGCCTTCCGAAGCTCCCCCGCGGGCGACGTTGCCATCATCACGGCGCTCAACCGCGATGCGGAAGGCCGGGAGCTCCTGCGACAGATCCAAGCTCGCGCCGATGAACCCGACGAGGCGAGGGCTGTCAACCGTTACGCCGCGGCCCTCTCGATGCCGGCGGACATGATCCGGGCGGACGCCATGAAGATCGACCGCACGCACTGGCCGAACCTGTACCGGCTGGCGGAGAAGTACGAGGTCACGATCTCCGCGCTTCGTGTTCGGCTTGAGCAGATCGGTCTCCTGTACGTGGACGAGCGCGGCAAGCTCTACGAGTCGAGGGACGCCGCCTCTGGGCAGATGATGCTGGGTTTTTGATGGAGGGCTTTCTGATGGCGTACACAGACGACACGCTCTTGGACATCTACGACCGTACGTCCGGCTACTGCCACATCTGCGGAAGGAAGCTGGCGTTCACGAACTACGCCAAGCCGGGCAAGCGTGGCGCATGGGAGGTGGAGCATTCGGTAGCTCGGGCCAACGGTGGGACGGAGCGGCTGAACAACCTCTACCCCGCGTGCATCCCGTGCAACCGCGAGAAGCGCGACGGCTCGACGCGAGCCGCCCGGTCGCGCAACGGGCGCACGCGTGCGCCGCTGTCTCGGGAGAAGCGTGCGACCGCGAAGACGCGCAACGCCCTTGCCGGAGGCGCGGCTGGCGCAGTCATCGGGGGGCGGTTCTTCGGCCCGGCGGGCGCGCTTATCGGTGGCCTCATCGGTGCCGCCGTCGGGAAGTCGGCGAAAGTAGAGTAGAAGGAAGCGAGAGGAGGGCAACAGACGCATGGAACCGATCAGATTGCTCAGGCCCCCGGAGTACACCTCGGAGGAGCGCGAGGCTCTGATCGACTTCGTGCTGGCCCTCAGGAAGTCACACATTCAGGATCTACTCAAGCGGGTCGAGTTGCCGGTGTCCGGCACTAAGCCCGACCTGCGAGACAGACTCGAAGAGGCGCTCAAGAAGGATGGCCTTTCCTACGAGCGGTTGGTGGAGTTCCTCGACTCCGTGGCCCCGTGGGGAAAGCAGCACGTCTTCCTCTACAACGGACCGCGGGGCGATCTGAAGGAGTGGAAGACCGCCGACCATGTGCTGGGCCTTCTGAAACAGCACCGCCTCGGGCGTCTCTTCAATGCACGACTCCCCCTGGTCCTCCCGGAGAGGCTGACCCTCTCGTCGGTCGCGCACGCCGACGGAAAGCTGCGCGTCATGGCCGTCCAAAAGCGGGAGTACGCCGAGCGGACGCCCGACCACGACGAGGAAAAGGAGTCGGAGGACGGCGAGAAAATCAGCCTCAAGGCCTACGTCCACCATCTGACGCGGACGCTCACGGTCTTCGAGTGGGATCTGAACGCCAACGTCGCCATGCTTCAGGTCACGCAGCTCCAGAAGGATGGCGACTACGAGGAAGTCGCGGAAGAGTTCTTCCAGCTGGTCAGCCCCTGGATGAACATGAAGCAGTTCGGCCCGGTCGACCTCCGCCCGGTGATCGGAAAGCTCCACGAGATCGAAGGGAACGGCCAGGCCGAGGCTCGTTCCCACGGATTCACCTACGGGTCCCTCCGAGGCAGGCGGGTCTCGGCGCACAGCCCGAGTCCGCGGGACTCGGTGCGCGGTGAGGCGTTCATCGACGACGCGATGGACAACGTTCGGAGGAGCGGCGTCGGACACCTCGGGAACTTCTACTGGCTGCCAGGGATCAAGCCGGGGCCGGTCCCGAACCCCCTGAAGGGCGACATCCATGTGATCATCGTGGGCGCGAAGTCTCGCGTCAACTTCCCGACACCGAACACAGAAGACGTGGTGAGGTATGTTCTTCACCGAGTGCGCTCGCTTAGCTGAGCGGCACCCGAACCTGGCCGCAGCCGTCGAGAAGATCGACGCGCAGCTTCGGCAGATGCGCACCGCCGAGATCATCAGGGTGGGCGACTTGGCGAGCTTCCTGAGACTGGACCAGAACCAGGCCAGCGCCGTGTTGGAGGGGCTCGCCGAGGCGGGGTTTCTCTGCCCGGAGGAGATGGTCGAGTGCATCCACTGCGGGATGGCGGTCCTTCGGTCGGACTACGATGAGGCGCTGGAGGAAGAGGACGAGTACCGCTGCACGAGCTGCGACCGCCGCTGGGAGGACAGAAAGGTCCGTGCCGTCACCACCTATCGTCGTGGCGACAAGTGGCCGGAGCTTCCGCCCGAGCCCGTCGCCGACAGGGTCGCGGAGCCGTTCATCGGTCCGGCGGAGGCGTATCCGAAGGACACCCGGATCTTCAAGAACCAGGGGAAAACCTGGCTCGTCGTCTATGACGGCGTCCCGAGGAGCGTGGAGCACTCCGTCGGCATGGCCTACATCGCGCGGCTACTCCAGGCGCCCGGAACGGAGACCCACGCGGCCGCCCTGCGAAGCACCGTCTCGGCGGATGGAAACGTGCCGGTCCTGGGCTCGGCGGGCGATGTGCTCGACGCTTGCGCCCTCAAGGAGTACCGGTCGAAGATGACGGAGCTCCAAGAAGAGATTCAAGAGGCCGAGAACAACAACGACCTTGGGAGAGTCCAGAAACTCAAGGAAGACTTGCACGCGATCACCGAGGAAGTCGGCCGCGCAACGGGCCTCGGGGGTAGGAACCGAAAGGCCGCCGACGACCGTGAGCGCGCCCGCAAAACCACCTCCGTCGGCATCCGCCGCGCGTTGAAGGCAATCAAGAAGGAACACCAGCCCCTCTGGCAGCACCTCAAGAACTCCCTGAAGATCGGGGAGTTCCTCACCTACCAGCCGGACCAACCCACCTCCTGGTCCACGTAGCCCTCTAACTTTTCGTTCCGCGACGCCTCCTGTCGCGCCCGCGACGCCCGTTGTCGCGCCTTGCTGATGAGGGCGCGAACTGGCGCGGCCGGGTCCCGCCCATCGACAGGAGGTGAATCGAGCATGGAACGGGACTGGCGCTGTTCGGAGTGCGGCATCCTCCTCGCCAGGATCGGCGACCACGAGCTGACCATCCGGCGAAACGAGCTCCAGGCCACCATGACCGGCGAGTTCCACGCGTCGGTCGTGTGCTACAGGCCGCGCTGCCGAACTCTGAACGTGCTTCGAATAAGGAGCAGTCCCCCGGAGGAGAAGAACACCATCAGGTAGCGGCGGCGTGTGCTGCCGCCTCGCAGGAAAACCAGAGCGCAACGACGCCCAACCTCGGCCCTCAGTGAGCGCGCGACGCCCGGCCGGAAAGGCAGGGCGTCGTGGCAGTCCCCTCGAGGGATCGAGACCGTGAACGGCTCGAACAGGAACTTCAGACCGATGAGTACCGGAAGCTGCTGCGGAGACTTCAGAAGAAGGAACCCTTCCTCCGGCAGTTCAGCACGTGGGCGGAAGTCATCACCTTCATGCGGAACGGCACGTCGACCGATCCGCGCAAGGACGAGATCCTCCGCCCGATCTTCGCGGCCCACGGCGAGGACGAAGACCCGCGCTGGCGCGCAGTGCTCCTCGCGATCTTCTGGCCCGGCCTCGAATCGATCCACTTCCAGAAGCGCGGCTGGGACGCGGACCCGGACGAGCGCTGGCAGAACATCACGTGGACCTTCCTCCAGGTCCTCTGCCGCGTGGACGTGAAGCGGCGCCCCGACCGCCTTGTCCAGAAAGTCTTCAACGACACCGTCCACCACCTCCACGACGAATACCGGCGCGCCTGGAAGCGGGCGAACCGCGAGTTCACGGCGGAGCCCGAGGAGATCGACGCGCTGGCCGGCGGCGTCGAGGGAATCGACTTCGCCGGCATCGAGCTCCGCGAGGCGCAGGAGATCGAGATCGAGCGCCTGCGCGAGCACCTGGACGGCGGTCGGATAACCGAGGCCGACTTCCTCCTGCTGATCGGCACGCGGGTCTACGGCAAGTCGGTCGCCGACTACGCCCGCGAGGCGGGCCTCGACTACCAGGTCGCCAAGAAGCGCCGCCAGCGGGCCGAGGCCGTCATTCGCCGCTTCGAGGAGGGAAAGCGGTGATCCCGAATGCGGCGTGTCCCCGTGCATGGGCCTCATCCCCCCTTTGGTCCTCGGAGGCGAATGACGTGACGGACGAAGGAGGCGAGGACGCCATGATCAGCAAAGCCGAAGCGAAAGAACTGATCAACGACCTCTTCGAGGAAGAGGCCCTCGTCATCGGCGGCCTGGTCGCGGTCCACGAGATGGACGACGACCTGGTCTGGCGGCTGGTGAAGAACCTCGACGTGATCCGCGGGAAGGTCCTGCGCCGCCTCGAGGACAAGGCCCCGGTCGACGGAGAGGCGTCGCCGCCCCGGCGGCCCAACCTCAAACCGCATCCGGCCATCGAGGATTTCCTCCTCTCGCTGAGGAGGGCGTGATCGTGCCGTCGCCGCCCATCGAGCTCAAGCGCCACTTCCACACGCTCTCCGAGAAGGAAACCGACGAGGTGGTCGATGTCGTGGCGGACCTGATCGTGAACTTTTTGAAGGCGAAGCGTGGCCCCGAGCAATCGGCGAGGGGCGAGCAGGAACGAACTCATGAACGAAACGCCGCACAACAGTCCGAAGCCCGTTGAACCAGCCGTCGCCAGCGCCGGCGCTCCGGGGCCGGCAGAGAGTCGGCCGGAGAAGCGGCACCTGAGCTTCACCCAGCTCAACATGTTTCTGCGCTGCCCGCGGCAGTACGAGTACCGCTACATCCGCGGGATCAAGGCCCCGCCCTCGGGAGCGATGGTCCAGAGCAGGGTATGGCATCAGACCGTCGAGCTCAACTATCGCCAGAAGATCGCCTCGGACCGCGACCTGGCCCTGGGAGAGATGCAGGAGTTCTTCGCGGCGCAGTTCGACGTCGCGCTGGGGAGCGAGGAGATCGCGTTCGAGCCGGACGAGAAGCCCGGCAAGCTCAAGGACCAGGGCACGGCCATCGTCGCCGCGCACCACAAGACCATCGCGCCGGCGGTGCGGCCTCTTCTCGTCGAGGAACGCTTCATCGTGGATCTCGGCGAGGACTTCCCCTTTGACCTCGTCGGCGTGTGGGACCTGGTCGAGCGCGACGGGACCATCGCCGACAACAAGGCCTACGGCAAGACCCCGCGCCAGGAGGACCTCGACAAGGACCTGCAGTTCACCGCTTACGCCCTGGGCTTCCGCACCACGCACGGCCGCGCTGAGCCCGGCCTGCGCATGGACGCCATCATCAAGACCCAGAACCCGAAGGCGGTCCAGCTCCACACGCGGCGCACGAACGACGATTGCCGGTGGCTGCTCGGCCTGATCGAGCAGGTCGGCACGGCCATCGACTCGGGAATCTTCTTCCCCAACCCCAACGGCTGGCACTGCAGTCCCCGCTTCTGCGGGTACTGGGGCCTTTGCATGGGATGCAAGAACGGGAGGTGACGCCATGAAGACGAACGTGACCCTGCCCGACGATCTGCCCGCCGGAGCGCCGGCGTTGGCGGGGGCGCAGGGAGCAGGACCGCCGGAGAGCCCGCCGGCCGCGACCACCGAGAAGCCCATCCACGTGGACTTCTCCAAGAAAGGCCAGGACGGATCTCCCTTCCAGAAGGCGCGCTCGCTTGAGAAGCGCTTGAAGCTCTTCCTCTGGGGCGACTCCGGCGTGGGCAAGACGACGCTGGCCCTGCAGTTCCCCAAGCCCGTGGTGATCGACCTCGAAGGCGGGGCCGACCTCTACGGGGAGTCGTTCGACTTCGACGTCCTGCGGGCCTCGACGGCGGACGAGGCGATGGACGCGGCGCAGTGGCTGCTCACGCACCCGCACGCCTACCGGACGCTCGTCATCGACCCGATCACGGTCTACTGGGACGCGCTCCAGAAGAAGTGGTCGGACATCTTCCTGCGCCGGAACAAGGGCTCGAAGGGCTACAAGTTCGAGTTCTACGACCTGCAGCCGCGCGACTGGATGACGGTCAAGGCGGAGTTCAAGGACTTCATCCGCAAGCTCATCGCGCTGGACATGAACGTCATCGTCACGGCGCGGCAGAAGGTCCAGTACGCCGACGGCGGCTTCATGAAGGCCATCGGCGAGACCTTCGACGGCGAGAAGTCGCTGCCCTACCTCTTCGATACCATCGTGCGGCTTTACCGCGACGAGAAGGGCCGGTTCCTGGGCGAGTGCCTGAAGGACCGGTCCAACAAGCTCCCGCCCGGGGAGTTCGAGTGCTCGTTCGCCCGCTTCGAGGAGCTCTTCGGGAAGAAGACGCTGGGCCGCAAGGCGCGGCCGACCGCCTTCGCCACCGACGTCCAGAAGCGGCAGATCCGTGAGCACATCGCGCGCTTCGAGATGACGCCGGAGCAGGTCGCCCGGCGGCTGGCCGCCTACGGGACGGAGAGCCTCGACGACCTCACCGAGGAAAACGCGCGGGTCATCCTCACCAAGTTCGAATCGGCCCTCGCCGCGAAAGCCGGGGCCACAACCTCAGGAAAGGAGGCGTAAGCCATGCCCAGGATCGATTTCAACAACGTGGACGACGTCCAGGACTTCTCGCCGCTGCCGGACGGGAAGTACCTCTGCCGCGTGGCGGAGGTGGAGGAGGCGGCGACCCAGTATGGCGACGAGATGTGGAAGCTCCGGTTCGTGGTCGAGTCCGGCCCGCACCGGGGGCGCTACATCTTCGACAACATGGTCTTCAGCGACGCGGCCATGAAGCGGGTGAAGCTCATCTGCTCCCGCCTGGGGCTCGACATCTCGCGCGAGCTCGACCTCACCCCGGCCCTGATCAAGGGGAGGAGCTGCTACGTGGCGGTCGAGACCGAGGAGTACGAGGACCAGGAGGGCAACGCCAAGAAGCGCAACGTGGTCCCGTTCGCCGGCTACGAGCGCGCCGACGGCGCGCCCGCGGCGACGACCCCGCCGGCGGCGAAGGCCAGCGGCGCGGAGGACGACAGCGAGGAAGACCTCCCCTTCTGAGCGTTCCGACCGGCCCGATGTCCTGGCGACTCCGGGCGCGACCGGATCGGCTGCTGAAGAACTTGGAAGGGGATCATGCGCGACGGCCACGAACAACTGCAGGGGGTCCTATCGAGCATCAAGTTCCACCAGGCGAACTTCCTGATCGGGGTCCTCGAAGACGGGACCACCGTGAAGGGCAACATGCTCTCGCCGCAGGTCGGGCTGGAGTACACGTTCCACGGGCGGCGGGAGCGCCATCCGCGCTGGGGCGAGCAGTTCGCCTTCGCGGACTACCGCGCCTCGTATCCCACCGACCTCGACGCGGTCCGCTCCTACCTCATGGAGAACTGTAAGTGGATCGGGCCGGAGATCTCCAAACGCCTCGTCAACACCTACGGCAAGGAGACACTCGCGATCTGCAAGGAGCACCCGGACCGGGTGGCCTCCGAGATCCCGGGCATCACGCTTCGCCGCGCCCAGGAGATCGCGGCGATGCTGCGGAACAACGAGGCCAATGAGAAGCTGCAGCTCGCCCTCAAGGACCTCATCGGCGGCACCAAGGTCAACCGCCGCGCCGCGAACCAGATCCTGGAGAAGTGGGGACAGGACGCGCCCACGCGCATCCGCGAGAACCCCTACGCGCTGATCGAGGCCATCGACGGCATCGGGTTCCTCACCGCCGACGAGGTGGCCCGGAAGATCGGCTACGACTTCTCTGGCGCCCCGCGCATCCGGGCGGGCACCATCCACACGCTGAAGGAGCAGGCCTTCGGCCAGGGCCACACCTGCCTTCCTACCGCCAAGCTGCTCGCCGAGGCGGGGAAGATCCTCGCGGTCGCGCCGGAGCGCATCGTCGGCGAGATCGGTCCGCTGGAGAAGGACGGCCTGGTCGTCGCCGTCGACGGGTTCGTCTACCTCAAGAGCTACCACGACGACGAGAAGCTGGTCGCGGAGAAGCTGAAGGTCCTCGCCCGCCAGACGCTCCCGCCCGGGAAGCCCGACTTCGAGGGGCTGGCCGACGACCAGAAGGAGGCACTCTCCAAGGCGGTGACGAGCGGGGTCTTCATCCTCACCGGCGCGCCGGGCACGGGCAAGACCTACACGATCAAGCGGATCATCACCTCGTTCCCCGAGGTGCGGGTCGCCCTCGCGGCCCCCACGGGCAAGGCGGCCAAGCGCGTCTACGAGCAAAGCGGGCGCCTCGCCCTCACGATCCACAAGCTCCTCGAGCCCCAGAAGCTCGGCGGCAGCTTCGTCTTCACGCGCGACGCGGAGAACCCCATCGAGGCGGACCTCATCGTCCTCGACGAGGTCAGCATGGTGGACACGCCGCTCATGGCGCGGTTCCTCGATGCGGTCGCGCCGGGGACGCGGCTCGTTCTGGTGGGCGACACGTACCAGCTCCCCTCGGTCGGCCCAGGGAATATCCTCAAGGACCTGATCGCCTCCGGCGCGATCCCCTCGACCGAACTCACGATCATCAAGCGCCAGGACGAGGGGCTCATCATCCGCAACTGCCACCGGATCAAGAACGGCGAAGACATCGAGCTCGGCAACTCCACGGCGTGCGACTTCTTCGTCCTGAAGCGCGACGGCGACGAGGAGATCCGCGAGACCATCCTCGAGCTCGTCTCGCGCCGGTTCCCCGAGTCCTACCAGGCGGACCCGCTCCGGGAAGTGCAGGTCATCACGCCGCTCCGAGAGAAGACGGCGCTCTCCTGCAAGGCCCTAAACGAAGAATTCCAGCGGCGCATCAACCCCAGGCCGAAGCTCGACGGCGTGCGGTTCAAGGTCGGCGACAAGGTCATCCAGACGAAGAACCAGTACGACCTCGACATCATCAACGGCGACATCGGATATGTCCTCGACCTCGACAAGACGGGGCGGACCATCACGGTCACGTTCGAGAACCCCGAGCGCGTGGTCGAGCTCCCGCTCTACGAGAACGACCTCGACCTCGCCTACGCCATCACGTGCCACAAGTTCCAGGGCAGCGAGGCGCGGATCATCGTGGTCCCCATCCACCGCAGCTTCGGGCCTTTGATCATGCAGAGGAACTGGATCTACACGGCGGTGAGCCGGGCCCGGGAAGTCTGCGTCCTGGTCGGCCAGCGCGAGGAGGTGCCGCAGATCATCCGCCGGAACCACCAGCAGTGCCGGTTCACCCGCCTTCAGGAGTTGCTGCGATGACGACGCCGGAGCGCCCCGGACCCGTGATCGCCATCGACACCCGCGAGCAGAAGCCGTACCGCTTCCCCTGCTCCGAGGTGAAGACGCTCCCGACGGGCGACTACTCCATCGTCGGCCTCGAGGAGCGGATCGCCATCGAGCGCAAGACCAAGGAGGACGCCTACTCGTCCCTCGGCCAGGGGCGCGCCCGTTTCGAGCGCGAGCTGGAGCGCATGTCCCGGTTCGACTACGCCGCCATCGTAATCGAGACGTCCCTGCCGGACTTCCTCCGCGCGCCGGCCTTCTCGCAGATGAATCCCAAGGCGGCGGCGAGTTCCATCGTGGCCTGGTCGGTGAAGTACCGCGTGTGCGTGTTCTTCGCCGGCGACCGGCTGCACGGCAACGCCCTGACCCGGCAGCTCCTCGAGAAATTCTGGCGCTACCAGAACGGAGACGCGGATGCCGGATCAGGATGATCTCTGGAAGCGCTACAAGCAGGCGGTCCTGGAGCGGGTCGGGGACTTCTCGGTCCTCTTCGACGGCCTCGCCAAGCAGAAGCCCTCCACCGACGGGTGGATAACGGCGCTCTGCCCGTTCCACGAGGACAAGAACCCCTCCTTCGCGTTCAACCGCAACTCCGGCAAGTGGTGCTGCTTCGCGGGCTGCGGCAAGGGCAGCGCCTTCGACTACCTCATGCAGACCTCGGGGAAGAGCTTCAAGGACGCGCTCCTCGAGGTCGGCGACCGCGTCGGCGTGCCCCGGCCGTACCCGGACAAGCCGCCGCGCCCGCCGATCCGTGAGGCCCTCGTCAAGCTGTGGGTCGGCGACCTCTGGGCCGACGAGGGGGTCTGCCGGTGGCTCCGCGAGAAGCGCGGCCTCTCCGACGCGACGCTCAAGAAGTACGAGATCGGCTGGGACCCCAAGCGCCAGCGGAACACGATCCCGATCCGGGACGAGCGCGGCAACGTGATGAACGTCCGGCTCTACAACGCCAAGAAGGACCCGAAGATCATCAACTACACCGAGGGCCGCTACAAGTACGGCTCCCCCGCGCGCCTCTACGGCATCGACGAGCTGGTCAAGTACCAGGGCAAGCAGGTCGTCCTCTGCGAGGGCGAGTGGGACCGCCTGGTCCTCCAGCAGGAGGGATTCATGGCGGTGACCGGCACGCACGGCGCCTCGGTCTTCCGTCCCGAGTGGATCGCCCACTTCAAGGACAAGGATGTCGCCATCCTCTACGACTGCGACCGCGAGGGCCAGGCCGCGGCGCGGAACGTCGTCCTGCGGGCGCTCAAGACCGCCGGCGCGGCGTCGGTCAAGAACGTCGTCCTGCCGCTCAAGGGAGACAAAGACGACAAGGACGTCACCGACTACTTCCACAAGCGCGGCCTCACGGCGGCCGACCTCCAGAAGCTGATCGACGAGACGCCGACGCACTCCTACGAGGCGGAGGATCGCCCCGAGGAGATCCTGGCGCTGGAGTCCTTCACCGAGGTCGAGCGGAAGGACCTCATCGACAAGAAGGTCCGCTGCGACATCACGGCCTGCGGGGAGACCTCGGAGGCCTTCCACGCCGTCGAGGAGTTCCGCATCACGTTCTGCCCGCGCATGCAGAAGGGCGGGTGCTTCGAGTGCAAGGGCGTAGTGGAGCCCGCCGTGATCCCGAAGGGCGCGCAGGAGTACATCGGCTCCTGCATGTCCACCAACGTCCAGCTCAAGGCGATGTTGCGCGAGTACGCCTGCAAGTACGGCCAGAAGCCGACCATCGAGATCCTGCGGCGCACCACGGTGAAGGAGTTCTTCTGCCACCAGAAGGTGAACCGCATCACCCAGACCCGCGACGAGGAGGGGAACGTCATCCAGGTCATCGACGGCAAGAAGCAGGAGCTCCTGGAGAAGCGAGTCTACTACCTCTCCAGCGAGCACCCGAAGCCCGGCAACTACCTCGCCGTCGGCTGGGTCAAGAGCCACCCCAAGACCCAGCAGGTCACGTTCCTCATCGACTCCATGGAGCCGCTGGAGGACGACTTCGAGAGCTTCCGCGTGGAGGAGAACGTCCACCACCTGCGCGCGTTCCAGTCGCTCTCGTGGGCGGAGATCATCGAGGACCTCACCGAGAACGTGACCCGCGTCTACGAGCGCGAGGAGATCCTGGTGGCAGTCCTCCTCACCTACTGCTCGCCCCGTTGGATTCCCTTCAACGCCGAGATCATCCGGGGTTGGCTCGTGACCGTCATCATCGGGGACTCGGGATCGGGCAAGACGCAGACGCACCAGCGGATCGCCGAGTTCATCAACATCGGCGACTGCTTCTCGGGCCTCACCGGGTCGCGCACGGGCCTCGCCTACGCCCTGGTCGAGCACAAGCAGAAGGGCTGGCAGGTCCGCGTCGGCCGCTATCCGGCGAACTCGCGGAAGATTCTCACCGTGGACGAGGCCCAGCACCTGCCGGACTGGGACCTGCGGACGATCTCGAAGGCGATGGAGGAAGGGTTCCTTCAGATCGACCGCGTGCAGTCCAAGGGCTACGAGAGCCAGACCCGGCTCGTCATGATCGCCAACCCAAAGAAGGACCTGGTGATGGACAGCTTCTCCTTCGGGTGCGAGTCGCTCACCACGATCCTGCCGCCCACAATCATCCGCCGGACCGACGTCGCGGTCTTCGCCAACTCCGGCGATCTCAAGGACCTTTCCTTCATCAACCGGAAGCGCACCGAGGGCAACCGACGGCGGGTCACGTCCGAGATGCTGCGGGCGGTGGTCTACTGGGTGTGGAACCTGCGGCCGGAGCAGATCATCTTCACGTCCGAGGCCGAGGACTTCTGTCTCAAGCGCGCCCAGGAGCTCTCGGGGGTCTACGGCTATGCCGTGGACGTGCCGCTCATCACGCTCTCGGACTGCCGGAACAACCTCGCGCGCGTGGCGGCCGCGTTCGCCGCGCTCCTGGTCTCGGCGGACGAGAACTTCGCGCGCCTCGTCATCGAGCCCAAGCACGTCCGCATGGCGGCCGAGTTCCTCTCCCGGCTCTACTCCCACGACAACTGCAGCCTGGACGACTACTCCGAGATCTGCAGGGCGAGCAGCCAGCTCGCGGACTACGACCAGATCGAGGGGGCCTTCCTCAAGAAGTGGGAGCGCGCCAAGCATGCCAGCGGTGACGAGGACGCGGGCTACTTCCCGCGGCTGATCTTCATCCTCCGCGTCACGAAGGTCATCCGCCGGGACGACCTCGCCGAGCAGGCGGGTTGCAGCTTGGAGACGGTGAAGCGGATGGTCCGGCTCCTCAAGCGCTTCAACCTCCTCGACACGACGCGAGACGGCTACGTGAAGAAGCCCAAGTTCAACAAGTTCCTGCGGCGGTTCGTTCGGAAGCACCCCGATTTCCTTGCGGACGGAGGTTGGGGGTCAGGTTCAAATCCGTTGGAGGACAAGGACTTAGATGAGATTTCGACCCAAACCTGACCCGCAAAACGAAATTCGGAGGCCACCCTCCACGGGAGCCATGGGGCTCGCTTCGCGGGTGGATTCGGAGGGGGCCTCTCCGGGGTCAGGTTGGAGGCCGAATCGATGCTAAGTCCTTGCGGCTCAAGGGAAATCAACCTGACCCCCGAGGGTCGAGCAGGATGAACCATGGACCTGAAGGACCTGGCGAACGAGGAACGCGGGACGAATGCTGTGCCCGCGCCGCCGGCGACGCTGGTGGCGGCCGCGAAGGACTCGTGTCCGGCGGGGCCGCCCGGGGTGCGCTGGCTCGTCCTCGAATCGAAGCACCTGGACGACGAGCAGTTCCTCGTCGTCTTCGAGAAGAAGCACCTGAAGGAGGCGCGGAAGGCGCATCCGGGGAAGGTCATCTACTTCCCGCCGGAGATCGACGAGCTCCACCGGCACAAGGACGCGCCCGACTACCCGCAGTTCCTGAAGAGCATTCACCTGATCAAGAAGAAGTTCGGCGGCTGGATCGTCCCGTCCGACTCGCCCCTCGCGCGGCGGCTCGACCGGGCGAACAGGCCAGCCGCCCGAGGAGGTGACAGCCATGGAGCCGCGAAGAGTGGAAAGCGGGCCGGTTGAGGTGAGCGAGGTGAAAATCCGCCTCGTCGACGAGGGCGACGACGGCCTCGTCGGCTGGGCCTCTTGCGTCGTCAACGGCGCGCTCTACCTCAACAACATCGCCATCCGGCGGGGCTGCGACGGGGAGTTCGTGCTGACGTACCCGAGCAAGCGGAGCCGGTCCGACCAGAAGTACTTCTACTTCAACCCGATCACCCGGGAGGCCAAGCGCGCCATTGACGAGGCGATCCTTGGGAAGCTCGAACGGAGGGAAAGGACGTGGCCGGCGTGAAGGGCGATCCCAGGAACGAGCTCGACCGCATGGTGCGCGAGGACATGGTCCTGGGCGAGGAGATCGCCAGGCTCACGCGGGCCCGCGACATGCGGATTCGCTTCATCGCCCAGCAGATCCGCGAGGAGTCCGAGCCGTTCGACCGCAAGCTCGCTCCGCTCCATGAGAAGCGTGAGCGCCTGCGCCAGGCGATCCTCGCGATCTGGAACGAACACCACGAAGGCGAGACCACGTTGGACCTGCCGTGCGCCCGGGTGAGTAGGCGCAACTACCGCGAGCTCGTGGTCCACGACAAGGACGCGCTGCTCGACGCCCTGGACCGGGCGGACCGCCTGGATCTCGTGGATCACGTCTTCGACGACAAGGCCGTGGCCCGCCTGATCGCGGACGGGAAGCTCGCGGGCCTGCCCGAGGGAGCCGCCGAGGTGATCGATCACCACAACCTGCAGGTCCGCCCGCGGAAGGAGACGTGACGTGAAGAGAGGCTACCCCCAGAAGCGCGAGAAAGCGTTCCGGCTCCGGCTGGAGCGAAAGACCCTCGCCGAGATCGCACGCGAGGTCGGCGTCTCCGAGAGGGCTGTCTCGCGCTGGGAGAATGGGTGGGTCGACGCCAGGGGGCGGAAGACCCCGGGCTGGAAGCCGGAGTTGGAGAAGGCCTGGCGGGAGTTGGCCGAGACCGAGCTTCAGTACGGGCTCATGCTCAAGGAGGAGCGCCTCAAGACCTACGAGGAACTCGCCCGCCTCGCGGTCGCCAAGATCAAGGAGATGTTCCCGAGCATCCGTACAGAAACGCCAATGCGGATCGTGACCAAGGAAACCCCGAGCTCGGACGAGCTGAGCCGGTGGCTGGCGACGAGTGAGGGCTTCCTCCAGGGCCTGACCGACGTCGACGAGAAGCCGACGCGGCTGACCGGCTACCAGCTCGATCACCTGCGCGACACGTCGAAGTTCCGCGCCCGCGAGAAGGCGCGCGGCGTGGGGTTTTCGTTCGTCTGCGCGGCCGAGGCGCTGGCCAAGGCGCATCTCCGGCGGGACTACACCGCGATCTTCGTTTCCATGAACCTCGAGGAGGCGGTGGAGAAGATCCGCTACGCCAACCTGCTCTACCACTCGCTGCCCTTGAAGTGGCAGAAGAAGAAGGTCGTCGACAACAAGACCTCCGTCGAGTTCGAGGACCCGTCCGGCCGCTACCGCTCCCGTCTCATCTCGCACCCGTGCAAGGACCCGCGCGGCAAGCACAAGGCCGACGTCTTCCTCGACGAGTTCGCCCACTACGGCCACAAGCAGCGCGCGATCTACGTGGCGGCCGTGCCCATCGTCTCGCGCGGCGATGGGCAGCTCACCATCGGGTCGACGCCGCTCACGGTCGGCGACCTCTTCCACGAGATCATGAAAGAGGAGCGCCGCAAGTACCCGATGTTCACGCGCCAGTCGGTTCCGTGGTGGGTCTGCCCGGAGTTCTGCACCGACGTCGCCCGGGCCAAGGTAGAGGCCGCCGGTCTGGAGACAGCCGAGCGGGTCCACGCCTTCGGCCAGCCCACGCTCGTGGACATCTTCCACACGATGGAGCGCGACGACTTCCGGCAGGAGTACGAGCTCTCGTTCAACGACGAGAGCCAGACGTTTTTCCCATACGATCTCATCTTTGCCTGCTGCCAGGACGAGCTGCAGACCTACGACACCATCGACTCGCTCCTCAAGAAGACCGAGGGCGACCTCTACGCCGGATTCGACGTGGGCCGGACGCGGAACACCTCGGAGCTCATCGTCTTGGAGAAGACTGCCAAGCGCGTCACCTACCGCATGGGGAAGTCGTTCGACCGCTCCCGCTTCCAGGCGCAGGAGGCGTACCTGCGGGAGCTGCTCAAGGCGTCGGCGCGCATCCGGCGTCTCTGCATCGACCGGCACGGCATCGGCATGAACCTGGCCGAGAACCTCCGCACCGAGTACCGCTCGCGCGTCGAGGGCGTCGCCTTGGTGGGCCAGGTCAAGGAGAGTCTCGCGGTCAATCTCAAGATCGCCTTCGAGAGCGAGGCCGTCGCCATCCCGCGCACCCGCGACCTCACCGCGCAGATCCACTCGATCAAGAAGACCCCGACCGAGGCGGGCTACGCGCGCTTCGACACGGAGAAGAACGAGCGGCACCACGCGGACAAGTTCTGGGCGCTGGCGCTCGCTGTCCATGCGGCGGGCGTGGGCAAGGATCGGCGTCGCACGCGACAGAAGGTCTCGGCGAGCATCGTATGACGAAGGTCGTCTACATCTGCCACCCGTTCCGGGGCGACGTTGCGGCCAACCGCGAGCGCGTCCGGCGCATCTGCGCGGCGATCAAGCGCGACTACGTTCCGCCTTCCGCTAGCGCCGCACCTGATGCTGCCCGCCTACATCGACGAGGCCAGCGAAAGGGACCTCGCGCTCGAACACGGCCTGGCGCTCCTACGCGGCGCGGACGAAATGTGGGTCTGCGCCGACGACGTGAGCGAAGGCATGGCCGGCGAGATCGCGGAGGCGCGGCGCTTGGGCGTCCCCGTCTACCGGGTGGACGTGGGCTGGCTCCTGTCACGGGTCGGACGGGACCGTTACGCCAAGGTTCTCTACACCTACGCACACACGAGGTCCATGTAGTTGGGCGTCGTTTTCTCTACGGAGAGCCGGAATGGAAACGCTCGCGCGGACGGAAGTCGGCGAACGGTAGCGGGGGCCTTTGCCCGGGCGGCCTTTGAAGTTGGATATTCCAGGACGCGCCCATACGTGGCGTCTTTGACGCGACGGCTCCCGGGGACGCCCAAAGGCCCAACACGTCGAAGACGTGCGCCCTGGTGGCCACGGGGCGCGCCACGGCGCGCCGTGGCGGAAGCCTACCCCCAAAATCCGTTAGAAAATCCGCCCCCCGCCGGACCCGGCTACCCTCGAAACAAAACGCGCCTCGTCCGAAAGGGCGCTGTTCAGGAACTTCCGCGCCGGCGGCGGGAACGCCTTGCTTTCCCGCGCCAGTCACGCCCTCATGTGTCGTGCCCGCCCGCCGAAGCCCGGCGGGCGAAGGCCTGAAAGGAGGCGCGTGATGACGCAACCGAACGGAACGACGGATGGGTGCAGGCCCGCCTGCAAGCTGGTCGGGACCGACGGGAACGTCTTCTCGATCATCGGGCGCGTGAAGCAGGCCCTCAAGAAGGCCGGCCAGGAGGATCGCGCCCGCGAGTTCGTCGAGAAGGCGTTCCAGGCCAAGTCGTACAACGAAGTCCTGGCGCTCTGCACCGATTACGTGGACGTCCGTTGAGAGGAGGCGAGCGATGCGATTCGGACCCGACGACAAGTTCTGGGTGGTGGTCGACCCCACTCCGGTAAGCGAGCTCGGGGACATCCTCTTCGAGACGACGCTGCACGGGCTGGAGCTCCAGTTCAAGGGCGGGCTCACGATGGCGCAGAACCCGACGATCTTCACCGACCAACAGGAGGCGAAGTACGAAGCGTTCGGGCGGCTCACCGCGATGCGCGCGGCCCAGGCAGTCCTGCGGGCCGGCCGGGAGAACCCGGAGGCGCGAGTGGACCGGATCGAGATCTACGGGGCGGACGGCAAGCTCGTCTTCGAGGCCAATTTGGGGGATGTTCGCCGATGATGGACGGAGCGCGGAAAGTTGCCGGCTACGTGCGTGTCTCGCAGGAGCGGGCCGCGAAGAACGGCTACGGCCTGGGCGCGCAGGAGCAGGAGGTCCGGCGGTTCGTCGAGTACAAGGGCTGGGCGCTGGTGGACCTCTACCGCGAGGAGGGCGTCTCCGGCTACCGGAATGACCGGCCCGCCATGGAGCGGCTCCTGGCCGACGCGAAGGCCGGCCGGTTCGACGTGGCAGTCTTCCCATCCATCGACCGCGCCGGCCGATCCGTGCGCGACGTGATCGAGATTGACCAAGCGTTGCGAGCTGGCGGCGTAGACACGGTTTTCCTGCGCGAGGGCGTGGACACCTCGACGCCCTCGGGCCAGCTCTTCCGCAACATCATGGCCTCGCTGGCCGAGTTCGAGGGTCGGGTGATCTACGAGCGGCTCTCCAAGGGCAAGCGGAAGAAGGCGTCCGAGGGTGGCTATACCGGCGGCTGGGTTCCCTACGGCTACCGCCGGACGGACGACGGGACCATCGCCGTCGTGCCGGACGAGGTGGCCGTGGTCGAACGCCTCTTCCGCTGGGCGGCTGAGGGCCGGAGTCTGCCCGCCATCGCCAAGGCCCTGCGCGACGAGAACGCCCCGACCCGCAACGGCGGCGCGTGGCGTCCCTCCACGATCCGGGGAATGCTGCAGAACCGCTTCTACACCGCTCGCGTCGAGTACGACGGCGCCGTCATCCGCGCCCGGCACGACGCCATCGTCTCGGACAGGCTCTTTGAGAAAGCACGAACGGTCAGTGCCGGTAGGAACAGCCCGCGCAAGCCTCGGGTCTAGGGCCCCGAAGGCACAAGGCCTCAATTGACCTCGCAATCCACCTTTCGTCGCGGCTATCCCGGAACAATCTCTTCACGACCAGGCTCCAACCGAAATCAGAAGCGATTCTCTTGCACGCTGCCAGATCTGGGACGGGGAAGCAGCCCTTTCCATATGCTTCACGGCCAGACGCAGGGATGAAGCTCTCCTCCGAGGTGTCCACCACCGAGAGGCGAACCTCCGGATAGTGGAGCCCTCGCGCCCTTAGGTCCTCCTCATAGCACTTCACCGCGTTGAGGAAGTTCATCAGGACACCGAACGCGTTCGGGATTTGAGGCTGGCACAGTTCATCGTACTTCTTGGCGTTCTCGGCGTTCAGGCTGACGCTCAGTACGTCGATGTAGTCCAGCAGATCGAGGTGCTTCAAACCCGCCCAGTGCATACCGGACGTGTCGATCCTAATCTTCACCCCGAGTTGCGGCATTGCCCTGATCGCCTTACAGACTGCAAGCACGCAGGCGTAACGCAACAACGGTTCTCCCATCCCGCAGAACACGACCTCTCGAACCTCGGTGCCCCAACCCGTGACCGCTGTGAGTGCTCTCACGATCGTGTCCGCATCCGGGTACGCGTCGCGCAGGGCCAGGTCTTGGCCGAAGAACATTGGCCCATCGCGCCTTATGCAGAACCGGCAATCATTCAGGCAGTGATCGGTGACGTTCACGTAGATCGCACCAGGACGACAAGGCAGGAAGTAGGTAATCAGTGCGGCACCGACTTGAGTGGTGACTCCGCGCGGCCTCAGTGCCTCGTCCATTTGTTCGCCTCAGCTTCCGCTCCGCCGCCGGTGTTCACTGCCTCGCTCCGCAGAGGAGGCCGGAGCGGCGCGACGCGCGACCGGCTCGCGAATACTCTGCGCGAACGGCCTCCACTCCACTCGTTCACAGTCTCTGATAAGCCTCTTCACTTTCAGCCGCCATCCGAAGGTCGCCGCGATCTCTCGGCACGCATCGATATCTGGCCTGGGAACCCCCGGAAGCGCTCGCTCCCGCTCCGGGAGGTATTCGACCTCAGTAGGATCGACGACCGTAAGTTCGACCCTACAGGTGGTCCGCGTTCGATCCAGGAAGTTCCGCAGATCAAGCAGAAACGCCATCATCGCTTGGTAGGCCCCCTGAACCTTCGGACGGCAGATCAGGTTGTACTTCTCCTCGTTCTCCGCGTTCAAGCTGACCTGGATCAGGTCGAAGAGTCTGGCAAAGTCCACTCGACGATGCCGAACATAGAAGGTCCCACTCGTGTTAATCGCCAAGATTGTGCCAGGTTGAAAGAGCGCGCGCACGCGCGGGACCGACTCGACAACGCGGTCGTACAAGAGCAACGGCTCTCCGATTCCGCAGTAGTAGACTTCCTGCACGCTGGGCCTGTCTGGGTAGGCTCGAACCGCGGCGACGATCTCGTCCGTCGTCGGTGCCCTTCCGTCCTTTAGATCGAAGCCGTAGAAAGTCTCACCCTTGAAGTCCACGCAGAAGAAACAGGCGTTCGGGCAGGCATGCACGATGTTGATGAACATGCGATGCGGCTCGCCGGGCATGGCGTAGACGACGTCCATTCCTACAGGCCTCCCGTGCAGAACATCCCGCGGACGTAGCCCGCGCGTGCCATTCCGTTGCCAGCCATCTCACACGGCCGCTGCATCTTTTTCTATCCTCAGCAGCAGCGCCAGGAAATCGCTATGAGTCATCAGGTCCTTCAAGAACCGCGCCGCCGTGGAAGAGGCGAAGTCGTTGTAGGCATCGGTCTTCTTCCGATCGCCGAAATCGGAGATCCCCTTTATGAACAAGTAACGCAGTGGCCCATATGTCTGCACCGCCACGCCAACGCCCTCTGCCTCCATCTCTCCGGCTAGGATCTGTCGCTTTCCAACGGCCTTCTTGAGGTTGGTAAACCACGGCCCACCAGCCCTAAGGAGCTTGGAGCCGGAGGCAACCACACCGTCCAGCGCCTTTGGCCTGCGCCGCCGTCCCCACCCCTTCGGCAACTTGCCCTCATAGCACCAGCCTTCTCTGATCAGTGTTCTCGCCACCGCCAGCAGGTCGGGCGAGGTGGAAACCCATCTGACGTCGTGCTCCGTTATGATCGCTCCGCGCACGTTCAGCAGAGCTGCGTACTCGTATGCGCAGACTTCATTGGCGACGATCACGTCTCCTTCCTGACGGTCGTCATCGAGCCTCTTGTGTTTCACAGCGCTGCTGGCCTGCCCCTTGCGAGGCGCGCCCGCACACCTTCCCAGAAGGACTACGCACTTGGGCCTCCACCGCTCGATCATGCGCGCCGTCCATGCGGCGGCATGCACGCCACCTGTTTTGCGACACTGCGTGGCCACGATAGTGATGTCTTGACCGTCAAGGGCAAGGCGTCCCGTTGCGGACTCCCCGTCCGCTGCGTCCACCAGACGTAGCACCCGACGAGCAGCTTTGTATTCCTCTGGAAGGGCCGTCACGATGGCGCAATCCACGGGAGCAAGAACAGGTGGCGAAGACTTGGCTTGCAGCTTCCACCAAAGGTCGTTGAGGTCATCCTCCCCCCTCGCCTTGTCGAGGCGGTAGTTGACCACCTTCTTTCCCGTGGTGTCTCTGATGGAAGTCACAGACTTGAAGTGGGTCGTGTACTCGTCGACGAAGACCCTGCTGAACCACTTCCCGCTGAGACGGGCGAGCACCGTCTTTAGCTCCGGGTCAGATGTGCTCCATGCTACAGCGATGTCGCCCGGCTTGTCCTTCTGGTCGGTGAAGGGATAGACGTGCGGTCGGACAATCGCGATACCGTTCTGAGACTGTAGGTGGCCCTTGCCGAGATAGAAGATCCACGGATCGTGTCCGGCGAGCTCTTCCGGCGGGTTAACTTCCTCGAGGCAACCGACGTAGAATGTGTCCAGCCGGTCGGGGCGCAGGGTACAGAGATTCTTGAAAAGCTGCGGTCTCTTGGCCTGGTCACAAAATTCGTCGAAGATCTCGCGGCGTAGGAGTATCTTCACGCAACGTACACGAGTGGCGAGTGATCCGTCGATGCGTTGATTGTAGAGTACCTCGAATGCACCCATGCGGTTGGGACGTGGACGAGCCTCGAGGAACTTGAGGTCATTGTCGAAGAGCCAGATTTCACCGCTCGTGTGGGCGTAGACCCGCTCGAGGAGAGCCGCGACTCGCTGAATCTCCGAGAGCCACGCGTTGGGGCGCTCCAGCTTGATTTCTTCACGAGCCATCGAGGGTTACCTCCCGACCCAGTGCAGGACTCGGCCCTCCACGGACAGGAGGGCTCGGTTGCCGAGGTACCCAACCACGCCTGCCAGCATGATTCCCGCGTACATGTCAGGTATGCGGTACACCATCTGTGAGTTGATGATCTGGTAGCCAAGGCCGACCGTTGTGCCTATGAACATCTCGGTCACGACGATGAGGACAAAGGACAGGGAGAGCGCGATTCGGAGGCCAGCGAAGATCCCCGGGGCGGATTCCGGAACGACGATCTTCCAGAAGGAATCCCATCGACTGGCGCCCATCACCGTTGCGCACAGAAGGCGCGGGACCTTTACCTGAATGGCCCCGTAGGCGGTGTTGATAAGGACGATCAACGAGCAGGCGTAGATGACGATTGCCACCTTCGCCGTGTCTCCGAGGCCGAAAGCAAAGAGGAACAGCGGAAAGAGCGCCGTGGCCGGGATGGACCTGAAGAAGTCAATAGTCGGCTGCGTGGCGCGAGCCAACATCGGGATGCGACCAATCAAGAGACCGAGCGGGACTCCGATGATCCCTGAAAGGGCAAACCCGGCTAGGGCTCGCAGCACTGTCGCAGCGAGGTCGCGCGCAAGTTGCCCGGAGAGCAAGCTAGTCGTGAGGGCCTTTCCGACAGCCCAGGGTGTGGGCAGAAAGAGGGGATCAACCAGCCCGAACGCGGAGACCGCCGACCAAACCAGAAGGATGGCCATGGGCAGGATCAGAACGAGGAGACGCTTCATGATTGTCGTCCCCTGTCGAATGCGTCGAGTACCTGGGTACGCACCTCGAAGAAATCGCGCGACGAAACCAGAGATAGAGCTCGTTCTCTTCCAAATGGAATGGGGATGTCGGCCACGACCTGGGCTGGCCGTGACGACAGGACGTAGACGCGATCACCGAGGAAAACCGCCTCGTCGACGTTGTGTGAGACGAAGACCGTCGTCACTTGTTGGGCGGTCCAGAATTCACGGAAGCGGAGCCAGAACATGCGCGAAAGCGAGTAGTCCAACGCGGAGAACGGCTCGTCGAGAAGAAGTAGCCGCGGTTCATAGACGGTGGCGCGCGCGATGGCCACGAGTTGCTTCAGGCCGCCCGAGAGCTCATACACGTACTTGTCCGCATGCTCCGTCAATCGAAACTGCTCCAGCCGCTTCTGCACTTTGGTCGCGAGGTCGTGCGCCGCGACACGTCTCAGTTCCAGGGGAAGACGTACGTTTCCACGCACGCTACGCCATGGAAGGAGAGTGTCAGCGTAGTTCTGGAAGACGTAGCCGACGGCTAACGGTCCAGGGTTCCCACTGTTGCGCTCGATTGAGCCAGAATCTGGCTCAATCAGTCCTGCCAGGATGTTCAGGATAGTTGTCTTCCCGCACCCGTTCGGACCGAACACGGTAACCAGCTCACCTTCACCCAGACGGAGGGTGAAATCGCGAACGACCTCAAGGGGTTGCGCGCCCGGAACGCCCGAAGCGAAGGACTTCGAGATGCTCCTTGCCTCTATCAGGGGCGCGCTTCGCACCTGCGGCCCTGGACTCGTCGAACTGGTATCAGTCATGGTACAGGAGACCATCCACGGTGACCCTACCCTTAAGTTCGCCAAGCTCGGTGAGCATGTCCGAGTATCTCTGGAAGATGGACGAGTCGATCTCGCGGTGCGGGAGCATGTAGAGGAACACCGACCGATTCGCAACCTCGGGTTGAAGGTTCATGCGCCGCGCCAGGATCTGACGCGCTTCGGCCTCGTGCTCCCTCATGAAGACCATCGCACGTTCCAGTGCGCGGATCACCTTGCGGGCGGTTTCCGGATGCTCTTGAGCGAACCTGACCGAGATCACGGCGACGCCTTGGGGATTCCGGTCGAGCATCTCGGCGTAGGCGGAGCCGTAGAGTTGGCGCACGCCGCCCCGCGAAAGAGCGATGGCGATCGTGGGCTCGTAGGCGTGGACCGCATCTACCGATCCTTCGAGCAAAGCGGTGAGATGATTCTGCGGGGGCATGGGAACGAAGGTGATGTTGGAGACGTCGATGCCTCTGTCAGCGAAGAACTTCCTCAGGAGGTTCGTTGCCGTAGACCCCGGGAAGACGCCGATCTTCTTGCCCGCAAGGTCCTGGAGGCTTCTCAGCGGCGAGTCCTCCTTCACGAGGAGGGCGTCGAAGGGTGCCTGCCTCGTGATTGAACTCACGGAGAAGACCTTCAGTCTCCCGGGCGACTGGAGCTCAACCGCGAGAACGGGAACCGCGGACGCCTCGATGAAGGCATCGAGATTACCGGCGATGACGCCGTCCACCAGCTGGTTGCTGCTCGCGATCTGATGGGTTTCGACCTGGACACCCTCCTCGCCGAAGTATCCTTTCTCCTCCGCGATGAAGAGCGGCAGGCTCGCGGTGATGTTCAGGTAACCAATGCGGACAGTTGCGGGCGATTCGGATGGGCGCGTGAGAATGACAATGAGAGCGACCACGGCGACCAGGAGCACCGCACCCCCGAACAGAGTCCATCGGCGCATGTTCATCTGTTCACCTCCCTTTCCCCGGATGCGGGGCTCTTTGGTGGGCTTCGACGGGGCCAGCTGCTCGGTTCATGCGGTCCGTCAGCCAGCCCTCCAAAACGCTCTTCTGAAACCGCCAGTGCCGCCCGATCTTCATGGCCGGGATCTCGCCTTGCTGACAGAGCTTGTAGAGGGTGGACTTCGGTATCCGGAGCCATCGGGCCACCTCGCCTGCCGTCAGGACGTCGGCCTCCTGCGTCTCGTGCTTCTTCGTTTTGCTCATTCGTCACCCAGGTCACCCAGATGTGCGAGGTTCGAGTCCATAAACGCAGCTAGTATCCGTACTTCCCTCCCTCCTGTCAAGCTCCCGACCAAGTTTTCCGGTCCCCTCTACCACGGCCTACTGGGCCTTTGGCCCATGGGGGTGATCCCCGGCCGGTCGAGGTACGCCCGCGCCGAGGCCGCCCCGAAGGAAACCGACGGGCGCGGAGCGAATGGCGAACATCGTCAAGGCACACATCCTGGGAGCGGAAGACGGCGCGGTCGACGCGGCGGGCCGCTCGACGCAACTCCCCGAGGACACCTGGGACTACCAGAAGACCGGGGCGAAGGAGCCGCCCTACAACCTCGACGCCCTCTGCGTCTTCCTCGAGATCAACACCTGGCACTACCGCTGCGTGAAAGCCAAGGCCGTCTCGACGGCCGGGCTCGGGTTCGACTTCGTGGTGCCGGAGGGCGTGAAGGAGGCGAAGCCCGAGAACAAGCAGGTCCTGAAGGACTTCTTCAACCACCCCAACGACGAGATGACCTGGGGCGAGATCCTGGAGAACGTCCTCACGGACTTCGAGGCGCTCGGGAACGGCTACTTCGAGGTCGTGCGGAACCGCTTCGGCACGGGCCGCCCCACGGCGATCTACCACGTCCCCGCCGTCACGATGCGGGTGCGCAAGGACAAGAAGGGGTTCATCCAGCAGCGCGACAACCGGATGGTCTACTTCCGAAACTTCGGGAGCGACCCGACGGACCCGGACTCGTTCGACCCGCGCGACAAGGATAAGCCCCCGGAGAAGCGCCGCCTCCTCAACGAGGTCATCCACCTCAAGAACTACCACCCGCGTTCGAGCTATTACGGCCTGCCGGACTTCCTCCCGGCGCTCCGGGCCCTCATCGGGAACAAGAAGGCGGGCGACTTCAACATCACCTTCTTCGAGAACAACGCCGTCCCGCAGTACGCGATCATCGTCAAGGGAGGCGAACTCGCCCGCGGCACGCGCAAGCGCATCGAGGAGTACTTCCGCACCCACATCAAAGGCAACGCCCACAAGACGCTCATCCTCGAGGTCGTGCAGGAGGAAGGCGAGCAGGTCGACATCGAGATCAAGCCGCTCGCCGTCGACATCAAGGACGCCTCGTTCCGCATGTTCCGCGCGGACAACGCCGAGGAAATTCGGGTCGCCCACGGCGTGCCCGGGCGCTTGATCGGCCTCTCCGAAAAGGGCGGGCTCGGCGGCGCGGGCGAGGGCGAGACGCAGCAGGAGATCTTTAAGTACCACGTCATAGAGCCCAAGCAGACCCGCCTCGAGTACCGGATCAACAACTTCCTCGTGAAGCTCGGCTTCGGCATCGAGGACTGGGAGCTGCGCTTCAAGGAGATCGACGTCACCGACGAGGCAAAGGTGGCGGAGATCATCCAGAAGCTCGTCAAGCTCGGCGTGCTCACGATCAACGAAGGACGCCGGGAGATGGGCCAGAAGCCGCTCGAACATCCGGGCGCGGACGTGCCCTTCATGATGACCGCGATGGGACCGCTCTCGCTCGACACGCTCGCGCAGGGCGGCGTGCGGCCGCCCATGGTGCCCGCCGACACGGGCAAGGCGCTCATCGATTCGCTCCTCACGCTCCAGGACGTGATCCGCGAGGAGATCCGCAAACGGGCCGACTGCCATTCGCCTGATGGTGAGCTGTCCCTCACTCACCCCGAAGGAGACGGGCGATGGTGACGGGACTCGCGGCGATGACGGCGGCGGAACTCCGCGAGGCCGACGGCCTGATCGCCGAGGTCGTGAGCGATCTTCGCCTCCAGAAAGGCCCGGAGGAGGACGTCGAGCGATTCCAGCGCCTCTACGAGAAGGCGCTCCGGGCCGTCCTGGAAGGGCGGGTATCCGCCATCGAGTCCCTGGAATTCGAGCGTGAACTCCGAGCCGTCCTCGCGGAGGCGGAGCGTATCCTCGGGCCGGATCTCGCGGCGGAACTGGAGCCGGCGACCCGCCGCTATCTCGAGCGCGCCTTCAAAGCCGGTCAGGCGGTCCGCGGCGTCGGGCGGGCCGCTCAGACCCTCTTCGACAAGCCCCGGCAGGAAACCGTGGACTGGCTTGTCCGGCACGACCGCTTCTGGATCGGGAAGGTCTTTCCCGAACAGGTCCGCGACAGTTTCCGGGACACCATCGCCAGTGGAATCGAGGAAGGCCTGGGCCGCAAGGCCATCGGCAAGCGCCTGCGGGACCTCATGGTCGGGACCGCGGAGGTCCCCGGGAAGGCTGAACTCTACAACCGCGTGGCGGCCGCCAGCGTCAACCGCGCCAACAACTGGGGCGGGATGTTCTCGCTCGAAGAGGCGGGAATCGAGGAGTACGAGTTCCGCGCGGTGATGGACCAGCGCACCTCGCGGATCTGCAGGGAACTGAACGGCCGCGTCTTCTCCGTCCCTCGCGTGATGAACGTCGTCCGGCAGGCGCTGGAGGGTCCCCCGAGCGCCATCGAGAGCATCGCGCCGTGGCCCACCTTCGACGCGGGCCGAAACGACTTCTTCATCCAGACCGGCGAGCGCCGCGCCTACCTGGGCGGCCAGTCGGAGGAATGGCTCGCGGATCACGGCGTGGCGCTCCCGCCGCTCCACGGCAACTGCCGATCGGTCGTGGTCCTCAACCGATGACCGCCCTTTCGGTTCCCTGTCCCCATCCGCTCGCCTCAGGGGCCTTTCCACGTTGGGGACGCCGTGTCCCCTGGAGGGCGAGTGCGTCCAGTGATCGCGGAAGAGCTACAGATGCCCGTCGAAGTCGAGCCGATGGAAAAGGCCAACTACGTCGGCAACAAGCGCCGGCTGGCCAAGTACATCGTCGGGAAGTTCCCCGAGGACGGGAAGACAGCCTTCGACCCCATGTGCGGCTGCTCGGCGGTCCTGATCGAGGCCGCGCGGCGCGGCTACCGGGTCAAGGGGAACGACCTATCCGTCGTGCCCTACTGGTACTCCAAGGGCGTCTTCGAGGGGAGCCCGCTCGCCGAGGAGGACGTCCAGAAGCTCGTCGACGCGCCACTTCACGAGGGCTGGCTTACCACCGAGTGGGAGGGCGTCTACCCGAGGCCCCGGCAGATCCGCCGGTATCTCGACGGCCTCGCCAAGCGCGCGCGGGAATCGTCCGGCCCCAAGGGTTGGGCCGTCAAGGCGGTCGCGAGCCGCGTGCTCCAGACCCTCTACTCCGATTCCATCTCCGGCTACTCGACGCGTCGCTACGAGTCCCTCCCCAAGGTGCGCGACGTGGTCGTCCGGGGGGCCAAGGAGGTGAGCGAGTTCGCGTCGGAGGTTTCGGGCAAGGGCGAGATCAGCAACGAGAACGCCAAGGGCATGCGCTTCCCGCGCGCGGACGTCATCTACTTCGATCCGCCCTTCTTTAAGCGCGACAAGGGCTACGTCCACTACTTCGAAACCTACAGGATCATGAACTCCATCCTGCTCGGCCACGCCTGGGAGGAGGAGAACCTCGGTCCCGAGGACATCCCGCCGATCTTGGAGAAGCTCTGCAAGGGCTGCCGGCACATCTTCATCTCGACGAGCTCCAACGAGGCCGTCCCCTACGCGCGGGAGCTGTCCCGGCACAAGCGCACCATGAAGCGCTACCGGGTCGCCTACACCCAGACGAGCGGCTTCGGCTCGCGGGATGCTCATCAGCGGGAGCATCTCTACGCGGCCAAGGCGAACGGGTCCGCCCTCGAGAAGCAGGCCGATCCGTACATGCGCCTGCCCTCGGAGGAGGAGACCCACCGCTATGTGGTTCAGGAGCACTTCCGCGGCCGCTCCGTCCACGCCGACCTGCGGTTCGAGGCGCCCGGCCGAGAGGAACTGTTGGGCTGGACGCTGGCCACCGGCCTGCCGGACGCGCTGCCGGAGCCCGTGACCACCGTCGAGGAGGCCACGGCCGTCTCCTCCCAAGAGGTGTCGCGCATCGACTGGGAGGCCGGCGAGTTCCGGGACCCTGACGGGCAGGTGCTCGCCTTCCCCAAGGACCCGCACGGGCCGGAGTGGCTGGAGTTCGAGGGAGTGATCGAGGGGCCGGAGGACGGTCAACCCCCGGAGCCGGGCGCGACCGCGAACTTCCCCGGCGTCCTTCGGATCGTGGACGCCGGCATCCTCGAGTACGGAGCCCAGCGGAACGGATTCCACGAGTACTTCCTGGTCTCCGACCAGGAGGACGGAGGACTTCACGGCCGGCACCTCTTCCGCCGACTGCCGCCGTCGGACGGGCAGGACGAACGCTGGCTGTTCGCCCGGTCCGACGAGCAGCTCCCGTTCGTGCTCGGCGAGACGGCGGTCTCCGAAGGCTGGGTGCCGCCCGCCGGGTTCTCCGCGCTGCCGGCCGCGGTCCGCGCTACGATTCCAGAATCGCTTCAGTACTGGGCACACGATGACGACGCGGCACGCCGCAAGGTGCGTGACGCGCTGGTCGAGTCGCTGCGGGAGGGCGGACTCGATCTCGGGCTGGGCAAGGACGCTCTCTCCGACGACGAACTCGAGAAGCGAAAGCTCGTCCCCTTCAACCAGTGGGGCGGATCGGCCAAGTACGCGGCAAGCCTCGCCAAGCGGCTGCCCGAGCACAAGCGCTACGTCGAACCCTTCTGCGGAAGCGCCGCCCTCTTTTTCGCCAAGGAACCGGCCGAGGAATCCGTCCTCGCGGATGCCGATTCCGAGGTGGTCTTCGCGCTCAAGTACATCCAGCGCCTGACGCCCCAGAGCTTCGAGGCCTTGAAGCGGTTCTCGTGGACGGTCTCGCGCACGGGGTACAAGCGGGCCAAGGAGTGCGAACCCCAATCGGACAGCGAGCGATTCTGGCGCCTGGTCTACGGGCGGCTGTGTGCCTGGGGCGGCCGGCCGCAGATGAGCGGGTACTCGACCATCCACGACGGCCACAGCTACGACCTCGAGGAACTCTGGCGCTTCCACGAGAAGCTCAAGGGCGCGCGAATCGCGCGGAAGGACTGGAAGGACACGGTCCGCGATAGCGGAGGCGCGGGCACCCTCTTCTTCCTCGACCCTCCCTATGTGGGCGAGTGGGGCACGGACGAGGGCATCCCGCCGGAGGACATCGCGCAGACGGCGACCAAGCTCAAGGGCGATTTCCTGATCGCCTACACGGACTCGGCCCGGGCGCGGCGGGCGTTCGCGCGCGTGGGCCGGCTCTTCAAGATGAAGTTCCTCGAGGCCAGGAACCAGGGCCTCTGGGCCAAACGCAATCGCCTGTTCGTGGCTTCCTTCGACATCCAGAAGTCGGAGGACCTCGAGTTCATCGAGGAGGAGCTCGCATGCGCCCGGTGAACTTCGAGTGTCCCTTCGACATCACCAAGGCCTACGAGGAGAAGGGCCGCTGGGTCGTCGAGGGCTACGCGGCGACGACCGACTTCGACATGCAGGAGGACATCATCACCGAGGAGGCGATCAGCGCCTCCGCGAAGGACCTCCTGGAGAACTCGACGGTCCTCCACAACCACAACCCGGACGAGGCCATCGGGAAGGTGCTCGAATCCCAGGCGCGGCCCGGCGGGCTCTTCCTCAAGATCCTGATCTCGAAGACGGCGCCTGAAATCTGGCAGCAGGTCCAGGAGGGCGTGCTCAACAAGTTCTCCGTGCGCGGCAAGATCCTCGAGGCCCGCAAGGAGTGGGTGGAGCGGCTCAAGAAGTTCGCCCGGCTCATCCTCAAGATGCGCCTGGTCGAGGTGTCCCTCGTCGCCGTCCCGGCCAATCCCAAGGCGCGCGCGATCCGGTGGTACGTGGAGAAGGCGCTGGCCGAGTTCGAGAAGGCCGGCGGAAGGATCGAGACAAAGCCGGGGCGCGAGCCCCAAGGAGGTTCAGACATGAAAGACGACGTCGTGGTGGAGGAGGAACTTCTGGAAGCGACGGGCGATCCCGAAGGCGGCGCCTCGATCTCCAAAAGCGAATCACCGCCCGGGGAGGTGGTGAAGGAACGGACCGCCCACCTGGAACTGGTGGACCAGCTGATCGCCGGCGAGATGGACGAGGAGCGCAAGCGCATGCTCGCCCAGATCCGCGCGCTTGTCGCGGGCGCGGGCGATGTGGCGCCTTCGGCCCGGAAGGAAGAAGGCGAGAAGGACAAGCCGAGTGCCGCGCCGAACGGCGCGCCCTCGCCGCCGACTGACGTCGAGAAGGCGGGGCGGAAGATTTCGACCTCGCGCCTCGCGCGCCTCAAGAAGCTCCTCGAGGAGCTCAAGGGCTTCATCGACGAGGTGGAGGTTCCGCCCGGGGCCGAGAAGAAGGCCGCCGAGAGCGCGAGCCCGCCGGACAAGCTGGCCGAGATCGAGGGAGCGGTGGCGCGGATCGCCAAGACCCTCGGCATCGAGAAGGACGCGAGCAAGGACAAGAAGCCGGGCCTCCCCGAGACCGTGGAGAACCTGGCGAAGCGTCTCGACGCCTTGGAGAAGGCTCCGGGCGCGCGGACGTCCCTGGACGGGCAGGAGGCCCTTGCCGGCGAGGGAGGCTCCAAGTCGGTCTGGAAGGGACTCATCTAACCCATGGAAACCGAAAGGAGGCTACAAGCCATGAACCAGAGCGAGCTCTTGCAGAAGGCGCTCGAGACGGCGGACCTGATCGCGGGTGGCGGCGAGCTCAACCCGGAGCAGTCGGAGAAGTTCATCACCTTTCTCCACGACCTCTCCGTGATGGCCAAGGACGCGCGCCTCATCCCGATGAAGGCGAAGAAGCGGGAGATCAACAAGATCGGCATCGGCCAGCGGGCGAGCGTCCCGGCGGCCGAAGGCGTCGACCCCGCGGTGCGGCAGAAGCCGACCTTCTCGAAGACGGTGCTCGACACGGTCGAGATCATGACTCCGTTCGAGATCACCTACGACGTCTTCGAGGACAACATCGAGGGAGACAACCTCGAGGACTCGATCATCAAGCTCTTCGCCACGCAGGTGGCGATGGACCACGAGGAGCTCTACATCATGGGCGACACCGCTTCGCCCGACAGCTTCCTCGCGCTCACGGACGGCTGGCGCAAGCTCGCCGTCACCAGCGGCCACGTCTACGACCACCAGGGCGGCGGGATCGTGGTCGACATCCTGGGGAAGCTCCTCGACCTCATGCCGGAGAAGTACCTGCGGGACTACGCGGACCTGCGGTACTACGTGAGCCCGAAGTTCGAGCACGGCTACAAGAAGATCCTCGGCCAGCGGCCCACGCCGGCGGGCGACAAGTTCCTGCTGACGGAGACGCCCGCGACCTACGCGGGCATTCCGCTCACGCGGGTTCCGATGATCCCCTCGAACCTCGCGGCGACCATCGGCGGGACGAACTTCACGGACCTCTCCTTCGTGGTCCTGACCCTGACCAAGAACCTCGTCGTCGGCATTCACCGGCAGATGAGCCTGGAGCGGGACAAGAACATCTTCGCACGCATGCGCCAGTACGCCTTCACGAGCCGCGTGGACGCGACCTACGAGGAAGCCGACGCGGTCTGCATCGCCACGAACATCTCGGTCGGCTCGTAAGGGGGCGTGACGCATGACGGACGACACCGACAAGGAAGCGGTCCGGCCGGAAACGGCTGACGAGAAGCCGAAGGCCAAGGCGCGCCGCCGGGTGCGCTGCCCGGTCTGCGCCGCCCACGGCGAACCGACGGAGGCCGACGACCATGTCGTCCGGTGCGGCGAGTGCGAGGTCGCCTTCCGTAACCCGAGGCCCTCCGTCGGGGAGATCCTCGCCCGGCGCGACGCCCGGTTCGCCGGGGCGCTCACGCGCAACCACGCCGCCGCGATCCGAGAGGCGGCCCGCGCGGCCGTGGAGGCGATGCGCGGCTACCACCGCCTGATGTCGGGGAAGGACGCCCCGCTCAACGCCTTCGGCAAGCGTGTGCTCGACGTCGGGTGCGGCCTCGGCTTCCGCCTACGGGAGTTCGAGAAGTACGGGTGGACCGTGACGGGCCTCGAGCCCAGCGCGAATGCATCCGCCTACACCCAGGCCGTCGCGCTCCATGTGGTGCGCGCAGACCTCGAGGCGTTGCGGCCGGGACCGTTCGATTTCCTCCTCCTGGAAGGCGTGCTGGAGGAGACCGCCGACCCCGCCAAGGTGGTCGGACGCCTGAAGGACGTCCTCGCACTGCGCGGCGTGGCCTACGCTGGCGTCCGAGTGGCGGACGCCGCCCTCGGTGATACCCAGCTCTACGCCTTCAGCGAGGACGGCCTGCGCTGCCTCTTCATGTCGTCGGGGTTCGCCGAGCCCGAGGTCCGCCGGGACGAGGGCTTCCTCCGCATGTGGTTTCGGAGGAAGTGACCGATGCCCGCGCGCGCCCCCGAGGACCTGCTTCAACTCGCCTTCGACCGGATCGAGGAACTCCTCGCCCTGGTCTCCGGCGGCGCGAGGGAGCACCGGGAGCTCACGGTCTCGACGGTCTACGCCGCGGCGACAAACAGCGCCGCCTTCGGTTCCCCCAAGAAGCACTTACGGATCTTCACGGAGGAGGACGTCTTCTGGGTCGATTCGGCGGCCGACGACGCGGACGCCGCGACGAAGCTCTCGACCCCCGGCCAGCGCGGGTTCATCCGCGGGGGCGACCGGCTCGAGGTCTCCGTGGCGGCGGGCGTGACGCGCCTGGACTTCCTGGCGCGCGACACCGCCGGAGGTGTGTTCGTCACGGGGCTTCAGTGATGGCTGGCGTATTCACGCTCTTCTCGGCCGGTGCGTTCCGCGCGATGGCGCAGGAAGTCTTTCCCCGCCCGAGCGACGGAGGTTATGAGTCCGACGCCGCGACCGCGCTCCTCTTCAAGCTCAACGAAGGCGCCGGCGAGACGGCGGTGGACGTCTCTCCCCACGGGAACGATGGCGCGGTCCAGGGGGCCTCGTGGACGGTGGGACGCTACGCTGGAGGTCTCCACTTCGACGGCATCAACGACCGGGTCCGGGTGAACGACGCGCCGAACCTGCGGCTCTCCTCCGCCCTGACGCTGGAGGCGTGGGTCAAGCCGGGAAACGACCGTCGCGGAATCGGGACGATCCTCGCCAAGCGGCGCTCCTACGCCTTGGCCGTGGTGGAGAGCCCGACCATGCGCGCGGCCGGGGCGATCTGGAGGGGAGGTAGCGCCGAGCGCATCGTCTCGCGCGCCGAGCTCGCGCCCGACCGCTGGCAGCACCTTGCGCTCCTCTTTGACGGGACGCGCCTGGCGATTGTCGTGAACGGCGCGGTGGATCGGGTGCGGACCCTCGCGCCAGGGATGGTGGACACGAACGCGAACCCGCTCTTCGTGGGAGTCTACTGGAAGCCGCCCGGCCAGAACTGGTTCTGCGGCGACATGGACGAGGTCCGCCTCTCGAACGTGGCCCGAGACCCGGCGGAACTCGACCCGAACCAGGGATAAGAAGCATGGGACTCTTTCTGACGACGGCGACGGACGGCACTCCGAAGTTCGCGGATAAACCCGGGGCGCACTGGCGTCTGAGTCCCGATGGGACGCGGGCGATCATCGAGTTCGCGGGAGGTCCCGAGGACTATGCCCAGGCCAAGGCCGACCTGGACACGACCGAGCTCACTCGCCGTCAGGCGCGCGCGCAGGGCAAGCAGTGGGACGACCAGATGGGCGGTGACGCATGAGTGCCTACTGCACGCTTCAGGAGATCCGCGACCGGGGCGTCACGGTCGAGGCGGCGCCGGACGAGGCCGTCGAAAAGGCCATCGCCCGGGCGGCGCGCGCGGTCGACGTCTTCGCCGGACGCGACTTCCTCAAGCGCGAGGCCACCTACCCCGTCGACGGCAACGGCACGGAGTCCATTTTCCTCGACGACCGCCCGGTGGTCGAGGTCCTGGATCTCTCGGTGGACGGCCTCGTCCTTGCGCCGGAGACCTACGTCCTCTATCCCGACGCCGGCTACATCCGGCTGAACGGCGCGCGGCGGAGCATCTTCGCGGGCCTCCCCGGGGTCTTCCCCAAGGGCGCGCGGAACGTGGAGGTCCACGGCTTCTTCGGCTTCGAAGCCGTCCCGCCGGAGGTGAACGAGGCGGCGACCCTCCTCGCCATCGAGATCCTGCGGACGGGTCCGGCTGAGGCGGACGTGGCGGCCGGGTCGAGCGCGAGCACCCGCAACGCCATCGGTATCAGCCGCGTGCGCATTGACGAGATCTCCGTGGACTTCCAATACCCGAACGATCTGAAAGCGGGCTCCGGTCGGACGGTCACGACCGGCCTGCCCAAGGTGGACGCCCTGCTCAATCGGTTCCGGCAGTGGCTCCACCCCATCGCCGTGTGAGGTGACGCGTGGGCATCAAGGATGAAGTGAACAAGGCCTGGGACAACGTGCTCTCCCCGTTCTTCGAGGAGCTCTCCACGGAGGTCCTCGTGCAGGCGGTGGACGCCGCCTCCACACAGGCGGACCCGCTCTACGACGAGCCGGCTTCCACGAAGACCTTCACCGACCCAGTCCCCGTGCGGGCGCGGGTCAAACGCGAGAAGGAGCGCCTGGTCCTGCCCGGCGGCGAGGCGGTGGAGATCGACGGCCGGATCACGGTGCGGACCGACGAGTTGGAGGCCAAGGGCCTCGCCCTCGATGTCGGCGCGCGCGTGACCTTCCAGGGCGAACGCTACACCGTCGTCCACCGAGAGGCCCGGGCGGAGGTCGCGGAGCGGTTCCTGCTCACGCGCGTGGCGATGCGGAAGGAGGCGTGATGGCGAGTGAGGGCCGGGAGGGCGACTGGGACAAGCTCAAGGGGATCATGGAGGATTTCGACCAGCGCCTCCACCGGAACGCCCGAAAGGCCCTGCGTCGCGCCGGCGAGGAACTGGCCTCTGACATCCGCACCCGCATCCTCGACGGCAAGGGCATGAAGCCGCTCCACGGCTTCACCATCGAGCAGAAGGGGTCGAGCAAGCCTCTCATCGACGACGGCGATCTCCTGGGCTCGGTCGGCCTGCGGTTCATCGAGGAACTGGCGGTCTTCGTGGGGGTGAACCGCCGCGCCGAGGACGGCACCAACATCGCCGCCATCCACGAGCGCGAGGACGGAACGCGCGTCCCCGTCACCCCCCAGATGAGGGCCTTTCTCCATTCAAGGGGCTTCCACTTGAAGCCGGAGACGGCCGAGCTCTTCATCCCGGGTCGGCCGTTCGTGAAGCCGGCCTACCGCGACTTCCGGGAGCGCAAGAGCGCCGAGAGGCTCGCGGTGGAGCTGGTGGAGGAGACCTTTGGAGGCAAGGGATAGGCGATGCCCGAGAACGTCTTCACCGAGATTGAGCTGGCCCTGAAGCAGGGCCTCGAGGACACGGCCAACGTGTCTTTGAACGGCCAGGCCGTCCCCGTGCGGGTGGTGACACCCGACCCGGATCTGGTCGAGCTCACGCTTCCGGTCACGACGCTTCAGCTCATCGACGTGCGACGCGGCTTCGACCGGATGGAGAACGAGTTCGAGGTGGAGAAGGACCTCGCGGCCGGAACGGCGAGGGTCGCCTTGCCCGAGCAGCCCTACGACCTCTTCTACACCGTGCGCGGGCACACGGCCTCCAGCCGCGACGACCGGCTCCTGCTCGGGCAGTACCTGCGGTTCGCCGACGCCCACCCGGTGCTGACCGGCGCGAGCGGGCGGCGGTTCTACCTCGCCCGGAGCCTGGCGTTCCGGGACCGGAGCACGGAGCGCGAGTTCGAGCGGGCGCTCACCTTCACGGTGAAGGCGCGGATGCCGGTCGGCGTGGAGAAGCTGGTGCCGCTCACCCGCGAGCACCGACTCGAGGTCGAGGCCCTGAACGGCGCATAGGCGAAGGAGGTAAAGCGACATGGCGAAAGAGTACTTGCGGCCCGGCGTCTTCGTGGAAGAGGTCCCCGCCGGCGCGTTCCCCATCGAGGGCGTGGGCACCACGACCGGCGCTTTCCTCGGGATCGCCTCGCGCGGGGCGCTCAACAGCCCCCGGCTCATCACCAACTGGACGCAGTTCCAGAAGCACTTCGGTTCGTACCGCCGGGACTCGTTCCTGGCTTACGCCGTGAACGGGTTCTTCCTGAACGGCGGCCGGCGCTGCTACGTGGCCCGCGTGGCCTCGGCTTCAGCGGCCATCGCGAGAGTAACGCTCAAGGACCGGGAGGGCACGACCCCGGCCGACACCCTCCTCGTCCAGGCCCTGAACGAGGGTGAGTGGGGCAACGCGCTCGCGGTCGACGTCGCCGACGGCACGGCCGACCCGGCCGGCGAGTTCAAGCTCGACGTGAAGGAGAACGGCGAGGTCGTCGAGAGCTGGGATGACCTCTCGATGGACCCCGCCAAGAAGAACTACGCCCTCACGCGGGTGAACGGCCGGTCGAACTACGTCCAGCTCTCGAACCTGGGGAGCGTGACGGCCCCGCCGGCCAACCGCCCGGCGGTCGTGACCGGCGGGGCGCTCACCGGGGGCGCGGACGGCGCGAGCGACATCACGGACGCGGCCTACATCGGCGACGCGGCCGCCCGGACGGGGCTCCACGCCTTCGACACGGTCGATGACGTGAACAACCTCGCGATCCCCGGCAAGACGAGCGTGGCCATCGTGCAGGCGGGGCTCGACTACTGCGCCGGCCGCGCGGACCTCGGCTACATCGTGGACCCGCCGCAGGGCCAGAGCCCGCAGGATGTGAAGGCGTTCCGCGAGGGCTTCGACAGCTCCTACGGCTTCCTCTACTACCCGTGGCTCACGATCAACGACCCGCTCACGGACGCGCCGAAAACCATCCCGCCGTCGGGCTACGTCGCGGGCGTCTACGCCAAGAGCGACACCGAGCGCGGCGTCCACAAGGCCCCGGCGAACGAGGTGGTGCGCGGCGCGGTCGGCCTCGAGTACCCCGTCACCGACGGGGAGCAGGAGGTCCTGAACCCCGCTGGGGTCAACGCCATCCGCGCCTTCCCCGGCCGGGGCATCCGCGTCTGGGGCGCGCGGACCATCTCCTCGAGCCCGAACCTCCGGTACGTCCACAAGCGCCGGTTCCTGATGTTCGTGGAGGAGTCCATCGCCGAGGGCACCCAGTGGGCCGTCTTCGAGCCGAACGACGAGCGCCTCTGGGCCAAGATCATCCGCTCGGCCACGGGGTTCCTGCGCCGGCAGTGGCTCGAGGGCGCGCTCTTCGGCAAAACCGAGGAGGAGGCCTTCTTTGTCAAGTGCGACGAGGAGACCAACCCGCCCGAGGTCCGGCAGGCCGGCCAGGTGGTCACCGTGATCGGGGTCAACATCGTCGAGACCGCCGAGTTCGTGATCTTCCGCGTGGGCCAGTGGGACGGCGGACGGTCGATCACGGAGCTGGTGTGAGGAAGGAGGCGTAGCCCATGGCAAACGCGAGAGTCGATCCTTTTCCCCGCTACAACTTCCTCGTCGAGATCGACGGCATCCGGCGGGCGGGCTTCATGACCTGCTCCGGGCTCGAGGAAGAGACCGAGGTGCGCGAGTACCGCGGGGGCGGGGACAACACGACGGTCCGCAAGCTGGCGGGCCTGAACTCCTACGCCCCAATCGTGCTGGAGATGGGCTCGACGGCCGACGGGGAGATCTGGGAGTGGCGGCAGCGCGTGAAGCGCGAGGGCGCGCAGGGGAACCGCAAGGCGATCACGATCATCCAGCAGAACGAGGCGCGCGAGGAGGTGAAGCGCTGGCTCGTGCTCGACGCTTGGCCGTCGAAGTTTACCGCGCCCGAGTTCGACGCGAGCTCCTCGGAGAACGCCCTGGAGTCGGTCGAGCTCCAGCACGAGGGCCTGCAGCTCACCGTGCGCCCGGCGGCCTTCAGCTAAACGGAGGACACGAACCATGGCGAATAACGACACGGTCAAGACGGAGTACACCTTCGAACTCCCCAAGGGCTACGTGGACGAGAAGGGCCAGGTCCACAAAGAGGTCACCCTCCGAGAGATCACCGGCGCGGACCAGGAGGCGATGCTCAACCCCTCGCTCAAGAACAACCCCGCCAAGATGCTCACCGCGCTCCTCGCCCGGGTGATCACGAAGCTCGGGACCCTCGAGGGCCGGCAAGTCGACACGGGCGTCACGGCCAACATGCTCAAGAGCGACCGCGACTTCCTGATCCTCAAGCTCAAGGAGATCGACTCGGGCCCCGAGATGGAGATCGACGTGGAGTGCCCGGACTGCTCGAAGAAGTTCAAGGCGATGCTGGACATCTCGGATTTTTTCGGGAAATGACGGCGGCGCTCCGCGCGAGCGCCCTGAACCTGTGCGGCCTTCTCCCGGCGCTGCCGAGCTTCGACTGGGGCCTGGAACCGGTGCGGCGGGAGGTGGCCGCGATTGCTTATCACTTCCACTGGAGCCGCAGGGAATGCATGGACCTCTCGCGCCGGGAGCGGGCCGCGTGGCTGGAGGAGATCAAGCGGATCAACAAGGAGATCGCCAGGAGCATGAAGGGAAGGAGCCGATAGGTGGCCGAATCCATCGCCCTTGGGATCGTGCTCCGTCTCAGGGACGAGGCCTCGCGGGGCGTCAAGGCCGCGCTCGGGGGCATCGAGCGCCTGGGCGAGCAGGCCGAGGAGACCCACAAGAAGGTGGCGAAGCTCGAGTCGGGCTTCCGCCAGCTCCGCGACGCGGGCGTCGCGCTCACCAGCATGGGCGCGGCCGCCGCCGGCGCGCTCTTCGCCGTGGTCAAGCCCGCCGCCACGCTCCAGGAACAGATCCGAAACGCCCTCACCCTCACGGGAGAGACCGGCGAGGCCTTCGCCCGGATGGAACGCGGCATGACCGAGGCCGCGCTTCGGCTCTCCACCAAGCTCGGGATCTCCGCCGACGCCGTGGCCGAGGGCTTCTACCAAGTCCTCTCGACCGGCGCAGCGGCGCTCACCCCTGAGTTCGACGCGCTCTCCGAGACCGCGCTCAAGATGGCGAAGACCGTGGGGCTCGCCCCGGCCGACGCGGTGGAGGTCCTCTCCGACACGGTCAACGAGTTCCAGCTCAACATGACCGAGGCGGCGCGCGTCGCCGACGTATTCTTCACCGCCTCCAAGCTCTCGACCTTGACCGTTCCGCAGCTCGTGCAGTCCATGCGCGAGGCGGGCTCCGCCGCCGGGGGCCTCAACATCCCCCTGGAGGACGTGGCTACGGTGCTCGCGGGCTTCGCCTCGAAGGGCGTCAAGGGCGCGAAGGCCGGCACGGCGTTCCGCATCCTGCTTGTGCGCCTGGCCAAGCCTTCCGAGGAAGCCGCGCGGGCCCTGCGCCGCCTCGGTGTCGCGGTCTTCGACTCCCAGGGCAAGGTCCGCCCCATGATCGGCATCCTCAAGGACATGCAGAAGGGCATGAAGGGGATGACCGAGGCCCAGAAGGCATCGGTCCTCAAGGCCATCGCGGGGGAGGAAGCCTTCGCCAAGCTCGCCGGCCTCCTCAACACGGACCTCGCCGTCTTGGAAGGCTGGCGGCAGGAGCTCACGAAGGGCGGCGCGATGGAGCTCGCCTTCGCCCAGAAAATGGAGACGCTGGTCGAGCAGTCGAACGTCCTCTGGGTCTCGATCAAGAACCTCGCCATCAGCATCGGACAGCCGTTCCTGGGTGCCCTCTCCGGCGCGGCCGCGTGGCTCGCCAAGGTCCTTCAGGGCGTGACCGAGTTCACCAAGGCGCACCCGATCCTGGGCAAGGTGATCGGCGTGACACTCGCGGTCGTCGGCGTCTTCGGTCTCCTGGCCGGAAGCATCCTCACCGTCACGGGGATGCTCGGGCTCTTCACGCTCAAGTGGCTGCCGATGGCGAGGGCCGGAATGTCGGCGCTCTCGAGCGTGGTCACGCGCGGAATCCCCACTCTCCTCGGCTGGGGCCGAGCGCTCATCGCCAGCGCCCAGGCGGGAAAGATTCACGCCCTCATGACGATGGACATCGGCGCGGCCCTCAAGAACCTGGTCTTGGTCACCTGGGGCGGGGTCAAGGCCGCCGTCGCCTGGACGGCCGCCACGGTGAAGGACATCGCGGTGAAGGCCGCTCACGCGGCGGCGGTCGTTGCCGGGACCGTGGCGACGTGGGCGAGCTCGGCCGCGTCCAAGGCGGCTGCCGTCGCGCAGTGGATCTGGAACGCCGCGATGATGGCCAACCCCATCGGCCTCATCATCGCGGGCGTCGCCGCGCTCATCGCCGGCGTCGTCCTCCTCGTCAAGAACTGGGACGCGGTGACCGGCGCCGTCAAGGGAGCCTTCGACTGGTTCAAGAACCTGCTCGGCAAGACTCCCGACTGGCTCCTGGCGATCATTTTCCCCTTCGGCCTCATCATCAAGCACTTCGAGAAGGTGAAGGCGGTCGCCTCCGCCGTTTTCGGCGCGCTCAAGTCGGCCGTCTCGTCCGTGGTCGAGTGGGTCACCTCCAACTGGACCACGATCAAGAAGGTGCTCCTCACCCTGCTCGGCCCCATCGGTCTCGTGATCGCCCACTTCGACAAGATCAAGGCCGCGGTCGGGAGCGTCTTCGGCTGGATCAAGGGGATCATCGGCTCGGTCATCGACTGGATCGCCTCCAACTGGGGCGCGGTGAAGGATGTTCTCCTCGCGCCGATCGCGGCCATCCAGCTGGGATGGACGGCGCTGCGGGACGCGCTGGTCAGCGTCTTCACGTCGGTCGCGGACACGGTCACGGGCGTCTTCACCACGGTGAAGAACGCCATCACCTCTGTCATCGACTGGCTGTGGGACAAGGTCACCTGGGTGATCTCGAAGATCCCGGACGTCTTCCTCCCCGAGAGCCTCGAGGAGATCAAGCGAGCCCGCAAGGCGCAGGAGGCCGGTCTTCCCGTGGGAGGCCAGATGATCGTCCCGGCCACGGCCCCCGCGATGGAGCGCGCGACGCCGAGGCCGACCGTGCCCCGGGAAGCGGTAGCTCTCCCCGCGTTCGCCGCCGCGACCGCCGGCGGGCCCGTCGACCAGTCCATCATCATCCAGCCCGGCGCGATCCAGATCCACGCCGTCCGCGTGGACGAGGAGGTCGTCCGGCGGATCGACTTCGAGCTGGCGAAGCTCATCCGCAGGAGGCAGGAACGGCGATGAGCTTGGTCAAAGGGTCCATCACGCCCGTCGACCCCGAGGGAGATCCGATCTTCTTCGAGTACAACCCGTCGGGCTTCGAGGTCGGCAAGGAGGCCGGCTGGGCGGAGATCGGCATCCCCGGCCTGGACTTCCCGCTCCAGCAGTTCGTGCGGGGGAACCTCCAGACGCTCTCCCTCGAGGTCTACCTCAACCGGGACTTCTACGCCCGCGCCCACGACGTGCGCGAATCGGTCCAGGCCCTCGAGGCGCTCGTCGAGAGCACGTCCAAGACGGGCGCGCCGCCCATCTGCGTCTTCCAGTGGGGCCGCTTCGACTTCGTCTGCGTCGTCGGTTCCGTCTCGACCAAGTACACGATGTTCGACGAGGCGGGCGACCCCATCGAGGCCACGGTCTCGCTCTCGCTCCGGCGCTACTTCGAGAAGGACGTCTCGTTCCGTCTTCCTCGCCGCGAGGTGGCGCTGCCGCTCCCCCGCGAGGTGCAACGACCCGCGTTCGAGGGCTGGCAGAAGGGGAGCGGCTCGATCTTCTCTCCGCCCGAGGAGCGGACGCTCACCGGCGCCGAGACTCGCGTCGAGGAGGGCGAGACGCGCACCCACCTCACCGAGGAGGGCGACACCCACCAGAGCATCGCCACGAAGCACTACGGCGACCCGTCGCTCTGGCGCGTGATCGAGTTCGCCAATCGCGGCCGAAGCATGGTGGACAACCTTCGCGCCATCCGCTCGGGCGAGCGCTTCCTCATCCCGGACATCGAGAACTCCCTCGGCATCCTGGAAGGCATCACGAACTTCCCGCCCGAGGTGCGCGAGTCGCTCCGCTTCGGCACGACGCGAGTGACCGAGGCCGAAACGCTCATGAGGGCGGTGAAGCGATGAGCCGGACGTTCAACCCCAAGCACCGGATCGTGATCGAGGGCCAGGACGTCAGAAAGCTCCTCGACGATGACGTCATCTCCCTTTCGTTCGAGGACCACATCGAGGAGGCCGACGTGGTTTCCTGCGAGATTACCAACCGCAAGAACCAGTGGATCGACCACGCTCTCTTCGACCGTGGAAACGCTGTCGACGTCTACCTCGGCTACGGCCCGCAGCCGCCCAAGCTCTTCGAGGGCGTGATCGCCGTCGTGAAGCCGCACTTCCCGGCGGACGGCGTGCCGACCCTCTCGATCACGGCCTACGACCGCTCGTACCTCCTGCGGAAGAAGGGGGATCGGGACGAGGCCTACCCGGACCGCACGCCGAACGACCTGGTCCGCGAGATCGCCCAGCGCTACCGCTTCCGCGCCGACGAGATCGTCACCCCCGACGAGACCCCCGAGCGGCGCTACTACCAGCAGGAATCGCAGAACGACTGGGATTTCCTCAAGGGGATCGCCAAGGAGATCGGCTTCGAGCTCTACCTGGAACTCGGCGTCCTCCACTTCCGAAAGCCGAGGACCCGCCCCGAGACGGTCCCCGGCACCTTCGCTTACCGGGACAACCTCCAGAGCTTCGAGCCGTCCCTCTCGGCGGAGAAGCCGGTCTCGAAGGTCATCGTGCGCGGCTGGGACGAGATCGCCAAGCAGCCCTTCCAGGTGGAGGTGGACGACCCATTCGCGGCCGACCGGGACGTCCTGGGCGAGCAGTCCGGGAGCGACTTCCTCGACGAGGGCTTCGGGGAGAGCGTCCGCATCCTGGACGACGTGGTCGCGGCCAACGAGTCGCACGCGCGCGCCATCGCGCTCGCCTACTTCCGGCAGAAGGAGTTCGAGCTCATCACCGCGACCGGCTCGTGCATGGGCGATCCCGAGCTCAAGGCCAAGCGCCTGATCCGCATCGCCGGGGTCGGGCAGAAGTTCTCGGGGACCTACTACCTGACGCGCGTGACCCACCGCTTCGACGACGGCGGCTACCTCTGCGAGTTCGAGGCCAAGCGGAACGCCATCTCGAAGGTCGCCGTGGAGGACAAGCGCGACGCCGAGCGGCTGGAGTCGGAAGGCTACTCCGTGGGGAGGTGACCATGTCCGGCGTACTCGACCAGATGACCGACGAGCGGGTGGAGAACCTGAAGCGCCTGCGCTTCGGCCTCTACCGCGGGGTGGTCCGCGACGTGGACGACCCGGAGGAGAAAGGCCGCATCCGCGTCGAAGTCCACGAGCTCCTCGGGGCGGGCAAGCTCACCAACTGGGCCTCGTACTGCGCCCCGTTCGGCGGAGGCGGCGCGGGCTTCTTCATGCTCCCCCGCCCGGGCGACGGCGTCTGGGTGATGTTCGAGCGTGGCGAACCGACGAAACCCGTCTGGATCGGCTTCTGGTTCAACGCCCAGGACGCGCGCCCCGAGGAGGCCGGGAAGGACGTCCGCGTCCTGCGCTCGAAGACCGGGCACCAGATCGCCTTCGGGGACGAGGACGGGAAGGAGTTCCTCGAGATCAAGGACAAGGCCGGGAACGTGGTGCGCATCGACTCCCCCGCCGGCGACCTCACCGTGAAGGTCTCTGGCAAGGCCCAGGTGGAGGTGGGCGGTGATGCGACCGTGAAATCGGGCGGGAACGTCACCGTCGAGGCCTCGGGCCAGGCCACGGTCAAGGCGGGCGGGCCGGTCACGCTCGATGCCCCGCAGGTGAAGACGACGCAGCTCACCGACCTCGGAGGCGGCGGCCGGCGCGTCGCGCGGATCGGAGACCTCGTCTTGAGCCGGGGGCACCTCATCCAGGTGGGGCAGATCCAGACCGGGGCCGCCAAGACGTCCGCGGGATGAGGGATGGACCGTGCCGCTTCAACTCACCAATGAGGAGAAACAGATCGCCCTGGAGCGGGCCGCCGAGCTCGCCCAGGACAACGCCGACATCGACAAGCGGCTGGTCGAACTCGCGGCGCAGATCGACGCCCTCCGTCCGCTCGAGGACCTGAACGCCAAGGTCTACGGCTACTACGACGGTCTCATCGTGACCTACGAGGCCGAAAGGCGCGCCATCGACGGGCGCTTCCCCCAGAACCCGGTCACGTCCGTCGTGATCGACCAGGCGGCCCGGGTGGGCGGGCCCCTCTTCCCGGAACCCTACACGGGCCTCACGCCCCTCCGCGTGGTCGACCTCGACGGCGGGACCGGCTCCGACCCCGCGAACGAACTCGCCGCCGTCGCCGAGGAACTCGCCGCCATCGACTCCCTCCTCGCCCTTCCTTTCGCGCAGCGCGCCGCCTCACCCGAGGAGCAGGACCTCCTCGAGGCCCTCGTCGCCGAGCGGGACGCCCTGGCCGTGGAGCTCGCGGCCCTGGCCGCCAACGAGAACTATGGCCCGGGGAGCGGTCCCCATCTCCAGGCGCAGGGGGCCTTTGACCTTGTGGAGGCGTTCCTTGCGACCCCGGACCTGTCCGATTTGGCCCTCCATGGCCGGAAGGCCCGGGCCGAGGCGCGGCGGAACTACCTCCAGACAACGAGGCTCCCGGCGATGGAGGCGGAATTGGTCCCTCTCTACGACGAGCGGTACGCCTGGCTCGAGGCGCGCGCGCACATGGTCTTCGGCACGAGGACCCGGCTCTTCGCGCTCGAGGACGAGGCGGCCCGGCTCACTACGCAGAAGGACACGAACGCCTTCCTCGGCGGGCGATACACGGCGCTCGGCTCGTAGACCGGGCCCGAGAGGAAAGGCGGCATGTCCGAGGCGTTCCTGGGCACGGGATGGGCGTTCCCCATTCAGATCGACGACACCGGCGGCATTCGGATGCGCTCCCGCGAGGACGACATCCGCGAGGCCATCGGGATCGTGCTCGGGACGCGCCTGGGCGAACGCGTCATGCGACCAGAGTTCGGAAGCGGCCTCGCGGACCTGGTCTTCGACCCCAACGACGCGAACCTCGCGGGCCGAATCGAGTTCCTCGTCCGCAAGGCCCTGGAGAGGTGGGAGCCGCGCATCCTCCTCAAGGAGGTTCGGGCGCGACCGGCGGGAGAGCGGATGGAGATCGACGTGCGCTACATCGTCCGGCAGACGAACCGGGAGGACAACGTGGTCGTGCCCTTCTTTTCCGGGGAGCTTCCCTGAGGTGACCCGATGGCGGTGAAGGGCCGGCTCATTCCCGTTCCGAACCTCGACGACCGCGACTGGCGGGCGATCAAAGACGAGATCGTCCGCGCGATCCCGGAGCGGACGCCCGAGTGGACCGACCACAACCTGTCCGACCCCGGCATCACGCTCGCCGAGGCCTTCGCCCTCCAGATCGAGCAGCTCATCGTCCGCCTCAACGAGGTACTTCCCAAGCACATGCGGGAGTACCTGAACATGATCGGCGTGACGCTCACGCCGCCGTCCTCGGCGAAGGCCTTCTGCTTCTTCCGCACCACCGCGAAGCCGTCCTTCGACATCACTGTCCTCAAAGGTTTCGAGGTCTCCACCTCGGGTGCGGGCGGCGAGAAGCCGGTGGTCTTCTCCACCGACAAGGACCTCGTCATCCACGCCGCGAAGCTCAAGAAGTTCTTGGCCGACCAGGGCGGGACGTTCGCGGACTTCACGAACGACGCCCGCGATCCCGCGACAGTCTTCTCGCCCCTCCCGGTGGTCACGGTCGAGGACGCGATCTACCTCGCCTACGACGAGGACAACTACTTCGAGAAGCTGATCGTCGACGTGGCGGCGCCCGCTGCCGGCGTCACGGGCGTATGGGAGTTCTTCGAGGCCCGGCCGGACGGCACGGGCTCGTGGGAGCCGCTCGACGTGGAGGACGGAACGCTCGGCTTCACGCAGTCGGGCACGGTGGAGTTCCAGGTCCCCGCCCGCTGGGACGCGACCACCGTCGCGGGAGTGCGGGCCACGTGGCTCCGCTACCGGATCACGGCCATCGACTTGGGAAGCGTCTTCGCATGGCTCCGCAAGCTCGACATCGACCAGATCCTGGGACGGGTCTCCTGCTCGAATGCCGTGACGGTCCCCGAGGAGATCCTGGGCGCGAGCAACGGCTCTTCCGACCAGCGCTACTTCCTCTCCAAGGTCCCGGTCCTCGATCTCACCGTCGTGGTGGACGAGGGCGCGGGCTTCCAGGAGTGGAACGAGGTGGACGACTTCTCCGCCTCGGGGCCAGCCGACCGCCACTACATGGTCAACCGGGGAACCGGCGAAATCCTCTTCGGCGACGGTCGCCACGGGAAGGTTCCGGTCAAGGGCACGGGAAACGTCCGCGCGCGGCCCTACCGCTTCGGGGGCGGGATCAAGGGCAACGTCGGCGCGGGCACGATTATCCAGCTCCGCCAGACGCACCCCTTCATCGCCTCGGTCACCAACAAGGAGCCGGCCTCCGGCGGCGGCAACGAGGAGACGATCCAGGAGGCCATGCTGCGCGGGCCGGCCGAGGTGCTCCGCACCCGGAACCGCGCGGTGGTCGCCGAGGACTTCGAGACGCTTACCCTGGAGAGCTCCACCGGCATCGCCCGGGCGAAGACGCTCCCGCTCTTCGACCCGGCCGATCCCCCGACGCCCAAGCCCGGCCTCGTCTCGGTGATCGTGCTCCCCAAGGGTGGCGCACCGCTGTCGCTGGCGCTGCGCAACCAGGTGCGCGAATACCTCGACGCGCGCCGCCTCGTCACGACCCAAATCTTCGTGGTCGAGACGGAGTTCATCCCCGTGGACCTCACCGTGACCGTGGTGAAGACCCCGGAGGCAAACCCGGTGGAGCTCGAAGCCACCATCCGCGCGGTGATCCAGGAGTACTACGACCCCGAGTTCGGCGGCGACCCGTCGCAGGCCGTGGCCTACGTCGCGGGAACTTCGAGCGAGCGCGGAAACGGCTGGGAGTTCGGCCGGGACGTCTTCCGCTCCGAGATCTTCGAACTCCTGGAACGGGTGGGCGGCGTGGACCACGTGGAAGGCATCGCCGTGCCTGTGGGCACCGTGCCCATCGAGGAGTTCCAACTTCCGCGGGTCCAGGACCTGATCGTGAACGTGGCGGCTTGAGGATGAACGGATGCCCGAAACCGTGCAGGACACCCTCTTCCGATCCCTCCCCGGCACCTACCGCCGAGAGGGAAAGGATGGGCTCACGTACCGGCTCCTCGGCCTCTTCGCGGAAGTCCTCGTGGGCATCGAAGACGAGGTCTACGGACTCCACCGCCAGCTCAACGCCCAGCGGGCCGACGCGCGGTTCCTTCCCTGGCTCGCCTCGTGGGTCGCGCTCCTCCTCGACGAGACGTGGGAGGAGTCCAAGCGCCGGGAGCTCATCCGCCGGATTGTCCAGCTCTACACCATCCGCGGGACCGTCGAGGGCATCCGGCAGTTCGTCGAGATCTACACCGGCATCAAGCCGGAGATCGTCGAGGAGTACGGCGCGGGCTGGCGGATCGGCGTCCACTCCACGGTCGAAGTGGACACGAGAGTCTACGGCACCTGGGAGGAGAACGCCCACCGCTTCAGCGTGCTCGTGGCGACCTTCGAGGAGTTCGAGTCGGTGCCCAAGGAGAAGGTCCGCGAGCGCGTGCTCATCGAGAAGCCGGCGCACACGCAGCTCGTCCATGTGGGCTGGTTCGCGTCCTTCTGGAAGATCGGCGTGCGCTCCACCACGGGCGTGGACACGAAGGTAGGAGGCTAACGTGGCCCTGAAGAAACTGCTCTGGAGAAAGTACCTGTTCGTGAACCGCGTGGAGGCGGAGACCGAGCAGACGTACTGGAACGAGAAGCGGAAGAAGCACCTCGCCCACGAGCACTCGGAGGGCGTCGTCCGGGACCTGGGGGTGACCGAGACCAATCCCCCGTCGCTCACCGTCCAGGTGGCCGCCGGGCGCGCGCTCGACACTGAGGGGAACGACCCAGAGGTCGAGTCGCCCCAGGATCTCGACTGCGCGGCCCTCGTACCGGCCTCCGGCGAAGTCACCGTCTACATCACGCTCCGCTACAACACCCTCGAGGCGGAGCCCTACTTCGTCGACGAGATCGGCGCGAGCCAGAACAAGTACGTCCAGGACAGCTTCGTCCTGGAGGCCACCACCCAGGCACCGGCGGCCCCGGCGCTGGAACTGGCGCGGTTCCGGCTCGGCGCGGGCGCGACCCAGATCCGTAACGCCGCCGACCCGAACAATCCGGCCCTGAACGAGATCGACCTCCGGCAGGTGAAGCATTCGGGCAAGGAGGTCCTCGCGCTGCGCGACCTCTCCGACGTGGACCCCGCGGAGGCGGACGCCTTCAACGGGATGGAGAACCCGAGCGCCTCGAATCCCATCACGACGGTCTCGAAGGCCGACAGCATCGTGGCTCCGGTCCGCAGCGAGGTGGTGACCGCGCGCGGCACCAAGCCGACGCTCGACGCGCGCCTCGACGTGATGCTGAACGACGACGGGTCGTTCAAGGGCATCACCAAGATCACGCCCGCCGCGCCGCTCACCGGCGGCGGCACCGCCGGGGATGTTCCCGTGGGCATCAGCGACGCCACACCCACGGTGCGCGGGGCCATGAGCGCCGCTGACAAGCTCAAGCTCGACGGGATCGAGCCGGGCGCGACCGCCGACCAGACGGCGCAGGAGATTCTCGACGCGCTCAAGACGGTGGACGGAGCGGGGTCGGGCCTCGACGCCGACCTCCTCGACGGCTCCCAGCACCGGGGCCTCGGAGGCGGCGAGCACGCCCTCGTCACGCCGGCGGACCCCGGGTTCATGTCGGCGTCGGATAAGTCCAAGCTCGATGGGATCGAGCCCGGAGCCACTGCGGACCAGACGCCCTCCGAGATCCTCGCGGCGATCAAGACCGTGGACGGGCCGGGGAGCGGTCTCGATGCCGACACCGTGGACGGGAAGCACGCCAACGAGCTCACCGCCGACCCATCTACGATCAACCACAATCTCCTCGCGGGCCTCTTCGGAGCAAGCTCGTACTACCACCTGAGCACGAAGCAGAACAACATCCTCGCCAACGGGCTGTGGAAGACCCAGCAACTCGGCGAGCGCAGCGGCATCCAGTTCGCCGGGTCATTCCGCCTCTACTTCATCCTGAACACGACCGCCTTCTTCGGAACGCGGACGGCCCGCATCCACCTCGAGCGAGATGGCGGCGAAAGCGGGACCCTCTATTCGGGAGGGACGCTCCTGGCCGACTGGGACTTCGACTACATCCCGAACCCCGACTGGATCAGGGACTTCTACGTCTCCTTCTTCGGCATCTACCAGATCGACGCCCCGACGTGGTGGGCCTTCCGCGTCAACTGGCTCCAGCTCGTGCCGTCCGACGAGGTCACGGATTTCGACCTCACCGGCATCAACGGGGACTACACCAAGCAGCTCACGTCGCGTCGATGGGACCTCTTCGTGAACTACACGTTCCGCGGGCCGACGGGCTACACGTACTGGGGAAGCGGCCCCGCGTATGCCAGTGGGAACATCTACTTCACCTACTACCGGGTGCCCCAGGTGTAAGGAGGAATCCAGTGCCCAACTACTACGTGGACCTCTTACAGAAATGCGTGATCGCCGAGCTCACGGACCCGGCGCAGGCGCAGGACCTCATCGCCAACGTCGGGCCGCGCTACGGCGTGATCGAGACGGCGACCGTGCTCGCCGCCAAGGCCGTCACGACGCCCACGGGCCCTGCTCCGGCGGGCGGCGTGGAGGCCGGCGCGGACTACGGGCCGCTCGTCGTCCAAGGCATCGCCCACACGCCCCTCGTCGTGGCCGACGTCTTCACCGACTATGACATCACGCCCGCCGAGGTCCACTGCGATCCGGGCCGCTACGAGCTCGTGACCGACGCGTCAGGCTTCGTCCGCGACGTGACGCGCCTTTCGAACGTGCCTCCGCCGAAGGACTTCCTGCGGGTGACCACGGACGCGACCGACGACAACCCGCCGGACGGCTACCCGGACATCCCGGCCAACGGCGTCTCCACCTGCCGGATCATGATCCAGAAGGTGAACGGCCGGACCGGGGCGAACATGACCGCCCCCGAGGACAACAACCTCATCCAGATCGCCACCCAGGCCGGGAAGCTCTCCGCCGTGCAGATGAACCTTGTGAACGGCTACGCCGAGGTCGTCCTCACGAGCGCCACGGACACCGTGATCACGCCGGTGCGCGCCTTCGACCCGAGCGGCGCGCTCGAGGAAGGCGCGATCCAGATCCAGTTCGCGTAGGAGGATGACCGTGCCCGAGCGCAGCGAACGCAAGATCGACCCCGAGGTCGCCGGCCTCCAAGTGGAGGTCCGCGACCTGCGCCAGGCCGTGGAGAAGAATACGGAGTCCGTCTCCGAGGCGCGCGAAGGATTCCAGCGGCTCCGTGGCGAAATCAACGGCTCGCTGCCCCGGATCGAGGAGAAGGTCGATCGCGTGATCAATCAGCTCGACGGCCGCCAGGAGGTCGAGCGCGAGTACTTCGAGAAGGTCCAGGTCCACGAGCGGGAGATCGGGACGCTGCGCGAGCAGGTGGGCAAGAAGGCGGACGGCGAGACGAATCGCGAGGAGCACGGCCGGCTGTGGCTGGCCTTGAGGCTTTTCTTCTACGGCATGCTGACCGCTGTGGTCGGCCTGCTGCTCTCGAAACTTCTGAATTGAAAGGAGGGGGAATCCCATGAGCGAGACGACGGCGACCATCATCGTGGCGGTGATCACCGCCCTTGGCTCCGTGATCACGGCTCTCTTCGGGTGGCTCGCCCGCAAGGGCATGAACTACCTGGACGAGAAGACCAAGGTTCTGGATGAAGCGGGCGAGCTCCAGCGGAAGGAGGCGATCAAGAGCAAGATCGTCGACACCGTGACGCTGGTCGCCCGGGCGACCATGCAGACCTACGTCGACAACGTGAAGTCTCGCAATGCCGACGGCAAGCTGACCAAGGAAGAGGCCGCCGAGGCCTTCCAGCGGACCGTGGACCAGGCTCTGGAGCTCCTCAAGCACGAAGGGATCGAAGTCGGCAAGGACGTCCTCGGCCTGACGGTCGAAGCCGTGGTCGGAAAGCTCAAGGTGGAAAAAAACGTGTCGAGGGGCGAGGCGAAGGCGGCGTAGCCTCCCTCGTCCCCGAACTCGTCGAGAAGGCCGGGGACCTCCTCGGTCTGGAACGCAAGCAGGGCATCCTCCTCACCGAGGGGAAGCCAGAGGCGTCCCTGGCCTTCGAGATCCTGGAGACCAAGACCGACAACTGGCTCACGTCCGGGTGGAGCCTGGACGCGATCACGACGCCATCGTGGGGCGGGCTCGGGATCGCCAAGGACCTCTATAAAGGAAAGGGGCTCGAGGTGGACCTGGGAGCCTACGTCACCCAGGACTACGGGGACCTCTTCCAGGGCAAATTCGGTCCCGAGGTCGGCGTGGGCCTCAACATCAGCTTCTGATGCTGCCGGTGCGGGAATCGCTTGATCGGGGGCCGCGCGGTTGCCCTCATGGTCTCCGACCGGCGAGGCCTGCCCAAGGAATGGCCGTGGACGCGGGTGGGGGGCGACAAAACGCCCCCGCCCGGTCCCGGCTGCCCGCCAATCGCCTGTCCGCGTCGCTTTCGAGCCCGGGCGAAATCGCACCTCCAAGCCGCAGGATTGACTTGATCTGTGGCCGACAGCACGCCCTCATGTCACCCCGCTGGGGGCGGCATGGGGGCCGCCTCCTGATCCACGGAAGGAGGTGCTGAACTTGGGAGGCCGGATCGAGACGGAACAGACGGATCTCGCCACGCTGCTCGGTGAACTGGCCAGCCGCCTGAGGAACGACGCCCTGGCGCTGACCGGGCTGGCATGGCGGGAATCCCGCCCTGGGACGGCGGAACACGAGGACCTGCACGGTCTGGCCGGATCGCTGGAGCGAACGGCCAAGGTCCTCCAGGCGGTTATGGACCGCCTGTGCGCGGAGTGCCGGTTGCTGGATGTCTCGGAGCACGTGACCTTCGGCAAGTCGCCGAAGGTCAGACCGGAACGGAAAACGAAAGGAGAACGCGACGATGAGCAAGAAGAAGGGCAAGAACGGAAAGGTGGCGGCCGCCGAAAAGGCCGCCGGCGATAAGGCCGCGAAGGCCAAGGCGTCGAAGGCCGAGAAGGCTATCGAGCCGAAGGTTCCCCAGGCCGAGCTCGACGCCCTGCGCAAGCCGATCGAGGAGGCAAAGGGCAAGTTGGAGAAAGCCCAGGCCGAGGCGAAGACGCTCGCCGAGAAGGCCCGGGGCCTGGTCGCCGAGGCGAAGGATGCCTACCGGGCCGCGCTCGCTCCGTATCGGGAGGCCTGCAACAAGGCCGGGACCGAGTGCGAGTATGAGGGCGGCCGGAGCGCCAACGTCTCCGAGAAGGTCTCCTTCCTCGTGGAGAAGACCGACAAGGGCGTGCGCGTGATGGTCAAGGGGCAGCCGAAGACCGAGGAGGTGATCCCCCTGGCCGTCCTCAAGGAGTCCATCAACAAGGCCGCCTACGCGTTCACGGACAAGCACGTCGGCCCGAAGGAGGAGGTCGGCAACAAGGGCGGGTCCCTTTCGAACCGCCTGCGGGCCGTACTCGGATAGACATTCGTCATCCCTTCGACGGCCCCGCCGCCGCGACCCCACCGGCCGCGGCGGTGTCACTTCGAGGCGGGAGCAGCAGCGTGCAGAGGGGGGATTCCGTTGACGGCAAAGTTCATCAAAGTATAATCTCGTCCATTCATGATACCCACCGGCAGGGGAGCGGACCGGGTCCGGAGCGAGGCAACGCAGCCGAGTAGCCCCCTCCTCACCACGAAGGAGGCAGCCGACTTCTTGCGTGTGAGCGAGGCCTCGATCCGCCGATGGGCCGACGCGGGAAAATTGAAGTGCTACTACGTCGGAGACCGGGGCGAGCGTCGATTCACGAGAGAAGATCTCCTCGCCTACCTCAAAACGAACCGACCGAACAACGAAGGAAACGCCCGTGATGAGTGACCGCAGGGTACCTGGGAGGATGTCCGGATGCTGAACCTTCAGCTGCGCGACGAGTTCCTGGGCTCCCAGATGCCGGGAACGGCCATCACGCTGCGCCGAGGGGATGGCACCGGCGCCACGCAGCAGCCGCCGGACCAGATCTTCTCGATCACGTACCCCACGGCGGACATCCAGACGGCGCTTCGCGCGTTGAGTAAGAACCGCGAGCGGCGACCGATCGTGCTCATGGGCGACCGCGGGCGCGGCAAGTCCCACATCATGGCAGTGATGCACCATGCGATCCAAGCGCCGGACTTCGTGGAGAACTGGGCACGAGGTTGGGGGTCGCAACTCGGATCGCCGGCCCTGCAGCAGCTCACGCCGGAGCGCGGCCTCATCGCCATCTCGGAGCCTGTCCATAACCACGAGTACCCGCTCTTGTGGGAACTGCTGTTTGAGCGGCATCCGAAGGGCCAGCTTTTCAAGGGAAGGTTCCAGGCGCTGAAGCAACCCTATCCTCCTCGTTCCCTGCTCGAGGAGATGTTCGAATCGCACCCGACGGCCCTCATCCTCGACGAGTTCCAGAAGTGGTTCGATGGCCTGCACGACGACCCCACGCCCACGGGCCGAAAGTGGCGCGAGGCAGCCTCGAACTTCGTCCAGAACCTGTCGGAGATCTCGAAGGACCGGCCCGACATCCTGCTCTTCATCATCTCGGTCCTGAACAGCAACACCGAGGCGTTCCGCCAAGTCCACAGGAACGGTCCGGTGATCATCGACTTCCGGGGGCCGACCGCAAAGCAGGACCGGAAGCGCCTGCTCCTCCATCGCCTCTTCAAGAACCGCGAGAACGTCCCCGCGGCCGACATCCGCACTCTCGTCGACGCCTACGCCAGCGAACGCTTCCGGCTTCGGTTCTCACACCTGTCCGGAGCCGAGAGGGCCCGCATCGTCTCGGAGGTGGCCGAGGTGTGGCCCTTCGCACCGGAGCTCCTGGAGCTCCTCGACGACCACATCCTCATGGCGGACGCAGCCCAGGAGACGCGCGATCTGATCCGGATTCTGGCCCAGGTCTTCCGGTCACGAGGTGCGCAGATTCCGGTCATCACTCCCGCAGATTTCTCGGTCGACGACGACTCATGCGGCGTCCAGTCGCTGCTTGACTCCATCGCGACCGTCGGGGAGCAGGAGAAGCTCCGCGAGGTCGCGCAGAGGAACCTCGAAGCCATCCGGACCTCAGGTGCCGCGATCCCGCGGGCACGGGAGATCGTCAGCGCGCTCTGGATGCGGTCGATGTCCCCGACCCGCACCGTCGGTGGAACACGCCCCGAGCTCCACCTGGACATCACGCGCGACAAGCCGATCGATGACAACGCGTTTCAGAATGAGCTGGTCCTGTTGATCGAGAACAGCGTCAACATCCACGGGGAGGAGAGTGCGGACGGACGGCTCCATTTCCAGCTCGGCGAGAATCCGCGCTCCCGTGTGCGCGCGACGGCGCGCAACGACAAGATCTGGCAGCCTGGGGCTTCGGAACAGGTCGTCGGACAGGCCGTCTATCCCGAACATGACCTGCTGCACATACGGAACACCATTCGGCACATCCTGACGCCCGACACAAAACAGGCGGTCTCCCGCGTGATCGTCCTGGGTCCGAAGTGGCAGACGGACCCCTGGGCAGAGGTGGACGAACTCGATCGCCCCGATAAGTGGGACCGGCCCGTCCTCCTCGTGCTCCCGGAGCCCTGCGGCGCGAATTCGTCGGGCAGCATTCCAGATCTCGGCCGGTGGCTCGCCAAGCACGTGCCCGTCAAGAGAAACAGCGTCCGCTTCCTGATACCGACGGCGGCGAGCGTGCCGTTGTTCAGAGATCCTGACCTGATTCTCCAGGCGCGCTGTTCGTACCTGACCGCAATCGCGTGGAAGGACGATCCTCGTTACCGCGGCCTGAAGGAGGAATTCGACAAGCCCTACCGCGACGGCCTGAAGTCGCGGTTCGATCGCTTCGCGATCCTGCATCGCTGGGACTTCCAGCAGCCCGATAGCTGCCTGTTCGAGGTGGTCCAGCACGGCAAGTTGGGTGGCGACATCGCCTCCGAAATCGAGCAGCGCATCCTGGCCGAGCTCTTTGATCCGAGCGAGTTTCAAACGCTTCTCGTCCAGTACGCCTCCCGATCGGAGATCGTCGGAGACTTACTCGACGAGCTCGCAGAGCCTCCGGCGAAGAGCACAGACGACGCCATACCATTCCTCGGCGACACAGCCATCTACGAGCAGATCATCCGCGTAGCAGCGAAGGGGACCGTGTTCCTCAATGTGGGCGGCACCTGGTATGGCCGCCTGCCCGAGCATTCGGACGAGGAGGAGGCGCTGCGACACCTCCAGCGGGCATTCCGCTCTGGACAAGAGATGCGGCGTGTCCAGCTCGGTTTGCCTGGAGCGGTCGGTGGAACGACCGTGACTGGCCCGAGGGCGGTGCTTCAGCCCACGGGCGGCACGGTTCTCGCACCGCCGCCTATCTCGGCTGGTACGGGGCAGGGAACGGCAACATCGCCCGCGGGGCCGACTACCATTCCGGCTCCGGCACCAGACGGCGGCGTTGTCACGGCGCCAGTGGCGAAGGTCGAGAAGACCGCGGAACCGCAGACGGGCATCAATCTGTCGGGCATGCTCGAGAAATGGGGTGTGTCGCCTGCGACGCAGCTCAGCTCGGCCAAGATCGAGTTCGCGGATCTGACGGCGCAGCAACTGAAGCAGATCCTCCAGCGCCTGCCATCCGCGTTTCGCGCCTCCATGGAGATCACCTACCCCGAGGAGAACAAGTAGCCATGGGGAGCGCGACCGAGTGGGTGGATCAGATTCTGGCCGATCGCTCGCCGCGCGAGACGTGGTCGGCAATCTTCGAGCGCCTCCTCGCTCTCGCGCAGGATGCGGCATCTCCGGTCGAGCTCCACAACCAGACCGTCCCCGTCGATCGTCTTCTGGCCGAAACGGCCTGGGAACTCTGGGAGCGATACTCCGACGAAGCTCCGCGAACCGCCCCAGCGCTCATTGAGTGGTGGAGCAAGCCCTCCGTTTCAGGACGAGCCGTTCTCGTTCTGGATGCCCTCTCCCTCCGGGAGCTGCCCGCGCTTCTCGCCGGAGCTCGCACGAGGAAGATCGAGCCCACCTCGGTACGGGTCACCGGCTCGGAGGCCCCCTCCGAAACGAATGCGTTCGCCGGTGCGCTAGGCGCCCAGACACGGAGCAAGCTCGAAAACAATGGTGCGCCGGGAGGTTTCGCTCTGAAGTCCAGCGGGCCTGTCTTCACGGATGTGCTGAACCTCCCGTTCCAGGACTGTCTGGGCAGCGTGCCCAACGATCCGAACGTCTTCTTCTGGCACACGTGGCTCGACGACCTCATCCACGTCCATCAGAAGCTGCCCGACCAGATTTACAGGATCACCGGCGAAGTTCTGCAGGGTGAAGGGTTCTGGTCGCTCGTCAACCGGCTGCGGCAGGGACGGCGTGTGCTCATCACGGCCGACCATGGATACGCCGTCAGCAAGCTGTTCTCGACCGAGGAGAAGGATGAGGAGGTCATCAGCGTCCTGCGGGAGACGTTCGGTGCTTCGCGATGCAAGCCCGCCGCTCGTCCTTGGGAGCGCCGATTCATGCCGCCCCTCGCCATGACCTCGGGTGGGCATCACGTCGTCGTGGGGCAAAGAAAGTGGAAGGTGCAGGGCGGGTTCCCCCAGGCCTGTCATGGCGGCTTGAGCCTCCTTGAGGTCGCGGTTCCCTTCGTGGAACTGCCGCCTCTGAACGGATGATGAGATGAATCCGAACGGCGAAAAGTCCCTGTTCCCAGGCTTCGAGAGCGTGGTGGAAGAGGCCCGGAAGAAGGCGAAGACCGCCAAGAAGAACGGTTTCGAACCCCCCAACTTGGGGAAGGCGATCAGGCTGTTCGTTCCAGACTTCGCCAAACCGGATCGGCCGCCCACCTGTCTCGAGGTCGACTTCCCCATCGCGCCGATCAACGCGCTCTCGAACCTCGAAGGGAATGCGGGGAAGCCGATCTACCAGATGTCGAAGTGGTGGGCCCGTCGGAGGTCGTCGGTCTTCCGGAGCCTCTTGATCGCGGCCGGCGTCGAAGCGCCCAAGGACCCGACGCAGGTGGCCAAGCTCGTCTGGGACCACCACTACGCCAATCACGAGAAGGCCGGACACTTCAAGTCCCTGCGCGTGCTCGACTGCTTCATGGGCGGCGGCACAACGCTGGTCGAGGGCGCGCGCCTCGGATTCCAGATGGTGGGCGTCGATCTCAACCCCGTTGCATGGTTCGTAACGAAGAACGAGCTGGCCTGTAGCGATCCGGAGCTCGTTCGCTCGTTCTTCAATGAAATCGAGCGTGAAGTCAAACCGCTTATCCAGCCTTTCTACGTGACCTCCTGTCCGCGCGGTCACGCCGGACGGTGGGTCGACGTCCGCACGGAGCATTCCGCGAAGGTCGATCCGACCCAACTCGCTCCGGCAGAGCGGAAGAACTACCGCTGGGACGGACCGGAAGTCATCTACACCTTCTGGGCGAAGCACGGCCCTTGCCAAGCCAAGGGGTGCGGTCATCGCACGCCAGTGTTCCGGACGCCCGTGGTCGCTGAGAAGCGACTGACGGCCGAGTTCATCCCGGTGACGTGCCCTGGATGTGGGCACGCATTCGACGCCGAGCTTGGTGAGACGAGGATGGCGCCCGGCGCCCAGCGAGTCATCCTTCCCAACGAACCCAGCTTCACCGAGCTGTCGCAGGCGTTCGGCCGGCTCTTGAACGACTACAGCAAGGGAAGTAGCGGGGAGAAGAAAGCGCGCGCGGTCGAACTCCTCGGGCTCGTAGATCGGGAGCCGGGGCTGAAGTGCCCAAAGTGCGCACGATTCGCAGGCGCGCGGCTCAAGAACATCCTTGACCGGCACGCTCGACCGGCGGCGAAGGTGTCCGAGCTACGGAAAAAGGAATTCGGCATCCAGTCGCGACACGTCTACCTGTACCTGCTCGTCGGGCCTGAGTGGCTTCGTGGCTCTCGAGGCGTGAAAGGTGAGGCGGAACTCGGCGGCTACGCAGGTGCTCCCGTGGATCTCACCGCGGATTGGTATCACCTGCGATTGACGGACTTGAAGTTCGTCGAAGTACGGGGGCGGATCAAGCTTTCGGAGGAGGATGCCTCGCCAACGGCAGACGAAGAGGAAGCTGAGGTCGAGGAAGAGGCGGCCGAACCAGAGGTTCTCGACGAAGCAGCCGAGCGGAAGAAGTACGGGCTGCCCCGAGAGATCTCGCTGGCTGACGGGACTCGCCTCTTGCCACACCAGGGGACGGTTCCCAAGAGGTCGACGTTCACCTGCGGCGCATGCGGCCGGCAACAGGATCTCCTCGAAGCTGTGAAGGCGTCAGGGCACACGGCGCCGGTGATGCCCTACGCACTGCAGTGCTACTGCCCGACCTGCGATGCCGAGGGCTTCAACTACAGCGGCCGATACTTCAAGGTGCCTGAGCAGTCCGACGTCGAGCGCCTCGTGATGGCCGACCGGGAATGGGAGGCGCGCTCTGGCGGAGATCTCGCCACCTACTGGCCCAAGGAGGAGTTGCCCTACGCTTGGATGACGCACCACCTGAATGGGGGCATCCCGAACTGGGGATACACGCACTGGTGGAAGATGTTCAACACGCGTCAGCTTCTCGTCCACACTCATCTGCTGCGGGCGATTCAGGAGGGCGACGAGTCCAAGTGGCCGCTCGACGTTCGTGAACAAGCCCTGGGTGCATTGCAGCAGTACCTTCGCATGCTGTGCATGTTCTCATTCTGGCACCACACCTACGACAAGCTCGCCCCGCACCTCTCCAACGCGAACTTTCACCCGAAGCAGCTTGTGGTGGAAACGAACGTCTTCGGTCGGCTGGGATACGGTCGTTGGCCCTCATGCTGTCAGACCATTCTCGAAGGTCTGGCGTGGACCCGTGAACCCTGGGACGCGTTCTTCCCCAGCGATGAGGGGGCAAAGAAGAAAAGCACGAAAGTTGGGCCCGGGGATAGTGTCCCGCCCGGCTCGGCCACCGTAATCTGTGGTTCAGCCACCGATCTTTCGGCCTTGGATGGCCCGTTCGACCTCGCCATCACTGATCCGCCCTTTGGTGACAATCTCTTCTACGGGGACTGCGCGGACTTCTTTTACGTTTGGCTGCGCATCCCGCTCCTCAAGTGGTACGAGGGAGCGCAGGAACGGAAGTACTTCGAGCCACCGTTCACACCGAAGACGCTGGAAGCGATCCGCAACCGCGCCGAACACCCCGACCACCGTACACCCGAGGAAGTTGAGGCCGGCGTTCGTGAGCCCGCGTCCGAGTTCTACAAGGAGACTCTCACGGCCTGTTGGTCCGAGGCTGCACGAATTCTCCGGCCGGGTGGCCTTCTCGCGTTCACCTTCCACCACAGCGCAGACGAGCCCTGGATGGATGTCCTCGAGTCGCTCTTCAACGCGGGGTACATCCTCGTCGCGACCTACCCGATCCGCAGCGACGAAACGAAGGGCGCGGGCGGCGCGTTCGGCTCGCGCAAGATCGAATACGACATCATCCATGTGTGCCGCAAGCGCGTCGACGCGCCAGCGCCCGTGAGCTGGGCCCGGATGCGTCGCTGGGTGAAAGAGGAGGTAATTCGCCTGCGGAACCTCCTAGAGCTGTATCGTCTCGCCGCTCTGCCGCTTTCGGACATCCGGGTGATCCTCCGCGGCAAGGCGCTCGAGTTCTACAGTCGCCACTACGGGCAGGTCATGACTGGGGACGGCGACATTTTGAGTGTGCGCGATGCGCTCCTCGGAATCAATCAGCTTCTTGACGACGAAGATGATCCGTCCGCCAAGCGACCTCCCGACGATGCGGAGCCTACCTCTCGGCTCTTCCTCCGGCTCTTCACGGGACGGCCATCCATGCCGCGTGACGAGCTCGGGAAATACCTGCGTGGCACAGGTGTGTCTCCGGGTGAGCTGGAGGCCAAGGGCTGGATTCGCGCGGTGGGGACTACGATCCACGCCCTGCCGATCGCAGAGCGGTTCCAGTTTTTCACCGCGCCGGGGCGGAACCGCAAGATCCTCAAGACCGACCTTGACCAGGCTCACTTCCTGATCGGAGCGGCGACCCCGAACAGCGGCATCAACATCGGCGAGGAGCTGGATCGCGCGACTCTCAAGCTGAAGCGATCCGTGGACGCGATCCTCAAGTGGTACGCGCTGACCGACCTCGATGCCAAGACGCGCCAAGCGGCCACCATCGCCGGGAACCTGGTGGACCACTGGCGCACCCAGGCGAAGACGAAGGCCGCTTCCGCACCCGCACAGATGACGCTGTTCGAGAAGTTGGAGGCGGAGGAATAGCGTATGGAAGACATGTCCTCCTCCAGCTGGCAGCGGCGCGGATCGAGCATCATCTTCCACAAGGCGATGCTCGGCCCGTTGATCGTTGAAGGGCACCTGGTGTCGTTGCGGGATGCCCTGAGCTGGTTGAATCACTGGCCTGCAGAGCCGCCGGGACGTGGGGCGACCGTCCTCGTCGGCGGACTCGAGGCGTGTCTGGAGGTGCTGGCTCCCGATGAGGGCGAGCAGTTTCTGCGTACGCGGGTGAAGCCGCTCATCCTGGAGTTCCAGCATCACTGGGATCAACGCGGGTTGGTCTTCGGGTTCGGATGCTCTGAACGACGATTCCGTCTTGATGCGCAGGACCAGGTGAACTTCAGCTGCTCGGGCGGTGTCGTTCGACTGTCCGAGTCGCTATGGAACGGCGCCGCAAAGGACGAGTTGTTGCGGCTCGTCGTGAACGATCCGGACACCAAGCGCGACGTCCCGGGGGGATTCCATGTCCGACGTCTCTCCTGAACTCCGGGTGGGCCAGAACGTCGAGCATTCCGAGCTCGGCGAGGGAGTCATCCTCGCCGTCGAAAGCTCGGGCTACGCCCGCGTCTTCTTCCGTACGCACGGCGAGCGGCGAGTTCCCCTCCCCACAATCCATGGCGCGCGTGGCTGGGACGAGCAGGTCATCGAGGGCCTTCGGGCCGCCGACCCGCAGGCGGTGGAACGTCTCTGGCTCGCGCTCGAAGCCCAGGAACTTCCTCTGCTCGAAGGCGCGACCGCCCTCACGGCGGCCCGCGTTGACCTTCTGCCCCACCAGATCGTGCTTGTCCACAGAATGGCGAATGCCTTTCCGCGCCGGTTCCTTGTCGCGGACGAAGTTGGCCTTGGTAAGACGATCGAGACCGCGTTGATTCTCCGCGAGCTTGCCTCGCGTGGCGAGCTGACTCGCGCGCTCATGGTGGTCCCTGCCGGCCTCGTGGAGAACTGGAGGCGTGAGCTTAACGACGTCTTCCACCTCGACTTCGAAGTGTTCGGCTCCGAAGGCGACGTCACCGACCGCAAGACCAACGCCTTCGCCAAGCACAACAGGCTGATCGCGTCCGTCGACACGTTGAAGCGTTCGGCCCGGATGAAGCGGCTGCTCGAGGCGCCGCGCTGGGACTTCGTCGTCTTCGACGAGGCGCATCACTTGAGCGCCTACAGGACAGGTCGGAAGATCCGGAAGACCGAGAACTTCAAGTTGGCGGAGGCTCTCCGCGGCCATTGCCGAGACCTTCTCCTGCTGTCAGCAACGCCGCACCAGGGAGACCATTTCCGCTTCTGGATGCTCATCCGACTCCTCGATCCTGGCCTCTTCCAGGATGACAAGGACATGGTGGAGAATCGGCATCGCTTGAATGCCGTGGTGATCCGCCGTACCAAGGCAGACGCGTGCGCGCCAGACGGCGGACCGCTCTTCGCCCGGAGAGTCGTCCACACCGAAGCCTTTACGCTGGGTGAGTCGGAGAAGGTCTTCTACAGCGCCCTCCAGGAGTACCTTCGGGATGGCTACAACCTGGCCGAAGCCCAGGGGAACAAGGGACGCGCACTGGGCTTCGTCATGACGATCTTCCAGAAGATCGCCGCATCGAGTTTCGCCGCCGTCAAGGCGACGCTGCGAAGGCGCATGTTGATGCTCACGATTCAGGAGGCCATCGAACGCGACGAGGCTCTGGACGTCGATGGCCGGGACCGTTCCTTCGGCGAGGCGCGCGATCTCATCCGGGAGATGTACCGGCTAGGAGAAGACGCGGTCGGGCGCGCCCAAGTGGACCAGATCTTGGCTGAGGCCAAGGTCCAGATCCTGAAGAAGCGCAAGGAGGCGCAGGAGCTGGTCACGGCGGCGGAATCCTACGACGACACGGAGGTTGCCGCCGCCGGCCGCGAGGAGTCGGCAACCGCCATGGTTTCGGTCGCCCTTCCCGAAGAACGCAGGCGCATCCGGGAATTGCTCGCGAAGTTCCCCAACGGCCAGGAGAGCAAGGCTCAGGTCTTGGTGGAGGCTCTGCGGCAGATTTGGCAGGCAAATCCAGGAGAGAAGGTGGTCGTCTTTACGACGTACTTGGGCAGCGTGGACAACCTGCGCGACGTTCTCACTCAGACATTCCCGAACAAGGGGGTCGAGGTCTTGAAGGGCGGCGACCACGGGGCGAAGACCGCGGCCCAGAAGAGATTCCGGCGCAAGGACGGTCCCCAGGTCCTGATCTGCACCGCAGCGGGCCGTGAAGGGATCAATCTGCAGTTCGCTCGGATTCTCTTCAACCACGACCTACCCTGGAATCCGATGGACGTCGAGCAGCGCATCGGGAGGATTCACCGGTACGGCCAACGGGACACGGCCCAGGTGTACAATCTCGTCGCCACCGATACGATCGAGGGCGCGATCTTCCTGCTGCTCGAGGAGAAACTCAAGCACATCGCCAAGACCCTCGGCAAACTTGACGAGCACGGACAAGTAGCAGAAGACCTGCGGTCACAGATCCTCGGGCAGCTGGGAACCAGGTTGAGCTACGACCGGCTCTATCAGGAAGCAGTCCGGGACCCATCCCTGAAGCGCACGCACCAAGAACTCGAAGTAGCTATGTCGAACGCGGCGCTCGCACGGCAGGTCGTCTTCGAGTTGTTTCAGGACCTCGAAGGCTTCAACCTGGGCGAGTACACGCGAGTTGACGATCAGGGGGCGGGGCTTCAGCGATTGGCTGCGTTCATCAAGCGCGCAGCGCGGCAGCAGGACGCCACTCTGCGAGAACGCGAGGACGGCTTGTGGGAGCTGCTGCTACGCGGTCGCGAAGCTCTTCTCTGCACGCTTGACCGGGAGAGAGCCCTCCAGTCGGAAGGCGTGGACCTTCTGGGACTGGACCATCCGATCGTCAAGCAGTGGTTGGAGCAGTGTCGGGCTCTGCCCGCTCGTGAGCGGGCCCTCTGGGGCACGCTGGGCGACGCGCCGGCACAAGGAGGGGCCCTGACGGTCTGGGCGGTCCAGATCCAAGGCCGAGGAGGGCACACGTCGCAGCGGATCGCTCGCCTGGGGATCACGTCGGCCGGGGAGCGGGCTACGCAGATCGAGCGCACCGGCGCAGACGTTCTCAGTCTCCAGGGGACGTCGGAACCCGCGATCGATCGCTCTCGAATCGCAACGCTGCTGAACGGCGCGGCGATGGACATGCTTCGCCGAGACCTGGCGCATTCGGGCTCTCTGACAGAAGAGGCGTCCTTCAGCTCGCGCCTGGTCGCACTCGTGTGGTTGGTGCCGACGAACGGCTCCAACAAAAGCGATGCGACGGTAAGTACCGGTGTGCCGCAAGCCGTGCGACGGATGTTCTCGATCGGGCATTCGAACCACCCCCTGGACACATTCCTGGGCCTGCTGAAGCAGTACAACGTGGAGGTCGTCGTCGACACGCGGTCTCGGCCCTATTCCAAGTACGCTTCTCAATTCGATACGGACCCGCTCAGGGAGGCCCTCGGGAAAGCTGGGTTCAAGTACCTTTTCCTCGGCAGAGAGCTGGGAGGCCGCCCTGACTCGGCCGAGTTCTACGATACGGAGGGCCACGTTCTCTACTCGCGTCTGGCCGAATCCTCACTGTTCCTCGAGGGCATTCGACGCCTTGAGAACGGGGCGCAGAAGTACCGCGTCGTGCTTCTCTGCAGTGAGGAGGACCCCGCCGGCTGCCACAGGCGCCTACTCGTCGGGCGAGTCCTCGCCAGCCGTGGGATCGTCTTGGACCACATTCGTGGCGATGGCCGCCTGCAGCCCGAGGCAGATCTAGTGAAGGAGGAGGAGGCCAGAAGGGGAACGTCGCTGTTTCCACAGGCCGAGGAGAACACATGGAAGTCTATACGGTCGGTTTCACCAAGAAAACCGCGGCCGAGTTCTTCGGAGCGCTGAGGCGCGCCGGCATCAAGCGCGTGCTCGACGTACGCCTGAACAACTCGTCGCAGTTGGCCGGCTTCACCAAGCGCGAAGACCTTCCGTTCTTCCTCAAGGAGATCTGCGGCGCCGAATACGTCCACGAGCCCCTGTTGGCACCCACCCAGGACATCCTGAGCGGCTACCGGAAGAAGAAGATCACCTGGCAAGTCTACGAGGACAAGTTCCGGCAGCTCATGACGGAACGGAAGGTCGAAGAGAAGATCGACCGGAGCCTCTTCTCCGTACCGATGGCGCTCCTCTGCACCGAGGTCACCGCCGATCGTTGCCACCGCCGCCTCGTCGTCGAGCACCTCCAATCGAAGTGGGGTGACATCAAGGTGACGCATCTTTAGGTTGCGAACATGAGGATCGTGGTAAACCACCTCACGCGGATGCGGCCTGGTCGAATATGCGTTGCAGGCATCGACGTTTCCACGGGGGAGCACGTCCGTCCGGTACTCGAGACAACGCAGCTGGGCCGGGATATGCTGGTCCGTTCAGGGGGCCCCTTCGACATTGCATCGGTGGCGGACCTCGGCGCGACTCGACATGTCGGCAAGCCCCCGGAGACGGAGGATCACGTCTTCGATCCGAAGGGAGCGACGCAGGCGAAGGTCGTGGCGGCCGACAAGTTCTGGAAGCTCTTGATGAAGATAGGAAAGCCCACTCTCGCGGGGATCTTCGGCCCAGCGTTGGAGGCGCGGACGCCGGGCTGCGCTGTAGACCTCGGGCAGGGCAACGCCTCACTGGGATGCCTGATCCCTGCATCCGCCCCCGAGATCTGGGTGGACGGGTGGGACAAGATCCGCATCGAGCTGACGGACGGGACCCTGACGCCGAATCTGTCCGTCACGGATCTCCGGCTCTACGAGGATGACCAGAAGACCCCGCGCCGAAAGCTCGTGGAGCGCATCGCGACGCGGATCAAGAAAGGCGTAGGCGTTGTGGTCGCTGTGGGTCTGGCGAGGCCGTGGCAGAAACCTGGCGACACCGAGCGTCGGCACTGGCTGCAGGTCAACAACATCCATCTGGAGGACGATCCGGCATGGCAGCTTGGTTAGGAATCGGGAGTCGTCGCGTCATCCTGCGGATGCGAGAAGGCTTTACATGGTAACTGACTCGTATCCGACGGTCTGGGAGTTCGAGGAGCACACCCGAATAAAACTGTCGATCCTCGGGAAGTACCTGGCCGCCTTCGGAAGGGTTCTCCTCTCCAAGAATCCACAGATCAACTACTTCGACGGGTTTGCGGGGCCTGGGGAGTACGACAAAGGAGTCCCCGGCTCACCCATTCGTGCCTTGCAGACCTTCAAGAACTCACATCGAGAGAAACAGGCCCTGTGCGTCTTCATCGAAGCAAGGGAGGATCGGTACAAGAACTTGGTGGAGAAGGTTGAGGCATACCTCCGAGACAATCCGACGGTCCGAAGGCCGATGATTATCCACGGCGAGTTCGAGCAAGTGATAGGGCCCGAGCTCGACCGGCTGGCTCGGGAGAACAAGCAGTTGCATCCGTCTCTCTTTTTCATCGATCCGTTCGGCTTCTCCGGTGTTCGGCTTACGACCATTCGAAAGATACTCGGGATGCCGAAGTGCGAGGTGTACTTCAACCTCAGCTACAACTCGATCAACCGTTTCATCGAAGTCGACAAGGTCGAGGAGCACGTGATGGGGCTCTTCGAAGACGGCGCCGTCCTGGAGGCGTTGAAGAAGCTGAAGCCAGGAGAGAGACGAGAGGACGTCATTCGTGACCACTTCGTGCGAGCTCTACAGGAAAGGGGCGGAGCGAAGTGGGTTCTGCCCTTTCGAGTGAACCGGGATGATCGGAAGGCGACCGCCTACTATCTCCTTCACTGCACGAACCATCCTCTCGGGATGAGAATCATGAAGGAGGTCATGGCGGGCGAGGGATCAGCGGGCGAGTATGCGTACCTTGGGCCGGAAGATCGCAGCCAGTTGTTTCTATTCAAAACCGCGATGGAGGATTTGGCCCAGTTCTTCTTGGATCGTTATAAGGGCAGGCAGATGACCTTCGAGGAGCTGATCTACGATTCCTATCCCCTCACCAAAGGGACAGCACCTGACTATCGAGGAGTTCTGCTTGATCTCGAGGAGCGGGGCCAAATCACGATGAATCCGCCTGCGGCCAATCGTCGTCGCTATAAGGGGAGGCCCAGCCTCCCAGAGAGCGTTCGGATTATCTTTCCTGGGTAGAGGTCATGGTCGAGAAGTGTTTCAGCCGATAATCACCTGGGGGCGGGAGGTGTCCCGCTCCAACTGTGAGATGGGCCTTTTCCCTTAGGAGGCCAGCTAGGAAAGGGGAGTGATGTCCGGATGAGTGAAACGTCCGCAATCGAATGGACGAACTCGACTTGGAACCCGGTGACCGGTTGCGTCAAGATCAGCCCCGGGTGCAAGCACTGCTACGCCGAGACGTTCGCCGAACGGTGGCGCGGAATCCCCGGGCATCCTTATGCGCAAGGCTTTGATCTGCGCCTCTGGCCTGACCGCCTTGACCTCCCCCTAACGTGGAAAAAGCCCCGAACGATTTTCGTGAACAGCATGAGCGACCTCTTCCACGAGAAGGTGCCACTTGCATTCATCCAGAAGGTGTTCCACACGATGCAGAGGGCCTCGTGGCATACATTCCAGATTCTCACCAAGCGGTCGGAGAGGCTGGCGGCACTTGCCCCTGAGCTGGACTGGCCTTCCAACGTCTGGATGGGCGTGTCGATTGAGACCGACAAGTACCTCTGGCGGGCGGACCATCTTCGAGCGGTGCCCGCTGCAGTAAGGTTCCTGTCGTTGGAGCCGCTACTGGGACCACTTGGTACCATCGACCTTTCGGGTATCCATTGGGCCATCGTCGGTGGGGAGAGCGGACCCGGTGCTCGGCCCATGGAAGCGAACTGGGTCCGGGAGATTCGCAAGCAGTGTCGCGCTGAAGGTGTGCCCTTCTTCTTCAAGCAGTGGGGTGGCGTGCAGAAGAAAAGAAACGGCCGGGTCCTCGACGGCCGGACGTGGGACGAGATGCCCAAGGGGCACCTGCTGGAAGTATGAAGCCCTCGTGGACCTATTGGGTCTGCTCGACCAGTTCTTGGAACCGAGCCTTCTGATCCGCATTGCTGTCCAACTGGGCAATGGGCCGGAGGGCACGCTCCGTGATCGGTGGGCGGCGGACGGCATCAGGCAGGGACAGGATGTGCTGCTGGATTTCGGGCGCGAGGCGGAACATGCCCATGACCTGTGTGACCCGGGCGCGGGTGATGCCCTCACGCTCGGCGATGGCCGCCTGGCTGGCTGCGGCGCCGGAGGCGAGGAGGGCCTGCCACTCCAGGGCCTTGCGGAGGAGCTCGACAACCCGGGGCGTCCGGGGGCCCTTGGGCGGCTTCCGGTTTCGGACCCTTGGCGGCAGGGCGTTGATACCCCGATCGGCCGGCACCTGGCGCGTCAGGGTGCCGATGTTGCCGTTTTCGAAGGCCCCTTTGGGCCCGAGGGCGATCTCGACCGTTTGTTCGCGGTAGGCGGCCACGGGCGCGCCGTTGGGGCCATCCACGGCGACGTGGAGGATGCGGAAGTAGATCTCGGGCTCGGCCGCGCCCGGGCGGCGTCGAGCACTGTTACATTCGGGGAGCCATCCTTCGATCGACCGCACCAGCGGACGGGCGAAGGATGTCCTCCGTAGCGCGCGGTGCGAAGGAGGACGGATAGCCTTTTTGGATGTTGGCCCGTGCGGTCGAGCTACGGATGGCAGGCCATTCTGGATGAACCAGGGGCGTCATGACTTATGTGTACCTGCTGCGCAGTATTTCTGCTCCCACGCAGCGGTATGTGGGCAAGACGGATGATCTGAAGCGCCGGTTGGCTGAACACAACGCCGGAAAAAGCGTTCATACGAGCAAGTACGCGCCTTGGTGGCTGGTCGTGGCGATAGCGTTCGAGGATGACCGGAGGGCCTTGGAATTCGAGCGTTACTTGAAATCCGGCTCGGGACAAGCTTTCGCTAGCCGACATTTCTGGTAGCTTGCGGAGAGAACCGGCCGCGAGGACCACCGGGACTTCTTCTTTATGTACGACTTAGAAAGAATTGGGTGCGCGGAAACCGGACGATTAAGATCCTTGGGTTCGAGTCCGAGAGTTTGGGGCGGCGAATCGAACCATCATGGTGGCGAGCTGCACCCCGAAAAAACCCCCTCAAACTCTCCGATTCTCTGTTTACCGATCCTCTCTGGGTTAACAACCGCGTTACGACCGGACCCCAGACGGAACCCTTTCGAACCGTCGTGCGGTTGACGAGGTAGGGCATGTCCGATGCCGCACTACAGCAATTTGAGCAGGCTCGCAGGGCCCAGTTAGACCGGAATGAAGCGCGCCGTATGCGCACGCTGGTGAACCAAGCACGGGGCGACATCCATGGGGCTGGAGCTCGATGGCCGTTTGAGCTGACACAGAACGCTCACGACCCAGGAGCTCGTGACGGTATTGACGGGGTCAATATATGGGTCACCTTCGATGGCCATACCGTTGCATATGAGCATGACGGCAAACCGTTCACCATGCAAGACTTGGCGGCCTTGCTGTCGGGTGGGTCCAACAAGGAATTCGAGTCCACTGAAACGACCGGCCGGTTCGGCACGGGCTTCCTCGTAACGCATGTCCTGTCCCTGCAAATCGGGTTCCGGGGCTTGCTTGTCGCCGATACCGGGCACGAAGAGGTCTCCATTCGGCTGGACCGCGATGGGGACGAGGAAGGCATCTTCGACAATACTACGCACTGCTATCAGGGCATCAAGGACGCCAAGAAACTCGCGGCGATCAACGGTCACAGGACGGCACGGTTCGAGTACCAGACCGACAACGTCGAGGCCGCCCAGGTCGGCGTGTCCGCTTTCCACGCAACTTTGCCGTACCTGTATGGAACCTGCGATCACCTCGGGACGGTGAACATCTGCGACGAATCTGGCGCGTCAATCGCCTTTTCGCCCCAGGCCGCCGTCGAGCGCGGATTCAGTAGGACTCACGTCCGGGAGCGGCAGTTCAGCATCGTCGTCGATGGTGGTGCGCCGAAGATCATGAAGACTGTCCGCCTGCGGCTTCGGACCGACTCGTCGTCGAGCCTCGTTGTGACCCTCGAACAGGTTGACCGCCAATGGCGCGTTTGTGTGCCAAGCGACGATGCGGCCCGGCTGTTCTGTCGATTCCCGATTCGGGCGTCGGATTTTGTCCCGATCAATGCCGTGATCGATGGCCGCTTCGACCTGCGGCAGGAACGCGACCGCGTGCTGATGAAGGAGTCAGACAAGGAGCAGATTGCCGAGGCTTTGGGGCTCCTGCCGACCCTGGTCGACTTGGCAACAAAGGAAGCATGGCGCGATGGTCATAGGCTGGCGCGCGTCGGCATGCCTGATCGAGCCTTCGGGGAAAAACTGGACGAGCCGCTGCGGATCTGGTGGCGAGCCAAGCTAAGCGCTGCGGCCCGAGCGCTGGCCGCAATGCCGATTGTTCAGACTGCGGGAGGGATGCTCAGTGCCACCGGGATCTCGCCCACGGCGGTCTTCGTGGTCCCGAGATTCGATCTTGTGCAACGTTCTGACGAACTGTCGTTCGACCAGATGTGCGGCTTGGTCAGCGATCTGAGGGATACCCATCCGCCAGCGCTACAGGTTGGCCCGGATTGGACAGCTATCGCCTTCGAGTGGGCTGGGCTGGACGTCCTCGTGCGGCGAATCACGCTCACGGAGATGGCTGAGACCGTCCGCAACGGAGCGGCGAAGCTGGACGACCTGAAGGTGGACGATCCCTTGGGGTGGCTCGCACGCTTCCTGGACCTTCTCGGGAAGGTCGCTGGCAAGCACAACTGCGGCACGATCATGCATAATCTGCTCCCCGATCAGAACAAGGTTCTCAAGTCGCCTGGCGATCTGTATCGAGATGAAGGGATCAAGGCGGTGTTGAAGGATATCGCACAATCCATCCGCCTGGATGTTCGGGGGCGCCTCGTTCTTGATGAGCTTTTCCAATGTTCGGCCGACGGCAACTTCTCGCACATGAAGGCCCTTCTCACCGAACAGGTGGCCAAGTCCCTAGGCGAGGAGGCGATCATCACGGAGTGTCTGGAGGAGCTCGCCAAACACCTTCCCGACAATAAGCCCATATCAGTCGAGAAGCAGTGTTACCGCGAGACGAGCGTCGATCTCCTCAAATACCTCTGGGATACTCGTGCGGCTGAAGCCGCGGCCCTTGCGCAGCGATGCCCCTTGGTTGTGTCGGACAGCACCGCCGCCCGCTGGGCGAGCAACCGCAAGATCATGTCGCCAGTGACGGTGTGGCACGCCGACGCCAAACCATTCGCCAAGCTGTACAAGGAAGATCGTATCCTGTCGGAAGAATATCTGACCCGGCTCGGCGGCGAGCGAGCGTTGGTCGATGCACTCGTTACATGGAAAATAGCCTTCATCGACCCCCTCTGTAGCGATGCCCCTCGTGATTTGCGGGATGAACGGCTGAAAGCGCTTGCAGTGGAAGGGGAAGACTGCACCAATGTGACGGTCGCTGACATCGATCTGTCCCAGATCGCCCTTCTGCCCAATGAACTGATCCAGCGGTGCCAGAGCGACGTGGAGATAGCCAAGCTCCTGTTGGGACTGGTACTGAAGCACGCCGCCCCGCATGACCCCTCATGGCGGGAAACCCGTGAAATCGTGGGTCGCATGGATCGTGCTGACGTACACATCAAGGTTCGTCCAGCGCTGTGGCTGGGCGACCTTAAGACCAAGGCCTGGGTGCCTGTTCAAGGCGAGAAAGGCGTCGAGCCGGTAATGGCCAACGCTGGAAATCTGAGGCCGTTGCTTGACCCGACGTGGCTGTCCGGGAACGATGCCGGGGTCGACCTGCTTAGCAGGCACTTCGGCTTCAACGCCCTGGAACTGCGACTGCTCAGCACGGTGCCATCGCAGGAGGCACGAGGGCAAGTTGAGAATGGGTTGGCCAACATTGTCCAGGCGCTGGGTAGCGACCCGTCCAAGTACAGCGATCTGGCGGCCGATTTGGCATCACGACAGCAGCGTGAAGCCGAAAAAGAACGGAATCGGCAGTTTGGATTGGGCGTCCAGTTTGCCATCGAGAAGTACCTGGACCAGCGAGAGCTGCACCCAGATTTCATCGACTGCGGGTACGACTACGACCTGTTTCTGGACGACGCGCCGCCCATCGACGCGGGCACACACCACTTTCGATTGGCCGACTACTTCCTCGAGGTAAAGGCAACCACAACGGGGGAAGTCCGCTTGACGCCAGCACAAGCCCAGAAGGCATCAGAGAACAACGAGAAGTTTGTCCTTTGCGTTGTTGACCTGCGAGGGATTGGCCCAGACCGGATGGCGGCTGAATGGAAAGTTACGGATGTCGAGCCCAAGGCCAAGGTCGTCGTTGGCATCGGAGATCTGGTTCTTGATCCGCATACGCTCGTGGATGAGGCCAAAGATTGTGAAGTCGGAATACGGAACGACAAGGCGCTCAGATATGGCGTGCCTGTGTCGGTGTGGGAGAAAGGCGAATCCCTGGCAAACTGGATCGATAGCTTAAAGTTGGCACCCCCAGTAGCGTAGAACTTGCCGGGCCGAACCGTCACTTTTGGTTTCGGCTCACGCACCCAGTCCACCGTTTCAAACTCCCGCCAGGTTAACAACCGCGTTACGACCGCACCCCAGTCCGTCATTTCGAACTTCCGCCGGGTAAGTATCCAGGAGAGAGATTTCGCCGGACATCGTGCTGGCCGCGCAGCGGAGGCCGTTGTGGGCGCATCCGAGAGGATGCCCACCATGCCGCTTCCGCCCGACCTTCCTGCCGACGCCAGCTCCGAAGCTGACAGCCACGCCCACCTGACGCCCGACGAGCGTCGCCGCCAAGTCCCGCCATTCTGGCCAAGGGCATCCTGCGCCTATGCAGTTCGGCCCAACTTCCGCCGGAATCGGCCGATTCCGCGCCTTCTGCGAGCAATTCCTCGAAATCTCGCCAGAAAGCCCTTGAGGTGTCCGCGCCCCCGAGCCCTCATGCGACCAGAGGTTAACGCAACCGACCTGCCCACCGAAGCCTTGGCGAAGGTGGGGATCGCGACCCGCCTACGCCCTGCGGGCTTCGGCGGGCAAGGAGGAGGTGACGCATGGCGCTCAACGTAGGCAAGGAGATCGCCGCCCTGAAGCAGATGGAGGTGGCCGATCTCCGCCGGAAGTACGCCGAGGTCTTTGGCGAAAGCACGACGTCCCGGCACAAGGAGTTCCTGGTCCGTCGCATCGCGTGGCGGCTCCAGGCCAACGCGGAAGGCGGCCTTTCGGAACGGCCCCGCCGGTTCGCCCAGGAGCTGGCCGCCGATTCAGACGTCCGCCTGACCGCGTCGAAGAAAGTGGCATTGCCCACCAACGGCCACACGAAGGTTGCCGCGATCCACCTGTCGCAGGACGGCCGCCTGCCCATGCCCGGCGCGGTGATCGCCCGCCAGTACAAGGGGCAGAGCGTCGAAGTCCGGGTCCTCCCCGACGGCTTCGAGTTCGAGGGCGAGGTCTACCGGACCTTGAGCGCCGTGGCCAAGAAGGTCACGGGCACGCACTGGAACGGCTACCACTTCTTCAGGCTTGGAACGAAAGGAAACGGAAATGGCAAACAGGAAGAATGATGCCCCCGCCGTCCGCTGCGCGGTCTACACCCGCAAGAGCACGGAGGAGGGGTTGGACCAGGAGTTCAACAGCCTCGATGCCCAGCGGGAGGCGGCCGAGGCCTACATCGCCAGCCAGCGCGGCGTGGGCTGGACCTGCCTCTCAGACCGCTACGACGATGGCGGCTACACCGGCGGGAACATGGACCGCCCCGCGCTCAAGCGCCTCATGGCCGACATCGAGGCCGGGCGCGTGGACTGCATCGTGGCCTACAAGGTGGACCGCCTGCCGAGGAGCCTCCTCGACTTCGCCCGGATCATGGAGAAGCTGGAGAAGCACAACGTCTCCTTCGTCTCGGTCACGCAGCAGTTCAACACCACCAGTTCCATGGGTCGTCTGACCTTGAACATCCTGCTTTCCTTCGCCCAGTTCGAGCGGGAGATCATCTCCGAGCGGACGCGGGACAAGTTCGCCGCCGCCCGGCGCAAGGGCAAGTGGTCCGGGGGACGGCCCATCCTGGGCTTCGACGTGGACCCGCGTGGCGGCCGCCTGATGGTGAACGAAGAAGAGGCCGCGCGGGCGCGCTCCATCTTCGATCTCTACCTGGAACACGAGGCCCTCATTCCCACGATCAAGGATCTCGACGCCCGGGGCTGGACCAACAAGGGCTGGGTCACGAAGAAGGGCCACACGGCGGGCGGACGACCCTTCAACAAGCACGGCCTCTTCAACCTCCTCACCAACGTCCTCTACACGGGCAAGATCACCTACAAAGACGAGGTCCACGATGGCGAGCAACCGGCCATCGTGGACGGCGGAGTCTTCCAACGCGTTCAGCAGCTCCTCAAGCGCAACGGCACCACGGGCGGCAGGCACGTGCGAAATCGCTTCGGCGCACTCCTGAAGGGGCTTCTCCATTGCGTGCCCTGCGGTTGTGCGATGGTCCACACCCATACGCTCAAGAACGGTAACAAGCGATACCGGTACTACGTCTGCACCTACGCCCAGAAACGGGGCTGGCACGATTGCCCCTCGAAGTCGATCCCCCCGCAGGAGATCGAGAAATTCGTGATCGACCAGGTGCGCGGCATCGGGAAGGACCGAACGCTCTTGGCCGAGACGTTGAAGGAGACGCGCGCCCAGGGCCAAGCGCGGATCACGGAACTCGAAGCCGAGAGGCGCGGCCTGGAGCGCGATCTCGTCCGCCACAACGCCGAGATGCGCAAACTCGCCGGACGCTTGGCCACGAACGGCACGGCCACCGACCGCGTGACCGACCTCCAGGACCGAATCCGCGCCGCCGAGCAGCGCGGCACCCAGGTCCGCGAGGAGCTGATCGCCCTCGGGCGCGAGCTTCTGGATGAGAAGGAAGTCGCGCGGGTCCTGGCACTCTTCGACCCGGTGTGGGAGACGCTCGCGCCGCGCGAACAGGTGCGGGTGATTCGGCTTCTCGTACAGCGGGTGGACTACGACGGGGAGAAGGGCACGGTCTCGGTGACCTTCCACCCAGCCGGGATCAAGATGCTGTCCAACGAACTTGCGGAGGTGAGCGCATGACCAGAGGGCTGACCGTCACCAAGCAGGTCCATTTCCGCTGCGCCAAGCGAGGCCGGAAAGTGATCGCCGAAGGTCACGCTGTGCATGCCCCGGACCCCGGTAGCGTGCCCCGCGTCTCGCGTCTCAGGGCGCTGGCGATCCACATGGAGGACCTGGTGCGCCAACGGGATGTGGCGGATTACGCCGAAGTGGCGCGCCTGTCCCACGTGAGCCGGGCCCGCATCACCCAGATCATGAACCTCCTGCACCTCGCCACGGATATCCAGGAGGAACTCCTGCGCCTGCCCCGCTCGAACGGCGGCCGCGACCCCATCCGCGAAAAGTTGGTCCGGCCCATCACCGCTGTGGCCGACTGGAGAAAGCAGCGGCGAATGTGGGAGGAGATCAAGGGGGCTCAGTCGGGACGCCCTTCTTGCTCGACGACTTCAAGCAGGTAGGCGCAGGCGAGCTTGCATGCATTCAGGAAGCCGTAGCGTCGGCCGCGCTTTTCCAGGCGCTTGGCCGAACCGAACAGCCCGCTGTTGATCCCCAGGATTTCGACGACCTGTTTCTGGGTGATGCCCCGGGCCCGCAGCTCCTCCACGAGAGCGTCAAGCGACGTGCCCTTCAGGAACTTGGACACGTCCGCCAGCGCGCGTACCTCCGTGCGGTTCGTTTTCGGGATGTCCTTGAAGGAACCTGGGTCGTGCAGGTAGGTCAATCCTAACGCGGCGGCATGTTTGCAATCCATATCATTGGCCGCCGGGCAGCTGCACGCGCACTCCAACTCGTTTCCCACTCGCCTGAGAATGGCGGTATACGTTCCGTAGTTGCCCGTGACGTCGCCCCTGATTTCGCGGGGGGCCATCTCCGGGCTTTCGAAGGCTCCCACGTAGTCTCGGGCGCGGCTCCACGTCTTCGGGTCAAACAGGCGCCGCAGTTCCTTCTCGGTGAGAGGGAAGCGTAGTCGCGGGACCGCTGGCTTTGCCTTGCCTCGATGGGCCATTCGGGTCGCCTCGCTCACCTGTTCATGCGGTGGTTGCCGCCCCCTTGTCGAGCTTACACAGCACGCGATGAATCTGCCGGATGCGTTCGTCGTCCCCCAAGAACAATAGAATCGCGCGGTTGAAAACCTCGATCTTTACGACGCCACCTTGAGACTCCAGTGTCAGGTGGTCGTACTGGATCGGGTCGCCCGCCTCCCGGTCGCCGTAGACGCCGCCCAATTCCGTCAGGCGCTCGGTGCGGATGGCTTCGCGGATCTCCTCTGGCATTCCCGCGCCGCTCCAAACCCGAACCGGAAGCGCGTCGGCCTGCGTGCGGGTCTCGATCATGCCCTGCCGGTATTCGACGCGCTGGATTTCGTCGGTCATTCCTCTTCGTCCCAATCGATGTATTGCGGCGGGCTTTCCCCGACGCGCTTCGTCACCCGCGGGAACTTTCCGCCAGGCGCGGCGTCCTCGATGGCCACCAGATCAATCTGATGCCACCAGTCGTCGCCAAAGTCAAACCAGTAGCCGAATGGATCATCCATTTTCAGGCCCAGCGATCCGATGGTAGTGCGGGTTACGTCGCCTGCCGGTTTCTCCGGGTCGGGTATCGGCTCTTCCATCGCCATGGGCAAGACGTATCGTCGTGCCTTTGGGTCCATTGGGCCCTTGCCGCCGATCTGAAATTCGTACATGTGCTCGTCCTCGCGGTCGAAGGCGTCGAAGATCGCGTGATGCAGGTCCTCCAGCGTCTGGTTCCCGCGAATCTGGATCGTCCGCGAGAGCACCTTGTTCTTCTTGGCGAACTTCTCGGTGATGGGCCCGTCGATGATCGCGACCTCCAGCGTGAATAGCCGGGCGTCGCTACCGCCAGGTACGATCTTCATTCTCGACGCCTTGCGGGCGGCTCCCTTGTTCATCGCACCACCTCCCAGTAGCCGCCCTTGTCCGGGCCGACGCGGCGGATGAAGCCCGTTTCTTTCAGACGACGGATGTAATTGTTGACCGTGCGCGTACTGACCGAGATTGCCTTGGCGATTTCGGGAACGGTGCTCTTGGGATCTTCCTTCATGGCGTCCATAATCGCCGATGCAGTTTTCAGTGCACTTTTCACTGAAGTTTTCAGTGCAACTTTCAGTGCAGACACCCTGTCTTCTGTCTGTGCGGGTTTGGTCGCCTTACCTTCTTTCGCCGACAGCGCTTTCTCTTTCAATGAGAACTCCGGCGATCGCTGGAAGGTCGCCCGGAAAAAGCTGTTCACCTCGAACTTCGGCTCCTGGAGCCCGGTAGCCGCCATCACATCCTTCATCTTCCGGATGCCCATCCCGCTCCGCTCGACCATGTGCATTCGGGAAAAGATATCCGCAATGATCGCGTTCCTGCGGATCGAAACCGCGCCGAGCTCCCGGATCGACAGGCCCTTGGGCAGGCTACCGGGGTTCGCCACCTCCACCCGGTCGTCGTAGACCTCCACGAACACCTGCGTCCCCCTGATGCTGTAGTCGCGGTGCATGATGGCGTTGACGACGGCCTCGCGCAGGACCTCCAGCGGGATCTCGTAGATGTCTTTGCGGTCGAGTCCCTTGATCTCGGTGCGAATGTTCAGGTGCTTCTTGAGGAAAGCGACGGCCTCTATGAACTGGGTGAGGAGGTCGTCCCGCACGTCGCGCCGGTCGTAGATGTGCTGGCGTTCTTTCCCCTTGAACGCCCGCAGCGTGACCTCTGCATGGTGGAAGTGCTTCTCGATGTCCCTGGCGAAAAAGAGGATGCCCGCGTTCTTGACCCGTGCCTCGTCCGCCGCGTTGAGGCTGCGAAGGAAATCCGGCAAGGGGGTTCGACCGACGCGAATGCCCGCCGCTCTGGTGAAGGCGCGTATTTTGGCCTTGGAGATGTCGTCGAACGTGAAGTCCCGGACCGTCCGTTCCTCGAACGGCGTTGGGTCATTCTCCGCGAACATGATGCGCAACTCATCGTGGTTCATCTTCTGCGTGTTGCCATCGAGCCGCCGGTAGTAACCCGAGCCGCAGGAGTACGGCTCCTCCGTGCCCTCCGGCACGACGACAGCCACGACCTCGCCGACCTGAGCAAGCTCGACGGAAATGGTCGGTTTGCAGTTCCGGGCCAAGCTGTTGATCCTGGCCTTCAGGTCGTTGGTCAGGCGCTCGCCGACGACGGTCCCGCCGCCTGCCTGCGCTGCGTCCCGCGACGCGGCAGGCAGGTCCCGCACGCCGAGGAGGAGCGTTCCGCCCTTGACGTTGGCGAAAGCCACAATGTCCTCGGCGATGCGCGGGGTGTAGCGCTCCTTGAACTCCACGGTGAGGCCCTCGCCCTCGCGGATGCGGAGCTTCACATGGTCGGCGGTGATGGTACGGCATGCGCGTTTCGTTCCCTTGGTCGTTGTCATTGAGCGCCTCTTGGAACAAGCGGCGGATGATTTTTCGTGAGCCAGGCGAGCAGTTCCTTGCGGAACGTCTTGGCCTCGGCAAGAATCTCCTCGGCGTCGCGTTCGGATATCTCCCCGGCGCGGTCGTAATCCGTGACGTTCCGCTTGGAGCGGCAGTTGTCGAAGTAGTCGGCTCGCGCCTGTGTCTGCGGTCCCATGATTTCCGGCAGCACGTGGAAGGTGGCCCAGTGATGCCCCGCTCCCGCGGCCCGGTAGCCGGACGCGTGAAGCGCGATGGTGGCCAGCTGCAGCGCGGCGTTGTAGGCCGTGGCGAAACGGCGGTCCGTCGAGAGTTGGGAAAGGGCCGCGTCCGCCAGATCGCGATCCACGACGCGCAGGAGGTCCGCCACTTCCCTGGCGGATGTCTTGGCGTCCCAGTTCCCGACCGGCGGGGCCGAGAACGGTAGATGCCTCACGAAGGGACAGGTCGCCCACGAGAAGGACATCGATATCGCTCCCCGCCGCCTCCTCGCCGCGGGCGAAGGAACCGTAGATGAAGGCGACCCGCACACGGTCGGCCAAGGAGGCCAGTGCCGCGCGAAGGGTCTCGCCCAGTCCCGTGGTCTTCAGAATGGCCCGCTTCAAATCCTCGAACGCAGGGTGCGTTCGATTAGCTTGATAGTACACCCGGTTCCCGCGCGGCATTCGAGTCACAAGACCAGCCTTCCCCAGGCGAGCGAGCTCGCGCTGCACAGTGTAGAGTCCGGCACCGGTCGCCTGGGCCAACTCCTTCTGGTAGAAGTCCTTCTCGGCATGCGTGAGAAATAGGGTGAGCAGTCGGGCCATCGTCGGAGATGCGAACAGCCCGGCCCAGCCCCTATCACCAAGATTCTTGGTCGTTCGACCAAGAAATTTGGTCGTTTTCTTCGGCTTCTTCTTCGCGTTCATGGTCCGCTCCTCAGGCGTCACTTCTGCGTCTCCTGCTCTCCCTGTTTCGTTTCTTTCTTGTCCAAGGGATGGCTTTTCAGCCATTCGTCCACGGCGTCCCTGTGGAAACGCCAGTGCCTGCCGACCTTGATTCCGGGGAGAGCCCCGCTCTGCGCCAACTTGTAAAGCGTGGACTTGGAAATCTTAAGGTATTCGGCCAAGTCCTCGATGGTGAAAACACTGCTTGAATCAGTAGGCATTGCGCGCTCCTCCGCGAGGGGCGTAAGATGAAGAGACTGGACTCGTGTGCCTGCGGCTCATGGGGATCATCTCCTTGTTCCAAGCCACTCGGTTTTCCACCCCGGTATTGCCGATAACTTGCCCACGTATTGCCGATAGATTGCCGTTAATTCGTAGGAGCGTTTCCGCCGCGACGGGTCGGCCACGGCCAGCCAGCCGTCCTTGACCCACTGCTGGAGAAGCACGCGGACCATGCGCTCGGAGAGGCCTAGGGCGCGGGCCACGTCCGGCGCGGCGATGCGGTCGGCCTTGGCGAAGAGACCGAGAACGATTCGGGCGCGGCGATCCAGATGGCGCAGTTCCTCGGGTTCGACCGGCACGCCTTCCTTGGCCAGACGTTTGGCTTCCTTGCGCACGGCCTCAAACGTCCCGGCCAGCGTCGTAACGAAGTATTCCACCCACGGCGTCAGGTCGGCGTTCGCCCGGCCCCCGTAGTAGTTGTGATGCGAATGAACCGCGAGCGCCCGGTAGTAGGCGGCCAAGTCGCGGGCATGGTGTTCCTCTACGGAGATGAAGCCGTGCAGGCCGTACCCGCCGCGATGCAGGAGAAACGTGGCGAGCAATCGCGCCGTCCTGCCGTTGCCGTCGTAATACGGATGGATGGTGACGAACTGGTAATGGGCGAGCCCGGCAAGGAGCGGGATGGGCAGGTCCGTCTTTTCCGCCTCGACAATCCAGCGCACCATGGCCGACATGAGACCGGGAACATCCTTGGCCTCTGGTGGCATGTAAACGACAGCACCCGAGGCGGAATCGCGGATCACGTTCTGGCCGTCCCGGTACGGCGTGGGCTTGGCACGGGGCCCGTGCTCGACCAGCGCATGGAGACGCCTGATGAGGTCTTCGCCTACCGGCCGCTTGGCCTCAGCCCATTCCTCCACCCGGAGTAGCGCGTTCCAATAGTTCTTGACCTCACGCACGTCGCGCTCGCGGCCATGAAAGTCCGTCTTGGCCTCGCGGATGACTTTCTCCGCCTCCGCCAAGGTTAGGCGGTTGCCCTCGATGCGGGTGGAGTAGTGCGTGGACCGGATACGAGCCTGCCGCCGAAGTTCCGCTTCCACGGTAGGCGGCAGGGGCGTATGCTCCACCTCGGCGCGGCTAGTCTCAATCTCCATCAGGAGACGAGCTACCTTCGGCGTAATCGTGTAAACAGGCTTCCAAGCGGAAGGCATTCGGCTCATCCGGTCTCCTGCCATTCGACATTGTACACAAGAAGTACGAGGACACACGCCTTCTCACCAAGAGCAACTATTATCTATAATTGGCGGTTGTTGCCAAGAAGAAAATCTTGTTCCCTGAACCGACCCCGGTACACCGAAGGATATTCCTCACGACGATGATCTGCGAGACGTGGCCATACCACACGTCTTGCATGGTCGGCCACGGCTCGGCTGGATTGTTTGACAGCCGGGACGGGACGCCTGCCTGCCGCGACGCGAGGCATCGCGGCGCAGGCACGTGCGATAGTTCCGAAGAGGGTCGCCTTTGGGGAGCCAATTTTCTGGTGTCGAGATGACAGAGCGTAAACTAGAACGCGACATGAAGACCGGGCCAACTGGCGTGAACCCAGGCTATGCGGTCTTTCAACCTTGACCAGCTCGCGCCGTACTTCCCGAGGCTGCGCTTCTACCCCATTCCGCTGGAGCAGCCCCGGCGCTTCGGCTCGCACGTCCATTTGCAGGACGTGGGGACCACGCTTGCGGACCTTCGGAGGATCAAGCCTAATAAGCGACTCTTGGCGCAGAAGGAAGCCGTGGAGGTATGGCTGTCGCTCTATGACTCCTCGCGGCTTGCGCTTAGACCGGGCGCTATGAAGCCTCCTCCACACCCGCACTCTTCCATCCGGGCCTCCTCGGCCATATCGTTGTCGACGCGCTCCAGAAATGTGTATAATCTTCGATCCTGAAGAAGTTTATCGTTCATGGGTCTTTCCCCTTTCTCCTGCCCGGGAAAATGGAGATAAAAAAAAACTCACGGGGCTTTCGTCAAGCCCTGTGAGGGTGACCCTGAACCTAACCCTGTCCTCAGAATTCGCACGCAACCTGATGGACCTTTCCGTCATCCCTCGCATACCGTGCGTCAAAACCTTCAGATTCCCATCCGGTATCGCGCGGCCGCTCAGGCAGGAAAGGATGCGATGACCGCTCAGCTCTGCCGCGAAGCGGCTTCATTGAACCAGAAAAATGCAGCGAACTGAAACGGTGGCGCGATTTGACTCTTCGAGGTGCTCCGGACATTCTTGCCGACCTGACGTTGGGCAGCGCCGTTTCAGTCGCTGATTTTGGGTCGTTCGCGCGATGGGTCCAGACATGGATTTGCTTGATGAACTTTCTGAATTGTGCTCCGAGTTGAACCGAAGAGGTGTCGATTTCGCGCTCTGCGGCGGCTTGGCGATGGCGGTATATGCTTTCCCCCGGTCCACGCTGGACATCGACATCATGATCGAGAGTACATCTCTGGATGTCGCAAAGGATGTTGCCAAGGAACTCGGATTTGATATTGATGCCGGGTTGATGAAGTTCAAGAAGGGTGGCATTCAAATCTATCGGTTGGCCAAAGTCTTTCCCGACTCTCCAGATTCGCTGCCTCTTGACTTGCTTCTTGTAACGCCAATGATTGAACGTGTCTGGAACGGGCGTCAACGCGTTCAGTGGGAGAGAGGGGAGCTGACAGTGATTTCCCCGGATGGCCTTATCGAGCTCAAGACTCTGAGGGGAAGCGGTCAAGATCAGGACGACATCAAGCATTTAAAGGAAATCATCGATGAAGACTGACATGAGTTCCAAGGCAGTCACGGAACGTCTCAAGAAGACGAGCGAATTGCGGCGGCTCTGCCTTGCGTTGCGCACTCGGCCCCTTTCGATGACGAAATCCGCCGCTAACCAGCCGAGGATTGGATGCGGGCGAAGCCTCGCTTCTCATCCCTCGTTCAAGCAGCCCGATACCGAGGACGGTCGGGGTGATCGATGAGTTCGAGTTGTTCAGAGGTATTGCTTTCCAAGCGAACGAGACGCAACGAGATGTCGGCGAGGTAACTACTTAGTGAAATCTCTATTCGGGTCATCGCGAATCCGCGATCTTCTTCCTCGAAAAAGAGGCTGATCTCTGGAAACTCCTGGCGCTTTGCGTTCCAACGCCCGTCGGGATCGGGATCGGGGCCCGCCTGCCGCGCCGTGCGCGGCGCATCCCAACGGGCTCCCTGCGGGAGACAGGTAGCGATCCCGATCCCGCCCCCATTTTGGACACCGGCGACCAGGGCAGGTGGAAGGTCTGCGGGAAGTAGGCCTCGCAGAAGAAGCGGAAGTCGTCTCCGGCCCGCGCCTTCCGTTCGGCGTCCACGACGGCGGGGAGTTCTCCGATGTCGCGTCCGGCCTACGACAGCACCCGGTTGCGCTGGGCGGCCGCCTCCTTGATCGCCTCGTAGTCGCGGGCCTTCTCCGGCCTGGACCGGTCGCGTTCCTCGACGAGCCAGGCGACGTAGCGGAAGAGGTCTACCCGGCGGCCGCCGCCGATCCGGTAGCCCGCTCGCATGCGGTGTCGGTAGAGCTGGCGCTCGTCGACGACGGCCCCCGGCGGCATCGAGTTGAGAAGCCGCGCCAAGTCGGAAGGCTTGAGGTTGCGGGGATCAATCGCCACGGCCGGACAGATCCTTCACCAGCCAGGTGGCGTAATGGACCAGGACCAGGTTCAGCGTGTCGCCGGCGTTCGCGGGCGCGGCCGCTTCCAGATGGGAGCGGATGGTCTCCGCGCTGACGGTTTTGCCGCCACTCTTGGACAGCAGGATCGCCATGTCCTCGGCCGAAAGGGCGGTCACTTTCAGGGCCTGGTTTTGCCCGTCGCGTCTATCCGACATGGCCGCATCCAAGGCGGTCGTGCCCAAGGCGCGCAAGAAGGCTGAACGCAAGGACCTGTCTGCGCCGCAGAGCGAAGCGGCGCGGCAGGCATGCGGGACCATGAGCGGGCTCGACGCGGCCGCCAAGGTCCTCGGGGACGCCGGGGAGGCGCTCAACTGCAAGGTCATCGTCGAGCGCACCCTGGAGAAGGGCCTCTGGAAGACGGGCGGCAAGACGCCCAGCGCGACGGTCTACGCCGCGATCATCCGCGAGATCGCCAAGAAGGGCGGCGAGTCGCGGTTTCAGAAGGCCGAGCGAGGCATGTTCACGATCAAGGCGTAGGGTCATCTTCCACCTCCGCCTCGACCACCCCAGCGCGGCCTGCCTGCCGCGACGCGCGCGGCGCAGACAGGGACGCCGCGACTGGGGTTTGGTCGTTCAGGGCGTCTCCCGGTTCCACGAGCACCACCGGCTTCCCGAGTTCCCGCGCCAACTCCATCTCCGCCTGGACGCCTTTCGATTCCCGCCAGCCGTCGAGCATCAGGATCCAGACCTCCGAGCACATCTCCAGAAAGACGCGGTCGTACTTTTCCCAGCTCGCCCACTCCAGCGGGAGGCCGTAGGCGGCGATGGGATGCGTGTGCGCAATGGGCGAGAAGACCGGGATGCCGCAGCGCAGCATCTCGGCCGCCTGGCTGCAGGCTGCCTGGAAGCGCGCCTCACGGACGGACGGGTCTGGGTGCGAGTAGGGGCTCGCGAGGTAGATCACGCTGCCTCCCATAGGGCCCAAACGCTAGTAAAGATTTCTTGACTAGCGTTGCGCGTTAGGTAAGATTCCTTTACTAGCGGATGACCTTGGTCAAGGAGCCTTAACCAGCGATGGCACGCACGACGGGAACCTACAGCGTCAGCACAGTGGCGGGAGAGAAGGTCCAGGCCTTCATTCCACGGCCCTTGCCGCCCGAGGGACCGCCGCTCGTCATCGAGGGGAATCTCGCCAAGCTCCATGCCGAGGCGGTCGCGGCCGTGGGGCGGCTCGAGGTAGCCGGGGCCATGGTGCCCAGCCCGGATTGGTTCCTGTACGGATTCGTCCGCAAGGAAGCCGTCGTCTCTTCGCAGATCGAAGGCACCCAGGCGACGCTCCAAGACGTGGTGGCCTACGAGGCCACGCGCCAGTCGGATCGCCCAGCCGACGTGGAGGAGGTCTGCAACTACGTCGACGCGATGGCCTACGCCAGGAAGGAGCTGGCCAACCCGAAAGGGCTTCCGCTTTGCGTGCGTCTCCTGTCCGCCGTCCACAAACGCCTGATGAAAGGCGTGCGCGGCAGCGACAAGCATCCGGGCACGGTCCGCACGTCGCAGAACTGGATCGGCGGAACGCGTCCGGGCACCGCGCGCTTCGTGCCTCCGCCACCGGAGGCCGTGCCGGAGGCGCTCGCCGCTTTGGAGAAGTGGCTGCACGGCGACGACCCGCTGCCGCCGCTTGCGAAGGCCGGTCTGGCGCATGTCCAGTTCGAAACTATCCATCCCTTCCTCGACGGCAACGGCCGCATCGGCCGTTTGCTGATCGCGCTCTTGGTCGAACACTGGAAGCTGCTGTCGTCGCCGCTCCTCTACGTCAGCCTCGGATTCAAGCGGCACCGGCAGGAGTACTACGAGCGCCTGAATGCGGTGCGCGCCAGCGGCGACTGGGAAGGTTGGACCTCCTTCTTTCTCGAATGCGTGCGCGAGTCGGCCGACGACGGCGTCGCCACGGCGCGCGGGCTCTTCTCGCTGGTCGGCGGCGACCGGCGCAAAGTAGCGGAGCACACAGCATCGACGTTGATGGCCGTGCGACTGTTCGACCTCCTGCCCACGCATCCCATGGTCACGCTCGGGCGCAGTATCGAGCTTCTCAAGACGAGCAAGCCGACCGCCGTCAAGGCCATCGACATTTTGCGTCAGATGGAAGTTCTGCATGAGATCACAGGCAAACGACGTGATCGGGTCTATGCCTACAAGACGTACCTCGACCTGCTGGCCAAGGACACGGGCATCACGCGTGGCTGACTTCATGCCCGAACTCCCTCCTGCCGCGTGGCTTTCTTGCCGGTGTACTCTTCCCACCTGCGGACGATGACGTCCGCGTAGAGCTGATCGAGTTCCATGAGGTATGCCCTCCGCCCGGTCTTCTCCGCCGCGATGAGCGTACTTCCCGAACCGCCGAAGAGATCGAGGACGTTCTCGCCCGGGCGCGACGAGTAGGTCATAGCGCGGACGGCGAGTTCCACGGGCTTCTCGGTCAAGTGCACCATCGACTGCGGGTTGACCTTCTTGATCGACCAGACGTCGGTGGCGTTATTGATCTCCGGGTTGAAGTAGTGCGCCGCGCCCTCGCGCCAGCCGTAAAAGCACCACTCGTGGTTGCCCATGAAGTCCTTGCGCGTGAGGACCGGGTGCTCCTTCACCCAGATGACGGCCTGCGCGAAGTAGAGCTCGCACTCCTTGAGCGCGCTGGGGTAGTTCGCGCCGTTGGCGTAGCCGCCCCAGATGTAGAAGCCCCGGCCAGGCTCCAGCACGCGCGCGATGTTCCCGAACCACGCCCGGAGCATTCCGTCGAAGGCCTCGTCCGAGACGAGGTCGTTCTCGAGGGGGCGGTCCTTCGGGCGGAGCTTCCTCGTCGTCGGCGCTGCCTTGGACTTGTCCCGCGCCAGATCGAAGCCCTGATGATGCATGCCGCGCGCATCGGAGGCCGCGACCGCGTCGGCGGAGCCGAACGACAGACAGCCCCGCCGCGATGGCGTTGTTCGAGCGCGGCTCGACCTTCACGTTGTACGGCGGGTCGGTGTTCACGAGGTGGATGACCGCGCCGGAGAGCAGACGGTCGAGATCCTCGGGCGAACCGCTGTCGTCCCACATCAGGCGGCGTTCGCCCAGCACCCAGATGTCGCCGCGCTGGGTGACCGGATCATTCGGCGGTTCGGGCACGGCGTCGGGATCGGTCAGCCCCGGGTTGCCGCCGATCCCCGCCCCGAGCATCTTATCCACTTCCTCGGACGAGAAGCCGAGCATGTCGAGATCGATGTCCATCCCGCGCAGGTCGGACAACTCGACGGGCAGAGGGTCGTAGTCCCACTCGGACAACTCGTGGAGCTTGTTGTCGGCGATGCGGTACGCCTTCACCTTCTCCGGAGGGAGCCCTGCGGCCACATGCACCGGCACCTCGGCCAGGCCCAGCGTCTTGGCGGCCTTCCAGCGGGTGTGCCCCACGATGATGACGCCCGCCTCATCGACCACGAAGGGCTGGCGGAATCCGAACTCCCGGATCGACCGGGCCACGGCGTCCACCGCCTGGTCGTTCATGCGCGGGTTGGCCTCGTAGGGCCTGATGTCCGAAACCTTCCGTTCTTCGATCTTCATGGCATCTGCCTCCTTCTTGGCGTTGGGTTGGCCCCCGTTCGCGCCCCGGAACGCCCAGGGCGCGCCGGTGGGTACGGGTTGGCGTCCAGGTAGCCCTCGCGCCCCGGGCGAGACGTGGGCGAAACCGGACACCCGAAACAAACTCTGGTCAAAATGGCGAGCGTTCCGCGCGGCGTCGGCTTCGAGCCTGGCCGGGTAGGACCCGTGGCCGACCTGACCATACTGCGGTCAGACCATAGTTTGGTCAGGTTTTGGCCGTTCTAACGACACGCATTAGAACGGCCATAGGCTTGACCAAACGAACGAAAGTCGTTAGATTGGTCAGAATGAAGGATCGATCTCTGACGCAAGCCATCGAAGAGTTCTGCTTCGCCGACCACAAGATCGCGCTTGTGTCGGGTCCTCGCCAATGCGGCAAGACCACCTTGGCCAAGATGCTGCTCGATCAGCGCAAAGTCGGCGTGTATCGCAATTGGGACCAGTTGGTCTTTCGCCGCGAGTGGGCGCAGAATCCATCTTCCGTCGTCCCCCCAGCACAAGGGAAGGAGGTTCCGCTCGTCGTGCTGGACGAGATTCACAAAGAGCGTCGATGGAAGCGAAACCTGAAGGGCATCTACGACACTCTGGAATCGCCGTGCGACTTCCTCGTCACGGGCAGCGCCCGTTTGAACGTTTACCGAAAGGGAAGCGACAGCCTCCTGGGAAGGCACTTTCCGTTTCGCTTGCATCCCTTTTCGCTCCGGGAAATGGAGCGGCCCGATGTCCTGGCCCCGGACAAGATGCTGCAAGCGATCTTCGCCCGGGGTGAAGAGCCGCCGAAGTCGGCCGACGAGAATCTGACCGCGCTGATGACCTTCGGTCCGTTCCCAAAGCCGCTCCTGGATCGAAGTGTTCGGAAGCTGAAACTTTGGAGGCGCAGTCGGGAAGAACTGGTCATTCGGGACGACCTGCGAGACTTCAGCCGCCTTCCTGAACTGGACCGGATTGAGATGATGACCTCGCTCTTGCCGGAGCGAGTGGGGTCTCTCTTCAGCCTTGCCTCCCTCGGCCGTGACCTGGAGGCCAGCATTCCTACGATCAAGCGATGGGCAACATATCTGAAGGATCTCTACTACCTTTTCGAGATCAAGCCCTACAGCAAGCGCATTGCCCGTTCGCTTCGCCGTGAGGGAAAGATCTATCTGTGGGATTACAGTGCCGTCTCGGACAAGGCCGCGCGCTTCGAAAACCTCGTCGCCCATCACCTGCTTAAAACCTGCCACTACTGGACGGACACGGGTGAGGACGATTTCGCTCTCTTTTTTCTCCGCGACAAGGAGAAGCACGAGATTGACTTTCTTATCGTCCGCGACGGTGAGCCTTGGCTTCCGGTCGAGGTCAAGCTGTCCGATACCGACCTGTCGCCGAATTGGAAAAGATTCCAGCCCATGCTTCCCTGCAAGCGCGGCCTGCAGATCGTTTGCCACCCCGAGTGGAAGGTCAACAATTTCGGGGACTCTCAGGTGTTGGTGGCCGGTGCGGCCGAGGCCCTCAGCTACTTCGCCTGATCGAACCAGGAGCATCCTTCCCATCTTTCCCCTTTCACCCCCCCTCACACACACGCGGGTAGAGGGGCGGCTATACGCGCGCGCACGGGCATGGGGTGAAAGGGAGAAAGAAGGAGATAGAGTGTTGATATATAAGGACTTACGAACACTTCTTTCTTCACCCTTCTTTCCCCATCCTTCACCCCAAATGCGGCCAACCTCGTTCGCCTTCTTTCACCCCTCACCCATTTTTTCCCGATCATCTTTCACCTCCTTCGGTCAGCCGGTAGAAGCGACCCGGCCTGCCGGAGCTGGACTGCGTCCGAATCTCGATGTCCCCGCGCTGTTCGAGCGTGGTCACGAGGACGAGGAAGTTCTTCGCGTCCGTCTTCATGCGCTTGAGGAGCACGCTGTGCGGGAGCGTCCGATCCGGCGCGTCCCGCAGCTTCTGCAGGAACTTCAGGCACTCGGCGTGGAAGGGGTTGTCCGCGACATGTGACTGGGCCATGAAAAGCATCCTCCTGGCCTGGTGCGTGACGAAGCGCCGAGCCCACTCGACGGCGGCCGGGCCGATGATCGGGTTCTTGTGGTTCTCGCTGGCGGCGTAGATCAGGGCGAGCTTGCGGACATGTTCGCTGACGCGGCCCCACACGGTGGTGCCCACCGGATCGCGCGCGTCCTCCGCCTTGCCGTACTCGGCCTCGGCCTCCAGGCGCATCTCGACGAGAGCGCGCTTGGCCTCTTCGGTGTGCGGCACGATCTCGGGCACGGGATGCCAGTTCTCGAGGTTGCCCGTGCCGGGCCGGAACTCCGCCCACCACTTAGCCGTCTCCAGCACCCGCGCGGGGATCGGCTCGATTTTGGGCTCTTGCCCTGGCGCGCGCTTCTCGCACTCCAGGATCACCATGCGCGCGAAGAAGCCGTTCGTGAGCATTCGCTCCGAGAGCGCCTGGTAGTAATGGTTGGGGATCGCCGTTCCGAAGACCACGAGGCAGGGCTGATCGATGGAGCCAGGCGATTCCTTGCCCGCCTTGCGCCGGATCGCAAATGAGGAGTTCGCTGACGAGTACATGGTCAGGAGCGTCGCCATCATCTGCTCGTGCCGGGCGTCCTTCGCCTTGTTGATCGACTGGAGCATCCCGTCGATCTCGTCGGTCTGTAGCAACATGCAGGGATCGCCGAAGAGCGCATCCTGGACGCCCTCGCCGGATGCCAAGCGCCCGCCGACCTGACTCGACAGCCCGATCTGGTGCAGGACCTCCGTGTTGATCTTGCGCGGCCGATACTTCCCGGCGGACCGTGGAGCAGTCCCTCGAGCTTCTCAAGCGCGAAGGGATCGAGGTCGGCCAGGACGTCCTCGGCGTCGTGGTCGAGGCCGTGGTCGGAAAGCTGAAGGTGGAAAAAAAAGGGTCGAGGGGCGAGGCGAAGGCGGCATAGCATCCCTCGTCCCCGAACTCATCGAGAAGGCCGGCGCGCTTCTCGGGCTCGACCGCAAGCAGGGCATCCTCGTCACCGAGGGCAAGCCCGAGGCGTCGCTCGCCTTCGAGCTGCTGGAGACCCGGACCGACAACTGGCTCACCTCGGGGTGGAGCCTCGACGCCGTGACCACGCCGACCCGCGGCGGGCTCGGGGTCGCCAAGGACCTCTATAAAGGAGCGGGCCTCGAGGTGGACCTGGTGGCCTACGTCACGCAGGACTACTCGGACCTCTTCCAGGGCCGGTTCGACCCGGCCTTCGGAGTCGGCCTGAGCATGAGCTTCTGACCCGGGCCGGCGCGCGCGCCCGCCGCCCGGGTCGCAGCCTCGTAGCCCTTCCGCGCTGTCCGCGCCGCTTTCTGCCCGGTCGAACTCAGCGCGTAAGCCCCTGGAATGACTTGAGTTATGTCGGATAGCCCGCCCTCATGTCACCCCTGAAAGGGGCGGCATGGGGCCGCCTCCTGAACCACCGAAAGGAGGTGATGGCTTGCACGACAGCATCGAGACGGAGCAGACGGACGTGGCGACGCTGCTCGCCGGCCTCGCCAGCCGCCTGCGGAACGACGGCGTGGCGCTGGCCGGCATCGCGTGCCGGGATACCGAGCCGGGAGCCGTGGAGCACCGGGACCTGACCGGGCTCGCGCACTCCCTGGAACGGACGGCCGCGTTGTTGGAGGCGGTGAAGGAGCGGCTCTGCCCGGAGTGCCGGTTGCGGGACGTGGTGGAACGGGTGACCTTCGGCAATGTGCCGGAGGTCGTGCAGGAATCGAAGACGAAAGGAGAACGAGACCATGAGCAAGAAGAAGACGAAGGGCGGCAAGGCGGCCGCCAGCGGAAAGGGCGCCGGCGCTAAGGCCGCGAAGGCCGAGGCGGCGGAGGCGAAGGAGCCCAAGGCCCCGAAGGCCGTCGAGCCGAAGGTCTCCCAGGCCGAGCTCGACGCCCTGCGCAAGCCGGTCGAGGCGGCGAAGGGCGGGCTCGAGAATGCCCAGGCCGAGGCGAAGGCGCTTGCCGAGAAGGCCAACGCCGGGGTCGCGGAGGCGAAGGACGCCTACCGGACCGCGCTCGCTCCCTACCGGGAGGCTTGCCAGAAGGCCGGCGTCGAGTGCGAGTACGAGGGCGGCCGGAGCGCGAACGTCTCCGGGAAGGTCTCCTTCCTGGTGGAGAAGACCGACCCGCCTGCGCGTGCATGCCCCGCACGCACGCGGGCAGGCAAGGGCGTGCGCGTGATGGTCAAGGGCCAGCCGAAGACCGAGGATGTGATCCCCCTCGCCGCCCTCAAGGAGTCGATCAACAAGGCCGCCTACGGATACACGGACAAGCACGTCGGCCCGAAGGAGGAGGTCGGCAACCCTCCTTCGCCCTTCGGGCTGCGGCGGGCAGGCAAGGGCGGGAGCCTCTCGAACCGCCTGTGCGCGGTCCTCAACGCCTAATCCGCCTCTCCAGGCCCGGTCGACGGACTGACCGGGCCTTTCTTCGGCAGGACCCAGCCGGACGCGGCAGGACCTGACGAAACGTTGACAGCGCCCTGCCATGTAGGCTACCATATCGCCCTACATGTTCCCCAGCGCATTCGCAGAGGAGAGTTCGAGGTGCCGCCATGAAGAGTGAAGACATTCCAGCGCTCATCCGAGAGCTTCGACAACGGCTCGATCTTACCCAGGAGCAGTTTGCCCAGAAGGTCGGCGTCACCTACAGCACCGTGAACCACTGGGAGAACGGCAAGCGGATGCCCTTACCGTTCCTTGTAAAGCGGCTCGTGGAGATGAAGGAAGAACTGGACTCAAAGGACAAGCGGCCCCCAAAGAAGAAGTCGCCAAGATGAGTGAGAAGCAACTCCTACGGGAAGGACAGATTCTCACCGGCTCGTTGTTCAGCGAGCCGATGCGAGTGGAGACGGTGCGCGCAAATGGCCCCGACACGTGGGTGGCCGGGTTGGTCGGCACGCAATCGGAGCGGTTCCGCAAGGTCACCCTGACGACCCGCGATCTCGATGCCCTCACCATCCTGGATGCGCGGCACTCCTACGACGGCGACGGACGCCTCCTCCGGCTCGGGCTGCAAGCGTACTCCCTCGGGATCGCCTACGAGTTCGACCCCTACTTCGGCCTCTCCATTTCCCGTGTGGACCCGCTGCCTCATCAGCTTGAGGCCATCTACGACTACCTCCTCAAGCTCGCCCGCGTTCGGTTCCTCCTGGCCGACGATGCCGGTGCCGGCAAGACGATCATGGCCGGCCTGCTCATCCGCGAACTCGAACTGCGCGGCCTCGCCGAACGCATTCTGAACGTCTGCCCCGCCAACCTATCCTTCCAATGGCAACGCGAGCTGAAGGAGAAGTTCGACGCCAAGTTCCTCGTCCTCAAAGGCGGCGACATCCGGGACCAGTTCGGCGTCAACCAGTGGCTCGAACAGAAGAAGATCATCACGTCCCTGGACCTCGCCAAGCGGAAGGAGATTCTCCCCGGGCTGCGCCAGGTCCACTGGGACTTCGTCATCGTCGATGAGGCGCACCGCATGTCGGCGGCCGACGAGACCCACAAGAGCCTGCGCTATAAGCTGGGCGAGCTCCTGAGGGACACGGCGGACCACATGTTCCTCTTGACGGCCACGCCGCACAAGGGCGATCCGCTGAACTTCAGCCTGTTCCTCCAACTCCTCGACGCGGATGCCTATGCGGACGTCCGATCCATCCGCGAGGCCATGGACCGCCGCCGTGCGCCCTTCTACCTCCGGCGCACCAAGGAGGCGATGGTCTACTTCCCGGAGCGCCGGACGGACCTGCCTGCGCCGCGGCGCGACACATTTTTTGTTTACGTCCTGAAGTGTTCAGATGAGTCGTTCTACATCGGCCAGACGGACAGTATTCCGCGCCGGTTATCCGAGCATGAACACGGTGAGGTAAGTTGGACGAAATCTCGCCGACCTGTCCAAGTCATCCATTGGGAGTAGTTCAGCACACGGGAGCAGGCCGTGGCGAGGGAACAAGAATTGAAAACCGGGTTCGGGAGACAATGGATCAAACGCGAGTACGAAGCGGGCCGACTCGCGGCGCGGCAGGCAGGCGGAACCTGGGTTGCGGAGAAGATCTTCACGAAGCGCATTCCGCACACTGTGGAATTTCAGATCGACGGGGCGGAGTTCGACCTCTACCGCGACATCACCCGTTTCGTGAAGCAGCAGAGCACCAAGGCCGCCGCGCAAGGCGACGACCCGCGCGCTCGTGCCGTCGGCTTCTTGATGTCCCTCTACCAGCGACGGCTGGCTTCAAGCACCTACGCGATGCGGCACTCCCTTCAGAACCGGGCCAAGCGCCTCGAAGAGGGATTGAAGCGTGCGCAGGACCTCGCGCGACTGGCCCCGCCGGACCTTCCCGACCCGGAAGAGATGGAGGAAATGGAGGAGAGCGAGCGCGAGCGGCTCGAAGAGACGTTGGAGGCGATCACGCTCGCGGGCAACGCCCAGCAGGTCCGCGAAGAAGTCCAGGAGCTCATGCAGCTGGCCGGCCAGGCCCAAGCCGTCGAGGACTCGGGTACGGAGGCCAAGCTCTCGGAATTGAAGGAACTGCTACAGCAAGAAGGGTTCTTCGACCACCCGGAGAAGTGGCTGCTCATCTTCACGGAGTTCAAGGACACCCTGGACTACCTCTTGGACCGGCTGAAGTCCTGGGGCTTCCGGGTTGGGTGTATCCACGGCGGCATGAAGCCGGGATCGCGTGACGAGCGTGGGACCCGGCTCCACACCGAGCAGCAGTTTCGGGAAGGGACCATCCAGGTTCTTGTGGCGACCGAGGCGGCTGGGGAAGGCATCAACCTGCAGGTCTGCAACATCCTCTTCAACTACGACATCCCGTGGAACCCGAACCGCCTTGAGCAGCGCATGGGCCGCATCCACCGTTACGGCCAGCGAAAAGACTGCCTGATCTTCAACTTCGTCGCGACGAACACCATCGAGGGCCGGGTGCTGCAGCGGTTGCTGGAGAAGCTCCAGGAGATCCGCGATGCCCTCGATGACGATGCCGTCTTCAACGTCGTCGGTGAGGTCCTTCCCTCCGCCCACGTTGAACGGGTGCTCCGGGACTACTACGCCGGGCGGCTCGGCGACGCCGCTCTCGAGGAGCGGCTGCTCAGGAACGTGGACGAGGGCCAGTTTCGGGCGATCTGCCAGAACGCCCTGGAGGGGCTGGCATCGAAGAAGCTCAACCTGGAGATGTTGATCGAGCGACGCGCGCGGGCACAGGAACGGCGCGTCGTGCCCGAGACCATCGCGCGGTTCATTCGGGACGCGGCCGAGTTCGTGCCGCTCACCCTCAAGACCTTTCCGCGCCTTCCCCACACGTTCGAGCCGGGAAGGACTCCGTCCGTGCTGCGCCGCTACGAGAGCGACCCGAGCTGGAAGCTCCCTGAACTGGCGGCCAGGTACCCTCGTTGTTCGACTGATCGCGAGACGGCGGAAACGAGCAACCTGGAGTGGGTCACGCCGGGCCATCCTCTGTTCGAGGCGATCCGGCGGCACACCCACGCGCAGGCTCTCGACGTTTTCGGTAAGGGCGCGACCTTCTACTCGCTCCAGCATGAGGGGCCTACGCGACTCGACTTCTACCGGGCTCGGGTCGTCGATGGCCTCGGCCAGGTGATCCATGAGCGGTTGTTCGCGGTCGAGGTCGCGGAACACGGGGAGACCCGCCTACGTGAGCCGAGTCTACTTGGAAACTTCACGCCGGCGGCCCCGCCGGGCACGAGTCCCCCGGTCGCTACGATTCCCGAAGCAACGGCCTGGCTCAATGAGCAGGCGCTCACGCCATTTCTCGAAGAGACCCGCAAGGATCGCCTCGCGGAGGTCGAACGGATCTCGGCGCACATCGAACTGTCGCTCACGGAGCTCCTCCAGCGGGCGGACGAGGAAATCGGACGCGCGGCGGCCGAGGTCGAACAGAAGATCGCTGGCGCGGAAGGCCGTCTCGCCCAGGCCGAGGGCCGGCATGCCGAGTTGCTCCAGCGGCGGGAACGGAGGCGGAAGGAGCTCGATCAGCAACGTGCTCTCACCCTTCAGGCCGTGGAACGCATGGCAAGTGTCCTGGTTCTGCCCCATCCCGAACGCGAGACGCCCGATGTCCAGCGGTTGCAGCCCAACCCTGAGACCGAGGCCACGGCCATGCGGGTGGTCATGGACTACGAGCGATCCCAAGGTCGGCAAGTCTACGACGTGCACGAGAAGAACCTCGGGTACGATGTCACCAGCCTGGACGTCAATTCGGGTCAGCTGCGGCTGATCGAGGTGAAGGGGCTCGCCGACCCGACGGGCACCATTCTCCTCACCCCGAACGAGCGCCGCGTGGCCGAAGACCGCCGCGACTGCTACTGGCTGTACGTCGTCACGGACTGTGGCACGAAACCACAGACGCAGAAGCCGATCAAGGACCCCGCCCGCTTCGAGTGGCACGAGGTCACTAAGGTGGCCCACTACTACCTGTCGGTGGATGCTATGACCCGGCCAATGCAGGTAAGAGAAGAAGCTCTGGGGTACGGAGGCCAGCAATGACGACGAAAGCGGACCCTGCCTTGGTGGGCGCCCTTAGACTTCCCAGCGGTGCGCGCTTCTATAGGTGCGCCCTTCAGGTCAACCCGTTTGAGTACATCGGCCGGCACAAGAAGCAGACTCAGTTCACGACCGAAAACGACTACAACAACGCGATCATCCAGGCTTGCCAGGAAAGGAAGATTGAGGTCGTCGCTGTCACCGACCACTACCGCGTGCGTAGCTCGAGGAGCCTCGTCGAGTCTGCGAAGGCAGCAGGCATCCACGTATTCCCGGGTTTCGAGGCCGTGACGAAGGATGGAGTCCATTTCCTGTGCCTCTTCGATCCTACGAAGGACCTGGACTCGCTCGAGAGGGTGGTTGGCGACTGCGGTATTCACGATCAAGGCGCGAAGTCTCCGACAGGCAAGTACGACGCCCTCGAACTGCTGGAGGAATCAAGGAAATGGGGCGCAGCTTGTGTTGCCGCCCATGTCGCCGGTCAAGGAGGGCTTTTGGCGACGCTCTCTGGACAGGCCAGGATCAACGCGTGGACCTCTCACAATCTCCTTGCATGTTCCCTCCCCGGCCCGGTTTCGGACGCACCGGACAACCTGCGCCCAATCCTGGAGAACAAGAACGCGGAGCACCGTAGGGATCGCGCTCTTGCCATCCTCAACGCGCAAGACGTGTCCGGTCCAGACGACCTCGAAAAGCCGGGGGCATCATGCTGGATCAAGATGTCAGAGGTTTCCGTCGAAGGTCTGCGTCAGGCCTTTCTCGACCCGGAGTCCCGAGTTCGCCTGGCCAGCGATGCCCCTCCGGAAGACCATGCTGAGTTCGTCACCCTGGCCTGGCAGGGGGGGTTCCTGGATGGAGCGGCCGTTCACCTGAACGAAAACCTCAACGTCCTGGTTGGCGGTCGAGGAACCGGCAAGTCCACGGTAATTGAAAGCCTACGCTACGTCCTCGGGCTTGAGCCGCTCGGCGAAGAAGCTCGCAAAGCGCACGAGGGTATCGTCCGGAACGTCTTGAAGAGTGGGACGAAGATCTCACTGCTTCTGCGTTCGCACCGCCCCAACAAGCAAGAGTACCGTGTCGAGAGGACGATTCCTAATCCGCCCGTCGTGAGAGACCAGAATGGCAACGTTCTCAACATAACTTCAGCGGCCATCGTTCCGCAGGTCGAGGTATTCGGGCAACACGAGATATCCGAGCTGACCAAGAGTCCAGAAAAACTGACCCGCCTACTCGAACGCTTCGTGGAGCGCGATGCGTCTCTGGATCGACGCAAGGCAGACGTGCGGCGGCAAGTCGAGCAATCTCGGGGCAAGATCCTCGATACAAACAAGGAAATGACCCAGGTAGAGGAGCGCCTGGCATCTCTCCCGGGTCTTGAAGAGACACTCAAGCGATTTCAGGAAGCGGGTCTCGAAGACCGGCTGAAAGAACAAAGCCTCTTGGTCCGGGAGGAACAGGTCCTGAAGACGTCCACGGACCGCCTCGGTCCGTTCCGCCAATTACTTGAGGACCTGCGCCGAGCGCTGCCGATTGATCGAGCCTTCGTTTCGCACAAAGCCCTCGATGGGTTGCCCGGCAAGGAGATTTTGGCGGAGGTGGACACGGTACTTTCCGCCCTAAACCGCGAACTCGAGGCCGTCGCCAAACAGCTGCAGGAGGTTCTCGAAGTCGCCGACCGTAATCTTGGTGCTGTGAGATCGCGTTGGGACGAACGGAAGAAGGGGGTTCAAGCCGCCTACGAGAAGATCCTCCGCGAACTACAAAAATCGAAGGTGGACGGCGAAGAGTTCATCCGACTTCGGCGCCAGATCGAGGAGCTCCGACCCCTTCGCGAGCGCCAGACGATCCTCCAGCGTTCGCGGAAGGAGTATGACGACCGGCGTCGCAACCTGCTCGCGGAATGGGAGGACGTGAAGGCGGAGGAGTTCCGACGGCTTGAGCGCGCTGGGAAGAAGGTCAACAAGCAACTCGCCGACCGCGTGCGCGTTCAGGTGACCTTTGCCGGGAATCGGGAGCCTCTCTTTCAGCTCCTCCAGGATCGAGTCGGTGGTCGCCTTTCCGAGGCGCTCGAAGCCCTTCGTCAGGCCGAAAGCCTCTCCCTGAAGGAACTTTCCGACGCTTGCCGAGCGGGAAGGGACGCGCTCGCCCAAAGGTACAATATGCCTTCAGCGCAAGCAGACCGGGTCGCGCAGGCGCCTTCGGAAGTAGTCATGCAGCTCGAGGAGCTGGATTTGGCTCCCACGACCCAGATCGAATTGAACGTCGCCGCGGAGGGCCAACCTGCTCAGTGGCAGAGGCTCGAGGATCTGTCGACGGGTCAAAAGGCAACGGCCGTTCTCCTCCTCCTACTTCTTGAATCCGACGCCCCTCTCGTGGTGGACCAGCCCGAGGATGACCTCGACAACAGATTCATTACCGAAGGCGTAGTGCCGAAGATGCGCGAGGAGAAACGGCGCAGGCAGTTCGTCTTTGCGACGCACAACGCGAATATCCCCGTGCTCGGAGACGCCGAACTCATCGTCGGATTGACCGCCTCCGGTGAGGCGGGGCAGGAGGGCAAGGCCCGGATGCCGAAGGAGCACATGGGGTCCATCGACGCCCGTCCGGTCAGAGAGCTCGTCGAGGAGGTCCTGGAAGGTGGACGGGAAGCATTCGAGATGCGGCGCCTGAAGTACGGGTTCTAGGGAGGGACACGATGACCAAGACCGAACTTTTGGAGCTCCTGAAGAACGGCGAGAACTCCGGCGTCGAGTTCAAGCGGGACGACGTTGAGAATCACGAACTCGCAAAGGAGATCGTGGCCGTCTTGAATCTAGAGGGCGGGGCCGTCCTTCTCGGGATTGAGGACGATGGCACCGTGTCGGGCACCTCAAGGCCCGACCTCGAGGAATGGGTCGCAGAGCTCTGCAGGGTGAAGATCGAGCCGCCCATCGTGCCCCACCTCACGTTGGTCCGTGCGGTCGAGCCCGGAAAGGACGTGCTGATTGTCCGCGTCTCCCAAGGACCGGACAAGCTCTACGCCCGGGTTCACAACAACCGGCGCACCTATTTCATCCGCGTGGGGAGCACAAGCCGGGAGGCCAGTCGGGAGGATCTGGAGCGCATGTTCCAGGCTTCCGGTCGCGTTCAGTACGGGCTGAAGCCGGTACCCGGCGGCACTCTGGACGATCTTGACCGCCGCCGACTCCGCGACTACTTCGTCCGGGTGCTCGCAGGCGGCGCACCCGACGATGCCGCCGTCGAAGAATGGGAGAGACTTCTTCGGAACCTGGACCTCATGACGGTGTCCTCGGGCCAGCCTGTGCCGACCATTGACGGCATGCTGCTCTTCGGAAGGAGGCCGAGGCGTTTTCTGCCGCAGTCGGGCATTCGTGCGTTGTGCTACCCAGGCGCGACACCGGACTATGCCACCCGCGCGGATGAAGAGCTGAAGGGGCCCTTGGTGCCCCTCTGCGCCGCTGATGGTTCCATCACCGAATCGGGCCTTGTTGAACAGGCACTGGACTTTGTGAATCGAAACACGGAGCCGACTGCGCACCTTGAGGGCGGACGAAGAGTCGATCGGCCCGCTTACCCCGCATCCGTTCTCCGCGAGGCGATAGTGAACGCTCTCGTCCACAGAGACTATAGCGTGGCAGGCTCGGACATCACGCTGGCCATCTATTCGGATCGCGTCGAGATCCAAAGCCCGGGCAGGCTGCCGAACACGGTCACCCTGGAAGGAATGAAGGCGGGCATGCGCTACGCACGGAATCAGACGCTCGTCAACGTGATGCGCGACTACCGCTACGTGGATTTCCGGGGAATGGGTGTGCGCGAGAAGATCATCCCCGGCATGCGTGCCCACAACGGAACGGAACCGGAGTTCATCCCCGAGGAGAGCCGCTTCACCGTCCGCCTTTGGAAGGAGCCGAAGCGGTCATGATCCCGAAAGAATGCAGACGCCTGGCGGAGGTGGATTTCCCGATTGCCGTCGTGTCGAAGCACTCGGCCCGGGAGAAGTCCATCCGGCACGGGCATCCGAGTACGTTGCACCTCTGGTGGGCTCGGCGGCCGCTGGCGGCGTGCCGGGCTATGCTGCTCGGGCTTCTCTGGCCGGACCCCTGTGACCCGCGTTGCCCGGAGGGTTTCAAGCAGAAGGCCCGACAGCTTCTGCCTACCGTTCAAGGCCGGGTCGGCCCCACGGATGAAGATCTGCGCAAGGCACTGCTCAGATTCATCGGTGATTTCGCCAACTGGGACCTCGCGGCGAACCGGACCTATCTCGACGTGAGCCGCGCGCTGGTGAAGGCGGCGCACGCGCCGGTGGACGGAGGCGCCTACGAGCCGCCGCTGGTCGTGGACCCGTTCGCGGGGGGTGGGTCGATCCCGCTCGAGGCTTTGCGGCTGGGCTGCGAGGCCTTCGCCAGCGACCTAAATCCTGTCGCCTGTCTGATCCTCAAGGTCATGCTGGAGGACATCCCCCGCCATGGGCCGGAGCTCGCCGAGGAACTCCGGCGCGTCGGCGGTGAAATCAAGAAGGCGGCGGAGACAGAACTGGCCGAGTTCTATCCGAAGGACCCGGACGGCGCGCCGCCCATCGCCTACCTCTGGGCGCGCACCGTGCGCTGCGAGGCGCCGAACTGCGGCGCGGAGATTCCGCTCGCGCGCTCTTTCTGGCTGTGCAAGAAGCCCAACCGCAAGTGGGCGCTCAAACACCAGGCAGTATGCCCCAGGGGAGAGCCGCCGCGGGTGGAGTTCGAGGTCATCGAGCCAAAGACGGAGAAGGACGTCCCCGGCGGCACGGTGACGCGCGCGAAGGCGAGATGCATCTGCTGCGGTGCGGTGTTGCCGCCCGACCGGGTGCGCGCGCAGCTTGCCGCGCAGCGGGGCGGCGCGGACGTGGTATTCGATGCCAAGGGGAGGCGCATGGGCGGGGCGCGCATGCTGACGGTGGTGCTGCTTAGGCCCGGTGAGACGGGACGGCACTACCGGCTGCCGACCGAGCGCGATTACGAGGCGGTGCGCCAGGCGCAGACCCCCCTCCCTTCCTTGCAGTACTTACAAAAATGTGATGCCGGAAGAAGGCTGCCGGTACTATAAGGCAGGGCAGGGTGCCGATGTTGCCGTTCTCGAAGGCTCCCTTGCCTGCTTGCTGCGCCTCATTCGCGGCTTGCGGAGCAGGCAGGGGCCCCAGGGCGATCTCGACCGTCTGTTCGCGGTAGGCGGCCACGGGCGCGCCGTTGGGGCCGCCGACGGCGACGTGGACGATGCGGAACCAGATCTCGGGCTCGGCCCATCCCCGCCCGGATCTAATATTGTAACATTCGGGGAGCCATTCGACTCGGGTCGCTCTGCGACCCTCGTTCATGGCCTCCGGCCCTCGAAGCGATCCGAGGCGAATGGCCCTGAGCGGAGGTGCGAAGCGCCGGAGTCGAAGGGCCATGATCGACGAAGTGCTCGATAGCGGCCGAAGGGCATGGTTTTACGTGCTGAGGTTGAAATCCGGGGCCCTGTATCCGGACGCGACAGCCGATCTGAAGAAACGCATCCAGGATCATATCTCTGGTCGCGCCTGCCGAACGACCGCTCTGGATCCGCCGATCGAGGTCGTCTAGCGGGAGGCGTTTCGAACGTTTGCGGAGGCAAGACGTCGGGAGCGCAGTTCAAGCGGTGGACGCGGGCCAAGAAGGAGGCACTCATCGCGGGGTACATGGAAAGCCTGAAGAGGCTTTCCAAGCGGCGATTCCCCTGAACTTGTCGAACGCGTTGGACCCATAGGCTTGTGCGCGGTTCCTGTTGTAAGTCCTGAGCGACCCCGAGCGAGCGGAGCGAGTCGAGGGGGAGTCGAAGGAGATGCCGATGGAATTCTCCGGTTGAGAGAGCGCCTTGGCCTGCCTGCAACGCCAAGAGGATGCGCGGCGCAGACAGGGGCGGCGGACGAACCCTCATGCCTTCCGAAGGCGAAGGCCCTGAGCCCACGAAGGGGACCGGCAGGCCAACAAGTGGTCCCAAGACTTGCCCTGAATGATCCCGCCCCAAGCGCGCTAGCCAAGGCGCGGGGCGATGCGAAGAGCGGTGCCCGACGCCAAGATGTGTCAAGCCGTTACCGGTAGACGTCCGATCGGTGGCCCAGGGTGATGAAACAGACCTCTTCGCCGCGGATCTGATAGATCAGTCGCCAGTCGCCTACGCGGTACTTGTAGAGCCCCTTGAACTGGCTCCCCTTCAGAGGCTGATGCGGGAATGACTTAAAATCCGTGCGCGCCAGCTCGTCGAGCTTCTTCCGGATATGGCTTTGGATGGGCCGGTCGAGGTCTGTGAACTCTGAGACGAACTCGTGGAGGTAGACGAGGCGCACGGGCGACGCCTATCGCCTGAGAAACGCGCCATGGGAGATCGTCTTGCCTTCACTGCGGCTCAGAATGGCTTGGGCCTTCTGCCCGAGGTGATAATCTTCCATGATCTCACGGAGGGCCTTCTCGGTGAATCTTCCCACCTGCAAGCCATGAGCTTCACAAAACGTCTCAAACTCCTTGGCGAACCGGGCGCCGACCTTGATGCTGAGCGTCGTTTGCATGGCGTCCTCTTTGTATCCTATCAGTAACCCAAGTCTTCGAAGTTTAACTTCTGAGGGTCGCGGGGTCAACCGTTCCCGCAGGTTGAGGAGCGCCTTGGCCTGCCTGCAACGCAAAGGGTTCTTCCGCACCCCAACGGTGAACGGGAGAGCGCCTCCGTCACTGCGTTTCTTACCCGGCAGCTCGGCGAGATGACGGACGAGGGAGGGGAAACGGCGAAATTGGTTCTACCGGTAGAACTTCAGCGGCCAGAACAGCCACCGAAGGACGGACGAAGGGGCGAGGAGTGGTAATCAGCGGAGGGAGGTCTGAAGCCTGGCGCGTCCGTTGGCAAGATCGAGAACGGCATATCCCACATCGGCGTCGGGGAGGTTGACGTGCGTCATGGCTCGATACCATCTGGGTGCTTTGACGCCTCTACCCATGTGAACGGTTTCCTCTGGCAGATGACCGATGAACGCCAATGATTCATTCACCCGTCCGGCGTCCGAACCTGCGGCGTCTCTGCAAGCGGTTCGCGCCGCTTTCAGGCTGGAATGAAAAGCCTCGACCGCCTCATCGGCGGAGCGGATAGTGAACGGTGTTCTCTCGCGGCCGCGATCTGATCATCTTTGCGGAGGAGAAGGATGCGGTCCTTCTCCTCCTTCGGCAGATCGGAGTGGATTACCAGGAGGCGCAGTTCACGATCCGCCAAGCGCGCGCAACTGCCCTCGTCATAGAAACCGAAGTCCCCGGCATGGATCACCACGTCGGCTTTGGTTCGAGCGGCCAGTTCGTTGATGATCCCGAGTTTGCCGTGGGTGTCGCTGATCAGCAGGAATCGCATCCATGTCTCGTCATGAGTTCTTCGACAATTCACTTCCATAGGCGGACCGGATCGCCTGTTCCATGCGCACGACTTCGTCGTCGGACAGGGAATCGAATGGACTGGCCCTCTTCCGTGCGGCGAGGCGACCGTTGTTCTGAAGGCAGAACCGAATGAACAGGTCGATCTTCTGGTCGGGCATGTCCACGATTTCCTGAAGGGCTTGCTTGGTCTCGTCGTACTTGACCAGGAAGGACAGCTCCTCGACCAGTTCCGTATCGATGGTGCATTCGATGAATCGGAACAAGGCTTCCGCCTGCGGGGTCATGTCGATGTAGGCGTACCATCTCACCGTATCGTTCTCGACCGTCATGCGCCCGTTTTCGTCGAGCGAGTACTCGACCAAAGGCATCAGGGGGCGAGAGAACGCCTCCAGAGAGGCGTCATACCCAGCGGGATTCTTGAGCATCGAAGCCGATACCGGGAACATCACGCCTTTGGGGGTGAAATCGCGCCGGGCCAGGATGTTGTGAATCAGGAATCGGTGGATTCGTCCGTTCCCGTCCTCGAAAGGATGGAGGAAGACGAATCCATAGGCAATCGCGGCGGCGTGCGCCACGGGCGAAACGCCACTTTTGTCCATGCGGCGGTGAGCGGCGAGCAGACCCTCCATCAGCCCGGCCAGGTCGTCCGGTTTCGGGCAGACGAAGTGAACCTTCTCCTTTTGCCAAGAGACGGTTTCCCCAACGTAGTTCTGGCTCTTTCGATAGTCAGGGTCTTGGAAACGAGGATCAACGATCCGGTTCTGCAGGTCGATCAATCGCGCCTTGTCGCAGAAGTCTTCTTTCTCCGCGAGCTGCAGCATCGCGATGAACCGCTCGGTCCGAGTCGAGCTCGGCTTGATATGCTCAATCTCGAAAGAAGATCTCGTCTCCTTGGTGTAGAGGTAGCTCAAGGCTCGTTTCGGCAGTTCGGGCGAGTAGGCGGAGACCACCTTCTTACATCGCTGGGTGAGATCCGCTTCCTCGAATTTGCGAAGCGTCTCGGTCCGTCGGATGGTCGGACAGAATCCGACGTCTCCAAGCAGGTTGTCGTTAATTCGCTGTCGGCGGACTGGGTGAGCCTGGGTGATCGTGAAGTACTCGTCCGGATCGAGCAGGTCGACATATCCGCCCGTTTTCAGATCGTCTATGGGCAGGGGCGAGCCGGTCAGAAGCTCATAGAAGAACCACAGACGGCGCGCGTATTTCCCCCGCGGCTTGGATTCGATGTAGACTTTGAACTCCTCTCGTGGGGCCACCTTGAAAATGCTGGCAAGGGTGGCCAGATTGACCCCGTCGTACTTGAGCGCGAATTCGAGGTGATCGCCCAAGCCATCTCCGGGCCAGTAGCTGGAGGGGTAGGTTTCTTCCGTGACACCGGCACCCGCATCGACTCGATGAGAGTTTCCGGGCGCAACATAGGACTGATGCCAGTTTGGAATAACACCCAGCTGGAACTTGGCGATCAGTGCCTGATAACCCGCTGGTCGAGTCCCTTCGTTCCCCAAAATGCGCTCTGGCATAGCCTGATCCCGGAAAAGAGGTATCGCCCGATATTTTTACGCCAAATATCGTGAGTGTCAAGAAAAATGCGCCATCTGACCGTAAGCGGCCTTTGATCCGAGAAAAACGCGCCAATGTCGATAATTCTGCGCCCATGTAGGCTTCGTTTGATAAAAACGAGAACATCCTACCCAGCGACCTCTTCGTATGTGGAGATCCTTCGCCCGCAGTGGCGGCATTCGCGCCGCCGGAGGACGCGCTTCCCCCGGACTTGGCGCGGGTGTAGAGCATGCGGAAGTGCCCGCACCCGCAGCGGGCCTGGACCATGGCGTCACCGCCGCTGCTACTCGCGGGTGTAGAGCATGCGGAAGTGGCGGCAACCGCAGGCGCGGCATTCCAGTCCGCGCTTTTCCTCCGGCTTCGGTTTTTCGTGCATCGGTTTCGTCATCGCCGCCACCCTCTCTGGACGTCGGAGAGCTTTACGCGCTTGCCTCTCGGTGCGGCATGCTGATCCGTGCCGGGGAGAATGGCCACCAGGATCGACGCGGCGACGGCGCAGCCCACGAGGCAGGCGAGCCAGTGGTTGTCCTGCGCCTCCGGACGGAGCCGCCACTCGTCCACCACGCGCCCGCGCCCCTCCGTCTTCACGCGGTATTCGCTCGTCAAGTGCCCGGCCAGCAGCGGTGCGTCTCCGGATCGCGGCCGAAGAGCGACAGGCAACCCTTGTTCCCCATCGCCACGGCCAGCCTCGCGTGGACGAAGCTCTTCCAGGAATTCGAGTCGAAAAGCGCGTGCCGGATGGCGCGGCGTCCCTGGACGTTCGGGATGCGCCAGTGGAGGCCGACCGGGCCGCCGGGCCGCTTGGCGTACTCGTGGAACGGGCGGCTCGACGCGGACACGAACCGCCCGTGGCACGGCAGGAGCACCGCCGAGTGCTGCAGCGCCTGGCAGCCGCCGGACAAGAGGAGCGTAAAAGCTTCTGGGAGCGGCAACTTCGGCTTGACTTCCAGTGTTACACCGTATAGTGTAATAGAAGGAGATTGTTCCATGCCGAAACGGAAGACCAAGTGGACCGATCCCGGTTGTTGCCCGCCGAAGCCTGCCGTGGACGAGCGGCCGCTCATCATGGCGCGTCAGGCCGCCGATCTCGCCGGGCTCTTCAAGGTCTTCTCGAGCGAGACGCGCCTGCGCTTGCTCCATGCGCTGGTGCGGTCGGGCGAACTCCGGGTCACCGACCTGGCCGAGGCCGTGGGCATGAAACCCCAGGCCATTTCGAATCAACTCCAGCGTCTCGCGGAACGAGGGATCGTCCGTCGCCGGCGAGACGGCAACAACTTGCTCTATCGCATTGCCGATCCCTGCGTCCCCGCGCTCCTGGACCAGGGACTGTGCCTCCTCGAAGACGCGAAGGCTCGCAGCGCGGCAGGGGCGTAGGCTTGCGATGGTGATTCCATGACCAAACCGATATCGCCGTCGGCCTGGCAGGAGGTCGCTTGCCAGATCGAGAAAGCCCGAGCCGCAAAAAGGTGCTGGTCGTGCGGCTGCCTCCACACTTCGCTTGCCGCCATCGAGAAGGCATTCCCGGACGGAGAGCTTCCCGAGGACCTGGCCCGAACGATATGCGCCGTTCGCGACCGCCTTGAGGCGGTCCGATACGACTGCCTCGGCTGCTCCATCTGCTTCCCCGCGCTTGCTCTGAACGCGCTGAACGCGGAAGGCGCCGATATCCAGGACAGTTGTCCTGCGGATGCCGTCGAGCCGCGTGGGGGCTGGCCGCCGCTTCCCGGGAACTACACGGTCCTTCGGTTTCACGGTCCCGCGGCCGTATGCGCGCTCCATGACGACGGTCTTGCCCGCTCCGTCTCGAAGGCCGCCGGACCCGAGGTGGCCATTGTCGGAACGCTCCAGACCGAGAACCTCGGCATCGAGCGCGTGATCACGAACTTGCTCGCGAACCCGAACGTTCGTTTCCTGATCCTCTGCGGCACGGATTCGCAGCAGCGCATCGGCCATCTTCCGGGACAGTCCTTCCTCGCCCTGGCCGAGGCCGGGCTGGATGAGCGGTCCCGGATTGTCGGGGCCCAGGGGAAGCGACCGGTATTGCGAAACGTCCCCCGCGGGGCCGTGGAGCATTTCCGGCGGACCGTGGAGGTCATCAACCGGATCGGCGTCCAGGACGCAGCCGAGGTGCTCGACACGGCCAGGCAGTGCGGCAAGCGGGACCCCGGTCCGGCTGAGCCGTTCCCAGGTGCGGATCGAGTCGCGGTGATTCCAGGCCGCCTTCCGGAGCACATGATCCCGGACCCGGCGGGCTACTTCGTGGTGTACGTCGACCGCCGGCAGGAGCGACTTTCCCTGGAGCACTACCGGAAGGACGGTGTGCTGGACGCCGTGATCGAGGGACGGACCGCTGCCGAGCTCTACACCCCCGCCATCGAGCGCACTTTCCTGTCGCGCCTGGATCACGCGGCCTATCTCGGCCGGGAGCTGGCGAAGGCCGAAGCGGCCCTCAAGGAGGATTCGGATTACGTGCAGGACGGCGCGCCGGAGCGGGCGGAATCGCCTGAAGCAAAATCGGCGTGCGGCTGCGGGCCTGCCTGCGGAGAGAAGTCATGATGCGAGGACTCTGCATCGCCGCTTTCATCCTGGCCGGTGCGTTGGGCGCTGCGGCCTGGCTCTGGAACAGCGGTCCGCGCAATCCCTCGAATCCGCATGCGGAGAATGTCGGCCGACACGCGCCGATCGGCGTTGACGACCTCATGCGGAATGTGGATCGCTACCGGAACGGTCCGATCCGCGTCGAAGGTGTCGTGAGTCTCGCCTCCTCCCCAGATCGGACCATGACGCTCATCGACGATCGAGAGTACGAAAAGTGTGGGCTCGGGTGCGCCGAGCTGATGCTGCCGATCCGGTGGTCCGGCGCGATGCCTGCCGTCAAGGAGGCCGTGCGCGTCGATGGAGAGATACAAGAGGACGGCGGCAAGTTGATCTTCGTGGCCCGTTCGGTGGAGAGGCTCGACCCCAAGGGAACGCGATGAACCGCATGACACGTCTGCTCCGGCGCAGCATCTTGCCGGTATTCGTCTTCCATGGAGTTGGCCTGGCGCACTACGTGTACCTGGGGTTCTTCCCGGACGAAGATTCTGCGCAGTCGCGCTGGGTCGCGAACCCATCTCCAACGACTTCCTGGTGGACGCGCTACATCGAAACGCAAGGCTATTGGCTCGGCCTTTCCTACGCGATGTCGCTCACCTTCGCCGTCATCGCGCTCCGACGGTATCGGGAACGGCGCTTCTGCCAGGCGCGGAATCTGGCCGTCGGCGGCATCACGCTTTCTGGTTTTTTGGCCGTGGCAGGATGCTACCTGGTGGGCTGCTGCGGATCTCCCATGCTGATCGTCTATCTCAACTGCTTCGGCGCGGCATTTATCCCGCTGGCCAAGCCGCTCATAGCTGGGGTCACGGCCCTTTCCCTGGCTCTTGCCTGGTGGTGGATGCTCTGCGCCGAGCGAAAGACTCTCCGTGTAGGGCAAACGCCCCCCCGTGCGTCCTGCTGCGGGTAACTTCTTAGCGAACATCCCTCTGTCGTCCTTACTGGGCTTTGTGGAGACATTCGCCTGTCATCCCAGGGCGTCGCTTCGCTTGCACCGGGCAATTCAATTTCGCCCGCTTCGGGGCTCCCATAGGATAGTGAACAGCGAAGGTTCACTCAGTTCTTACCCTTTTGATTCGCGCTTGCCGGAGGTCAGGACTTCGCGAGCGGCATCACGATCATTCACGGGCAGGTACTGGAGCGTCCATGAACGAAACACGAGGCATTCCTGGTCACGACTTGGCGGCCGGTAGGGCATCGGCGCCGGCCTTGGCCTGGTTGGCCTGGGCGCGCTTGCGGGCTTCCGCCTCTTTGGCGCGCTGCATTCGCGCCGTCTGCTTCTCCTCCTGCGTGGTAGCGGCCTCGACGGCGAGGTAGCCTTCTTCATGATAGTGTTTGACCTGTTCAGTCGTGAGATGGATGGTGGGTTGAGGCAGTGACATGGCAAAGACTCCTGATGTGATTCTAACCCAAGCGGCAGGATTTAACGAGATACATCGTGTTGAACCGCTCTCTTGCATAGGCCCGGTTCGGACTCATATGAAAATGCACGGGTGTGGTTTCGTCACTTTGGCCCTGTCCTATAATAGGCACTTTAGATTTCAATTGTAGAGGAGAGGCACCTGTGGGAAGAACTTATATCGAGACCTTCGACGACGGCCCTGGTGGATGGGTCGCCGATCTGCGCAGCCCCCTCCCCGTCTGGGATGGGGTGGCCTATTGCGTGAGTCCGTGGTCGCTGGATGCGAACCATGCGCCTCCTGGGGCAGGCTACCTGCACCTGCTGATGTATCTGCTCACCGCGGCCAGGCGATTGAGTCCGGAGGCCAAGGCGCGGGGCGAGAATCGATTCCTGGCCCAGGGCTTCAGCAGCAACTTGACGAACGTGAAGCTCAGCGTCCGCCTACGCGGCACGCTCGATCTTGCCGGGCCTTTGTGCAATTACCATAAGCCGATACCTCGGCCGGATTTGGGCGGCGCGCAACTGGTGCTGCTCGTTCAGGGCGAGGTCCAGGGCCCGCCCAAGACCACGCCCAACTTCGTGCTGACGGGCCAGCCCTTCAAGGTTACGCCCGACTGGTCCGAGCAAACGGTCCAGCTTGTTCCGGACCCGGCCCAGTGGACCTGTTTGGGCGGCCGGCACGACATGACTCACGTGTACGGCTATGGGAAGATTGAGGAGGTGCTGGCCGACGTGAACGTGGACATCATTTTTGTGCTGTTTCCGCTGACGGTCGTCCCCGTAGGCGAGGTCAAGGACATTCATCACGAGTGGGCTGCCCGAGATTACAAGGTTGACATGGCTGCCCTGCCGAAGGGGCTGGTCATGTTCGACACGGTGAAAATAGAGTATCCAGGCTGATACTTCGGAGTCCTCATTTCCGTTCCACCTGGATGTCCGCCCCTTTCCGTGCCATCCAGTAGGTAGCACCATCCGCTGTCGTCTCCATTTCGACCGCAAGCCCCGGCCAGGGCTCGACTTGGACCTTTGCCGCTCGCTCGCCAAGCTGAATCAGGCGAACGACGGCCTCTTCCTCAGTCGCCATGCCGGACCAGAGGAGACCCTCCGGTTGCAATCCGGGCACGTCGAAGCAGAGCGGCCTGCCCCCATCGAGCAGCCGCGTGTAGGCGAGCATTTCATCAAAGACGGACACGGCGTCCGCCACCTCAGCGAAGACGATGTCCTCGTACCCCTGCCGCGTGGCGTTGAAAATCTGCATGCCGTCAACGCCACGAAGCCAGAGGTGGCGAAGCGCCTCCCGGTAGGCCTCTCTCGAGATCATGGGAATGCCCTCGTCTCCCCGGTCGGGACACCACCGGGCGACCCAGGGGACGGTATCCATGCCCGGGGCATAATGGAGCTTATTCGCAGCATCGTCAGAGACTTGCCTCAGAAGCAGGTGCAGGTAGAAATGGTCCACTGACCTTCGTTCCAGCGGCCATTCCGCGTTCCAGAACTGCCAGAAGACGTCATTGCCGTAGGCGACCGGATTCGTCGCGGTCAGCAGCGCCGGCACGACAGGTCTGACCTTGTGATTGCCCCATCCCCGGACCGGCCGGTCCGGCGTGGAAACGACGGCCATCCAGTTCGTCACGGAGCAGGCTGGGAAAACCTCCCGCACGGGCGCGGCCAGATAACATCCGATCAGGTCGTTGCTGAGTCTTTCGCAGTAGGCGGGCCAGGCGGCAGCGTCCCGGAGGACATCCGCAGGGAGGGTTGCCCGGCAGCGCCGGCAGTGGCGCGCGTTCTCCCAGCCCTGCTGGCCGCCTGAACTGGAGGGCTCGCCTTCCCAGTCCATCCACACGGCGTCGACGGTGATTCCGGCCTCCCTGCACTTTCGCATGAGGGCGCGGATGCGGTCGGCCTGCACCTGCCAGCCTTCGAAGACGCCCACGCAGGCCTGCCAGGATGGCCACCAATCCTTTGGAGATTGCGGCTGGTAGCCTTCCTCGTACTGGTGTGCCCAGGCATTGGCCTGGTTGTAGGGCCATGGGCCGCCGGCGCCCTGCATGAAGATCACGGGCGAGCCGGCCTTCTGGATGGCCTGAGCGGCCGGGATCATGGCCTCTTCCAGGCGCAGGTGCTGGGCGATGCCGCGGTCGAGCAGCACCTTGTAGACCTCCGGAGGCTGGGGCTCGAAGGAGACGCATTCCCAGAGGATCATGGGCCATCGTTTGCCGCGTTCGTGCTTGAGGGCCGGGACTTCCGCCTTCAGGCGCTCGAGGAACGGCGGGCGCGCCCCGTCCGTTTTCCGGGGATACTCGGGCGGCTCGGCCATGGCCGACGTCAGGAGCGCCAGGAGCGCCAAAACAGGAGAGGCCATTTCTGGGCTGTGCCCCGACAGGTGATGAAGATTGAAACTCCTTGGAATGCCTCACCCATTCTGGTGCGCCACCAGAGGATTGGTCACCCGCAGCCCCTCGAATCTCGAGAAGTCACGGTCAGCGGTCCAGAGTTCACGAACTGCGTGGTGCAGGCAAATCGCGGCGATGCGGGCGTCATGGACCATGCCGCCGCTGATCTTTCCATTTCGCGCCAGAGCGGACAGGGCGGGTAGATAACCGGGCCCCTCGCCAATCAAGATGCAGGAAGGCGATTTCAACCAGGCCTGCACGCAATCCATGGCGATATCCATAGGAGTCGGCGGCACATAAATCCGGGGATGGGTCGAGATCGCTAGAAATTCATGAACGCACGGCCACGGGATGGCCCATCGCTGTTTGCCCTCGGCCAGCGTGGTAAGAACACAAGTTGACTGACTTTTCAGGCCGCCGGCAGAAGGGAGAGTCGCGGGAGCGGAAATAAAACGAGCCTTGCGTTAAAGTAAAGGGGTCTAACCCGATGGAAATCGGCCTTTTAGCTTCAACAGGAAGGCTCGAAGATGTTCAGGGTCCAGGAACTTCCGCCGGGTATTGTAACGTTTTTCGAGAGCTAGAGAAGTCACTTTCGTTGGGAACATCACCAGTACTTTCAGGTCTTGGTGTTCCTGATAGCGTTCGCCCACGGACGGCGGAACATATCTAACCTTCATCGGTATCTGGATGGGAGAAGGCACCCGCATCGGAGTCGGTTTAACAATTTGTTGCTTGTGGGCCGCTGGAAGCCAGAGGTGGTCTTGTCTCAGAAAGCGAAGGAAATCCTATCGGAGTTAGAGCTCAAGCCCGGGAGCGT
>JACPCR010000002.1 GCA_016179685.1 Planctomycetota bacterium | reverse complement strand
CTCGATGGACTTCATGACCTGGTCCACGTCGGAGGTCGGCTTCAACCACAGATGCGGCTTGTCGCTGTAGTAGACCACCGCCTGCATCAATTGCCCGGAACCCTCCTGTTCCCGGAACTTCTTGTCCATCTCCCAGAGGCGTTCCTTGATGGCGAGCTGGTCGTCTCGCATGCTGAGCGAGGCGTCCATGAGCCAGATCAGCAACACGTTCCCTTTGTACTTGCCGCCCCTGGCCTTCCCGGCCACCCGCACCGTGAGGTCGCCCATGATGCCTTTGTAGCTTGCCCCGCGGGCGTTGAATCCGGACTCGCCAACTCCGATGATGTCCGTGGACTCGAGTTCTCCCATACCGGCGCCGTCGCCAATCTCCCCTGTCTCTTCTACGCCGGTGAACGACTCGTCCGTGGGATTTGTCGTATCGACGGTGGGGACCAGCTCGGACGTCTCAATCGCCGTGGTTTCGACCACCTCGGTCACCGTCTGGTTGATCAGGGTAGGCTGATGGACAACGGGCTCGGTCTGAACGAGCTTCATTTCTTTGAAGACCTGTTCTATCTTCTTTAGGTCTAAAGGCTTAAGTTCTTCGGTCTTGATTTCAGTAGTCACAATGATGTCTTCATCCGGCGGAGGTTTCGTCATCATGACGATCTTGCCGAGGATCAGAATGGCAGCGAGGTGGAGGGAGATGGAAACGACCCACCACGGAGTGGCGCGAATGTAATTCGTGATGCGGGTACGCCACTGGGAATACCGGAGCACGTAATCGAGGGAATCTATCTCCGCCGCTTGAGAATCATCATCGGACGGTTCGCCTCCGCCACCTTCCCCCGCGTCCATCGTTTCCTCGTCCGACTGTTCGTGATTTTCCGCTGCCATGGGATAGGTCCTGGGGCCAAAAGAGAAACGGGCAAGAAAGGAACAAGAGTGAGGGTCCGCAAGGCCGTTCAGCTTGCCGGGCAGGGCCCCTACGAGTCCATCACCCTGAGGTATCGGATCATCATTAAAACTTACTCTACTCTTATAATCAACAACAAACTTCCGATTGTGCCAAGAAAATGCTTCAACCCGATGCAAAATGTCAGCCGGCGTCGGAAAGGTGTCTCGGCGGATACGGGCGGGACATCGTTTTCTTAAGTCCTCTTCTGAAATCCGCTAGCCCGAAAGAGAAATGCCGCGGCCTATCGGGCGTCTGCATTTCTTCTCAGGCGTTGACTTGCCCGGAATCGGCTGTTAACTTGGAGGGGCGGTGTCTGTTTTCTTCTTTAAGTATTCTCGAACCTGAACCGGCATGTACCCTTCAAACCTCAAGTATGCCGAAAGTCATGAATGGGCCAGGATGGAGAATGACATGGTCACGGTGGGGATCACGGACTATGCGGTCAAGGAATTGACTGACCTCACCTACTTGGAGCTGCCCCGCGCTGGTGAAGTCCTGCTCGCCGGGGATGCATTTGGCGTCATCGAGTCCGTCAAGGCTACCTCAGACCTCTACGTTCCTGTTTCCGGCCAGGTCATCGAGGTGAACGCGGCTCTGCCGGGCAATCTGGACATCCTCAGCGAGGACCCTTACGTGAAGGGCTGGATGGTCAAACTCCGGGCCAGCAATCTGGCCGCCGAGGTCAGTTCTCTTCTTTCCGCCGAGGAATACCGGCAGCGGGTGGAAGCCAAGTCGTAGGCGAGCTCGGAAGCTAGTTTCCTGTGCCTTACATTCAAAACACCGAACAAGATCGTCGAGAAATGCTGGCGGCAGTCGGGGTAGCCTCGCTGGACGAGCTGTTCAAGGTCATCCCCGATGAGGTCCGGTATCCAGGTCTCCTGCCGCTGCCGCCGGCGCTTTCCGAGCCGGAGCTGATGGCTCACGTGCAGGAGCTGGCCTCACGTAACTTGCACCTGGACAATCATATAAGCTTTTTAGGTGCTGGTATTTACGATCATTATGTCCCTCCGGTCGTGGATTTCATTTCAAGTCGTTCAGAATTTTATACCTCTTATACGCCCTATCAGGCCGAGGCGAGCCAGGGCAGCCTGCAGGTCTTCTTCGAGTACCAATCGCTGATTTGCAAGCTGACCGGGATGGACGTTGCCAACGCCAGCCTGTATGACGGCGCCACCGCGCTGACGGAGTCGGTCCTCATGGCCATGAATCTCTCCGGCCGCGACGACATCTTGGAATCGGCCGCCCTTCATCCGGAAGACCGACAGACGCTGGAGACCTACCTACGCCACATGAAAAGCGCCCGGGCGGAGTTGACTCTGAATGGGGGTCGGACGGACCCTGCAGGCCTTGAAGCCGCGCTGGAGAGTCGTCCGGACACGGGCGTTGTCGTGGTTCAACAGCCCAATTTCTTCGGAGTCGTTGAAGACGTTTCCGCGCTGGCCCAGGCCACCCATCGGGCCGGCGCCCTGCTGGTCGTCAAGGTGAATCCCATCGCCCTGGGGCTGCTGAAATCTCCGGGCGAATGCGGGGCAGATATCGCTTGCGGGGAGGGCCAGTGCCTGGGCATCCACCCCTCGTTCGGCGGACCCGGACTCGGACTCCTCGCCACGCGGGCCGAATACGTCCGCAAGATGCCCGGCCGGCTCGTCGGCGTCACTCAGCACAGCCGGGGCGATCGCGCCTACGTCCTGACGCTCCAGACCCGGGAACAGCACATCCGGAGGGAGCGGGCGACGTCCAACATTTGCACGAATCACGCCCTTCTTGCTTTGCGGGCCACGGTCTACCTCTGCGCACTCGGACGGCAGGGCCTGCGGCAGGTGGCGACTCTGTGTGTCCAGAAGGCGCACGACCTGGCGGATCGGCTGCGTTCTGCGGGCGTGCCCATCGTTTTTTCTTCGCCGTTCTTCCACGAATTCGCCGTGGATTGCGGCCGCCCGGCCCAGGACGTTGTGCAGGCGATGCTCGAACGCGGCTACCTGGCAGGCGTGTCTCTGGGCCGCTGGTATCCGGACCGGCGCAACGCATTGCTCCTGAGCGTCACCGAGCAGCGTACCGCTGCACAAATCCAGGACTTTGCCCGAAAGCTCGCGGCCTGCATCCGTTCGTGCTGATCTACGCAAGTCCAACGGCCATCCCATGCAGGTGTTCGAAAAGAGCCACAAAGAACCCTTCGAAGGCACGCCCGAATGCGCTATCCTAGACCCGAACCCCTCATTTTCGAATTGAGCCGACCTGGCCGCCGCGCCGTGACACTCCCGGCGAGCGACCCAGTGTTGAAACCCGTCGAGGAGTGCCTGCCTGCCGGCCTGCTGCGTTCGGAGGCCCCTGACCTGCCGGAGGTGGGGCAACTGGACCTCGTTCGGCATTTTGTCCGGCTGTCCCAGATGAACATGTCCGTGGACACCCATTTCTATCCGTTGGGCTCCTGTACGATGAAGTACAACCCGAAGGTGAATGACTGGGCTGCCTCGCTGCCGGGGAACGCGCGGGTGCATCCCTACGAGCCGGACGAGGCCGTCCAGGGCGTCCTGGCGCTTCTTCATCGCCTCGAGCACATGCTGGCCGAGATTTCGGGCCTGGCAGCCGTATCCCTTCAGCCTGCTGCCGGCGCCCATGGAGAATTTCTCGGCCTCCTCCTGCTGAGGGCCTATCACGACCATCATCACCCCGGCCAAGTTCGCTCGGACATCTTGATTCCCGATTCGGCCCACGGGACCAATCCGGCCAGCGCCACTTTGTGCGGTTTTCGAGCGGTGCAGGTGAGATCGAATGCCGACGGCTACGTTGACTTAGGTGACCTGGCGGGGAAGGTGGGGTCCCAGACCGCCGGGATGATGATGACGAACCCGAACACACTGGGGCTCTTCGACCGCAATGTCTTACAGGCCGCAAAGTTGGTGCACGAAGCTGGCGGGCTGCTCTACATGGACGGAGCCAACTTCAATGCCATCATCGGGCAGTGCCGACCGGCCGATTTCGGCATTGACGTCATGCATTTCAATCTCCACAAGACCTTCTCCACGCCGCATGGTGGCGGAGGCCCAGGCGCTGGCCCCGTCGGCGTCTGCCGCGCCCTCGTGCCCTTCCTGCCCGTTCCCCGCATCCGCTGCGAAGGGGATCGCTACCGGCTGGACTTCGACGAGCCCCTCTCCGTTGGCCGGGTCCGCAGTTTTCTCGGCAATTACGGCATCCTCGTCCGGGCCTATGCCTACATCCGAATGCACGGGCCCGATGGTCTCCGGCGCATCAGCGAGAACGCCGTCCTCAACGCCAATTACATCCGGGCGCGCCTCCAGGACTTCTACGAGCTCCCTTACCGGCAGCCCTGCATGCACGAGTGCGTATTCAGCGCCGATCGTCAGAAGAAACGGGGCGTGCGCGCCCTCGAAATCGCCAAGAGGCTCCTCGACCTGGGCTTCCATGCCCCGACCATCTACTTCCCGCTCATCGTCCACGAAGCCCTGATGATCGAGCCGACCGAGACGGAGAGCCGAGAAACGCTGGACCGGTTCATCGAGGCGATGATCCGGATAGCCCGGGACGCTGAAGAGAATCCCGCCGTCTTCGAAGACCTGCCCCGGGAAATGCCCGTCGGTCGCCTGGACGAGGTCAAGGCCGCTCGGGAGCTTCTCCTCTGCTGGCGGACCTGAGGACCATGAATCGCCTGACCTGGCGTCTGCTCGTCGATGCCCCGGCGGACGCCCCTCGCAACATGGGTGTGGACGAGGCCCTGCTCCGGCAGATGGACCAGGCCGACCCGCAGCCTCAGCCTACGCTGCGGTTCTACCAGTGGCGGCCACCGGCCGTTTCCATCGGCTACGCCCAGCGGGCTGCTTCGTTCCATCCTGAAAAGCTGCGCCAGCAGGGCTACGGCTTCGTGCGCCGCCTCACCGGCGGCGGGGCCATCTTCCACCACCGGGAACTGACCTATTCCTTCGTCGCCTCCGTGCTGGCGGGCGACGTGCCCCAGGACACGGACCGCGTCTACAGCCTGCTCAACCTGGGCCTCGTCGAGGGCCTCCGGGCGCTCGGCCTCGAATCTCGGCCGCGAGGCTGCCAGACCGCTTGCCCCAAGGGAGAGGAAACGCCCTTCTGCACCGCTCGGGCATCCCCTTACGACCTGGTCGCTTCCGGCCACAAGCTGCTGGGGAGCGCCCAGCGTTGGACCCGCCGCTCCGTCCTTCAGCACGGATTCCTCCCGCTCGAGCCGAACCCGATGACTCCGGAGGTCCTCTCGCTCCAGGATGCCCTCGGCCGCCCGGTCTCCTTCTCAGAGGCCGCCGAGGCCTTGCGGACCGGATTTGTACGGGCACTGGGGGTGGCCCTGCGGCCCGGAGAGCTGCTGGCGGAGGAGGCCGGGCGAGCCAGCGACCACGCGATACAATATGCAAGCGATGCTTGGAACTTCCGCCGTTAATCCCCGAACCACCGCCGATACATGAATATTCTGGTCAGTGATCACTTGTCGGAGGAAGGCCTCGCCATCCTCCGGGCAGAAAAGGACATGGCCGTCGACGTCCGGAAAAGCGTTCCCCCGGACGAGCTTCTCCGGATCATCGGCAACTACGATGCTCTGATCATCCGCAGCACAACGCGGGTCACCGAGGCCGTCACCGAGGCGGGCAAGCGTCTCAAGGTGATCGGCCGGGCGGGCGTCGGTGTGGACAACATCGACGTGGCGGCGGCCACGCGGCGCGGCATCATCGTGATGAACGCGCCCGAGGGGAACACGCTGTCCACCGCGGAATTGACGATGGCGCTCCTCCTTGGACTCGCTCGCAACCTCTACCACGTCCACCACCTCCTCAAGAGCGGCGTCTGGGATCGCAGCCGCCACACCGGACGGGAGATTCACGGGAAATGCCTCGGAATCATCGGGCTGGGCCGCATCGGCACGGAGATCGTCAAGAGGGCCACCGCATTCGGCATGAAGGTGCTCATCTACGACCCTTACGCTTCCCAGGAGCTGGCCGACCGACTCGAGGTCCAGCTCTGCGCGCTGGACGAGGTCCTGAGCCAGGCGGACTTCATCACGGTGCATTGTCCCCTGACCGATTCGACCCGGTATCTGATCCAGGACAAGGAATTCGAGAAGATGAAGACCGGGGTGCGCATCCTGAACTGCGCCCGCGGGGGCATCCTTCACGAAGGCGCGCTCCAGCGGGCGATCGAGTCCGGCAAGGTCGCCGGCTGCGCCCTCGATGTCTTTGAACAGGAGCCCGCTGAGCATCACCCTCTGCTCCGCTACGACCAGGTCATCGCCACGCCCCATATCGGGGCGGCAACCGTGGAAGCGCAGCAAAGTGTCGCGGTGCAGATCGCCCAGCAGGTGGTCGAGACGCTCCGCGGCCGACCCGCCCGAAATGCCGTGAACCTGCCTCCGATGGACCCCGAGGTCCTCGAGCGCCTCGGCCCCTATATCCACCTGGCCGAGAAGCTGGGCCGCCTGCTCGTCCAGATGGCCGCGGGGCCTCTCGCTCGCGTCAATGTCACGTACACGGGCGAAATGAACGATCACGACGTGCGCCCCATCACCGCCGCCCTGATCAAGGGACTGCTCGAGCCCGTGCTCAACCGGCCCATCAATTACGTCAATGCCCCCGTCATCGCTCAGGAACGCGGAATCAAGATCATCGAATCCAAGAGCACTCTCGCAGAGGATTTCTCCAATCGGATCGCTCTGGAAGCACAGATCGCACAGGAGGTCCTGGCCGTCGTCGGAACCCTCTTCGGCAAGTCCGAGCCCCGCATCGTCCGCATCAACGACTACCACCTGGATGCCGTCCCCGAGGGCCACATGCTGATCGTCCGCAATTCGGATAGGCCCGGCGTCATCCGGCACATCAGCACCATCCTTGCCGACCACCAGATTAATATCGCCAACATGAACGTCGGCCGGGACAAGCCGGGCGGCCAGGCCTGCACGGTCGTCAACGTCGATACGCCCCTTTCAGAGGAAGCCCTGGCCGACATCGCAGCCCTCCGGCTCATCCGGGACGTCCGCCAGGTCTTCCTGGGTTGAACTAAGCCGCTTCGCGGCGGCCGTGGCAACCCAGCCTCATCTGAGGCTGGGTTGCGAAATTTGTTATCCCTTCCCGCATGAGTCAGAGAAGAAGCAAACAACATGATCTTCCAGGACTCGTTGCCCGACGCTCCCGGTGATTTTCTGTTGGACCGGCAGGGCAATTCTTATCTCTGTCTCACGGGGGAGTCGGGTGGTGTCGCAAGATGCGGACCGCACCGCCTTCATTGGATCGAACGAGGCGACGTCGGCGGCGCGGCCCCGGCATCCGATGGCAGGATTTATGTCACCACGGGAAACCGAGTCTGCACCATCCACCCGGACGATCAGGCGTCGAAAGAGGATGTCACGTCCGCCTTCGGCGGCTCGCCGAACGGCAGGCGTCGGGTGTGGCGTACCCGCACCGGCGAGGTCTGGGTTGAAGGATGCTCCTGGGCGCGGCTGCCGCAAGGCCACTTCGCCCGCGCCCCCGGTTGGGACGGTCCGGCCACGCCGCCTGTGCCGATGGCGGAGGACCCTTGCGGCAACGCCTGGTCGCTGGCGGATGATCGAGAGATGCCGGGCTTCACGCGAGTCTGTGTTCTTCACCCGGGTCAGGGCCGCAACTGGAGACCGCTGCCGACAGCTTGGGCGCTTCGACCCGGAGCGTGGCAGCACATCGCTGTGGACGACGCTGGCTTCGTCTGGGCCGGAGGCCCTCCGGGCCTCGCCCGGCTCGATCCCCGCAAGCCGGACGGAGGATGGCTGGAATTCCCGGCGGCAGGGGAGGGCAATGGCCGCGTCACCGCTCTGGGCATCTCGAGGCGCGGCCGCCTTCTTGTGGGGGATGCTTCTGGATTCCTGAGCGAGGTCGATGCACTCGCTGACGGCGGGGCCGCCCGCACCCCCGCGGCCAGCCCGGAACGCTTTCGGGGCCCCGTCCGGGCCGCCGCAATGGACCGTGAAGGCCGCCTTTGCGTTCTGGCCGGGGGCCTCGTCTGCCGGGAAGACCCGCCGGAGGGCGTCGGCCAGGCCTTCTGGCTGCCCCTGGGCAAACTGCCCTGCGGCAATCATGACATCACCGGCGTGGAACTCGGCGGCCGATTCTACGTCGCTGGCGGGCTGACCGCCTACCACGGATTTCCAGCTCGGACGCACGTTTTTGACGATATCTGGGCTTACGATCCGGACGCTGACGCCTGGTCCGTGGCGGGTCGCCTGGGCCTTCCTCGCTGCTATTCGGGCGTCGCTGCCCTGGCCGGCCGCATCTGGATTATCGGCGGATACGCCAATATCGACGATCCCGGCAATCCCGATGCGAAGCGGGTCCCGGTCGATACGGTCGAGATTTTCGATCCGGTGAGCAGCGAGTGCCGGTCGGGGCCACCATTGAGGCCGGAGCGGAGCACGCCCGTGGCGCTTTCGGACGGGGGCCGGCTCTATGTCTTTGGCGGGCTGGACCGTGGCGGGGCCAATCTGAACCGGGTCGAGAGCATCGGGCCCGGCGAGACCGCCTGGCGGCGCGAGGCGGACATGCCCGTGCCGATGGGCCAGCATGCCGGGTGCGTGCTGGATGGCTTCTTCTATCTCTGCGCCGGGAAGCACGGTGTATACGCCTTCGATCCTGCCTCCGGCCGGTGGGACGCTTCCCTGCCTCCCATTCCGGAGATTCCACGTTCCCCGCTGATGGCCTCGCACGGGGGCGAGGTCTGGGTGATGGGGGGGCAGGACGTGAAGAACGCGACGGCGTCGCACGTCTACTCGCCGCGGGCCAGGGCCTGGCGTGCGGGCCCCGAGATTCCGACGCGGCAGGCCTGGGGCGCCGCAGGCGAGATTCGCGGGCGTCTCATCCTCGCCGGTGGGGCGCACTGGTCCGAGCCCGCTAAGTGCTTCGTCTACGAAGACCGGGTGTTCCAGGCGCGGGACGGGCGCTAATATCCCTGTTCATCAGTGCACCAGCATTGATGAACAGGGATATTAGTGGCGGAGCACCTTCCGGATGAAATCAGCCGCTGCAGAGACGGCGTCCCCCGAGATGCCGGTCGGCATCCCTTGCTCCTCGAGGAAGCGGAGCAGCCGGCCCGTGGCGAGATTTCCGGGCGCGCCGGGCGCGAAGGGGCAGCCGCCGAGCCCGCCGGCCGAGGCGTCGAAGGTGCGCACGCCGCATTCGAGACCTCGGCCCACGCACGCCAGGGCGCGGCCGTAGGTGTCGTGCAGATGCAGGGCCAATCGCTCCACTCCGGCCCGCGGAATGACTGCCTCGAGGACGCGGGAGACGTCCTCCGCCGTGGCCACTCCTAGCGTGTCGCTGATGGCGACCTCGAAGCAGCCCTGAGCCAAGAGATTCTCGGCAAGCTCGGCCACCCTGTCAGGTGGGATGGTGCCTTCGTAGGGACAGGTAAAGCTGGTCGAGATGTAACCCCGCACGGGAATCCCTTCGGGCCGGGCCATGGCCAGGATCGCCCGGATGCGGTCGAGCGTCTCGCGGGTGCCCGCGTTGAGATTGCGCCGGTTGAACGTCTCGCTCGCGGCGGTGACCACGGCGACGTGCCGGACGCCCGCGGCCACGGCGTCCCGCATGCCCTTCTCGTTGGGGACGAGGGCGGAGAAGGCGAGGCCCAGGCGTGCGGGAAGACGCGGCCACAGCACCCCGGCGTCGCGCATCTGGGGCATCCAGCGGGGATGGACGAAGGCCGCGGCTTCGATGCGCCGAAAGCCCGCCGCGGCCAGCAGCTCGATGAACCGCAGCTTGTCCGCCGTCCCGACCCACTCGGACTCGTTTTGAAGCCCATCGCGGGGCCCGACTTCGACGACGGTCACTGATGGGTTTGGCGGGCTCTGCTTGATTTCCATGGGATGCCAGGAGTATCTTGCAGGACGATCGTATTGACAGGCCATCCATTCGAATTATTATGCATTTTTACACGACTTGACTGCCTTTCGGATTGACTTTTCAGGCCGCCGGCAGAAGGGCTTCGAGTTCTTGGATGACCTCGGCCGCGGAATTGAGCTTTTTCAACCGTATCGTCAGATGGT
>JACPCR010000104.1 GCA_016179685.1 Planctomycetota bacterium | reverse complement strand
CCCGGAGATCGCGAACGCGGTCTCATCCCACGCTTCACTGTCCGGACTTGAGAGCCTCTTGCATCTGGCTTATACGGCGAGGGACCTCGAGGATTTTCGCAAAGAGCTGGAGAGATGATCAATGACGGCATGAAGCGGGCAGAGCGGGACCAGGGACGAGGGACGCCAAACCCGGCCATCCGGTGGGCCGTAGGCAGTGAGCAGCGGGCGTACGAAGCTCGCGCGCTCGCTGCGTTGTGACAGATAGAAACAGGGGGCTGGGTGGCCGGAGTGGAGGCTTGCTCCTGAAAGTTTGCGCGTCGCGCGGAGATGTTGTAGTCACGCCTCCCTCTTGCCTTCTGTCTTTGGCCTCTTGCCCGCTCCTTATAAGATGGGGCCTTCAACGTGTCGGGCCCGGACTTTCCCCTTCCCACGTGTGCATGTCCCCGAAACAGTCGCCCTCATTCTGGTTATGGGTCCTCTTGCCTTCCCTGGCGGCGGTCCTGCCGTTCTCCGACAAGGCGTTCCACATCGACGATACGTTCTACCTCATGGTGTCCCGGCAGATTCTCGAGGACCCGCTCCGGCCCTATTCGTTCACCATCGACTGGGGGGAGCGGCCGACCTTTGCCTTTGACGAGGACAACAATCCCCCCTTTTACTGCTACTGGGTGGCGGCGGTGATGGCCTGCTTCGGGGAAAGCGAGAGGCCACTGCACCTGGCCATGCTGCCCTTCACGGCGCTCGCGGCGGGTTCCATGCTCTGGTTGTGCCGGAGATTCCTGAGGTTCCCGGTCGCCCCTGCGATGGTCTTCATTCTCGGCCCCGCGTTCCTTCCCTCCCAGAACGTGATGCTGGACGTGCCGCTCGTCGCTCTGTGCCTTGCGGCCATGGCCTGCTTTATTCACGGGGTGGACGCCGGAACGCGGGCTGCGCTCGTGTGGGCGGGAGTCCTGTCGGGCCTGGCGATCCTGACCAAGTATTCGGGCCTGGTGCTGCTGCCCCTGCTCGCCGTATACGGCTGGAGCCGCGGCCGGCCGCGCACCGCCTTGTTCCTGCTCATACCCCTGGCGATGCTCGGACTCTGGGGCCTCCACGGATACCTGGTCTACGGCCGGCCGCATTTCATCGGACGCGGCTTGCCCGGGGGACAGGCGGCGAGGCTCGGCGTCCTTCTTCAAGCGAGTGCAAGATCGCTCGCCGGCTGCGCCTTTACTGCGGGTCTCCTTCTCGGGATGCCGTGGACGTGGAAGCGGGCCCAGGCCGCCGCGGCGTCCATTGCGGGGGCGTTTCTGGCCGGGTGGCCATGGTCCGGCTCCTTCTCCCAGCACCTGCTGGAGGGCGCCTTCGTGCTCAACCTGGCGGCGATGATTCTGGCCTTGGGATGGGCCGCAGGCCGGACGCTTCACGGCCGCGTCTGGAAAGCGGGAGAGGGCAATGGCAACGCCGATCTGCTCCTCCTTCTCCTCTGGGCCGCCGCATTCCTCGCCTTCAACCTGATCGCTGCCCCCTTCGTGTCCGTCCGGCACGTCCTTCCGGCCCTCCCTCCCGTCCTGATACTCGCCTTCCGACGACTGGAGGATGTGGGGATGCCACCGGCCCCCTTCCAGCGGGCCTCCGCTCTTTCAACCGTGGCCGTCACGGCACTGTTTGGCTTTCTGGTGGCGGCGGCTGACCAGGAATACGCCGGGGTATACCGCGAGGCTGCTCCGCAGCTTTCGCGGGCTGTGGAGAAATTGGGTGCCCCGGCGCGCTTTGTCGGCCATTGGGGCTGGCAATACTACGCGGAGGCGACCGGTCTGAAGGCCTTCAGCATCGAGGAACCGCCGCTGGCCACCGGGTCCCTCCTCGTGCTCGCCGCGTGGGTGCCGCGGCAGTGGCCCGAGCAGCGGCAACGCTTCGAGGACCTTTTTCACGTGCCCTTCCCCGGGATGAGCCCGCTCCGAACGGTTTCGACCCACGCCCACTACTACCAGGTCACAGCCGGCATGGTCCCTTACTCCTTTTCCGCCGAGCCCATGGAGGAGTTTGTCATCTATCGGGCGAGATGAGGGTGAGGGGTTCAGCTTAACGCACCCAACATCCAGGGCTGAGGGTTGAGGGTTGATGAACCCTGAACCCCTGAAGCCCATCAACCATTGACCATTGACCATTAACCATTGGACTGACACCTGACACCTGACACCTGACACCTGACACCTGACACCTGACACCTGACACCTGACACCTGACACCTGACACCTGACACCTAGAACAGGCTCTCCGTGCTCTCCGTGGTTATTCCTCGACAAGGTCTCTTGTGAAATCGAGTCTTCATTCCTGGCTGCCGATCGGAATCCTGGCGGTCCTAGCGGCGCTTTTTGTCGGGCAAGCGCTCTCCGGCGGCCACGTCCTCCATGGCCCCGATCTGGACTTCAGCTTTGCGCGGCGGTGGCCACCGTGCGCGGAGGCCCTGGCCGGGGGCCAAATTCCCCTTTGGACGACCCGTGAATTCTTCGGCTTCCCCCTGCTCTCCAGTCCGGAGACGGCCTTCTGGTATCCGCTTCACGGGCTGGTGATCTCCTGGCTGACGGCACGGGCGGCCATTCAGGCACTCGTCCTCATCCACCTCTTTCTTGCCGCCTGTTTCGCTTATGGGCTTGGCCGGTCCTTGGGGATGGAACGAGCCGGAGGCGTGACCGCCGCGGCCACGTTCGCTTTCGGCGGTTACGCAGCCTCGCAGGCCTCGGGACTCGGCAGCCTGGCCGCTTTGCCGTGGCTTCCGGGCTTCCTCTGGGCCCAGCAGGCCTGGCTGCACAGCAGGAGCACGACCTGCCTGCTGGCCGGCAGCGGAGCCCTGGCCTTTCAAGCCCTGGCGTTTCCGGCCCAGACCGGCTACACCTTTGTCGCCGCGGCCATCGGGTGCGTCGTCCACGTCCTCGGATCGACTGGCCGGCGCGGGTTGGCCGTCGGGGAGGCCTTTGGCTTCCTCGCGGCATCCCTGCTCCTGTCCGCGGCCCTCTTCGCCGGCCAGGGCGTGCCCGCCATCGAGCTGGACCAGGAAGCCGCGCCAATCCATTCTGCCGGTGCAGAATCCGGCCCGGTGTCGAGATATCTCTCCGCCAGGGACTGGCTGGGCCTGTACGTGCCCCATGCTGCACGGCACGCGCCCGGAGCGGAATGGACGCCGCTTTACCTCGGACCCTTCTGGCCCATGCTGGCGATCCTGGGCCTGATGTTCGGATACCGCCGGTCAGCCTGCCAGGCCGCCGCCCTGGCCGCCTTGGCCATCCTCCTGGCCTCCGCAGGAGGACTTCCAGTCGCCCGGTGGATCGAGATGCCGCTTCGGTTGCCACCGGCGTCTGACCTGCAGCCGGACCGGGCCGCCGGACTGGCCACGCTCGGCCTGGCGCTTCTTTGCGGCCTGGGCGCGGACACCCTGGGGGAGGGACACGCAGGAGGCGTCCGAAAGGCCAGGTTTGCGTTCCTCGCCCTGACTCTCATCGGCTGGGCCGTGCTCGTACCCATGGCGCTCAGGCCGCCGCAAGAGCCGTCGCTCCGGACCCTCCGCATTCTGGACATCGCCAAACTGGGTGGTGCGCTCGCCGTCGGGTCAGGCTGCATCCTCGTCGCTCTCCGGTTTCCCGGCACGGGCCGTACCACGCACCGGCTGCTCCTCGGCCTGCAGGTCTTCTCTTTGTTCCTCCCCAACGCGGGCGTGTTGCCGAGGGCGCGGAAAACAGACATCCAGACGGAACGGGACTGCGAAGAAATCGTGGCCGCAAGCATGGCTTCTGCCCGGGAAGGGCCCCTTTTCCGCGTGGCTGATCTCTGCACGGACCCGCGGACACAGACGAGGTGGAGTTCCTACCGCATCGATTCCATTTCCGGCTTCAGCCACCGGATACCGATCCGGGTCAAGGCCTTCACCGCAGCGACGAGCGAGCTGTCCGATGCCGCCCGGCCGTGTTCCTACGTGGAATTCTTGTCGTTCGAACCCTTTGTCGAGGCCTCGAACTGCCGCTATCTGGTCGTCCCGGAGTCCCTGGACCTGCTCGCCCGGCTGCTCGCCCGGCAGATGGCCGAGCGGGGAGGAGGCGGCGAGGCGCTCCGGCCCATTCCTCTTCCGCCGGATTCGCCCTGGCGGCTCTATGAATGGATTGGCCACGCTCCACGCGTCCGGCTCTATTCCTCGGTCCGGCCGTTCTTGACCCCGGAGGAGGTGCTTCAGAGCCTCCGGGAGGCCGGGCCGGGCGATTCTACTTTGCGACTTCTGGCGGCAGAGACGCAGCCCGAGCTGGCCCCCGGGACGCCGCGGCTTGCCCGTCAGCGCCACGCACCCCACCAGGTGGAGATCGAGGTGCGGGGCGGACCCGCCTGGGTCCTGCTCTCGGACCTCCATTACCCCGGCTGGCGCGCCTTTGTGGACGGGAAGGCCGCCCGAATCTATCCCGGCCAGTTTCTCTTTCGGGCGGTCCTCTCCGGGCCCGGAGACTCGACGGTCCAGTTCGTTTATGAGCCGCAGTCTTTCCGCCTCGGCCTTTGGCTCTCGCTCCTCGGCCTGGGCGTGGTGGCCGCGCTCGCCATCGGATGCAGGAGATCGGAAACCGTTCGAACCCGGTCGGCCCTTAGCCCTCAACCCTCAACCATGGAGTGAAGCGTCAGGTTTCAGGTGTCGGTCCTATTGTCCATGGTCCATGGGGTTCAGTGTTCAGTGTTCATCAACCCTCAACATCAACCCTCAACCATGGAGTGAGGCGTCATGTCTTCGGATCGAAGAGTCCCATCCTGCGCCCGGGACGGGCCGACGCCGGGGCAATCCCGAGTCGCGTGGCTGGTGCCCGGGCTGTTCGCTGTCCTGTTCCTCCTCGCCGCGCTAGCCTTTATTTTTCCCCACGCCTTCTTCTTGCAAGAATTTTTCTACCGGGGAGAGCTTCTGCTGCACGCCCTGCCGGCCGGGGAGTTCCTGGCCTGCTGGATGAAACAAGACGTATTCCCTCTGTGGAATCACCTCGTCTCGTGCGGGCATCCCTATGCGGCGGACCCCCTCTCGGCCGCCTTCTACCCCTTCCAGGCCGTTGCTTTTCTGATCTTCGGTAGCCACACGGCGCTGAACATCATCATCCTTTCTCACTTCGTCCTTGCCGGCGCGTCCCTCTTCGCCTTCGGCCGCGGCGTCGGTCTCTCCTCCCCGGCCGCCCTCGCCGGTGGTCTGATCTTCATGCTCAACGGTTATGCCCTTTCTCAGGGACATCATCCGGAGGCGCTGCGGACCTTCGCGTGGCTTCCGTTGCTTCTTCTGTGTGCTGGCCGGAGCGCCAGAGGCGGGTCGCCTCTATGGACGCTGGTCTTGGGACTGGTGCTGGGTATCCAATTTCTTGGCGGCGACGCGGCTTGCGCGTGGGGGAACACGCTGGCGGCCGCCGCCTATTTTTTCTTCGTCGCGCTGAATCGGGAGATGTCCTTCGCGGCCGCGCCGCTACCAAAGCCTGCCCAGGCCCAGCGCCGTGCCGAGAGGATCGAGGGAATCGCTCATCGCGGGCAGCATCAGGACTGCTGGCCTCGAGCCGCCTTGCGCCTGGCGGCCCGAGCCGCCGCCGCTCTCGCGCTCGGGCTCGGACTCTCCGCCGTGCAATGGCTTCCCACCCGAGAACTCGCCTTCTCCGCCTCGGACCCGGCAACGTCCCCGTTGAATAGCCGGAGGGAGGCGCAAGCCCTGTTTTCGGCCTCGACCCTGGTGAAGGTGGTGGCCCCGAATCTGGACGGCGGAAGTGCCGATTCCGGGCCCCTCCTGTTCCTGGGCAGCACGGCGGTGCTTCTCCTGATCCCCGCGGTCCGGACGGCCCGTAAGCGACTCGCCGGATTCTGCGTCGTCCTGGCCGCCGGCGGCCTCCTGCTGGCCGCCGGACCCTACTCGCCGCTGTGGCGGCTTCTGCAAGGGATGCCCGATGCCCGGCTCGGCCTCCACCCCGGCCGATTCGTGTTCCTCGCGCTAGCAGCAGCCTCCATCCTCGCCTCCCTGGGCCTCGAAGTCCTGGAACAAGCCTCGGAACGTGAGCGCCGAGGCTGGGCCCGCTGGCTGGCCCTCATCTGGCTCGACTTGACCCTCCTCGTCATCCTGCTGCACGTTCGACGTCTCTATCTGGCGGACCTCCCGTGGAATTCCAGGGGCGTGCTCGGGCTCGGACAGTTCCGGCTGTTCCTCCTCGATCTCGGGTCGCAGAGCCCAGGCCTCCTTCTCGCCCTCTGGGTGGCGCAGGGTGCAAGACCTCACCTCGCCCGATGGTTTGGACCCGTCTCCCTGATCCTGGTGCTCCTCAACCTCTACCTCTTCCCCGGGGTCAGGTCCGTCCAGGTCGCTCCCGCGCCGCTCCTCGAGTCCGATCCCGGATTGGTTGAGGCGATCCGGGACCAGCATCCCCCTGGCCGGGTCTTCGTCCATCCCGCGCTCGCGGAGTCCTTCCATGCCCATTCTACGGCATGGGACATGGCGAGCATGGGCCTCCTGGACGAGCCGATCGGATGGGCCAACGACGGGCTGGTAGGCGCTACGCCGATGCGATACGGCATAGCGGCCGCCTCGGGCTGCTGCGGGCCGCGTCTCCGGGCCTGGATCGAATACGCCCACGGCCGGGAGACCCGCGGCGACGGACCCGAAGACGAAGGCGGCCGAGACTTCGATGGATTCCTCTACCGGCCCGAGCGGGTGCGGCGGCTGGGTTGCTCCTGGATTCTGATGTCAGCGGATCGTCCGCTTCCGGACGCCCTGGCGGCGGAATGGACTCCGAGCCATGGCACTCCCCGAGTTCAGAGTTATCACCACGAAGGCGTCAACCTCTGGCCCGTCGCTTCATCGGCTGCACCGGGGGAGGAGTGGCCGGAGGGCGGCCGGAACGGCGAGGTGCTTTCGTTTGATCGAGAATCGCCGAACCGGATGGTCGTGGAGCTGAGTGACAGGGGCGCTCGACACTTGGTTTTTCGCGAGGCCGCCTATCCGGGGTGGCGCGTCTGGTCTGGCGGCGCGGAGTGCCGGACCGGACGGACCGACCGGCTGTTCCTTTCAGCGGAGCTTCCTGGGGGCGGGGCGCGGCAGGTGGAGGCGACCTTCGAGCCCCGGTCGTTCAAGCTCGGTCTCTGGGTGACGTTCTTGGCCCTGGCGTCCCTTGGCGTGGCCCTGGCATGGCGAAGACCTTGAGGGCACGCCCCGCCCCCCTGATGCCCCTGGAACATTCTTCAACGTTGTTTGAGATTCGAAATGCCTTCCCTATAATGAGTTCTCGTCGAAGAGGGGTCTCCCTTTCTTCGTGGTGGCCGATCATGCGCACGGGTCGGAGGTCCGATTCTTGAGTGGTAGCCATCGGACCGAACTGTCGGTCCGCCGGGAACAGGCTTTTCTGATGGGCGTGGTCCTGCCGGAGGATGATTGGACGGAGCGGGAGGACCCTCTGGCGGAGCTGACGCGGCTGGCGGAGACGGCCGGGGCCGTCGTCCTGGGTGGAATCACGCAGCGAAGGACATCGCCGGACGCGACTTACTTCATGGGCCGCGGGAAGGCCCTGGAGGTGGCGGACCTGGCGCGTTCCCACAAGGCGGACGTGATCATCGCCGATAACAATCTGTCTCCCGCCCAGATTCGCAACTGGGAGAAGCTCTGCGGCGTCAAGGTGGTGGATCGGACCGAGCTGATTCTCGACATTTTTGCCACGCGGGCGAAGACGCAGCAGGCGAAGACGCAGGTCGAGCTGGCCCAACTCGAATACCTGTTGCCGCGGCTGAAGCGGATGTGGACGCACCTGGAGCGCTACGAGGGCGGCATCGGCACCCGCGGGCCGGGCGAAAAACAACTCGAAGTCGACAAGCGGCTGGTCAACAACCGCATCCGCGACCTGAAACACTTTCTTGACGAGATGGGGGATCGGAAGAGGCGCGAGGTGTCCCGGAGGCACGATTTCTTCCTCGCTTGCCTCGTCGGCTATACCAACGCCGGAAAGTCCACCCTGATGAACCGCCTGACCCAGGCGGGCGTGCTCGTCGAGGACAAGTTGTTCTCGACCCTGGATACCCGTACCCGCAACTGGCGGCTCGGCCGGGGTAAAGAGGTCCTCCTCAGCGATACCGTCGGGTTCATCCGCAAGCTGCCGCACCACCTGATAGCGTCCTTTCATGCCACGCTCGAAGAGGCGTCGCAGGCGGACCTTCTCCTTCACGTGATCGACGCGTCGCATCCCCAGTTTGAAAGGCAGGTGGCTTCCGTCCATGGCGTCCTTCATGACTTGGGATACCAGTCCAAGCCCTGCGTCATGGTCTTCAACAAGGCCGACGCCGTCCGGGACCTCGTTTATGTGAAGGCCGTCCAGGAAAGCCACCCTCAGAGCGTCCTGGTCTCCGCCGCCACGGGCGAAGGGATCGACGACCTGCTCCGCGCCGTCTCGCGGGCCTACGAGCGCACCGTCGTCGAGGCCGAGTTGGTCCTCCACGCTGGAGACGGCCGGCTGCTTTCCATTCTGGCCCGGCGCAGCGAGATCATCGGACAGAACTACGAAGGCGATCTAGTCCGGATGCGAACGCGCATCGACCGTCGCCTCCTTGATCAGCTCACCGGCGAGAACGGGAACGGATTGCTCCAGGTGGCCTCCATCTGCGAATAACCACGACGAGCACACGCGTACGGAAGTGCACCCCTGCTCCCATATGCATGTGCCTTGGGAAACCCCGGCCGACGAGTCCCGCGAGGCGTTCATGTCCCTTCAAGTCGCATTTCTGGGCACGCCCGAATTCGCCGTGCCGTCCCTCGAGGCCATCCGCCGGGCTGGCCACGAGGTCGTCCTCACGGTGACCCAGCCGGACCGGCCACGGGGACGCGGGAAACGAGTGGCGGAGACGGCCGTGAAGGTTGCTGCCGCCTGCGCGGGCATCCCCGTCTACCAGCCTGAAGTCGTCGGCAGTCCAGAAAGCCTGGCCCGTCTCCGATCACTGTATCCGGACGTGCTGGCGGTGGTGGCCTACGGCCAGAAGCTTCCTCGGGCGCTGCTCGAGTTGCCGCGGCTCGGCGCGTTCAACCTGCACGCCTCGCTGCTGCCGCGGTGGCGCGGAGCCGCTCCCATCGCTTACGCCCTCTGGAAAGGAGACGCCGAAACGGGCCTCACGATCTTCCGCATGGCGGAAAAAATGGACGCCGGGGACATCGGCCTCCAGAGGCGAGTGCCCCTGGGGCCTGAAGAGACCGCGGGCGAGCTGCACGACCGTCTCGCCCGGTTGGGCGGCGAGCTCTTCGTCGAGTTCCTGGACCAGCTTTCGGCGGGCCGCATCGTGTTCACGCCGCAGGATGAAGCCCGCGTCACTTTTGCACCCTCCCTCAAGAAATCCCAGGGACTCGTGGATTGGTCCCAGAGCGCCGCGGCCATCCACCGCTTCGTCCGGGCGATGACGCCATGGCCCGGGGCCACGTGTTGCCGGCGCTTGCCCAGCGGGGCCGCCGAGGCCCTCATCCTTGTCAAAGTCCTCCCGGTGGACGGACCCGCCCAGGCCGGGCCCGGCACGGTCGTCGAAATCGCCCGGACCCACTTCACCATCGCGGCCGGCGAGGGCCGCGTGCGGGTGCTTCGCCTCCTTCCCTCGGGCAAACGCGCCATGGACGCCGCCGAATTCCTCCGCGGACACCTTCTCTCGCCCGGTGAGATATTGAGGTGAGTGCAGGTGCTGGGGCTCAACCCGTTCTGACAGGCTCGGCTCGTCTCGACACGATGGTGAGGTGATTGATTGTTCCAGACCGTCGTAGAGATTTACTTGTGAAAGTTTGCGTCATGTGCGTGTACTTTGTTTTCCCATCCGCGGTTTTCCTGAATCCGTGGGGAAACTCTTCTTCGGTTGCGGATGAAATCCGCGGTAGGAGCAAAGCCACATCATGGGGTCCATGGTTCTCACCTGCCTGAAATGCCAAGCACAACTCCGGGCGCCGGCGAATTTCAAGGGCAAGAAATACCGTTGCGCCAAGTGTGGGAACATCAACACCATCGGGGTGGCAGCTGCCGCCGTTTCGCCAGCTTCCACCTCTCCGTCTGGGGATGTGGTCGTGATCACGCCCGTGGAGAAGATTGCCCCTGACGACATCGTCATCGTTGAGGATTCGGGACCTATTCCGAAGATGGAGGAGACGATCTCTCCTTCGACCGCGAAGGCCGGGCCTACCGCGGCCGACGCGGCCTCAGCCCCGGGCAGCTCGCCAGAGTCCTTCGGTTCCTCACCGGGGGACGAGTCCTCGGCCTCCGGCGGCTTCAAGCTACCGGCGGCTTCGAACCTTTCCGTGTCCTCGCCGCCGCCTTCCGCCTCGTCGGCATCGACGGTAGAGGCGCCCCCATCTCGGGCAGCCAATGACCTCGCCGTCCTGCAGATGACGATGGCCGCGGCCAACAAGTCCTCCACCCGATTCCTCCGCTGGGGCTTCCTCCTCACCCTCGTTCCCTTGATCTGGCACACGTTCTGGGGAGATAGCGCCGGCCCGGAAGAGTCCGCGGTGCGGATAGCTTTCGAACAAAAGCTCAACGAACGGCTGGCGCAGAAGCCGGACATCCGGGAAGCATTGGCGAAGCTCGATACGGACCAGAGTGTTGACGAAGGCCAGGCGGTGTCCTCGCAGGGGGTCAGGTCGCTCCAGCGTCTGGAGCTTTGGGCCAGAGCCTTTGACGAAGGCGAGCTGGTCGCGAGTCTTCAGGAAGTGGCGAAAAGACTGGACAAAGGGGAGAAGGGTGACGCCTTGGACTTTGCGCCGGTGGAACTGCTGTTCATGACCGAGCACAGCGGGCTTGAGCCGCCGCCGTTTCTTCCGGAAGAGACGTGGGCGCACTGGGGGCTGGGGGCTGTTTTTGCCGCCGCATTTCTTCTTTACTTCTGTTTTGCCTATCCGCTGGGGAATGCGACGCCTGTCCAGCTTCTGGGCGTCGGACTCTTCACCGGAACGCTGGGCATCCTGATGCTCCTGACCATCCAGTGGTTGGCCAAGCTTTCCACCCTGTTCCGGCTTCGCGGCCGCGGCCTTCTCGTGGTGATCTGGTTGATCCTGGTGGCCATCGCCTTCTCCTACTCCGCCGCGGATGATCCGGAGAATGGCTTTCTCCTCAGCTTCCTTGGTTTTACGCTGGGGGTCGGCCTCCTCGAGGAGCTGTGCAAGCTCCTTCCCGTGCTCCGGCACTATCGGGGGGGCGGGACGCTTTCCTGGCGCGGGGCATGCGTCTGGGGCTTGGTCAGCGGAGCGGGCTTCGGCATTTCCGAGGGCATCGTGTATTGCTCGCGCTACTACAATGGCTCGCAGACTGCGGGCATCTATGTGGTACGATTCATCTCGTGCGTTGCCATGCATGCCGCGTGGGCCGGGACGGCCGCGATCTTGATGTATCGACGCCGGGAATGGCTGAAGGGCGAGATGGACTGGGGCGACTATGTGCGCGCCCTGTGGCCGGTCATCCTTGCACCCATGATTCTCCACGGATTGTATGACACCCTGCTGAAGCTCGACATGACGCCGTGGGCCCTGGCCGTCGGGACGGTCAGCTTCATCTTGTTCACGGTCCTGCAGGAGATCGAGGCCCGGAAGCAGGCCTCGCAGGCCATGGGGCTGCTGGGACTCGCCCCGTCAGGAGAGCCGGATTTCCGATAGGCGCAGTCCACGAGCACGGAAGTGCGCCCGCACTTCCGTGCCGGGAAGGTGGCCCTGCTTCACCGGGACTCTCTACGGGGGCCGGAAGGCTCTCGCCGCCTGCTCCCTGTTGGCAAGCGGGCGGCACGTTGTCCATAATGCATCTTCATGGACGCCCGGCCCATTCTCGAACAGATTGTCAGGGGTTTGAGCGAGTGCCGGCTCGACGCCGTGCTCGTGGGCAACGCGGCCGCCGCCCTCCAGGGCGCTCCGGTGACGACCCTGGATTTCGATTTCATGTATCGAGAGAGCCGGACCAACGTGACGAAGATCAAAGGTTTTGCCCGATGGATGGACGCCGTGGTTTTCAAGCCGTACTATCCCGCTTCTCATCTTTACCGCGTGGTCAACGAGGACCGTGGAATCCAGGTGGATTTCATGCCCAGGATCGACGGCGTCCGTTCCTACCGCGGTCTGCGGTCTCGGGCGGCTGCCCTGGATTTTTCCGGTTACACGCTTCTCGTGGCTTCCCTGGCCGACGTTATCGCGAGCAAGAAGGCGGCGGGCAGGTCCAGGGACCGTGCCGTGCTGGGTATCCTGATGGAGACGCTTCGTGAGAAAAAAAGCATCCCAATCCGTCCGCCTCAGGGCCCTCGTCAGGAAGGAAAATGAAAGGGCCAGGGTCGAGCAAATCCGTCGTCTCTTGGCGCGGCCCATGAAGGAACGTACTCATTTCTTGAGGGTCCGCCGATCCGGCGGAGGGTCGCACCTGTGAGTCCGGCGTCCCCCTTCGGGTGAAAAAGGGCTTGAGCGTGTCCGCCCAGATCGGCGCATACATCACCGCCAGGTTCGGATGAAGCCGGACACCCTCGGGCGGAATGCAACGGTTCGCATACCCGTTGGTGGAGAGGATCATTTCTGGATAGACCTTCACGACGTGCTCGGTGACACGGTTGACGAAGGTAAACCATTCCTCGCTGACCGAGAGCTCCGTGGGCACGCCCTCGCGGCCCACCCACTCGGTGAAGCCCTGATTCAAGTCCTTCATCGTCTGGGGCGTATGGTCCATGGGCAGACCGTCGTCCGGGGCGAATCCGAGCGAGTTCAGGGGCTGTCCCGCCTCCCTGGACTTCCGGATGCGCTCGATGACTTTATCAGCAACGAGCCGGGCCGCTTCAGGATTGCTCAGGTTCGGCATGTGGGGATCGACCGATTGGTCGAGCCGCCGGCCGAACACCTCGGGCTGGGTCTGCACCAGCGCCGGATCGGGCATGTACTGCCGGAGATAAGAATCGCCCGGTACCCCGATGACGGACATATCCGCCACCTGCATCTTGTTTCTGACCTTCCAGAGCGCCTCGACGGCGCCCATCTCCGCCGGCTGGTTGCACCACCAGGTGCGGAATCGAAAGGCCGGGCGGTCGGTCCAGTCGATGGACCCGAAGGTGAGGGTTTTCTTTTGGGGCACGACCTCGCCGAAGTCGCCCGGGAGAATCCAGCGGACGCCCTGGCGGTTGAGAAACTCGGCGACGGCGTTATGCGTGCCGTGATAGGGGCCCTCGTCGTTGCCGGCCAGGACCAGCGTGTCGCCGCGGCACCAAAGGACGTAACCCTCCTCGCTGCGCTCCGGCGTGAGGCCACTTGGGATTTTCAAGCCCTTGAGCGAAACGGTGCGACGGCTCGGCCCGACCAGAAGGGCCGCGCCCGCCGTCTCCTGTCCGTCGGATACGATGGGCAGCGTCGCTCCGCTCATCTTCGCTACGAAGGCCCGGAGGTCCAGTGCGGCCAGCTTGATCTTGGACGATGGCGGCGCGGTGCTGTTGCGGCCGGGCTTGAAAGGCTCGGCGGCCAGCGCCGCCTCGCTGACGACGATCGTGGCTGCGGGGACGCCGTCCCGCACCAGCGTGAGATCGGCCGCGAGCGCCGCCATCGTGCCCCAGCACCCTAAGGTCGCAACCGTACGAAAGTTCCATCGATGCGCGGTCATCCCGCCTCCTCTTCGTTTTCCAAGAAAAAAGATAAGCCCGCTTGCAGCGTCGCCCGCTCAAAGGGCCGCGAGGTCCACCCTGCGGCCCGTTCTCGAAGACTCGTAGATTCCAAAGATGACTTTCATGGTCTCCAAGTTGTCACGCCCGCTCGTCAGAGGCTCCCGACCGGTCACACAGCAATCGGCAAAATGGAGAATCTCGTTGACGAACCCGTCATCGGTCGGAAGTCCTTCACGGATCGGTTCGACGGGCGCGTAGCCGCCGAACTGGCCGGCCCAGCCTTCGCCGGGCAGGCCGCGTGTTCGCGACGCGACCTGGGTGTCATGGAACGCGCCCATCTCCCCGAAGATCAGGAACTTCTCGCCCCAGGGCATCCGGAAGCCCGAGTAGGTGGCGAAGTGTTCGCCGACGATGCCGGCCTCGAATTCGAGCGTGGCGCAGGCGTAGTCCTCGGCGTTGTGGATGAACTCGGGCCGCAGGGTCCGGCAAACGCCGAAGACGCTTCGGACGTTCCCGAGGAAGTACCGCAGGAGGTCGATCTTATGGACGGAGACGGAGATGACGATGCCGCCGCCGGCCCGCTGCCCGTCGAAGAGCCAGTGGCTCTGCGGAAGCAGGGCCGGCAGGTTCTGCATGGAATCGAACTGCACGGCGTAGATGCGGCCGATCTCTCCGTTCTTCAGGAGGTGGCGGACCCCGCGATAGTCGGGCTGGAAGCGCTGGCACTGGGCGGCCATGAGGATGACGCCAGCCCGCGCCGCCGCATCCACCATGTCGAGGCACTCCTTCATCGAACAGGCCATCGGCTTCTCCACGAGAACGTGCTTCCCACACCCCGCGGCCGCGATCCCCAGCGGCGCATGCTGGTCATGCACCGTGCAGAGGTCCACGGCATCGATGGACGCCTCCCGCAGCATCCTCTCCGCATCCGTATAGACGGCGCTCACGCCCGCCTCCGCCGCCCGCTGGCGGGCCGCATCCTCCCGGACGTCACAGACGGCCACGAGCGCCGCCTGGCCCGGGAACCGCTGATAAGCCCGAAGATGTGCCCGAGAAATACCGCCCGCGCCGATCATGCCCACCCGCAACGGTCTCCCCATGGCTCATCGTTCCAGAACGGACCGCAGATGCCGGATGCTGCGCTCCGCCTGCTCGATCGTCCCGCACTCGACGGACAGGACGCCCCGGTAGCCATGCTTCCGCGGGATGCGGACCACCCGAGGCCAGTCCACCACGCCGTCGCCGGAGGCGCAGCCGACCGGCGTGCCCGTGATCTTTCCGCGTTCGCTCCGGCTTTGCCGCATATCAATGTCCTTGGCATGCACGTGTGCCACGCGGTCCGCAATGGCCTCGAGCATCTCATGCGGATCGTCCTCCATGCTCAACATGTGGTAGTATCCGGCGACCGCCAGGAGGTCGTAGCCCGTAGCGACGCAGGGCTCGACATAGGAATACCCCAGCTCCGCCGCCTTCCGGATGCCGAATCGGAAGGACTTGTCCGAGCTACGCACGAACTCGAGGTTGATGCCGATCTGGATGTCGCTCATCCCATTCCTCCTTTTTTTCGAGCAAAGCCGCCGTTTGGCGGCCTCTGACCGACCCGTCTTTGTTTCGTGCTCGTCCTCGCCCTCCTGCTCGTGCTCGAAATAAACGCCGGTATTCCCCAAGCCAAGGACGATGGCACAGGGCGACTGGTCCTCCTCTCATGACGCCGTCCTGCTCGTTCTCGAATCACGAGCGCCCGTTCCGACGGCGGGGACGGTAACACAAGCTCGCCGGGCATCACCCCCGTGCAGGCATCCTCGCAGAACGGACAGTTGATCGGGTTGAAATAATTGAGATTATGGTAATCTAAACAATCCCGCAGAGGTGTCAATATGGGCAGGCAGCCAAGCCAGCATCGGGTGCTCGAATTTTCCGGCACGCCGCGGGCCTGCGGCCGGGCTTACGGCGAGTGCCAGGCCGAGGCCGTTCGGGCCTTCATGGCGCAGGAAGTGCCGCCGGACGGGAAACGTTTGCGTTACGCGGGGCTCTGCTGGGAAAAGCTCCAGCGGTGGGAGAGGCCGGTCGCGGAGTGGACCCGCGGGATGGCGCAGGGGAGCGGCCTGGCCGTCGAGGAAATCACGCTGCTTCTGCTTCACGAGGAGATCGTGCATACGAAACCCTGCACCGGCTTTGGGGCGGCGGGGGCGGCGACCCGTGACGGGGGGGCGATCATCGGGCAGAACTGGGACTGGGGCCCTTCCCTGTATCCGTGGTCGATGCTGGTCCGGGCGCGGACCGACTCGGCGCCGGCGACGCTGACGTACGCGTACCCGGGCCTGTGGGCTTCCGCGGGCATGAACGAGCACGGACTGTCGTTGGTCTGGACCGGGAGCGGATATAGCCCCAAGGTCCGACCCGTGGTCGGGATACCCACTTATGCCTTGATTGCCGGCATCCTCGCGTGCCGGAGCTGTCGGGACGCCATCGCCTTGATGGAGCAGTCGCCCATCTCCGGCTGCTTCATCTTCTTCCTGGCCGACGCACACGGCGAGGTGTGGGTCGTTGAGGGGCTGCCGCGCCGCATCCTCGCGGTCCCCTGCCGCGACGTGCTCTCCCGGGCCAACCATTACGAGTGCCCGGAGTCGTGCGCCGAGTCCCGCCAGAGCCTTCCACCCGCCCGTGTCTGGCACAACACGCGTTCGAGGGCGCTCCGCGCTGCCGAGCTGCTCCAGAAGTTCCACGGACGCATCGATGGCCATGCCGCCCAGTGCATCCTGAGGGACCATGAACCGCGGCTTGGCCTCAGTATCTGCCAGCATCCCGTGCCGGGCCGCCCGGCCTTCACCATCGATAGCTTCTACGCTTTCCCTGCCCGCAAGGAGCTCTGGATCGCCCGCGGCCTTCCGTGCCGACACGATTATGCCCGGCACGGCCTTTAGCCGTCATCGACGGAAATTCGGACACGCATTTCCGCCGCCCCTGAGAATCAACCGGATCAAACCCTGCTCTGCCCTCACTCCGGTTTTCTCCGTGCCCTCCGTGGTTCAAACCGATGATCTTCCTCTCTGTCACAACGAAGCGAGTCCGCGAGCCTCGTGCCGCGCTGAGGACCCGTACCGGGCCCGACACAGGGTAGAATAGTCTCGTCGAAGGGAACTGTTATGCCTCACACCGTCCGCGGCCGATGGTTCGATGACCTGGCGATCGGCGACAGTTTCTCCGATCGCATGACCGTCACCGAAGCTCATTTCTTGGCCGGGTGCGCCTTGTACAAAGATTACAACCCCGTTCATACGGACGACGAGTTTGCCCGGGGGACCCGATTTGGCCGGCGCATCCTCCACGGGGCAACGACGACCGGGCTGATGATCGGGCTCATCGGGGAGACCTTCCACGGCACGGCCATTGCCATGGCGGAGAGCAGCTCGAAATACACGGCGCCCGTTTTTTGTGGAGACACCCTCACCTACCGCTGGACGGTCCAGGCCTTGACGGCCAAGCCTCGCATCCGGGCGGGGCTGGTCGATCTCGACGGCGAGTGCCATAATCAGAAAGGCGAGAAGGTCGCCGCCGCCACATGCCGGATGCTCATTCGGTCCCGAGAATCGGCCCCGCCTCATGAAGGATGATCCCTTTATCCGGTTTGCCTTGGAAAAGCGGCTGGTCTCACGGGAGCAGCTCCAGGAATGCGTCGTCGCGGCTCAGGCCCTCGCCGAGGAGGGCGATCCGACGCCCGTCAAGGAGCTGCTCATGCAGTACGGCTACCTCAGCCCGGGTCGGGCGGCCTGGATCGAACAGTCCCTCCGGACGGGAAAGCGGTCGAAGGCGGAGGCCGGACCGACGCGCTTCGGCGCCTATGAGTTGATCGCACCGCTGGGCCGAGGCGGCATGGCCAGCGTCTACCTCGCCCGCCGGGAAGGCCAGCGCGGCCTCGTCGCCCTCAAGGTCCTCCACCCGGAGGTCTCTGAGCGGTCCGACGGCGTGGACCGGCTGATGCGGGAGACCCGCGCCCTGTTCAAGCTCGAGCACCGCCACATCGTCCGCGGTCTCGAATTCGGCAATCTCGATGGCCGTTACTACCTCGCGATGCAGTACGTGGAGGGCCAGACCCTCAAGAACTACGTTCAACGGAACGGACCCGCCGCGCTCGACAAGGCTCTCGAGTGGACCGAGCAAATCGCAGGGGCCCTCGAGTATGCGCACCGGTCCGGCTTCATCCATCGCGATATCAAGCCCAAAAACCTGATCCTGGCCAGGGACGGCTCGGTCAAAATTCTCGACTTCGGCCTCTCCAAGTCCGTCTTCCAGGATGAACAGGACCTCACCCAGGAGGGCCGCATGCTCGGGACGGTCCTCTATGCCTCCCCGGAACAACTCCGGGGCTCGTCCCAGATCGACGCCCGCACCGACCTCTACTCGCTCGGGATCACTCTGTATTTCCTTCTTTCCGGCGAGGTGCCCTTCCGGGGCCCCACGACGACCGCTACGGCCGCTCTCCACTTCGAAAAACCTCTTCCCAGGCTTCAGAAAAAACGTCCGGAAATGCCTGACCCGGTCTGCCACCTCCTCGAACGCCTGACGCGCAAGTCGCCCCTCGCTCGCTACCAGACCGCCGGCCAAGTCCTCGACGATGTCCGGCTGCTCAGGTCCGAAGGCCGGATTTCCGAGACCGAGCCGGGTGACCCCTCGGCCGAGCCGGGCGCACGCGCCTTTTGGCGTTCCCTGCCCCTGCCCGGGGTGCGCCTGGCCATTCTTTTCTTCCTCGCGGCATCCCTCATGGCCTACCTCGCCTTTCAGTACGCGGCCTCACCGGCGCCCGGGCCTGGCCGGCCTCACGTCGAGTCGCCTTCCACGCCCGGCCCGCAGGCCGCGGCCCCAGGAATCGAGGAGGCGGGCGCGCCGATCGGCGACCCCGCTCGAACGGCGGCCGGGGACTGGACTCGCCTGCAAGAGGCCGTCGAGACGTACGTCCAGAAGGGAGATATCCGGTCCGCAACGCTCCTGCTGGATACGCTCCCCCCCAACCTCCGGCAGCAACCCTGGTTGTCCCAGGCCACGGACCTGCGACAGCGGGCCCTTGCGGCCGCCGTGTCCGAATTCGACCGGCTTCAGGAGGAATGGAAGGAGGCCGATTCCAGCCTCAGCCCGGAAGAGCGAATGGACATCATTGCGGACCTCGAGAAGCGCTGGCCTCCGGACCTTCAGACCCTCGCCGAGTCCCTGCGCTCGCAGGTCCCATCCGGCCCCGAATCTGGAACACCGGACCCCGAGCCCGAAATCAGCGTCCCGGAAGCTCCAACGCAGCAGCCCTCCAGCGTCATCCCCGTCTCCTCCGAGCCCGACCCGGGCGACGGCGGAGTGACCCTTCCCCATCCCGAGGCCGCGGCCTCCCCGGGGGACGCATCCGCCAGTAATCTGGAAAAGACTGCGTCAGCGGCATCTCCGGCATCTGGGACGGCCGCGGGGCAACCTGACGCCGTCGCCTCATCATTGCCTGGCGACGCGGACCAGGAAGCCCACCGGCTTTTCGCCTGGGCTCAGGAGAAGATGGCGGACCGGCAATGGCGCGACGCCGCGGAGCTCCTCCGTCTGCTCCAGGACCGCTACGGGGAGACCGCCTTTTTTGCCAGCAGCCGCCAGGAGATTCTCGCGACTCGTGCTATCGCCGAGGCGGAGGCTGCGCCGGTGGAGGATTTTTTTGCCGGACGCGTTCTCGCCTATGCCCAGGATGAGCTGGACATCGTTTACGATTTTCATGACCCGAAACAACTGGACGATTGGGATGCCTTGGGCGGCCGGTGGGAAACGGGCCCCAAAGGGCTTCGGCGCACCTCCTTCGGACGCCGGGAGGTCCTCTGGTGGCGGCATCCCCACGGCCCCGAATTCCACTTCACCTTCCAGGCCCAGGGCCAGAGCCAGTTGAGCACCATCGTCGCAGGAGACGGCCTCACCGCCGATGAGGGCAGCGGCTTCCTCTGCAGCCTCGGGCATTACGCCGGCGCCCAAGCCCTCATCCGGACCGATCCCCAAAATGTGCTCGAACGCAAAAGCTGGCAGATCGTGCCCGGCACGCTCTATAGCGCTGAACTCTTCCCTTCCAAGAATAACCTCGTTTTTCGAGTGCCGCCGGACCTCGATCTGCGAGCACGCCTCAAAAGCGACTGGAGTCAACCCCGGCTCGGCGGAGTCCTCCGGCTCGGCCTCTACGGGGCAGGCGACGCCGAGATGACCTACCAGCAGGTCCGCATCCGCACCGAAATGCCCAGAAGCTGGATCGGCCTCGAACGCGCCCGGGTGCGTTCCCAGCTCCGTGCCCGATATGGGGTCGCCCGACCTGACTCTGCCTTGAGGTTCAGCGGCAAGAACAGCCTGGCTTTCATCCCCTGCTCCAGCCCGATCGACCTGGCCCGGCCCTTCACCATCGAATGCTGGGTCTACCTCCCCGAAGCGGGTCGCGAACGGCGCGGCACCCTGCTCGCCATCGGCCGGGAAGCCGAAGGACTCACCCTCTCCTTCAGGCCGGGCCCCCGTGACCTCCAGTTCCTTCTCCAGCTCGGACCCGCCAAGGAACCCTATTCCTGCCCCCTTCCTGCCTCCGACTCCCTCTCCGGCGGCTGGCATCACCTCGCCGTCTGCTCGGACGGGGAAGAGATGACCCTCTCCTTCGACGGTAAGCGACTCCGGCGCGACATGAGATTCCGCAAGCCGGAAAGCACCGCTTCCTTCATCGTCCTCGGGTACGCCTCCGCCGGAGGCCTCAGCGGGTGTCTCGACGACCTCCGCTTCTCCCGCGGCGTACGATTCCCGGGCGTCTTCGTTCCGGAACGCCCGCTCAAGGCCGATGCGGATGCCGTGCTGCTCTTCTCGTTCGACGAAGGCGAAGGCCATACAGCCTATGACTCCGCCAGCGGCGGACAGACCCCCGCACGCCTCTACGGCGTCGGATTCGAGCTGGTCGCCGATCGCATGAGTCCATGAATCGGTGTCGTTCTCGAGCACGGAAGCGCGGGCGCAGCTTTGGCCTTCAGCCTTTTTCTTTTCGCCTTCAGTCTTTCACCTCTTGCCTCCCGCCGTGCCCCTTTCTGAATCCTCACCTGCTGTGTCCATCTACACCGACGGCGGATGCCGCGGTAATCCGGGGTGCGGCGCCTGGGCCGCCATCCTGGTGGCCGGAAAGCATCGCCGGACGCTGGGCGGCGCGGCGGCGCACACGACGAACAACCAGATGGAACTGCAGGCCGCCATCGAGGGCTTCCAGGCGCTCAAACGGCCCTGCCAGGTCCGCTTCGTCTCGGACAGCGAGTACCTGATCAAGGGGATGACCCAGTGGATTCAGGGCTGGCAGCGCCGGGGCTGGAAGACCTCCAGCAAGGACCCGGTGAAGAACCGGCCACTCTGGCAGGCCATGGCGAAGCTGACGGCGCACCATCGGGTCCGCTGGGAATGGGTGCGCGGCCATGACGGCCACCCTGAAAATGAGGAGTGCGACCGCATCGTCAACGACCTGATGGACCGTCTGGCCGCCGGCGAACCGGTTGGATCGTTGAGGGTCGACGAACGCAGGACGGGAGACTAGAAGACCGGGTTCCCGCGCAGCGGGCGCGGGAATAGCCCTTTTCCAGAATGGAAAATCCTGTGGATCGAAAATCCCGTTGGGCGCTTGGCGCGCCAAACTTAAGAAACCTTTTAAGTTTGAGCCGCATTTGAAGATGAAATCCGCGGGCCGTTACAGATCGTTGACGACGATGCCTTTGACGTAGCCGAGCCGGGCGCCCTCCATGGCCGTCTCGAACGCTTCCTGGATTCGGCTCAGCCCGAAACGGTGGCTGATCAGACGCTGGACGGGATACCGTCCGCGCGCCATGGCGTCGATCGTCCGACGCCAATCCTCGTGCGGCTCGCGGGAAAAGGCGGGCGGTGTATGATGGATCGTGATGGCGCTGAGGTAGATTTCCATGTTGTGGTCCTGCGGAAGAAATCCCGCCGCGGCCACCAATCGACCCCGCGTCCGCAGCAGCCGCGCGGCCAGCGTCGTCGCTGGAACGTTCCCGACGAAATCGATGGACACGTCCGCACCCCTGCCATCGGTCAGCGAGCGCGTCTGTTCCACCGCGTCGCCGGCCGACGAATCGATGGCGTGCGTGGCGCCCAGCTCGATGGCCATCGCCCGCCGGGCCGGATCGGGCTCGACCGACAGAATCTGCGTTTGCCATCCGCCCGCCAGGGCTGACAGGCTCGCCAGGCCCATGAACCCCGCGCCGACAATGCGACGGCCCGAGGGACAGATCACGGCAAAGATGGAGTTCATGGCATTTTCTGAGGGAAGGGAATTTCCGGGCTAAAGGCATCGCCCCACCGCCTCGCACACCCTTCGGACCTCCTTCATCAGGGACGCGAACTCCCTGGGAGTCAGCGATTGCTGGCCGTCCGACAGGGCCTTAGAAGGCTCGGGATGCACCTCGATCATCAGGCCGTCCGCGCCCGAGGCCACTGCCGCACGCGCCATCGGCGCGATCAGCGACCTGACCCCCGTCCCGTGGCTCGGGTCCGCAATGATCGGCAGATGCGTCAGGCTCTTCACCACCGGGACCGCCGCCAGGTCGAAACAGTTGCGCGTGTACTGGCTGTCGAAGCTCCGGATGCCCCGCTCGCACAGGATCACCTTCTCGTTGCCGCCGGACAGGATGTACTCCGCCGCCTTCATCCACTCGTCGATCGTCGCGCTCATCCCGCGCTTGAACAGCACCGGCGTCTGCACCTTGCCCACCTGCCTCAACAGCGGAAAGTTCTGCATGTTCCGAGCCCCGAGTTGAAGAATGTCCGCATATTTCACCACCAGCTTCACGTCCCGCGGGTCCATCACCTCCGTCACAATCTTCAATCCGGTCTTCTCCCGCGCCTCCGCCAGGAACTCGAGACCCGGCTCGCCCAGGCCCTGAAAGTCGTAGGGCAGGGTCCGCGGCTTGAACGCGCCCCCGCGCAGGATCGTCGCACCCGCCTCCTTCACAGCCTGCGCCACTTCGAGAATCTGTGCCCGGCTCTCCACGGAGCACGGGCCCGCCATGACGTGCAATCTCGGGCCGCCCAACGCCAGATCGCCCACCTTCACCTGCGTGCCCTCCGGCCGGAAATCACGCGCCACCCGCTTGTAGGGCTTCATGATCGGGATCACCCGCTCCACGCAAGAAAGCGCGGAAAGCTGCTCCGCCAGGTTCGCCTTCGCCGCATCCGGCACCCCGATCGCCCCGATGATGATCTTCGCCTCCCCGCGGGAGACGTCGTGCCGGAAGCCCTTCTCCTCCAGCCGCTTCAAGACGCCCCGCAAATCCGGGTCCGGTGTCCGCCCGTCCAGAATGATGATCATGTGTTCAGACTCCTTCAGCTCATCTGAGCGAAGCGCTTGCCGGTGACTACTTCGGTCCTCGCCGCCCGCGCCCTGCTGACCCGTTTGAAGCAGCGCTTCGCTAACTCATGGCGCAGGGACCGCCGCGCATTCCACACCGCCCGCAGGCGGGCAGACCTGCATCCCTCCGTCCCGGGTTCGATCCACCCCTGGAGTGCACCCGGCTGGCCGAAAGCATTCGTCTCAACCGGCCGTCCCCGGGCTTGCCCGCTGACACGCATTGTTCGCGGCAATGGGACACCGCGGCGGCGTCCATCGGCTGCAGGATTTCCAGCACGCTCCCGCACTTGTCGCAACGGTATTCGTAGATCGGCATTTTCGCGTTCTTTCTGAAACCGCGTAGCCTAGAGGAGCGGATTTCGAGAGACAGTTAAGCGCAAATTCCGGACCCTCGCAAGCTTTTTGCGCTGAGTCGGCTTGCGCCTCATCGCGCGAAAAGGAGACGCCCCGCCGGGGCATCGGACTCGCCTGCGTTGACGAAGAGAGGGGGGATGCCTAAACTGATACTCCCTCCCGGCACGAGAAACCGGCACTTCCATGGCCAAGAGCATCACGCCTCGAAGTCAAGATTACTCGCGGTGGTACACGGATATTGTGCTCCGCGCCGAGCTGGCCGACTACGCCCCGGTGAAGGGCTGCATGGTGATCCGGCCCTATGGGTACTCCATCTGGGAGAAGATGCAGCGGGAACTGGACGACCGTTTCAAGGCCACGGGTCACCTCAACGCCTACTTCCCGCTTTTCATTCCCGAGAGCTTCCTGAAGAAGGAGGCGGAGCACGTGAAGGGCTTCGCGCCGGAGTGCGCCGTGGTGACGCATGGGGGCGGCAAGCCGCTCGAGGAGCCTCTTTACGTCCGGCCGACCTCCGAGACGATCATCTGGAACACCTACAAGGGCTGGATTCATTCCTATCGCGACCTGCCCCTGCTGATCAACCAGTGGTGCAACGTGGTCCGGTGGGAGATGCGCACGCGGCTCTTCCTGCGAACCACGGAGTTCCTCTGGCAGGAGGGCCACACGGCGCACGCCACGGAGGAGGAGGCGCGGTCGGAAACCATGCGGATGCTCGAGGTCTACCGCGACTTTGCGGAAGGCGTGATGGCGCTGCCCGTCGTTCCGGGCCGAAAGACGGAGAACGAGAAGTTCGCCGGCGCGGTCGAAACCTATTCCATCGAAGCGATGATGCAGGACCGGCACGCCCTTCAGGCGGGTACGAGCCATTACCTGGGCCAGAATTTCGCCAAGGCCTTCGACGTGCAATACCAGGACGCCGGAGGCCAGCTCCAGTACGTGCACGCGACGAGCTGGGGGGTGAGCACCCGTCTCATCGGGGCGCTCGTCATGGCGCACAGCGACGACCAGGGCCTCGTCCTGCCGCCGAAACTCGCCCCCATCGAAGCGGTCATCGTCCCCATCTGGAAGGACGATGCGACGAAGACGCTGGTGCTTCAGGCCGCACGCGCCCTGGCCGCGGACTACCCCCGCCGCCTGGCCATCCGCGTCGACGACCGCGAAGGATTCAATCCGGGCTGGAAATACAATGAATGGGAGATGCGGGGCGTCCCGGTGCGGATCGAGCTCGGGCCCCGGGACTTGCAGGCCCAGCAGGTGGTCGCGGTACGGCGCGACACCGGCGAAAAGCTGAAGGTCCCCTTGGGAGACGCCATCCCGAGGGTGACCTCTCTCCTCGACGAGATGCAGGCCGGCATTTTAAAGAAGGCGAAAGCGTTCCTGGACGCCCATACCCGGCCCATCGACACCTATGCCGAGTTCCGGCAGTTCCACGAGACCGGCAGCGGCTTCGCCAACGCCCACTGGTGCGGGTCCGCCGACTGCGAAAAATCCGTCGCGGAAGAAACCAAGGCCACCATCCGCAATATCCCGCTCTCCGCGCCCGAGCAGCCCGGCCGGTGCGTCCGCTGCGGCCAGCCCTCGGCCCGCCGAGTCCTCTTTGCCCAAGCCTACTAGGTGACGAGTCCGCGCTCAAGCGCTCACTCCAACGACTGGCGTCAGAGTCTAACGTTGTCCTGCTCGTATCCCTGTTCAGAAGTGCGGGTGCACTTCTGTGCCGGCCATCTCAGGGAGATGCCCGCCCTTGACGTCCCTCATCGTCCATTACGACGAGATCGGCACGAAAAGCGACAACCGGCCGTTCTTCGAGAAACAGCTCGTCCGTAATATCCGGCGGGCCTGCCCGGCCCTCCAGGGCGTGCGCATCCGGCGGCTCTATGGCCGCATCCAGGTGGGGCCCGCCGAGGGGCTCGACATCGAGGCCCTCGGCGCACGCCTGCGCGACCTGCCCGGCATCGCCTGGTTCTCGGAGGTCCGCGCCCTGCCCGTGGACCTCGAGGCCCTGCGCTCCGCCGTCCGGGATCTCCCCCTCCCCGACGGCATCCGCCGGTTCAAGGTGCAGACCCGCCGCTCCAATAAGAACTTCCCGCTCGATTCCGTCCAGATCAACCGCGAGATCGGACGGCAGATGCAGGAGAGGACCGGTTGGCCGGTCGATCTCGACTCGCCCGAGCTCACGCTGCACATCGACGTGACGCAGCAGGGCATCTTCCTCTATTTCGACCGAGAGCGGGGCCTGGGCGGCCTCCCGGTGGGCGTCAGCGGCAAGCTGGTCTCGCTCCTGAGTGGGGGCATCGACTCGCCCGTGGCCGCCTTCAAGATGTTCCGGCGCGGATGCCGCACCCTCTTCGTCCACTTCCATAACTACGGCCGCGACGCTCAAGAGGTGCGCCAGAAGGTGGTCCGCCTCGTCGAAGTCCTCGCCCGCTACCAGTTCACCGCACGCCTCTACCTCGTCCCCTTCTCCGGCCTCCAGCAAGCCCTCGTCACCGTCGTGCCGCCGGAAGCCCGCATGGTGGCCTACCGACGCGTCATGCTGCGCATCGCCGAGCCAATCCTCGAAAAGGAAGACGCCAAGGGGTTCGTCACGGGCGATAGCGTCGGACAGGTCGCCTCCCAGACGCTGGATAACCTCCAGGTGATTTACCGGGCGACCCGCTACCCCGTCTTCGCGCCCCTCATCGGGGAGGACAAGCGAACCACGACGGACCTCGCCCGGCGGATCGGCACCTATGACATTTCCATCCTGCCCTATCAGGACTGCTGCTCGTTCCTGCTCGCCCGTCATCCGGAGACCCGATGGTCGCTGGAGGAGGCCGAGTCCTACGAGCGGAAGTTCCCGCTCGACCGCTACTGCCAGGAGGCTCGTGAAAGCGCCGAGGTTCTGGTGGTCGGGTGATCCATTCTCTGCGGCGGAAGTGAGCGAACACTTCCGCCGCAGAGAATGGTCCGTCATGCCGATCAGGCCTCGGCGCAGGCCTCGTCCGAGGCCGGCAGGAGCGGCCGCCCCTTCCACCGGAGGAAGCTCCCGCCCACCCGTAACGCCGAGGGCCGGCGTCCTCCCTCGCGCACCACGGCCACCTCCGCGTCCGTGTCCAGGCCGGCCCGCCGCTCCCGCCCCCGAGGCGAGGCACGGAAGAGAACGGTGTCGCACGGGCCGGTCCGGAACAGAATCTCCACTGCCACGGAAGCGGCGGACGACGCCAGGACCCGGCACGAGACGCCAGCGCTGTTGCCCGTGTCGTAGGGGATCAGCGCCGTGCCGAACCGGAAGGGCAGACGCCGCCGGGCTCGGAGGAAGACCACCGGGGCCGGCAGGTCCTCGCCGTCCGCGGCCACCCACCCCTGAACCGGGTCCGCCTGACCCGTCACGACGGAAGGGTCCAGCTTCTCGGGCCGAGGGAGGACTACCATCTCCAGGTTCGGCTTGCCCAGCCGGTCCGTGCGGACGCGCCCGTGCTCCCGGTCCACCTGCAACCTCATCGGCATGAAAAGGACTTCAACATCGCCACGCGGGTCTCGTGGCGGAAAGATGGGGAACGCTGCAGCGTGAACCAGGCCTCGAGCCAGCTCCCGTAAATCCGGCCTGCCGTGCTCGGCGTCTCCCAGGCGGGGTCGCCGCCGCCGTTCGTGTCCTGCGGCTCGGGATTCTGCTCCATCCAGCTCGAGTAGAGGGCGTCCAGCTTGGCCGCATACTTTTCATGACCCGTCGCCTTGTAGGCGTCGATCAGCGTCATCGTGAAATAGTGCCGGTTGAATGCGTGCATCCACTCCAGGTAGCCGATCGGGTTCGCCCGCCAGTCGAGCCGCCGGGTAAGCTGCTGGCCCAGGATGCGGTGGGCGCAGATGTCGTCCGCCGCCGACGGCGAAAAGGCTGCGGCTGCGTCGCGGGGACGGCCGTAAAAATGCTCCGGCGTCCGGCGCCGCCGAAAATGCCACGCCAGCGCACGTAACGCTCGATCCGTATCCCCAGACCCCGCCGCACGCCGGACCGCCGGCAGACCGTCCAGGGCAAGCTGCGCCAGCAGACCCCGGTCCGTCAAGCGGGGACCCTTCATCCGCTTCCGCCTCTGCAGCCTCACGGCGGCCAGGAATACCTCCGGTGCATCTACGTCCACCGAGACCGTTACCGTCCCCACCGGATGCCACCGGTCCGGGATGCCGTAGACCAGGAAATTTTCCTCCGGGAAGTGCCCCACGCCCCACCCGCTCCACCGCGCTGGCAGGCGCGGCCCGCTCCAGAATCGATCCTGGCCTGCCCTTCCGTCTGGCTCGATAGGTCGATGGACAGAGAGAGGCTTCCCCTGGCCCCTGGCGGCATCCAAAGCTCCACCTCGAATTGGTCGAATTCGCGGAGGTCCGGACGGGGACAACGGAGGAGGATTTTTCGTGCCGTATTGGATTCAAAACGCGCCGCGGTGCGGCCATCAACCTGTGTCAGACTTCCTCCAGCAGCCGCGAGCGCCCGCGGCGACCACAAGATTTCACTTTTCACGATGTGATCGAGCCGAAGCATCCCGTTCAATGCTTTTTCCTTGCTTTTCAGACGGATCAGACAAATCAAACAAATAGAACAACTTCTTGGAGCTCACTCCGGCAGACAGTCCGGCTTTGATGGTCGAAGCTCCCAGGACTCTTCGGGCCGCCGGGAACGCCTCGTGCGCAGATTCGATGCCAGGCAGAGCCCCAGCAGGGTGAACCCCAATTCCCGCACCCTTTTCAAGAGGATCAGCGTCAGGCCGGAAGCGGGGTTCAGGCTCAAAATACGGAAGATCAGGACGCCTCCGCTTTCCTGGACACCCACGCCGCCCGGTATAGGAGTGATGCAGCCCAACCCTTTGGCAAACTGGCCCAGGGACTCGATGATGAAGGCTTCGGTCCAGGTGAACTCGATCCCGAGGAGAGTGAGCAGCAGAACCGTCTCGCCCACCCCGAGAAACCAGCCGGCGAGATGGAGACACCCGGACCTCAAGAAACGGCGGGGGTGATGGGCGTAAAAGAGCCGAATCTCCTTATCGACGCTTTCGAGCCCGGCGTCCCAAGCTTCGAGCGATTTCCACCTCAGGCCCAAGCGACGTCGAAGCGCCACCAGGGGGGCAAATAACCCGCGTCTCTGCCAGAGGACCAGAACCGCCACGAAAGCCGCAGCCAGTGGCGTTGCAGCCACCAGTCCCCAGAAAAGCCCCCCGCGGTCGCCATTGCGGGCCACCAGGAGCACGGCCCCGGTAAACATGAATAGAATCTGCGCGATGACCAGGGTCGTCTTGGCAATCACCACCGCGGCCAGACTCTCGGAAACCGGCACATCATACCGTTTCAGGATGAGCGCCTTGACCGGCTCCCCTCCCATGGTAGCCATAGGCGTCACGTTATTGACGGCCTCCCCGGCTATTCGAACCAGGTAGAGGTCTCGCAATCGCACCTTGCCCTCGAGGCAGCCTGGGCGAAAGGCATTCCACCATCCCAGGGTGTCGATAATCGATGTAACACCATAGGCCACAAAGATTAAAGGAAACGACCATCCCAGGCGCCTGACTTGTCCCCAAATCTGATCGAAGCCCAACCGATGAGCGAGGACCCCGATCAGCCCCACCCCGACGAGGAGGAAGAGGATTCGCAGGAAGATTTTCAAGAAGTGCAGCTCCTTAGAATTCGAGCAGGGAAGTGCTGGTGCACTTCCCTGCTCGAATTCTACAAGGGCCGGTTTGAACCAGCACCTGGCTGGGGATGATAACTCTGACGGACTCCAACAGCAACGAAATGCCCAGTGAGAGATAATAGCCTTCACGTTGCGCGGGGTGGCTGGGAGCGCCACCCTGCCTGCCGAAGCGGTTTGTCTGCACCTGTCTATGCCGTGCCCGGCAGACAGGTGCAAGGACGCACGAGCAGGCGCAGGACGCACAGGCAGGCGCAGACCTGCATCCTGGTGGCATCGTTCGGCTCATAGCCTTCGCGTCGTGCGGGGCGACTCGTCGGGTTCCAGGTCGCAGCGCTGCCGCTCCGGCGGTCGGGCCGGGTTTGGCGCTCGCAATGATGCGCACGAGCGTGGTTTTCGGGTGGCGCTGAGAGGCGCATTGGGAAGACTGTTGACACTCTATGGCGGCAAGCTACAATAATCGATGAGGCGTCACCTTTTGCTCGATGGAGCTTCGATAGCGAAAGGTTTGCGCCGCGTTGTTCTTAAAATCTTAGGGTGTCACTTCTTCGCGCCCCGCGCCCACTACGTGGGCACCCGGCGGAGAAGTTGAAAGGTGTCCCGCCAGACTTGTCCCAGTGGGAGGCGGGTCGGGTCTCAGTTGATTCCTGAACCCTGACGCCTTTTCCACCCCTCTTGGGTTGCGGGGCTTCGCCTTATGCGCTTGGATCGTCAAACTTGAAAATTTTTTTAAGTTTGAGTTGCACTTTTTAAGGCTTCCGTTTCCCGCCAGGGTTGGGCCGGAGAAGCCGGCCCAACCCTGGCTCTGAAATCCCCGAGCCCGAAGGGCGCAGCGGATTTCATTAGCTTTCAGCCGTTTGCGGCGCTCCGTGCCGCCGGGGCCCAGGCCTCGGACGCCGCTTTCGCTTCCTCCGGTCCCGATATTGACGAGGAATTTACGATGGCCAGGCGCGCCTTCCTGGGCAAGATTCTCGAAAGCAAAGGATATATCACGCAGGAACAGCTCGACGAAGCCCTCGAGAAGCAAAAGCAGTCGGGGCAGCGCATCGGCGAAGTCCTCGCGGAGCTTGGATACGTGACCGATCGGCAGGTCAGCGAGGCCCTGGCGGACCAGTTCGGCGTCGAGCTGGTCAATCCCGCCGCCCGGGAAATCTCCGAAATCGCGCTGCAGTCCATTCCCAAGGCCACCATCAAGGAGCACCTCGTCTTCCCCATCGAGCGCGGCGACGGCATCCTCAAGGTCGCCATGGTCGATCCGATGAACCTCTTCGCCCTGGATAACCTGCGGTTCGCCACGAACTGCGATATCCAGTGGGTCCTGTGCTGCAAGGAAGACCTGGAGAACGCCGTGCACAAGCACTACGGCATCGACGAGGAAACGGTCGATAACATGCTCCAGGAATTCACGGAAAGCGACATTGTTTACTCCGGGGGCGAAGCCAAGGCCGAAGGGCAGGAGGAGGAAGAGGAAGACGCTCCCATCATCCGCCTCGTGCAGCTCATCATCACGGAGGCCCTGCGGCAAAGGGCGAGCGATATCCACATCGAGCCCATGGAAAACCGCCTCCGCATCCGATACCGCATCGACGGCGATTGCTTCGAGGTCCAGTCCCCGCCCAAGCGCCTGCAAGGGTCCATCATTTCCCGTATCAAAATCATGGCGGACATCGACATCGCCGAGAAACGCAAGCCGACGGACGGCCGCATCAAGATGAAGGTCCTCGGCCGGGCGATCGACCTGCGCGTCTCCTGCCTGCCAGCGTCCCACGGCGAAAGCGTCGTCATGCGTATCCTCGACAAGCAGTCCGTGCTCCTCGGCATCCAGGACCTCGGCTTCATGGACGATGATTACGCCAAGTTCCAGGGGATCATCAAGCGGCCCACCGGCCTGTTCCTCGTCACCGGCCCCACGGGGAGCGGCAAGACCACGACGCTCTACGCCGCGCTCAACGAGTTGAACCGGCCCGACGTCAAGATCATCACCGCGGAGAACCCCGTCGAGTACAACCTGAGCGGCATCAACCAGGCGGAGGTCAAGGAGGCCATCGGGTACAGCTTCGGCCGCATCCTCCGCGCCATGCTGCGCCAGGCGCCCAACGTCATCCTCGTCGGCGAGATTCGCGATACCGAGACGGCCGAAATCGCCGTGCAGGCCGCCCTGACGGGACACCTCGTTTTCAGCACCCTTCACACCAACGACGCGCCTTCTTCCTTGACCCGTCTCATCGATATGGGCGTCGCCCCCTTCCTGGTCTCCTCCTCCATCCAGGCCGTGATGGCCCAGCGTCTCCTCCGAACGATCTGCAAGAATTGCAAGACGCCGACAACGTACACCCCGGAAGAATTGAATACCGTCGGCCTCAAGCCCTCGGACGTCGAGGGAGTGACGCTCTTCAATGGGGCCGGATGCTCCGAGTGCCGTGAAACGGGCTACCGCGGCCGCCTCGCCATCTTCGAGCTTATGGAGATGAACGCCTCCCTGCGGGACATGGCCTTCAAGAAGGAACCCATCCACCGGATGCGCGAGGAAGCCATCCACACCGGAATGAAGACCCTCCAGCAGGACGGCGTCCGGAAGATCCTCTCCGGGGTCACCACCGTCCCCGAGGTCCTTGCCGTCACCGCCGCCAAGGATTAACTTGACGAGGTTTTATCTTGCCTATCCCGATCGCCGAGCTCCTCCGCTTCGTCGTTGAAAACGGCTGTTCCGACCTCCACCTCGTCGTGGGGCGCGAGCCGACCGTGCGCGTCAGCGGCGAGCTGCGCTCGCTCAACAAGCCGAAGCTCGGCTCGGACGATACCGTCGCCTTCATGAAGAGCCTCGCCTCGGAGCGCAGCCAGCGCGAGCTCGAAGAGGTCGGCAGCGCCGACTTCGGCTTCCAGTTCGGCGACCGCGCCCGATTCCGCGTCAGCGTCTTCCGCCAGAAGGGCTACATCAGCCTCGTCCTCCGCCAGATTCCGAATCGCTTCCTGACGTTCGAGGAGATCGGACTTCCCCAGTCCCTCAAGAACAGCGTCTTCAAGACCCGCGGCCTGATCCTCGTCACGGGCCCCACCGGCTCCGGCAAGACCACGACGCTGGCGACCATCGTCCAGTTCATCAACCAGCAGACGGACCGCCACATCATCACCCTCGAGGACCCCATCGAGTATTACTTCAGCCACGAGAAGTCCGTCATCACCCAGCGGGAGATCGGCGTCGATGTGCCCAGCTTTCCCGAGGGCATCCGCCGCGCCCTCCGGCAGGACCCCGACGTCATCCTCGTGGGAGAGATGCGGGACCTCGACACCATCCAGTCCGCCATCACCGCGGCCGAGACGGGACACCTCGTGTTCGCCACGCTGCACACCACCGGGGCCGCTCGCACGGTCAACCGCATCATCGACGCCTTCCCGACGAACCAGCAGGAGCAGATTCGCGCCCAGCTCTCCGTGGCCATCGAGGCCGTCATCTCCCAGGCCCTCCTCTCACGGGCCAACGGCAAGGGAGTCGTCGCCGCCTTCGAGGTCATGGTCATGTCCCCCTCCATCGCCAACCTCATCCGCGATAACCGCGTCCACCAGCTTCCCTCGGAAATCCAGACCGGGGGCAGCAAGGGGATGGTCCTCCTCGATGACTCCTTGTTCCACCTGTACGTCACCGGTCAGATTTCCTACTCCGAGGCCATTCTCCACGCTCAGAATCCCAGCGAATTCCAGCAGAAAGTCAAAGCCCGGCAGGGCTCGACCGCCCATCATCCCGTTTTCCAACAGGATTTGAACGCCGCCCCGCGGAGGTAAATGGATGCAAGAAACGCGACGCCCGCGCCTGCGAAAACCTCTGGGAGAGATTCTCCGGGACCGCGGGCTCATCACCGAGCAGCAGTTGAACGAGGCCCTCACGGTTCAGAAGGAGAAGGGGGCAGCGCTTGGCGGCATCCTCGTGGAGCTGGGTTACGTCAGCCAGCCGGACATCCTCCGCGCCCTGGCCGACCAGGCCGGCATGGACGTCGTCGACGTGGACAACATCGAGATTGCCCCCGATGTCATCGCCCGCGTTTCCTCCTCCGTCGCTCAAATCTACCGCATCGTGCCCGTCAGCTTCGAAAACGACATGCTCACCGTCGGCATGGCCGATCCCCTCAACGTCCACGCCCTCGATGACCTCAAGTTCATGCTCCAATGCGAGGTCCGCGGGGCCGTCGCCGACCCCGAAGCCGTCGACCGCGCCATCACCAAGTACTACGGGTCGCAGGAGGAATCCGTCGAGGACCTCCTCGACGAGCTCGAAGACGTCGGCGGCAGCGGCGAGGCCCAGACGGGCCAGCATAGCCAGTCCATCGACCTCGCCAGCCTCGAGGAGCTGGCCAACTCCATGCCCGTCGTCAAGCTCCTCAACCTCATCCTCCTCCAGGGCATCAAGGACAAGAGCAGCGATATCCACTTCGAGCCGTTCGAGGATGAGTTCCGCGTCCGTTACCGCGTCGATGGCGTGCTCTACGAGATGATGCCGCCGCCCAAACACCTCGCCCTCGCCATCACCTCCCGCATCAAGGTCATGTCCCTCCTCGATATCTCCGAAACTCGCCTCCCGCAGGACGGACGCATCGAGTTGATCATCAGCGGCAACCCGATCGACCTCCGTATCTCCACCCTCCCCTGCCTCTTCGGCGAAAGCGTCGTGATGCGCGTGCTCGACCGCAGCGTCGTTTCGCTCGATCTCGAGCGCATCGGGCTGCGCGAGGACGACCTGGCGAGCATCCGGAAGCTCCTGGCCCTGCCCCACGGCATCATCCTCGTCACGGGCCCCACGGGCAGCGGCAAGACCACGACGCTCTACAGCGCCCTCAGCGAGGCCAATAAGATCGAGCTGAAGATCATCACCACCGAGGACCCCGTCGAATACGACCTCCCCGGCATCATCCAGGTCCAGATTCACGAGGATATCGGGTGCACCTTCGCCGCCTGCCTCCGCGCCATCCTGCGTCAGGACCCCGACATGATCCTCGTCGGCGAAATCCGCGACGTCGAGACCGCCCAGATCGCCATCCAGGCCGCCCTCACGGGCCACGTCGTGTTCAGCACCCTCCACACCAATGACGCCCCGTCCACCATCACCCGCCTCATCGATATGGGCGTGGATTCCTATCTCCTCGCCGCCACCATCGAGGCCATCGTCGCCCAAAGACTCGTCCGCACCATCTGCGTCCATTGCAAGACGGACTACGTCCCGGAGTCCGACGAGTTGGCCTCCATCAAGATCACCAAGGAGGATATGGCCGGAAAGAAGTTCTGCTACGGGAAAGGATGCGAAAATTGCAATAACACCGGCTACCGCGGCCGGACCGCTCTCTTCGAGATCATGCTCATGAGCGATGCGATCCGGGAGCTCATCCTCCAGTCCGCCTCCACGGCCGAAATCCGCCGGCAGGCCATCACGGATGGCATGCGCGCACTCCGCGACTCCGGATTGCTCAAAATCTATGAAGGCAGCACCACCATCGAGGAGGTCGTCCGGGAAACGGTCATCTCTTGATGCCGCCGGCGCCCGAATCCACACGGAAATTCCCAGCCACCACCCCGTCCCGAACCAGCGAGACTGACCATGCAAACCTTCACCTATGACGCGCTCGACAGCCAAGGCAAGGAGATTCAGGCCGAGATCGATGCGGAGAACAACGACGAGGCCGTCGCCAAAATCCGCCAGCTCGGCTACTTCCCCACGAACGTCCAGCCCAAGAAGGGCAAGAAGAAGGAGGCTCCGAAGCCCGGCGCACCCGCCGCGGCCAAGCGCAAGGGGCCCGGCCTCACCTTCGGCGGCGTCAAGTCCAAGGACCTCACCGCCTTCACCCGCCAGCTCGCCACCCTCGTCGATGCCGGCCTGCCCATCGTCCGCTCCCTCAAAATCCTGGAAAGCCAGCAAAAGCCAGGCCTCCTCAAGTACGCCCTCGGCTGCGTCGCCGAGGAGGTCGAAGGCGGTAGCACCCTTTCCGAAGCCATGGAAAAGTTTCCGAAGGTCTTCGATAAGCTCTACGTCAACATGGTCAAGGCCGGCGAGGCAGGCGGCGTGCTCGATACCATCCTCGAACGCCTCGCCAACTTCCGTGAGAAAAGCGAAAAATTGAAGAAACAGGTCATCGCCGCCTTGATCTACCCCGCCGCCGTCGTCACCGTCGCTACCGGCATCCTCGCTATCATCATGATCAAGATCATCCCCCAGTTCAAAACCATGTTCGAGGACATGGACCTGGATCTGCCGGCGCTCACCCAGCTCCTCATCTTCATCAGCAATACCCTCCGAGATTACTGGTATCTGCTGCCCGGCGTCCCCTTCGCGGCCTTCTCCCTCAAGAAAATTCTCAGCATGACCAAGGTCGGGACGTGGTTAATCGACAAGGCCGCCCTCAAGATGCCCCTGTTCGGCATCATCGTCAGCAAGTCCACCATCTCCCGGTTCTGCCGGACCCTCGGCACCCTGATCAGCTCCGGCGTGCCCATTCTCGAGGCCCTGTCCATCGTCAAGGATGCCACCGGGAACATCGTCATCGCCAACGCCATCCAAAAGGTCCATGAAAGCATCCGCGAAGGCGAGAATATCGCCGGGCCCCTCGCCCAGAGCAAGGTCGTCGATGCCATGGTCGTCAATATGATCGACGTCGGCGAAGAGACCGGCGAGCTCGATAAGATGCTCATCAAGATCGCCGATACCTATGACGATGACGTCGACGCACTCGTCGGGGGCCTCATGAGCCTCATCGAGCCCCTCCTCATCGTGTTCATGGGGGTCGCCGTCGGATTCATCGTCATCGCCCTCTTCATGCCCCTCATCTCCCTCATGGAGAAGATGGGCGGATAGTCAACCGCTCCGAAAGTGCTGGCGTACCTCCTGGAGCGGTTGACTGGGAAGAAGCCCTTAGAAAGGCCCTAAAGAGCCTTCAGGAGGCGCCCGTCAGTATGAGCCGCCGAGCCCGAAAATAAGCCCATGCAGTTCAATTCGTTACCCTCACCTGTCCAAGGCTAATTGCCATGAAAACACCATTACCCGCCCGCAGGTCCGCCTTCACCCTCATCGAGCTGATCGTCGTCATCGGCATCATGGGCGTCCTCGCCGGGCTTCTCCTCGGCGGGCTCTCCATCGCCCGGGAAAGCGCGAAGAAGAGCCTCTGCAGCACCCAAATCCGGAACGTCGAGGTGGCCATCAAGACCTTCGAGACCGAATGGGGATTCTTCCCCTATGATGCCGTCGCCGATTTCACCGCCGCCACGGGCCTCAGCCTCTCCGGCCCCGCCTCGCTTAAGGAACGGTCCAACGCCCTACTCATGTTCATGCTCTTCGTCGGAAAAAAAAGCGGCCCCTATATCGAAGTCAAGGAAGACGACCTCGATATCACCAAGTACACGGTCATCGGAGATACCTATGCCAATATCACCGCCAAGTGGAATCCTAAGTACACCAAGCCGGTGACCGACGTCTATGCCCCGCTCCTGCTCGACCCCTGGGGGCAAAGCCCCGTTTACGATCTCAACAGTCCTGAAACGACTGCCTTCGATAACAACAACAAGAATACTCGCAGTTTCGATATTTATGCCTTCGGCCCCAACGAGTTGGATAACGAAGGCGATAACGTCGGAACGGATGCCTCGGGGATCAATGCAGGCTCCAAGAATGACGATATCAATAACTGGTCGAAGTAGATTTTGGCATGGGAGACCAACTTCGACGATCTTCCATGCCAAAATCTAAGGATGCCCCTTGTGAATAAACATGTTCCTGGCATGAAGCGCGGTTTCACCCTCATCGAGCTGGCGCTCGTCATCGCCTTGATTTTCATCCTGGCTACCTCCTTGATCGTCACCATCCCCATGGTCCAGCGCAAGGCGGCCATCGGCCAGGCTAGAGGCGATGTCGGACGCCTACAGATGGCCCTGTCCCTCTATCAGGAAAATGAGCGGTCCCTGCCGCCGGACCGCACCACGGGCAGCCCCGACCTCCTCAATGTCTCGCCTGCGTTCAGCTTCACGCCCGGCGCAGGCGTCACCAATTCACCCGAGCTTCGAAGCAATATCCTCATGGTGCATTACCTGTCCACGCGCCGCTCCCGCACCGCTTTCATCGAGTTCAAAACCAACGAGGTCGCCCAGAAAGGCACCATGAACCATAACGTCGGCGACTCCGTTCTCATCGCCGGGGGCGCCGTCGCTCCCTTCAATGCCTTCGCCTTCTTCGACCCGTGGCAGAATCCTTATATCTATGACAATAACGAGGGAGATAATACAACCAATACCGCCTTCGAAGGGCTACCCAACAACAACCCGGACTTCGATATCTACTCCCTCGGCCCGAATCGGAAAAGCGCCCTGCCTACCGTTGTCGGCTGGCAGAACGGCTTCGATGACGACGGGCAGAACGGGACCGATGACGCCGCTGAGGTCAATTTCAACGGCCGAGAACGCGTCGCTGGCAACGAGGTCGGTGACGATATCAATAACTTCATCCGCGCGAAATAGTAGACGGCGGAGGATGGGTTTCGCCCTTCCTCCGCCGTTTCGTTTATTGAAAAAATCGAATTTTCTCCCAATCAGCTATTAGTTGCTCAACGGGAAGAATCATTTGGGAGATAAATTCTGTGGAGTATTCTGCTGACTCCTCCCAGCGGGAAGAGTCGGCAGAATACGGGTGGACGAATCCAGGGAACACGTGAAAATATTTGTATCCCATCAAATTATAATAAATATGCCCCTTCGCTCGAAGCTTGTTGACCGCGGCTACACCCTCACTGAATTGATCGTGGTGTTCGGTATCATCGCCCTCGTCGCTACCATCACCATCCCGGCCATTCTCCCGCTCACCCGCGGCCGGCATCTCCGGACCAGCTCGGCCGTCGGCTCCGCAGCCCTCATGAACCTCCGAATGTACGCCATCAACCGCCGAGTCACGGGGCCCTGCACCTTCATTCAGGCCACGCCCACGGACTTCACCAAGATCGCCGGCGCTACCGATTCCTACAGCTATTTCGAGACCATCATGAACGGGAAGACGCTCCCCAGCGAGCTCGCCCAGTTCGTCCACGTGATGCCCAGGCGCGTCCGCCAGGACGGCGTGCTCGGCGACACCTTCCCCGTCTCTGCCACCACCTTGGGCAATCGCTATACGCCTTTCCTTTTCAAGGCCGACGGCTCCCTCACCCTCGAAGCCGGCGCTTCCGCCGCCGACCAGAACGCCGTCGCCATCCGCATCTACCTCGTCGACCTCCGTTCCGTGCGCAGCTCTGCCGACTGGCTCGCCCCGGCCGACAACATCATCAAGGGCGATTTCAATGGGAATGGGAACATCGATACCAATGAACTGGGTAGAGGCTGGGTTTACAGGGCCCTCGAGATCAGCAAGCTCACGGGCCGCGTCCGCGCCATCGACCCCGATAAGGAATAATTTTTTTTCCTGGCGTCCCGGCGGGGACGCCGGAGAGAAAAATATGGGAAATTCATCCTCCATGCCGCCTCGAAACGTTAAAGTCTTGGGTTGTCATTTCTCCGCGCCGCGTCCGCCTCCCGACGTGACAGGTTACACAGGCAACGGCTAAAGCCTGTCTGCGCCGCGCAGCAAAGCGGCGCGCCTGCCTGTGCGTGCGGCACGCACGCAGACAGGGCAGGCAGGCCGTCACTCCAACTTTCGTTGCGGCCTCCCGCACTTGTCCCAGTGGGAGGGATCCCGTTTCCGCACTTGTCCCCATGGGAGAATCCCTTTCGGAGGGAGCCAGGCCGCGTTCAGAATGGATGGACCGGTCCGTCGATAACCTCCGGGGGCTTCACCATCCTCGAGGTCAGCCTCGCCATGTTCGTCCTCATGTTCGGCCTCCTCGGCATCCTCGCCCTGTTCCCCGTCGGACTCGATGCCAGCCGGGCCTCCGTCGAGAACTCCTGCGCCGCCATCGTCGGCGATGCCGCCCTCGAATACCTGAAGGTCGATCCCGGCATCGTCAGCCAGTTTCCTTCTTATACGCAGCCCGGAAACAACATCGGCACCCTCTCCGCCATCGTCGATGACGCCGAGGATGACAAACTCGACTGCCTCGTCAATGGGGCCAACCCCGGCTGGACCGCCAATGCCTGGCAAACTTACGTCTTCATGCTCACCTCCGGCCGCTTCGCCGGAAAGGTCTACGAGATCACCGCCAATACCGCCAACCGCCTCACCTTCGGTGAATCACCGGCCAATCCCACCGTGCTTTTCGATCCTGACCGTAACGGCAGCGGCGATGACGTCGTCCCCGGCACCAGCTTCATCATCCTCGGTAAGAAGACCAATACCATCCCAGGTACCGTGACAACGAACTTCTTCGATACCAACCCGCGTGTGCTCCATCGATCCGTCTGGATCGAAGCCCTCAATCCGCCCCAGTTCATCGTCCCCTACACCAACCCGAACACCGAATATTCCTTCGTCGTCATCCTGAGCGGCATCACCGCTGGAATGACCGACGTCGCCCGGGCCGATATCCTCGTCTACCGGAATTTCACCACCAGCTTGCGGCCCGAACGGAATCCGCCGCCCGTCCGCACCTTCGTGACGCAGGTCAGGAGAAACTGACAGTTTTGGATTTTCAATCGCGTGGCTAAGATGAAAGCACAGGAAGCAGAACCAGGGGACCGCGAAGTAGGCCCGCCGCTGCGCCGGCGGGCAGCCGGAAATGCTGCGGTCGCACAGCGACCGCGCTACTCGGACCGCTCGGACCGCTCGGACCGCTCGGACCGCTCGGACCGCTCGGACCGCGAGGTAGGCCCGCCGCTGTGCCGGCGGGCCGTCCGCGAGGTAGCCCCGCCGCTGCGCCGGCGGGCAGCCGGAAATGCTGCGGTCGCACAGCGACCGCGCTACTCGGACCGCTCGGACCGCTCGGACCGCGAAGTAGGCCCGCCGCTGCGCCGGCGGGCCGTCCGCGAGGTAGGCCCGCCGCTGCGCCGGCGGGCAGCCGGAAATGCTGCGGTCGCACAGCGACCGCGCTACTCGGACCGCTCGGACCGCTCGGACCGCGAGGTAGGCCCGCCGCTGCGCCGGCGGGCAGCCGGAAATCCTGCGGTCGCACAGCGACCGCGCTACTCGGACCGCTCGGACCGCTCGGACCGCGAAGTAGGCCCGCCGCTGTGCCGGCGGGCTGTCCGCGAAGTAGCCCCGCCGCTGCGCCGGCGGGCCGCACTGCTTCGCGGCCCGCTCGGCCGACCCAGCGCCTTCACGCTCGTCGAGCTGCTCGTCGCCATGGCCCTCACGGCGATGATGATGGGCGCCGTGTCCTACATCTTTTTCCAGGCCGGCACCGTGACCTCCAGCACCGATTCCAAGGTCGAAATCCATGCCGAGGCCCGCTATATCCTCGATAAAATGGCCCGTGAAATCTCCGGGGCCGTCTACCGCGTCTCCGGAATCACTCCCCGCTTCAAAGGAGTCAATCATCCCTCCGGCGGCGGTGAATATGACACCACGCGGCACTACCGCCGCGATGGCGTCGGATTCCTCATCGAAGACCCTACCGACGGCCTCATCCAGGTCTGTTACTCGCTCAACCTCAAGGATGGCTCGACCGATCCCCGGCGCGCCAGCCTCATCCGATTTCGAACCGTGAGCGGCCAGCCTCTGGACCTCGCCTTCGCCATGCTCACCGCCGGCGATATCGCCGATGCCAACGTCGATAAGTCTGTCGCCACCTTCCCCGATTGGCGCACCGTCTCCTCCAATGTCGTTTCCCTCCAAGTTATTTACTACCTCGATCTCGATGCGGATGGACACATCCACGAAGACCCACCCGGCGACGCGGATGGTGATGGCAACAGCGACGACGATAAGGATGGCCGGCTGCCCCTCGGCAACGAGGACCCCGACGGGGGGCTCGGCTACCCCGCTTCCTTCGCCTTCTTCTGGCCCGTTGGGGCCATCCCCCCGAACCCCGATCTTCCCGCCCTCGTGGGAATCCTCATCGTCGTCAGAGACTCGGATGACCGCGAACGCAAGGTGTTCAGCCGATACGTCCATGTTCCGGCCTATTTGGATAGGTAAGTGTTCAGGTGTCAGGTGTCAGGTGTCAGGATCGGAAAGTGAACAGTCATCAGTGATCAGTCCCCAGAACCCCGAACCCCGAACCCTGAACCCTCTTTTGTCCTCACCTGACACCATTCCTTTCTCTCTTCCTGACCCCTCTTCTGTTTTTCCTGACACCTGACACCTGACACCTGACACCATTCCTTTCTCTCTTCCTGACCCCTTTTTCTGCACGAGATCCACGTTCATGAATGCCGAACGACCCTTCGCGAAGCTGCGCAAGCTCCTCCACAGCGACAAGGCCTCCATCCTCATCGTCTCGCTGGGCCTCCTGACCGCCCTGGTGATCATGGCGACGACCTTCGCCACGCTCCAGCGTGTCGAGTCGCGCAGCGCCAAGAACTTCGGTGACCGCGTCGAGGCCCTGCACCTCGCCACCGCCACCCTCCAATACAGCGTCGAGCGACTCCGCACCGCCGGCCTCGTCTACAACAGCAGCTTCGTCAACCTCGGCGCGGCCCACAATGCCTATACGCCTGACCCGGCCAACTTCTCCGGCTACTACAACTTCTCCCTCTCGCTCCCCACGTCCGATCCCGCCCTCACCGGCGTCTGCGACGTCCGGATGCTCGATGGTTCCAGCCAGATTTACATCGGCCGCACCGCAGGGTCCCTGGCTACCGAAAGAATCCAGTCGGTCCTCGCGGCCCTTATGCTCTATATCAACGCCTACCAATCCCCCAAGACCGCCCTCGACAGCGTCAACGACGCCGCCGGAATCTACGCGGCCATGCTCGCCGGCGGCTACAACTCCAAGTCCCAACTCCTCTCCCTCGGCCTCACCGGCACGGCCGCCCAGAGGCAGGACAAGTATGACGCCCTGCGCGATTACCTCACCGTGTATCCCTCCATCGATTCCAGCGCCGTCAAGCCTGACCTGACCTCTCAGCCCCGGGCCCCGATCAACCTCAATTCCGTCGCCGGGGCCGTTCTCGTCGCCCTCCTCAGCCCACTCCTGTCCGACGACCTGGCCCAGGGCTCGTATCCCTTCACCGCGGAGGAAAGGCTGGCCGATCTCCTGACGATCAATCGCCCCTTCCTCGGATGGAAGAAGCCTGCCTTGCCTTCACCCAACCCCCGCTGGTTTCGAATCACCCAGTCCGGTTTCATCGAAGGCAAGGGCTTCGTCGATCTCCTCAACGAAGCCGCCGTTGAAACCTTCATGATCCCCTATTACAGCGGTGGCGTCACTGCCTGGCGGACGGACCGCGACCGCGTCATCGCCAACTTTTTCCCCAACTCCTTCCTCTCCTACGGCAACCCCAGCTACGGCGTCTCAAAGGGCAAGGACCAGGTCGCCAGCGGCACGACCGAATTCTCCCTCAAGTCATCCGGCCTCTACGAAATCCTCCTCATGACCCACATCTACGGCCCGCCGAGCAATACGATCTACTCCGAGCGCCAGTTCGAGGCCGTCGTCCGGACCCACGAGCTGTGGAAACAGTCCACGCAGGCCGAATTCCTCTCCGGCGCCACTTTCACCACCACCCAGATTCTAACCTACCCGGAACATGCCTCAGTCGCAGCCGGAGGCTCCGCCACCGACGGCTATCTCGGCCTCGCGCCGAACGAGCTGACGGGCGACGCACCCTACTTCCGCGTCAGTTACAACACGAACTTCACGGCGGAGGTCTCCGAGTCCCCGCCGGGCGGCGCGGGCACAACGCAGGCCGGATCGAACATCAACGACACCATCCCGGTCAGCGATGCCGGCGTGGCCAACTACCCCGGCGAGCTGGCCGCCGACGGCGTTTATCTGAGCAGGGAAGGGGCCAATCGCCTCATCGATAACGGGGGCGATGACAGTTCCGAGCAGATTTACTACCAGGGTGGAGTCTCGAAGGGAAAGGGGAGCGGCGGCAACCAGGGCAAGGGCAAGGGAGGCGCACCCGGTAAAGGCGGCAGCGGCATCAACATCGACCCGACCACCGGCACCCTGAGCTTCTGGATCAAGCTCGCCTTCAACCCGACGGTGACCGAGGCTGAACGCCAGCTCTTCTTCTACCCTACCGAGTGGACGGGCGGCGGCCCGCCTGCCTTTACCCTCCCGGGCCGCCTCAAGCTCTGGGTTCAGGGGAACGGGACGAACCTGCAGCTCCTGGCTGAATACCTCGGGGTCGACCCCGTCCTGTTCACTCCCGTCACCCTCTCTACGGCCCAGAACATCCCGGTCTGGAAGAAGGGCGAATGGCATCATGTCGGCATGACCTGGGAATCGAATGACGGGGCCGGCGGATCGTTCCTTCAGACCTTCGCGGACGGCGTCGCCAGCACGACGGACACAGACGTCGTGCTCGATCCGGGCGTAGTCCCCGATCAGACGGACGTCAACAATCGCATCCGGTTCGGCTGCACCGTGAATACGGGGGCCGCGGCCCAGGAAACCGGCACGATTGATGAAATCCGCTCCTGGCAGTACCCCAACGCCGGCATCGCCACCGATCCCGGCATGGACCGCTACTTCGGGACGGCCTCTCCGCAATTCACCTCCGGCGCCTTCCCATCCGCCGCCGGAAAGGTCCCTTATCCCCTGATCGTGGCCACGACCTCCTGGACCGAGTACCTGCCGCCCGACGGCGGCACGGCCAACATCCAGGTCGACGTCGGCGTCGATATGGACGGCGATGCCCTTTTCTCGGACGTGCCGCCCCCGGCCTACCCCGCCTGCGGCGCCCTGTTGAGCAACGTCCTCGACGACGGGGCTGGAGGACTCCTGACCTGGCCGGGCGTCTCGAGTCCCTTGATCGTCAACGCGCCGGCCACCGGCAGCCTGGGTGTCGCCCTCAAGTACCGCGTCACCATCACGCCTCCGGCCACCGTCGATACCTACCCCGGCAGCCCCTACGGCGCGGGCGCGTTCGCACGCCGCGTCGACACCCCTATCCTCGACGACATCGTCACCACGGTCCTCCGCGCCCCGAAACTTCACTACTGGCACGAGATTCTGCCGCCATAAACGGGCTTCGACCCCGTTCGCCGGGTGTCAGTCCTGATTCGCGTAGCGAAGCGCATAAGCGCTTCGTCTGGCCCCTCACGTCTCCTCTTTCGGACGGAGCGCTGGCGCGTTCCGCTCCGTAGCCGCTAGAAACGTGGGCTTGGTCCCGAGACCAAGCCCACGTAATAAATGGTAGGATTCACGAGAATTCGTGAATCCTACCATTTATCCGTGGAAGCCCATCAGGCCCGTGGTGATACCGCCGTCAATGATGAACACCCCGCCCGTCGCGTAGTCCGACTCGTCCGAGGCCAGGAACAGAGCCGCCCGAGCAATGTCCAGCGGCTTTCCCAGCTTGCCCATCGGGTACAGCTTTCTCAAACGGTCCAGAATGCCCGGCTCCTTCTCGATCATCGGGCCCCAGATTTCCGTCACCACCGTGCCCGGGCAGATCGTGTTGAACCGAATCTGGTGCTTGCCATAGGACAGCGCGAAGGTCCGCATCATCCCGATCACGCCCGCCTTCACGCCCGCGTAGATGGGAATGTCGCCGAAGCCCGCCAGGGCGTTCACGGACGAGATGCTGACCACCGATCCGCCGCCCGCCTTCTTCATCTTCTCGATGGCCTCCAGGGTGCAGAAGTAGGTGCCGCCGAGGCCGACCTCGACCACGCGCCAGTCGTCCGACATCACCGCCTGGGTCTCCGGAATGGCATTGTTGACGAGGATGTTGACCTGGCCGAAGGCCGCCTCCGCCTCGTCGAGCATCACTTTCACCTGGTCTCGCTTGGACACGTCGCACGCGGCCGCACGCGCCGTCCCGCCCTTCGCTTCGATCTCCGCTGCCACCGCCCGGGCGCGCTCCGCCACGATGTCGTCCACGACGACCGCGGCCCCCTCCTCCGCGAACAGCATCGCCGTGGCCTTGCCGATGCCCCGGCCCCCGCCCGTCACCACCGCCACCTTGCCTTGCAGACGCGTCACGTTCGTACCTCCTGGAGTTGACAATTCAGGGTCAAGGTCAAAGAAAGCAGGTGTCAGGTGTCAGGTGTCAGGTGTCAGGTGATCCCTGACACCTGACACCTTTCCGAGCTTTGTCGGGTTGCGGGTAACACCCGCCTTGAGACGGAAAATGTCAGGCTCCAGGGTACGACTACGCTGGCCATCCTGGGAAAGATAGTTCCGGCCCATGGTGATAGGATTCAGGGGCTTCCTCCACCGACCACCTGCGATCACCTTCCGGAAGTTTTCGCTCCAGCGTCCTTTCAAGGCCATTCAGCATTCGAATACATTCCTTGTAGCCTTCACGGTATTTCCGATAAGTCTCCTCGTCAATGTAACCCTTAAGTCTGGCAATATACAAATGATGTATCGTTTCTGCTGCCTCGCCCCGACTGCGATTCACCCCATCGATTTTGTTGCGTACATGCCGGTCGTCATTTCTTTCGGCAAGCTGGGCCGGCGAGCTATTGGATGCTCTCCTGATCTGCGACCCAAGCTCATAATTCTCTTCTCTTGGCCATTGATGGGTTAGTTCACATACCTGAAGATGGAGTGCGCATAACTTTTGGTAGACTTTCAAGTCTTCCACATCGAGATAGGTACCCACTTGCTCCTCCGTCGGACTTGGATGTGGCTTCCTGACACCTCACACTTGAAATCTATCTCTTGTCCGCCTCGCGTCTCCCTCATCCCGGGTTTCCCGACACCCGACACCCGACACCTGACACCTGACACCCGACACCTGACACCTGACACCCGACACCTGACACCTGACACCCGACACCTGACACCTGACACCCGACACCCGACACCCGACACCTGACACCCGACACCTTTCTCTTGACATCTGACACCTCACCTTTCGGCGCGGTTGAGAATCCGGCGGAGTTCCACCACGTAATTCTCCACCACCAGCGCCAGGTTCGCATTGTGCCGCAGCCATTCCTCCGCCTGGAACGAAAGCTCGACGGCCGCCAGCGCCTGCGCCGGGCTCATCGGCAGGGCCGCATACAGCGCCCGGGCCGCCTCGTCGCGGTGAAATCCGTAATCCTCGGGCAGCCCGAGCGAAGCGTAAAGACGATCGCGCCAGAACGTGTTCAGCAGCTCCAGGTAACGCCGCAACTCCTCGCGCTGGGCCTCCAGGCCGTCCGCCGCCGACCGGATGCGCCCATGCAGTTCCGCAGCAAACTGGAGCTCCCGTCTTCCATCCAGGCCCTTCAAGCCCTCCAGCAGCCACGCCTTAAGCTCCAGAATCCCGCCCTCCTTCATGCGGCGCGCACGGCCCAGGCTGCCCTCCGCCAGACGGGCCAGAAACCGCGCCTCGCCCTCCTGCATTCCCGCCTCCGTCACCAGAAGCTCCGCAATCTCATGCGCCGGGCGGGCGCAAATCCGCACTTCCTGGCAGCGTGACCGGATCGTCTCCGGCAGCGCCTCCGGCGTCTCCGACAGCAGAAACAGGAACGACTCGCCCGGAGGCTCCTCGAGCGTCTTCAACAGGCAGTTCGCCGCCTCCTCGCTCATGCGGTCGCAGTCCGCAAGAATGAACACCTTGTTCCGCCCCTCCATCGGACGAAGGTGGATTTCACCCTGCATCTCACGGATTTGCCCAATCTTCAGGTCCTGGCTGCCCTCTTCCCGCTCGATCAGCCTGAAATCCGCGTGGTTGCGGGTCTCTACCCGGCGGCAGACCGGGCACGAGCCGCATCCCCGGCTCGGGCAGAGCAGCATCTTGGCCGCTTCGATGGCCAGCGCCCGTTTCCCTACTCCCTCCGGCCCGTGGAACAGGTAGGCGTGTCCCATCCGGCCCGATTCGTAAGCCTGGCGGAATCTCTGAAGCAATGTTTCGGTTGCTTGCATGGTGGTGGTAAGCGGGAACGAAATTACCCCAGGTGGGCTTCGGCTACGTGTGCCAGGTCTCAGGCCTGAATGTAGCGAAGCGCGTGAGCGCTTCGTCTGGCCCCTCACGTCACTTCTTTCGGACGGAACGCTGGCGCGTTCCGCTACTCTCCGTGCTCTCCGTGGTTCATACCGATTTTGTTTCTCTCTGTCACAACGAAGCGAGTCCGCAAAGCTTCGCAAATCGCGTTTCTTAGAAACTGCGGCTTTGCGAAACAGAGCCTTTAAGGGGCCAGAAGCGCGCCAGCACTTCACGACCCTTACCGCCGGTGCTCGTCAATCAAGGAAGCCACGAGCCCCGTCCAGCCCGTCTGGTGGCTCGCACCGAGCCCGGCCCCGTTATCCCCATGGAAATATTCATAGAAAAGGATGTAATCCTTCCAGTGGGGGTCCTCCTGGAACTTGCGGGCGCCGCCGTAAACGGGCCGGCGGCCATCCTCGTTGCGGGTGAAAATGCTGATCATCCGGTTCGCTATCTCGCCCGCCATCTCGCGGGGCGAAAGGGCCTGACCCTGGCTGCCCGGCGCTCGGATTCGATAATCCGCCCCGAGCGCGTCCGAAAAGTGCTTGAGCGCATCGATCATGAGATAGGAGGTGGGAAACCAGATGGGACCCCTCCAGTTCGAGTTCCCGCCCTTGATCTTCGAGTCCGCTTCCGCAGGCTCGTAGCGCACCACGCGGTCGCCGAATACGAAGGGATGCAGCTCGTGCGCCTTCGAAAGGCTGCGCACGCCGTAGGGCGATAGGAATTCCTTCGTGTCCCACAGCCGGTGGGCGAGCCTGGTGAGTTGATCCTCGCTGACGATGGCGAGCACGACCTTGTGCTGCCCGTCTCGCTCCACGCTGTAGCAGCAGTCCTGGATCAGACCCTTGCGGTTCTCGAGAAACCATTTCAACTCGCCGTGGAAGGCGGGATGGACGGCCAGCTCGGACCCGCTGAGCACCTCGACGGCGTAGATGGGAATGAGGCCGACGAGCGACCGCACGCGGAACTTCTTGAAGTGTCCGTCCGGGTACTTGAGCACGTCGTAGAAGAAGCCGTCATGCTGGTCCCAGAGCTGGTATTCCTTGCCGCTGCCCATCCCCATGTGCTTCATCGCGGCGCCGACGTAGACGAAGTGCTGGCAGAATTTCGTGGCCAGACCCTCGTAACAGCGCGTGTCCTCCGATAATTCGAGCGCGATGCGCATCAGGTTCAAACAAAACATGCCCATCCAGCCCGTGGCGTCCGATTGCTCGAGAACCGCCCCGTCCGGCAGCTTCTCGCTCCGGTCGATCACCGTGATGTTGTCCAGGCCGAGAAACCCGCCCTCGAAGACGTTGTTGCCCTGGCTATCCACCTTGTTCACCCACCAGGCGAAGTTGATCAGCAGCTTGTGGAAACAGCGCTCGAGAAATTCGCGGTCACCCTGGCCCGTCCGCTCCTTCTCGATGTTGTACACCTTCCAGCAGGCCCACGCGTGCACCGGCGGGTTCAGGTCCGAAAATTCCCATTCGTAGGCCGGAATCTGCCCGTTCGGGTGCTGGAACTGCTCGAAAAGCATCACCCGCAGCATCTCCTTCGCATACTCGACGTCGATCAGGGCGATGGGAACACAGTGGAAAGCGAGGTCCCACGCCGCGAACCACGGATACTCCCACTTGTCCGGCATGGAGAGGATGCGCATCGAGTTGAGATGACGCCAGTGCCGGTTGCGCAGCTTCCACCGGGAGCTCGGCGGCGGCCAGTTCGGATTGTCGCCCTCGAGCCAGCGGTTCACCTCGAACAGGTATATCTGCTTCGTCCAGAGCAGCCCGGCGAAGGCCTGCCGCTGGACGCGGCGCTCGTCCTCCGTCGCCTTCGGCGGATGAACCCCCTCGTAGAATTCGTCCGCCTCGCGGCGTCTCCGGGCCACCACCGAATCCACGCCCGAGAGGGGGGCCGTCATCCGTTCCGGTGTCAGTCGCAGCCGCAGCACCGCGGATTGGCCCGGATCGATATGGACAAGTTGATGGAAACAGGCCTTGGTGCCGAATTGTTCGGGATTGACGCAGTCCTCACCCTGGATGAGATGCCGGTGGAAGGCATCCTTGACGTAATTCTTGCGATTCACGTGTCCGGGCCCGAACACCCGGGGCATGTTGGTCTCGTTGTCCGTGAAGAGCATCCGCGGCTGCCCCTCGCTGTAGAGAAAGCGCGGACCCAGCCGCCAAATCCAGGGCAGATTCCTCGGCGGCTCGGCGCTCGAATCGTCGGCGACCAGCGAAACGAAACCGGGTCCCGAGGGGCCCGGCTCGATCCGCGGCTCGAGCCCGCGGGTGATGCCCCACGCCCACGTGTTCCGAAACCACAGGTGCGGCACGAGATGCAAGTCCGCCCCCTCAGGCCCGCGGTTGCAGGCCTCGATCCGAATGCAAAGATCATCGGGGCCCGCCTTCGCATACTCCACAAAGATGTCAAAGTAGCGGTCCCCGTCGAATACGCCCGTGTCCAGCAGTTCATGCTCGAATCCCTGGCCGCCGCGACTCCGGTTCTCCTCCACCAGACGACCGTAGGGATACTCGAGCTGCGGATACTTGTACAAATACTTCATGTAGGTGTGCGTCGGAACGTTGTCCAGGTAGAAATAATATTCCTTCACGTCCTCGCCGTGGTTGCCCTCGGACCCGGAAAGACCGAATAGCCGCTCCTTCAGGATCGGGTCCCGCCCGTTCCAGAACGCCATCGCCAAGACCAGAATCTGGTAGCGATCGCAGATGCCCGCCATGCCGTCTTCGCCCCAGCGGTACGCCTTGCTCCGGGCCATGTCGTGTGAAAAGTAGTCCCACGCGTTGCCGTCCGCACTGTAATCCTCGCGGACCGTGCCCCAGGATCGCTCGCAAACGTAGGGGCCCCACCGCTGCCACGGGGGGACCCCGAGCCGAGTCCGCGAGGCCGTCTTGTCTTCCAGAAGCCTCTCGCGCTCCGGGGTCAATCTCTTGGTTCGAGCGCTGGTTTTTTTCTTGCCCATCGAGACCTCCTGCCTGAAAAGCCAAAAGATCAGGAATCCGCTGGCCACGCCCTCCAATGGAGGCCGGACGGCCAGTTCGAGTCTAAGCCTGTAACATTTCCGCGCCGTGCGGAAATGTTGACCAGGTGTCAGATGTCGGGTGTCAGTTGATTCTGACACCTGACACCTTTTCGAGCCTTGTTGGGTTGCGGGTATCACCCGCCTTGCGGCGGAATGGGATTGGCGCTTGGTCGAGCCGCTCGTTCGTCCCACCTCGATTATTCTGAAAGCGCTCGCCAGGATTGTCAATCCAACGAGGCTCGGAAAGGTGTGAGGTGTCGGGTGTCAGGAATCATCTGACACCTGACACCTATCTAAAACATCTCCGCCGCGCCCATCTCCCGGCCCCGCGGTGCCGACGCCTCCCAACGGGATCAACTCCGGGCGTCGGGAGGGTCGCGATTCTCCCCGACGCGCTCCCGTGAGTAGCCGGCGGCCTTTGGGCGTCGGCCCGCGGGCCCAACCCGAAGCGCTGACGCACTTCGGCTACACCCCCCGTCGCTTCAGGGCCCTCGTAGGGAAGCGCGTGAGCGCTTCGTGTGGCCCCTCACGTCACCTTTTTCGGACGGAACGCTGGCGCGTTCCGCCACGTAGGGAAGCGCGTGAGGGCTTCGTGTGGTCCCTCACGTCACCTCTCTCGGACGGAACGCTGACGCGTTCCGCCACGTAGGGAAGCGCGTGAGCGCTTCGTCTTCGTTCCCCGTCGGGAACCGCGTACTCCCAGGAAGCGTTGGCACGCTTCGGCTACGAGCAACGCGGGACGCGCTCACGCGGCTTCGGCTACGTCCACTCCTTGTGTCAGGTGTCAGGTGTCAGGCCATCGTCCCTTGTCCCTTGTCCATGGTCTATGGTCCATTGTCCCCTGGTCACTCCGTGCTCAAGACTCAGGACTGAGGACCGTGTATCCGTCGCCCTCCTGAGAAACAAGCGAATAACACATTTGTTTACAACCACTTAAAAAGAAAGCCTCAACCCAAGTTGGAGTGACGGCTTTAGCCGTTGTCCGAGCAGCGCCACCGCGCGACGCGCAAACTTTCACAAGTAAATCTCTACCTCGGCCACCCAGACCCTTGTTTCTCTCTGTCACAACGGAGCGAGTCCGCGAGCTTCGTAAAATCCACTCCCAACGGGATAAGTTGCAGTCGTCGGCCGCGCTCAAGTATTATAGAATTTAAATTCCAATGCCTGTCAGCCATTACAAGAAGACCGATCCAGATCCAGAAGCCAAGCCCTCAACGGCCGCAATGGTCGTGCAGGCTCTTACCTCCGTCGTGCGGCCATCCGCTCGCTGGGGCTACGCCTTCTTCCTCATCTCGGGTCTCACCGCCCTCATCTACGAGCAGGTCTGGCTTCGCCTCTTCGGCCTGGTCTTCGGAAATACCACTCACGCCATGTCCGTTGTCCTTGCCGCTTACATGGCCGGCCTGGGACTCGGCAGCCTGATTCTTGGAAGGTACGCGGACCGCTGGTCGAATCTTCTACGCGCCTATGGCCTTCTCGAGCTGGCCATCGGGGCCTATGCCGCCCTGACTTTCTCCCTGTACGAAGCCATCCAAGGCGCCTACGTCTCACTCCCACATCATATCTACTTATTTAGAAATACTTTGGACCTTGCTCGCTTTTTCCTGGCCTTCGCCGTCATCCTCATCCCTACCCTGGCCATGGGGGCAACACTCCCCATCTTGGTACGGCATTACGTCACTCGACGACAGGACGCGGGACGACAGACCGCATGGCTCTACGGACTGAATACTGCCGGAGCAGTCGCTGGAAACCTGTTGTGTGGATTCTACCTGCTGCCAGCCTTCGGAATGCGTCATACGCTTGCTATCGCCGTAGTCCTGAACTGTGGTATTGGACTCCTCGCCTGGAAGTTCTCTTTTCGCATGGCACTACCGCCCAGCGCCCCGGAATCAGAGGAGGTGGAACAAGAAGGAAAGGGGGTTAGGCGGGCCGATTGGCCTGACCACTTTCCTCGTCAGTGGATTCCCATCGGGTCGGGCATTGCCGGCGCCGTGGCCATGATTCTTGAAGTCCAATGGACACAAATACTTACAAGCACGGTCGGTGGCACCACTTATTCCCTCACCGTCATGCTCGCCACTTTTTTGCTCGGCCTCGCCCTCGGAGGCGCTGCGGCCTCCCGCGTGCTGCGCCGCCGAACCGTCCAGCCCGCCTGGTGGGGTTGGCTCATGCTCCTCGTCGGCGTTTCCACCCTCGTCACCTTGCCCCTGCTTCAATACTTCGGGATCGTCAGTGTCCGGCTCTTCGCCTTGGTCTCTGGCAACGCAAGCTGGTACGCGGCCAGCAAGTCCCTGCTGTATGGGCTCGCTATGCTCCCGGCCGCTTTCGGACTCGGCGCGCTCTTCCCCGTAGGCGCCGCACTTTATACCCCACGAATCCGCACCTCCGGCCACGACCTCGGCTTCCTTTACTTCTCGAATACCCTGGGAAATGTCCTCGGCTGCCTGGCCGCAGGCTTCGTCCTCGCTCCCGCCTTCGGCATCTTCCGGTCACTCCAGACCGCCGGCCTCCTCATCGGGGGATGCGGACTCCTCGTTGTCCTGGCCGACCTCCTTCTTCGCGCCCCTTCGGTTTCAGTCCCGGAAGGCCGCACCTCCCCTGCCCCAAGTCGCTGGCCCGTCCCCATCGCCGCCGCGCTCCTCGCCGGCGCCTTCTGGGTCGATCATTACGGGTGGGACCCTCGACTCGTCAACGGCGGAATTCACCTGTCGGCCCGTCGCTCCCAGGGAAAAACCACGGTGGACATCCTCTCCACGGCCTGCAACCGCGAGGTCCTTTCGCACCGCGAAGGCATGAATTGCCAGGTCACCGTCATGCAGGCGGGTGCGAACCGCTTCCTCGTCACCAACGGGGTGGCCGACGCCTCGACCCGCCGGACCGCCATGCGGTCCCAGCTCCTCCTCGGACACCTGCCTCACCTGTTACACCCGGCGCCGAGCCGGTCGCTCGTCATCGGGTTCGGAAGCGGCACGACCCTTGCCGCCTGCCTCGCACACCCCGTCACCCGTGTCGATTGCGCAGAGATCGAGCCCGCGGTCCTCGATGCCGCGCCCCTGTTCGACGCCATCAACCGCAAGAGCTACCAGAATCCCCGTGCCCGCATCGTGCTCAACGACGGGCGAAACCACCTCCTCGTCGAGCAGCAACTTTACGACGTCATCATCAGCCAGCCCTCGAATCCCTGGAAGACCGGAGTCTCAACTCTTTTCACCACAGAGTTTTATGAACTTGCCCGCAAACGCTTGGCGCCCGGCGGCCTCTTCTGCCAGTGGTTTCACAAGTTCGCCGTCGCGCCGGACGACTTCCGCATGGTCCTCGCCTCAGTCGCCAGGGCGTTCCCGCACGTCACCCTTTGGGAACATCATCGCTCCGACGTCCTGATCCTCGCCGGGATGCAGCCCTTCTCTTACGACCTTCAGGCCATCCAGGCTCGTCTCGACGCCTCCCCTGAAGTCCAGAGCGACCTCCTGTCCCGATTCGATATCCGCAGCGCCGCCGGCCTCTTCGCCTTCCTGCTCCTCGATGAATCCGATTTCAGGGATTACGTCGACGGCGCAACGCTCAATACCGACGACCTCCTTCCCCTCGAATTCAACGCCGGACGCGCCCTCCATCGCATCGATGCCTCGAATATCATCAGCGCCGGACTCGCTCGGTATCGGAACGCCTCTCTGCCGCAACATATCCTCGAGACCCTGCCGCCCGAGAAAAGACCGGCCGCCCTGGCCGACGCCGGAATCGCTTACCTCGGCCGAAACAACGCTCAATACCTCGGGATCGCAGCCAAATTCTTCGAGCAGGCGCTTGAACTCCAGCCCGGCCATCCCCTCGCACAGGTCGGGCTCGCCCGCTGCTTCCTCGTCCAAGCCAAGGTCGGGCCCGCCCTGTCGCTGCTGTCCCAGGCCGCACAAACAGGCGGCCCCAACGCCGCCGAAGCCTATGCCTACGTCGGTTGGGCCGGCTTGAAGGGTGGATACGTCGAGGGCGCTAAAGATGCACTCCTCCAAGCCGTCCGCCTCCAACCCGATCAGTGGCAATATCACTTCTGGACCGGCCAGGCCTCCGAACAGCTCAAACTATGGAAGGAGGCACGGGAAAGCTACGAGTGTGCGCGGACGCTCGCGCCCGACCAGGTCATCCTGCACCTCGCCTTCGCACGTGCCACGCGCCTCTGCGGGGACGCGCAGGCAGCTTTGAAATTGCTGGAAGACTTGGTCGTCCTTTACAAGACCTATTTCCCTTTCTACCTCGAACTGGCCGAAACTTGCAAGGCCATGCAAAACCTGGACCCGGCCATCCAGGCCTTCGAAAAACTTGTCCGGCTCAACCCTTACTCCACCCATTACTGGTATCACCTCGCCAAGCTCTACGAGCTGAACCGGGACCACGAACGACTGGAGTGGGCGACCCGCCATGGCTCGAAAAGCCACCGCTACTTCAAGGACCTCCTTGCCCTGGACAAACCTGATCCGGCCGGAACGCCCAAGCCGGACGAGGAGGAGAACGAGGACGACAACGACGGCATGGAAATGAACGGGGAACAGTAGGCGCTTGGGACGCCAAACTTGAAAAAAACTTCTTAAGTTCGAAGGTGGCCGAAGCGCTCACAACGGGATAAGTTACGGGCTTCGCTACGGAATTCGGGGTGGGCCAGACGAAGTGCTGACGCGCTTCGCTACGAAAATCCGGGAAGCGCTGAATCATCATCGGTTACGAAATCGGGCGGGGCCGTCTCCCCGAATTTATTGAAAAATTACATTAGATTGCCCAGGGCAAGCGAAGCGCCGCCTTGGGATGATAGACGAGTATCCCCATGAAGCCCTGTAAGGACGACAGAGGGATGTTCGCTAAGAAATTACGGCGTGGCTGGCCATTTCCTTCGCAACTTGCCGTCGCAAAAAGTGGACATCTGAATTCTAAATACTATAATCTTGAAGTCTTTCTGGGAATACGGTGGCCCTCTTGGCGGGGTGTCAGGGGACCACCCAGGCTCTGCCCCTCTGTCCCTATCGAGAGGCACGGGACGCGGGCCGAAGGACGTTTGATGGCCCCACATTTCGATAACCGCGGGAACTCCCCCAGCGGCATTCGGCTTTGCTACGGGGAGCGAAGCCCCTGGCTCAAACTGTTTTCGCATTTTGCATGCGCCGTAGCCGTAGTGCGGTCGCTGCGCGACCGCCCCGCTTCTTCTTCTTCCGCCCGCTTCCCGCTCTTTTCTTTCCGAGTGCTGAACCATGACGCACGCTAACAACCAGACCGCCAACCGTGGCGCCCAGCTTCGTGAAGCCGGGAGGATCGTCCTCACCTGGCTGCTGGTCGCCGCTACGATCACCGGCACGACGCCCGCCCCGCTCTTCGCCCTGCCGACCGGGCCCGAGGTCGTCCACGGGCCCGTCACGTTCAACCCGAGCGCGGGCGGTCTCACCATCCAGCAAGCCGGCGAGCGCGCCATCATCAACTGGCAGGGCTTCTCCATCAGCGCCAGCGAGTTCGTGCGCTTCAATCAGCCGGGCCTGAACTCGATCGCCTTGAACCGCGTCATCGGGTCGAACCTGTCCGAGATTTACGGCGCCCTGGGCGCGAATGGCAACATCATTCTCATCAACCCGCACGGCATCCTGTTCGGCGCGGGCGCGCAGGTGAACGTGCACGGCCTCATCGCTTCGACCTTGAACCTGTCGAACGAGGACTTCCTCGCCGGCGCCTACCACTTCCAGGGCACGGGCTCCGAAGGCGCGGTCCGCAACCTCGGCGCCATCGTGTCCGATCCGGGCGGCTTCATACACCTCATCGCCCCGAACGTGACGAACGAGGGACTCCTCGAGTCGCCCGGCGGCGAGATCAACCTGGCCGCCGGCAGCGAGGTCTACTTGACGGAAAATCCGGACGGACACATCGCCTTCCAGATGCTCGTGCCGGGCGCGGAGGAAGGCGAGGCGGTGAACAGCGGCGACATCCTGGCGGACGCGGGCCGGGTGGGCTTCTACGCCAAGGCGGCGCGCCACGAGGGCCGCATTCAAGCCAACGCGCTCCGTGAAGGCGCCTACGGCCAGGTCGAAATCGTCGCCTCCGAAAACGCCGAGATCGCCGAAGGCGCTCAGATCGCCGCTTCCGGCGGTCAGGTGTCCGTCCAGGCCGGAGGCGAGGCCTCCGCCAAGCCCGGCGCCCTCATCGAGGTCTCCAAGGACGATCTGATCGCCCAGGCCGGCACCATCAGCTTCTCCGGCAACGGCGCGACCGTCGCCGGCACGCTCGCCGCACGCGGCGGCTCAGGCCGGATTCGTGTCGACGGCACGGACGGCATCGCCGCCGTCACGGGCGCCCTCGACGCATCCGCACGCGGCATCCATGCACCCGGCGGCGATATCCAGGTACTCGGCAACCGCGTCGGCCTCTTCGACCAGGCCTCCGTGGATGCCTCGGGCGACGCCGGAGGCGGACAGGTCAATATCGGCGGCAGCTTCCAGGGCAAGGGCCCGCTCCCGGGCGCCTCGCGGACCTTCATCGGGCCCGACGCATCCGTCAAGGCCGACGCACTCGTCAACGGAGACGGCGGCATCGTCATCGCCTGGGCCGATGACATCACTCGCTTCTACGGAAACATCAGCGCCGGCGGCGGACCCCAGGGCGGCACGGGCGGCTTCATCGAGGTCTCCGGTAAGGAGTCCCTCCTCTTCCGCGGCGACGTCAACCTCCTCGCGCCCGTGGGCGGCGGCGGCACCCTGCTGCTCGATCCGGCCACCATCACGATCTCGACCGCCGCGGACGCGAACACGTTGGGCTTCACCGCCGGCGTGGACAATCAGGAGGCCTTTGCGGACGACGCGGGCATGGCCAGCACCTTTGACGTGGACAACCCCGGCGGCAGCTTCATCGGCGTCGGCGACGGGGCCACCATCGAGCTGCAGGCCACGGGCGACATCACCCTGTCCAGCGCCTGGGCCGTCGCGGCTTCCACCGGCAACGTCAACGTCAACGTGACCCTGACCTCGAACGCCAACGTCGCCATCAACGCCGCGCTCACGCTCAGCGGGGCCGGCATCCTCACGCTCACCGCTGACGCGGACGCCAGCGGGGCCGGAATGGTTTCTTCCGCCGCGGCGGGCGATATCACCACCGCCGCGGGCAACATCGTCATCAGCACCGCCGATGCGCCGACCTTCAGCGGCACGATCACCACGGGCGGCGGCGCCCTCTCGGTCACCAATACCGACGTCGGCGGCGGCAGCTTGACCTTCGCCGACGCCATCGCCACCGCGGGCGGAAACGTGACCATCAACGCTCAGGACGGAGTGACCTTCAGCGTCGCAGCCTCCGACGTCACGACGGGCGGAGGCCTTTTCACGGTGAACGCGGATGTCGACGCCGACGGTGCAGGGACCTACTCACAGAGTGTCGCGGGGTCAGCCGTCTCCACCGGCGCCGGCAACGTCTCCATCACCGCCGACGACATCACCCTGACCGGCACCCTCACGACGACCACGGGCTCCGTCACCATCCTTTCCTCCACTGTCCAGACCATCGGGCTCGGCGTCGCAGGCGGCATGACCATCTCCGGCGCAGAGCTTCAGCAGATTACCACCGGCGTCGGATCCACCGGCCTGACCATCGGCAACGCCACGAATACCACCCTCACGGTGCAGGGCATCACCGCGGCCAACAGCAACAACATCAGCGGCACCGTCACCCTCGTCTCGACCAGCGGCGCTACCGGCGATATCACCTTCTCAGTGGGCGCTTCCACCTTCAACGCCCTGACGGCGACCGCCTCGGACGCCATTGCGGTCAATATCGGGCTGCTTACCGACACCGGCGCCCTGATCCTCACCGCGGACTCGGACGCCAGCGGCACGGGCCTCTTCAGCAGCGCGGCCGCGGGCGATATCAACACCACCGCCGCCGGCGCCCTCGGCGACGTCACCATCTCCGGCGCCGACGCCATGACCATCGCCGGACAGATCCTGACCACCGGCGGCGACGTCACCGTCACCAACACCGACGCGGCCGGCGGAAGCATGACCTTCAGCTCCGCCTTGTCCCCCGCCATCTCGACCGCGGGCGGAATCCTCACCATCGATTCGCCCGACGGCATCACCTTCAGCGTCGCTACCGCGGATATCACCACCGGCGCGGGCAGCGTGACGATCAACGCGGACAGCGACGCCGACGCCGTGGGCGCCTTGTCCTCGGGCGGCACTGACGTGGGCATCACCACCGCCGGGGCCACGGGCGACGTCAGCCTCACCAGCGCCGACGCGATGGCGTGGTCGGGGACTATCACCACCACCGGCGGCGACGTCACCATCACCAATGCCGACGCCGGCGGCGGCACGATTACCCTGAGCGCTGTTGTCTCACCCGCCATCACCACCGCAGGCGGCAACGTCGTGATCAACTCGACCGACGGCATCAGCTTGAGCCTCGCCACCTCCGACGTGACCACCGGGGGCGGCACGTACACGGTCAACGCGGACACCGACGCGGACGCGGCCGGAACTTACAGCCAGGCCGCGGTAGGCACCACGGTGACCGCCGGCGGCGGCGCCGTCGCCATCAACGCCCAGACCGTCTCCCTCACGGGGCCCATCACCAGCCTCGGAGCCGCTGGCGGCATCACGATCACCGCAGACGATTTGGCGACCTTCGGCGGTAGCGGCGACCTCACCACCAGCGCGGGCGGCAACATCTCCGTCACCGCAGGGATCGCCGTCGTCACGGGCGACATCATCATGGCCGCCGGCACGGTCTTCGACTCCGGCACGGGCACGCTGACGCTGATCACGGCCGACGACGTCGCCCTAGCGCAGGTGACCACGACCAACGCGACCGCGGCCGCGGTCTCCATCACCGCCGGCAACGGTACCGTGACGGGCGGCATCACCGACGCGAACGGCGCGACCACCAACATCATCGCCAACGCCGCCGGCGCCGTGACGACCCTCGTCGCCGATACGGGCATCGGTACCGCTGCCGCGTCCCTCGAAACCCAGGTCGACCAGATCAGCCTCTCCAACTCCACCAGCGGCGACATCGTGATTGACGAGGAGGACGCCGGCGGCAGCCTCCAGATCAACGCCGCCACGAACGCCGGCGGAGGCGATATCCTCATCCAGACCCTCGGCGGCGCCGGCGGGGACCCCCTGATCATCAACAGCGACATCACCGCCGCGGGGGCCACCGCCGATATCGTCCTGACCACCAACAGCGCCGGCGACGACATCGACGTCGTCACCGCCACGCGCACCCTGACCGCAGGCAACGATATCACTTTGACCGCGGCCGGAGTGGGCACCATCGACCTCGCGGCCAGCCTGGTCCTCAACGCGGGCAGCGACATCACGCTCGATACGGTGGACGACAACGCCGCCGTCGGCACGAACAGCCTCACCGCCAACGCCGGCACCGCCGCGGCCGGCAACTTCTCCGTCCTCGCCATCGGCGCCACCGCCGAAGTCCTCAACGTCACCGTCGACGTCGGCGGCAACGGCACCGCCACCTTCTCCTCCACCATCGACATGGACGGCGCCCTCATCGTCCAGAACGCCACCGGCGTCACCTTCACCGACGACATCGGCAACACGGACGATCCGACGAGCATCACGGTGAGCACCGGTATCACGGGCGACATCGACTTCCTGGCCGCCGCGAACAACGTGGACTCCCTGGGCGCCATCACCCTCGAGAACGCCGCGAACAACATCAACATCGCCAACGCCGCCATGAACATCTCCGGCGGAATCGGCGGCGCCGGCGTCACCCAGATCGGCACCGCAGGCGGCGTCATCTTCCTCAACGGAGGCGGCGGCACCGTCATCATCGATTCCGCCACCGCCGGCGGCGGCACCGGCATCACCCTCGGCGACGTCCAGGACATCGCCTCCAATACCGCTCTCCGCGTCACCACCACCGCCGCCAGCGACGTCCTCATCGCCAACCTCGGCAACGCCGCCAACGAGCTCGACTTCGTCGAGATCATCTCCGGCGACGACATCACCACCACCGGCACCATCGACGTCGTCGGCGCCAACGCCAGCACCAACGGCATCCTGCTCTCCGAGACCGGCGCCGGCGTCATCACCCTCGGCGGCGCCCTTACCTCCGCCGAGCCCGCAGCCGATCCCGGCATCATCGCCATCGATACCAACCAGGCCACACTCACCCTCGGCGTCAACCTCAGCGCCACCGGCGTCGGCGCCAATATCGACGTCGGCACCACCAGCGGCAACGCCCAGATCAGCCTCAATCCCACCACCCTCACCGTCAACGCCGCCGCCGTCCTCACCTCCACCGACGGCGAGATCAACCTCACCGCGGCGACCAATTTCAACCTCCTCACCACCGCCCGGCTCGTCACCGTCGACACCGACGCCTCCGCCGACCATGACGTCATTCTGACGCTGACGGGCGGCGGCGGCGCCGTCACCCTCAACAGCAACAACGGCGTCGAGATCATCGCCATTGACCAGTTCGAGATCACCGCCACCACCGCGGCCGCCAACGTCGTCATCGGCAACGGCGACGCCAGCCCGATGAACATCAACGCCTTCGCCGTCGATATCCGGGCCTCCGGTACCTATGCCTCCAACAGCGATACCGTCATCACCGCCACCCCCGTCATCGTCCGCACCACCGGCGACATCAGCGAGGGCGGCACGGTGAGCGACGCCGGGTCCTTCGCCGGCGATATCCCCCCGGACGAGAACTACGGCATCGCCTACCTCAGCGCCGGCAGCGTCACCTTCACCGCCACCGCGAACATCGACACCACCGGCGTGAACGGCAACATCATCCTCACGGGCGACGCCAACCTGACGAACATCGGGCTGGCCGCCAACGACGGCACGGGCGACGTCAACGTCGCCGCCGGCGCCAACATCAACGCCCAGAACGCCGCCTCCGCCATCTGGATCGCCGGCATCAACGTCGACGTCGACGGCACCATCGATGCCGATGGCTCCAATTCCATGAACCGCAGCGGCGCCCCCGTCAACGCGCCCGTAACCGAGCCGTTCGGCATCGTCATCCTGACGGAGAAGGACCTCACCGGCGCCGCCACCGGCGTCATCGACAGCGCGGCCGGCGATATCGTCATCATCACCGACTTCGACTTCAGCATCCTCAACGCGGATAACGACGTTTCCGGCACCGTGGACGACGTGCAGTTCGGCACCCCCGACGCCAACGTCGCCGGCGACGGCGACTTCCTTTACACCGGCACGATCACCGGCGGCGGCGGCGCCTGCATCAACGTCACCGGCGCCACCATCACCATCAGCGCCGACGTCTCCACCTCCGGCTGCGTCGAGATCGAGTCCACCGTCGGCGCCCTCCTCGTCACCGCCGGCGCCGATATCGAGGCCGACGCCAACGATGCCGTCACCGCCCTGGCCATTCGACTCCAGGCGGAGACGGACCTCGACATCGACGCGGGCTCCAGCCTCGACGCGGACCAGCTCGGCAACGGCATCGACGGCGCGGAGAACATCGGCCTAGGCGCCAACGACGCCGGCGCCGCCGCAGGAAACGATATCCTCCTCGATGGCAACGTCGGTACCAACGACGCCGCCGCTTCCATCCGCGCCAATAACGTCTTCGTCGGCGATGAGGTCGGCGAGCCCGACATCGACCGGCCCAATAACATCATCCAGTCCGCCGGCTTCATCTTCGCCTCCGGCAACGCGAGCCTGCTGGCCGATACGAACATCACGCAGTCCGGCACGGGCTCCATCGGCGCCCCGGCCCTCGAGGTCGGCGGCACCGTCGATATCCGCGATACCTCCGGCGTCGATCACCCCAACGTCATCAGCCTCAGCGGCGACGCCGCTGGCGCCAACCCCGGCGGCATCCTCGCCACCGGCAACATCCGCATCCAGGCCGATACCTCCATCACCTTCGGCACCGGCGCCAATGAGAATATCGACCTCGTCACCACCGCCGGCGGCGCCGCCGATGTCATCCTCGACGCGCCCGCCATCGACCAGGTCTCCACCGCCTCCCTCCTCGATTCCGACGACGACGTCCTCATCGGCCAGAACGCCGTCGGCGCCACCCTCGACGTCAGCGGCGGCATCACCGCGGACGACCTGATCACCATCGACACCACGGGCGCCATCACCATCGACAACGCCGCCGTCGTCCAGACCACAGACGCCGCCCTGACCGGCGCCATCGACATCGCCAGCTCGGGCGGCGCCATCACCCTCGATAACACCGCCCAGATCAATGCCAATATCGCCGATCCCACCGCCGACCTGACCCTGCGGGCCGACTCCATGACTCTCATCTCGAACAACGCCACGGAAATCCAGGCAGGCGGCGACGCCGATATCCGCACGGACAATGGCAGCATCACCATCGGCACCGCCGCCATCTCGACCGATATCACCGCCGCGGGATTCGTCCTCCTCGACGCCGCCGCACCCGCCGCCGGCGTCGGCAACGTCACCATGGTCGACGGCGGCGTCAGCACCCTCACTTCCACCGGCGCCTCCGTGTCCGTCCGCGCCGACGGTGCCGTCACCGTCGAACAGATTAGCGCCCAGACCTTCATCGACGTCGCCGCCGAGGGCGACGTCAACGTCGAGGACGACCTGACCGCCACCACCCGTGAAATCTACATCCGGGCCGACGCAGGCGACGGTTCCGGCGGCGCAGCCAACAGCGCCGGTGACGTCAATGTCAATGACGCCAATACCCGCATCCTCGCCGATGACGCCTCCAACGGCTACATCTGGATCGCCGGCCATAACGTCACCATCGGCGCCATCGGCCAGCAGTCCGACGCCACACCCGGCGGCATCCGCGCCGACGGCGAACGCTCCGCCGGCGACCAGGTGCCCGGCATCGCCTACGGCGTCGCACTCCTCGCCCAAAATAATGTCAGCTACAACGGCGAAGTTCGCGCCCAGAATGGCACCATCTTCCTTTATGCCGATGCCCCGCTCTCCCTCCTGCCCGGTTCCCACCGCCGAGCGGGCGCCGCTCTGCCCGAGCTGGCACAGGTCTCCAACGCGGGCGTAGCCGCCGACGGCGCCGGCGCCATCACCGCCCTCGCCAGCGGAAGCCTCGTCGCGGAAGACCTCGACGTCGTCATCAACTCGCCCGCCGCTCAAACCTATAACGGCGTCACCTCCGCCGGTCGCAGCGTACGCATCTTCTCCGAGAAGGGCATCACTCTGAACGCCGGCGCCGGCTTCGACGCTCGCGACGGCCACATCATTGCCTTCGCCGACTCCCCCACCGATTCCGACGGCAACGCCTGGGCCGTCGTCGTCGCCGGCGACGGCGCCTTCACCATGAATCCCGGCAGCGCCCTCGTCGCCAACCGCTCGAGCCTCCAGGAAGGCTACGTCATGGTCTTCGGCATCAGCACCACCCTCGACGACGTCGAGGCCCACGGCATCACCGACGCATCACGCGAGTTCACCGCCGATACCGAGGCCGGCATCGGCATCTCCATCCGCCTCAATGACCGCGGCGCAGACAACCCGCTCAACGTCAGCGTCACCGGCGACCTCGTCAGCACGCTGATCGGCGCAGATATCTTCTTCGACCTGGCGGATACGGGCGGCGCCGCCACCTTCGGCGACTTCACCCAGTCCTCCGCACAGGCCATCTCCTCCAACGGCACCATCCGACTCGATAACACCACTCCGGGCCAGCTCAACGACGTCCTCCTCCAGGGCGACGTCACCACCGCCGAGTCCATGAGCATCACCACCTTCACCGACGCCGCCGACTTCGGCTCCATCGCCTTCACCGGCATCGGCGCCTTCAACGTCGGCGGCAGCCTCTCCCTCACCACGCCCGCCGACGACGGTACCATCACCCAGAGCGCAGGCGACGTCGCCACCAGCACCGGCAACATCATCTACATCGCCGGCGCCATCACCCTCTCCGGAGGCACCACCGAGGCCAATTCCGGCTTCATCCAGATGCAGGCCATCGACCCGGACGCCAACGAGGCGAACATCACGACCAACGCCCTCACGGCCGATACGAACAGCGGCGGCGCCGCCATCGTCGTCGATTCCGCCGTCGAGTTGAACGTCCTCGCCGGCTCCACCGGCACCATCACCGTCGGCGGGGCCATCAATACCGACTCGACCACACCCGGCAACCTCCGCCACGTCGCCATCGACCCGACGAACGTCGTCATCGACGCTCCGATTACCGCCACGGGCAACATCAGCGCCTCCGCCACCAACAACATCACCGTCAACGCCAACCTCACCACCACCGGATCGAGCAGCGACATCTGGCTGCGGGCGGATGACGACGGCGCGAACCAGGCCGCGCTCGGCGCCGCGTCCGGAGCCGACGGCACGGGCACCCTCGCCATGGGCGCCGGCACCGTCCTCAACGCCGTGGACGGCGAAGTCGTCCTCTCCGGCGAGTCCGTCACCCTCTTCGACGTCCTCGCCGGCGGAGACGCCGGCACCGAAAACGTCGAGATCACCGCCGACGTCAACGCCGACGGCGGCGGCCTCCTCACCCTCAACGGTCTCCTGCGCGGCCGCAACAACGGCGGCGTCGATGGCGTCGACGTCATCGCCAACGCCGGCAGCGTCAACGTCAATGCCGACCCGAACAATCTCCTCGGCAACATCGACATCGACGGCACCGGCGGCCTCGTCCTTCGGTCCAACCTCCAGGCCGCAGGCACGATCAACGTCCAACAGGCGGTCACCCTCGAGGCCGACAGCCGCGTCAGCGGCGACCTGACCGGCGCCGGCGGCGCCGTCACCTTCCAGGCCATCATCAACAGCAACGCCGCAGGAACAAACCGACTGACCATCTCGACCGGCGCGGGCATCGTCACACTGAATGGCGCTGTGGGCGGCGGCACAGCCCTCGAAGCCGTCACCATCGCCACCACCGGCGCGGTCGAGATTGATGCGGACATCATCACCACCACCGGCGGCATCGACCTTTCCGGCGCGACCAACGTGGACCTCGGCACGGGCGCCGGCGCCGTCACGCTCCAAAGTTCCAGTGGCAATATCCTCCTCACCGGCGGGGCCGTCGACGCCGACACCGCGGCCGGCGATATCCTCGTCATCAATACCACCGCCGGCGGCAACGTCTCCCTCGGCGCCACCGGCCAGAACGAGCGCTTCGATTCCATCGACATCAACCTCACGGGCGGCGGCACCCTCACCCTTCTCGGCAGCATCGCCACGGACTCAGCCGCCGGCGTCAGCCTCACCGGCGCCCCGAACATCGAGATCGGCGGCAATGTCACCATCGATACCGACGGGGCCGTCGAGGGCGCACTCGACCTCGATGGCGGCAACATCTCCGGGGCCGGCCGCACCCTCACCCTCGATGCCGGCACGACCGGCGACATCAGCCTCGGCACGCCCACCGGCAGCGCCACCCTCGGCACCCTGACCGTCTCCGAGGCCGACGATTTCAACCTCGAAGGCTCGCTCACCGTCTCCAACGCCCTGAGCTTCGCCGCCATTGACGACCTCGTCCTCACGGGGGCCGCCGATACAGTCACGATCCATACGAACAATACCAACTTCACGATGGGCGCCAATGCCATCCTCGATACCGCAGACTCCACGCTGGTCGTCAATACGGGGACCGGAACGGTCGTCCTCGATAACGTCGGAGCCGGCGGAGCGGAAGTCGCCAGCCTCACCCTTACCGGCACCGGCGCGGTCACCCTCAACGATAGCGTCTTCGCCAACAACTTCATCGCCCAGAACCGGGCCAGCATCACCAACGCCGCCGCCGCCCTCACCATCGACGTCGACGGCGGCGCATCCGGCGACCTCGATTTCACCGGCAGCGCCTTCGCCCTCGGCGCCGGCGTCACCACCGTCACCCTCGTCGGAGACGCCAACAACAAGATCATCCTCGGCAGCGTCTCCGATGCCGGCGCCGACAGCACCCTCGATATCAATAACGCCGGCTCGCTGAGCCTCTCCGGCAACGTCGGCGCAGCCGCCGCTCGCCTCGGTACCTTCGCCGTCGACGGCCAGACCGGCACAACCACCATCGACAACCCCAACCTGGGCGTCTTCACCGCCGGCACGGACGTCAACTTCGCCGCCTCACCCATCCAGGGCTCGTCCCAGGGCGGACAGAGCCTGACCCTCGACGTCGGCGCCGGCAACATCCTCCTCGATTTCGTCGGCTCCACCACCCGCCTCGGCGTGTTGACCCTGACCGCCACGGGGAACATCACGCTGGACCAGAACATCACCGCGGAGGGCTTCACCACCACCACCACGGGCGACATCAACCTGGCCGCCACCATCACCGTGAACACCTCCGCGGGCAGGAACGGCTTTGCCCTGGCCGCCGGTACGGACATCAACGCCACGGGCGCCGGCGTCGAGGGCTTGACCATCAACGCGGGCATCGGAAACGTGGCTCTTAATACGGTCGGCGCCGGCACGGCCCTCGGCGCCTTCACCGTCATTTCCTCGGGCACCACCACGCTCAACGGCGCCATCAATACCCAGGACGCCGCCATCAACTTCACCGGCGCCACCGACGTCGACCTCGCCGCCGGCTCGGGCACCTTCAATAGCGTCTCCGCCGGCGCCGGCGCCAATATCCTCCTCAACGGAGACGCCCTCGACGGCGGCCAGGTCCTCGCCATCACCGCCGGCACCGGAGCCGTCACCCTCGGCCCCATCGGACAGAATACCGCCGTCACCTCCGTCACCGTCGTCTCCGCAGGCGCCGGCCTCGACCTCGCCGGTAACGTCACCTCCTCCGGCGTCCAGGACTACGACGCCATCGCCGATGTGGACCTGACCGCGGACGTCACCCTTCGCACCACGAACTCCGCCGTCGACCTCGACGGCGGGGCCGTCGACGGACCCTTCGCCCTCACCGTCCGCGCCGGCACCGGCGCCGTCAACCTCGATGGCGTCGGACAGGCCGTCGCCCTCACCGGCCTCGACGTCAACGGAGGCGCCATCACCGCCAACGACAGCATCAGCGTCACGGGCAACGGCAGCTTGAAACTCATCTCGACCGGCGCAGCCAATGACCTCTCCATCGCCGCAGGCGCAACCGACGCCACCCTTTCCGCCGTCAACGGAGACGTCGTGCTCGCCGCAGGCCGCGATATCCTCTTCGGCGACGCCGGCAACGCCAATACCGCCGCCATCGCCGTCACCGGGCTCGGCAGCGTCCAGATCGACGCCGGACGCGACTTCATCATGAATACCGACGCCGCCACCGGCATCGGTACCCTCGCCGCACCCGCCGGCGGCGAGATCAACATCGACGCCGCCGATGACGCCACCATCGCCGGACTCGGCCTCGTCGCCAACGGCAGCGTCGCCGTCGCCGCCGTCGATAACGTCGACCTCGACGACAGCTCAGCCGCCACTCCCACCCGAATCCGCTCCAACGGCGGACACGCCATCGTCCGCGCCGATTCCGACGGTGACGGCACGGGCACGTTCACCCAGGACCTGGACACCGAGCTGTTCGGCTTCCTCGGCGTCAGCGTCAGCGGCGGCTCCGTCAGCGTCGGGCCCATCACCAGCGACGAGGACCTGCACATCACCTCGACGGGGAGCGTGACCATCGCCGCCGCGGCCACCGCCAGCGGCGACATCCACATCACCGCCGGCGACGCCCTCGCCGTCAACGCAGCCGTCTCGACGCCCAGCGGCGAGGTCTTCCTCACGGCCAATAACGACGCCGCGGACGACGCCGACGCCGCGGATGACTTGACCATCGCCGCCAATGTGTCCGGCACAGGCGTGACCTTCCTCGTCAACGACGCCGGCGCGGACGACGGTGAAGACATCCTTTTGAACTTCGACCTGAGCAACGGCGTGCCCAGCGGGTCCTATACCTTCCGCACGGACAACACTGGCCAGGACGTGGTGCTCGGGGCGGCGCGGACGATGACGACGGACGGGGGCGGAGTGCGGATCGAGGCGGCGGTGACGGAGACGGCGGCGTCAAGCCTGACCATCGCCGCGGGCATCGGAGACGTGCTGCTGAGCGCGGTCACCGTGACCGCCAGCGGCGGCAATGGGTTGATCGTGACTTCGACGGGGGTG
>JACPCR010000061.1 GCA_016179685.1 Planctomycetota bacterium | reverse complement strand
TCAAGCACCGGCTAAAGCCGCCACTCCAACCCCTCCGCAGACGGCTCCGGCGCTTAACTGAACAGTATTGACCTCAACCCCATCGCCTGCTCTATCGGACAGGGGCTATTCAATCATGTGGACTCTGCCGCGTCAAGAAAAATTCGCGCGGTAGGTATCACCGCTGGTGGGGCTGGCCCCACTGGCGCTGATAAACAGGACGCTCAGCCGCTCGCATCCGTACTCCGGGTGCGCCTCCTTCAGCATCAGGATCGCCCTTCGCGACCTAGGGAACCCGGCTACCCCGAGAGGCACCTTGGGCCTTCGCCATCAGACCCGCTGGCCCGAACTCTTCAAAGACCCGCTTCCACACCGATAGCGTGTTCACAGAGAGCCCGACCAACACCGCAAAATCCTTCGCCGGCAGCCCGCTCCGACCTGCCTGCCGCTGGTACGGCGCAGGCAGACGGAACTGCCGCCGTCTGCCGTGTCCTCCACCGGTTGGAAACGGTCATTTCCCGATGGTGGAAGCATACTCCAACCGCCCGCCGCGTTTCATGCAGCCTTACCGAAAGGACACGATTCTTTGACCCCGTTTGGTGAGGGCCTGGCGGGGTTGGATGGTTGTGTGGGAGTGGTGGGTTGAGGGAAATGGGAGATGAAATGGACGGCCTCAAGCAAGCCGCATGGGGTAGCGGCCATGGTGAAGTCGATGGGGTTGAAGTTTCTCTGGCGGCGGAAGCAACCGGCGAGGTTGGCGTTAGGTGTCACCGCCGGTGGGTCCGGCCCCACCGGCGGTGACACGCCGCGCCCGGTCGAAGACCTCGAGCTGCATCCTCAAGTTACGGGCCGCCTCCTGGGCGGACACGAAGGGCCGCCCGCGGCCACGGGCCGCCGCGTCGATGAAACGCTCGATCGAGCTTTTCATGAAATCCTCGAACACCCATTCCCGACCCTCGTGCACCAGGTAGGTCCGGAACTGGCCCGCCGCGTCCGACCTCGAAACGTAATCCACGACCAGGCCGTTCACGCCGAAGCGACGGACGGCCTGCCCTCCGACGGGGGCGGCGACCTCGATCTCCACCGGGCACTCGCCGCCTCGCGTCCGGACGCAGAAGCGAGCCGAAGTCCCTGACGGGCCGACCCTGCAATCAATGGTATCCAACATCAGCTCCGCGTCCGGAGCGAACCCCAGGAGCAAGCTCAGCGCGTGGGGGCCCATGTCGTTCCAGTACCATTCCGGGGGCCGGGCCTGGCGGCCCGGCCTCGGGCTCAGATGTGCGAAAAACTCCCGTACCTCTCCGGGCTCGTTCCCTCGCCGCTGGCGGTAGACCTCGAGGTAGGGCCCCACGCCGGCGGCAAACTGGAGGTTCACGGCGAACGGCCGCGTCCGGGCGGAGACCGTCAGGGCCCGCTCGACCTCTGCCATCTGCTCCGCCGTGGGTTGCCCGCACTCCCAGTACAGCGGCTTCTCGCACAGCACCTCGCACCCCGCCTCCAGGCATCGGACCACGTGCTCCACGTGGAGTTGCGGGGGCGTGCAGACGGCGGCAAGCCGCGGCCTGCACGCGCTCAGAAGCTCCCCGAGATCGCTGTAGCCGCGCCCCTGGAACGGGAAGACCTCCCTCAAAGCCGCCGCCGTCTTCTCGCACGATTCCGTGGAGGTGCCGGCAAAAGCAACCACCTCGCACCCCGCCAGGTGAAACCACTTGGCGTGGTGCTTGCCGACTCCGCTCGCCCCCACGATGGCTACGGTGGGTTTTTCCATAGACTCGGGCCTTTCGAGTTACCCGGCGAAGCTGGAGGACTCCCTTTCCGGCGGGAAGGTACTCCCGCACTTCCGCGCCGGGAATTCAGGGCGCTGAGCGCATCTTCTTCTCCACCACCGACGAGAAAAACATGTCCCCCGAGTCGTCCTGAAAACGCTGCCGGATCGATACGATGTCCGCAAAATATTTCTCGAACACCTGAGACACCTGGGGACAGAAGTGCTTGCCCGTATCGCGCAGAATCAGGTTGCGGGCCTCCTCGGGCGACATGCTCGGCTTGTACACTCTCTTGGAAACCAGCGCGTCGAAGACGTCCGCCACCGCCACGATCCGGCCGACGAGCGGGATATCGTTCCCCTTCAGCTTGTTCGGATACCCCGTCCCGTCGACCTTCTCATGATGCGTGAGCGCAATCTCCCGGGCCGCCACGATGTACTCGGCATCCCCCTTCAGAATCTCAGCCCCGATCGTCGTGTGCGTCTTCATCACCTCATATTCTTCCGGGGTCAGCTTACCCGGCTTGAGCAAAATGCTGTCGGGAATCCCGATCTTCCCCACGTCGTGCAAGGGACTCGCATAGCGCAGCCGATCGACCTCCGATTCCGGCAGCCCGAGCCGCTGGGCGATCAGGCCCGAGTATTCGCTGATGCGGCGCACGTGCGCCCCCGTATCCGTGTCTCGCTGTTCCGCAGCCATCGACAGGCACAGGATCGTCTCCATGTAGGCCGTTTTCAGCTTCTCGAACAGCCGGGCATTCTCGATCGCGGCCATCGCCTGCGAGGCAATCGAGGACAGAATATCCTCGTTTTGCTTCGAGAATCGGACCGAATTCCCCTCTCCGTCCACCGCATTGACCAGGCACAGCACGCCCGCCACCTGATCGTGCCGATCCCGCATGGGGACCAGCAGCATTGATTTCGTCCGGTAGTTGTTCATCTGGTCGAACTTCGGCGAGAAGTGGTAGTCGCGCTCCTGGGGGATCGTGTAGGCGTCCTCGATGTTCAGCGTACCGCCCGTGCACGCCACGTAGCCCGCCAGCGTCTCCTTGTTCAGTTCCAGAGGAAACGGCACGAACGACCGCTTCACCTCGCCCTGCTCGCCGAGCCGCTTCGAAAGCGTCTCGTTCTGCGCCACCGTGAACCACAGCTTCCCGTTCTGCACCAGGTAAAGGCTGCCGCCGTCCGCCCGGGCCAGGGCCCTCGCCTCGCTCACGATCAGCTCCAGCAGGGCCTGCAGATCGTGTTCCCGGGTCAGGGCGAGGCCGATGCGATTGAGATGATCGATGCGCTCTTTCAGAGAATACAGGGGCGTATCCATCATTCGTTCCAAATTCTCTCGCTGCGCTGCGGCGCAGCCCTCCCACAGTCCCAACGTCGCTCCCAAAGGTATCCTGCGGAAACGGAGTCCCTCCGGGAGAATCCCTCTGGGAGGACCCCTCCCATCGGAACAGGGCCGGGAGACGGGTCCCCTCACAGGGGCAGGTCCCCCGACGGGCGGGTCCCGCTTGGACAGGTGCTGGAGGCAGGAGCGACGCCCGTCGAGGGGCGTCGCGCTCGGGAAGGGCTGCCCGGCACGTTCCCGCGGGCCCCGCACACTTACTTCAACATGCCCTTCGCTTCCTTCCCTGATGGGCTGTCCGGATACTTCGAGATCACTTCGCTCAGCAGCTCCCGATAACGGTCCGTCCATAACTTTTGCTTGTCCTTGGGAATGGCCGCCTGGCGGGAAAGCTGCTCGAAGCACCGCGCCGCCTGAAAGACCGCCCTGGCCGTCTGGTTCTCCGCTTCCTCCGGGTACAGAATCGTCACGCGCAGGTACTGCAGCGCGGCGTCCTCGAAGCGGCCCAGCTTGAACATGCAGTCCCCCAGGCCGTTACACGCAATGGCCATCCCTTCGCCGTACGCCGTCTCCGGCACGCCACGGACGCCTTTGACCTTCTCCGCGACACCCTTCAGGTCGTTGAACGTCTGCACGGCGTCTCTGATCTTCTCCGCCTTCAGGAGGCTGCGGCCCAGCCCATCGTAGGCCAGGTTCACCACGTTCTGGAACTGCTTGTCGGCGCTGGCCTGCTTGATGATCTCGCGATACTTCTCCGCCGCCGCATCAAAATTCTTCCTCGCCTCGAGGACCTGGGCCTCCCCCCGCTGCGACCTCAACGCCCACTCCGGACCGAACTCCGGAAGCTTCCGGAACGCCTTGAGTGCCTCCTGAAAGTTCGACTCGCCTCCCAGCCCCTGGTAACACTGCCCCAGCGCCTCATGCGCCTGTGGCAGAAAAATCGTCTCCGGATGCTTGCTCAAAAGGAGTTGGTAGGCCTCCACTCCTTCTTTGTACCGATCGACCATCTGGTAACATCGGGCGATGTAAAACTTCGTGTACTGGTGAATCCACTCCCGGACCTTCCCGCTCTCCGCTTCGGCCGACGCCTTCTGCAAGTCCTGGATCGCATCCTCATATCTCTGCTTGCTCATCTTGATCATCCCGCCCTGATATTCCCGCGGCTCGTCCCCGTGCTTGATCTCCTGCATCCGGTCATACGGCTGGCTCTGCTTCGGCAGCCGCTCGTTGTAATACGTCACCTCCCGATACGTCTCCTTGATCACCGCCACCTTCTCCGGAAACGTGCCGCCGCCCTTCATGACGATGGTGTCCAGAAAAGCCTCGCCCCGGACCCATGTCCCGGCCAGCAGCGCCAGGACGAGACTTCCCGCGATGCCCTCACGGCAGAAAAACGGTCCATGAGAAATTTGCAAATTCCAACCTCGGAGCTCTCTTCGACGGGCTGTCATCAGGCGAATTCCCATGTTGGCCGGACTCCTCGTGTTGTCCATCTCACGGAGACATCATGATCCGACGCCGCTCGTATCGAGGAACGGAAGCGCGGGTGCGCTTCCGTTCCTCGATACCCACTATCCATTATCCAAAATCCGGAGGTGATGTTCAACGCACAGCGGCAGGCCTTCCAGGGAATAGCCGCCCTCGAGGACAGAAACGACTCGTCCACGGGCGGCCTCCCGCACCGCCCGCGTCAGCGTCCCGAAGTCCTCCGGCAACAGGCCGAATCCACCGTCTCCCACCGGGTCTCCCTGGTACGCGTCGAAGCCGGCCGAAATGAGGGTCACATCCGCTCCAAAAGGCCTCAAGCGCGAGGTCATCACCTGGTCAAAAACATCAAGATATTCCTCCCGAGACGTCGTGGCCGGCAGGGGCACGTTCACCGTGAAGCCCTTCCCGGGGCCTTCCCCGGTCTCGCCCGAGCGTCCGGTGCCCGGATAGAAAGGATACCGGTGCAGCGAAATATACAGGACGGACGCATCCCGGTAGAACGCGTCCTGTGTCCCGTTACCGTGGTGAACGTCCCAATCGACAATGGCGAGTCGCTCGACGCCGCGGGCCATTCGGGCGTGCCGCGCCGCAATCGCCACGTTGTTGAACAGGCAGAATCCCATGGCCTGACCCGGGGTCGCGTGATGGCCCGGGGGGCGCACCAGGCAGAAAACGGACGACGCGGGGTCCTCGATCACCCGGTCCACACCCTCGATGGCCGCCCCCACCGCGCACAGGGCCGCGGGCAGCGACCCTGCACTCACGGGCGTGTCCGCATCCAGGCTCCCGTTCCCGACCTCGCACACTCGGCGAACCCGCCGAATGTGCACCTCCTCGTGGACGAGAGCCAGCTCGGACTCCGTGGCGGCACGAGGTCGGCGGATGTCCCAGCCCTGCCACATCCCCGCATTTTCCAGATGTGCCCGTATCCGCCGCAGCCGCTCAGCGCATTCCGGATGCCGGCCCGTGTCATGCCCCAAGAAGAGCGGATCGTCATAAAGAATCATGACCCTATTATGCCGGTACGGGAGCGGTCCCGCATTCCTCTGGCGGCTTGAGGAACGGCGAAGCGCAAAGAAGAGACCGGCGGGGCCAGGTCGTGCCGTGTACACAGCTCGAAAAACCGGTGGAGACCCGCCATCTCCTCCTCCCCGAGGTCGTACCCGATCCTTCGCTCCAGATATTCCCGGCAGACCTCGGAAGGCAAGCCCAGCCGACGGGCCTCCTCATCTGCAATGTTCTTCAGACGGGCCAGGCCCCTCGCCTTCGCCTGCTGAAGCGCTTCGACGACACGGCCGTCCGCCTCCGGAGAGCGCGCCAGCCAGAAGGCATACACGAAAGGCAGACCCGTGAATTCGTGCCATTCCCGCCCCAGGTCATACACGAACGGGAACGATCCGGCCTCCGCTGCCATGGCCGGGTCCCCGATCAGCACCAGGCCGTCGGCGGCACGGCCCACCACCGACAGGTCCGGGGAGCTGTCCAAGAATCGGGGCCGTATGCCGAACTTTTCCCAGCAAAGGACTCGCGCCAGCGTAACGCTGGACAACGAACTAACGTCCAGCGCCAGCGTCCGGATGCTCTCGACGGGCCGGCACGAGACCAGCCGGACGCTCCACACGTCCCCTCGGGAACTGATGGAGATGCCCGGTATCACGCTCGCCTGCCCGAGCCGCGGGTACTCCAGGCACGGCACCAGCCCGACGTCGATGGAGCCTTGCCTCAGGCTTGCCGCCAGCCGCCGCGGTGTATCCAGGGTGACCCGCGCCCAGGGCGCAAGTTCCTCGAGCCCCTCCACCAGTGGCCTCGCGTTCAGATACCGGACCGCTCCCAGCTTGATGTTTCCGGGACCGTTCATAGAGCACCCCCGTGGTCGAATCGAGATTATAGCCGGGCACGGCGCAGCCGCCGGCCCGCTCCTTCAACCGCCGGAAGATGAAAAGTTTAACCGTGATGCTATGCTCTGGGCCCAGTGTGACGGTCTAGACCCCCTCTTTCTTCTCGGGTCCGAGAAGCCAGCGGCAGAAAAGGCCCATAGGGAAAACACCATGAACCCGGAATACCTCATCGCCGACACCTCGGATATTTACAGCCCCGCCCTCGTCTTTTACCGGGCCCTGATCCGCAGAAACATCGACCAAACCCTCCGGATCATCGGTGACCCCAGCCGCCTGCGGCCCCACGTCAAAACCCACAAAACGCGGGAAATCGTACGGATGGAGATGGACTGCAGCATCACCCGGCACAAGTGCGCCACCATCGCCGAGGCGGAGATGCTCGCCTCCTGCGGTGTGCCCGACGTCCTCCTCGCCTACCCCATGGTCGGGCCCAATCAGAAACGATTCGCCCACCTCATCGCCCGGTATCCGCTCACCCAATTCAAGGTGCTGGCCGACCATCCGATCGCCGCCCGCAGCCTTTCCAACACGCTCCAGGCCCACGGCCTCACGGCCAGCGTCCTGCTGGACATCGATCCCGGCCTGCATCGCACCGGCATCCCCTTCGGCGACGACGCTCTCGATCTCTACCGGCTGGTCCACAGCCTGCCCGGCCTTCGTGCGGCGGGCCTCCACATCTACGACGGACACAATCATCAAGCCCAGGCCGAGGAGCGTGCGCGGGCAGCACAGGAAACTTTCCAGCAGGTCATGGCCTTCCGCCAGAGACTGGAAAGCCAGGGCCTCCCGGTTCCTTCCGTCGTCCTGGGCGGCACCCCCACCTTCGCCACTTATGCCCGCATCCCCGGCGTGGAATGCTCCCCCGGAACCTGCGTCCTTCAGGACCATGGCTACCACAGCCGGTATCCCGACCTCGACTTCATCCCCGCGGCGCTGCTGCTCACCCGCGTGGTCAGCATCCCAACATCGAACCGCCTCACGCTTGATCTCGGATACAAGGCCGTGGCATCCGATCCTCCCAGCGACCGCCGTTGCACCCTCTTGAACGTCCCCGGCGCGAAAATCGTTCTCCAGAACGAGGAGCATCTGGTCGTGGAAACGGATCAGGCTGGCGGCTTCAAGCCGGGGGACGATGTTTATGCCGTGCCCACTCACATCTGTCCCACCTGCGCCCTTCACAAGCAGGCCTACGTCATCGAGGAACATCGTCTTTCGGACCTCTGGGATATCTTCTCCCGGGACCGATTCCTTAATTGTTAGCAAAGCGCTGCCTCATCCGAGCCTCCTCGCCTACTTTTTCTCCCGACCCTTGGCTTCCAGGTGCTCGAAGTCTGGAAACTTGCTGATCGCCGAATCGCCCGAATGGCCGAGGGCATCGTTCAACCGGCCCACCCGCCCTGCGATCATCGTATTCCACTGACCGACCTGCCGGGCGAGCGCCTTCACGTCTCGCTTTTTCCAATAGATGCTATCATCGTTGACCCTCGCGAGCATGCCCAAGCTCTTGGCATGGTATTGAGTCTATCCCTAGCCCTCATTGCTCACAAATCCGCTAGCGGATTTATAAGCAATCCCGGGGTCATCCAATCTACGAAGGAGTCTATCACCGGGAGAGCATCCATTTTCGAGCGGACGATTATTTTTAAGAGCCTGCGCCTCCGGAATCTCAGTTACGCGTCTCACAACCTGCTCAATGTTTAACCTCCAGCGGAATTCGCTGAAACGCTTCCTGAAATTTATCCTTTGAATGGCGGCCGCCGAGTTATCCCATCGGCCGCGCAGGAGGAAGGTCCAGGCCGTGGATACTGGCCCGCCTGGCATCCTTGCTATACCCATCCCGAGGCGGTGAGAACAGCGGTGGCGAAGGCTCGCAAGGGCTTCCAAGTGGACAGCATACCTTAGCCTCTCCGTGAATGACGGAGCCGGAAACGTGTGCGAATGTGAGTCGTGCCGGGCCGACGATACGCAGGATACCTTTCTCGCCGGAAGAGATAGGATTCCCTAGGAGACGCGTACGAAAGTGCGGGTGCACTTCCGTACGCGTCTCCTCGATGATGCATCAATCCGGGCAGCGACCGAGTAGCTCGGCGAAAATTTCGCCCCGCAGGCGTTCGAAATCGGCCGCCGGCAGACCCGACGCGACCCGGTAGCGCTCCAGCGAGGAGGCCTGCCGATCCGTGAAGATCGCCGGGGCGCCCGGCTCGTATTCGTGGGGAGGCGTTATCGCGGCTCGTACCCGCTCCGCCAGGGCATCGAGGCCCGTGCCCGCGAGCGCCGAGACCTCAACAACCCGTTGCCCCAGCAGTGCCTTGCCCTCGGACCGTGCCGCCGCACCGGCCAGGTCCATCTTGTTCAACACGGGAATCACCTGCGGAACGCGCCCGCACACCGAACGGTAATTCCCGAGAACCGCCTCGTCGAGTGGAAGCGAAGCATCGAAAACGAACAAGACCAGGTCCGCTTGGGCCAGCTCCCGCACCGAAACCTCGATGGCCAGCTTCTCGACCGGGTGCTCCGTTTCCCTCAGGCCTGCCGTATCAACGAGCACCACGGGAACGCCCCGGACCAGCACTTCCTCGGCGATCGCATCCCGCGTCGTCCCGGGCGACTCTGCGGTGATCACGCGATCCTCCTTGAGGAGGCGGTTGAACAGGCTGCTCTTGCCGGCGTTGGGTGGGCCTGCCAGCACGGCCCGGCGGGGGCAGCACAAAACCTCGCCCCAGCGCGGCCGCCGCAGCAGGGCCTCGACTTCCGCCTTGCCGACACGGCCCCCCGCCAGGTCCCGGACGAACCCTGAAAGCGCTCCCTCGTGCTGCGCCAGGAGCAGCGACAACGCCAGTTCGCTCCGAGCCCAGGGTATCGCCTCCGCCGCCTCGCACTGGATGCGGTCCAGCCCCATCCGACAGGCGCTCAGGCTCAGCCATTCCGGCGGCTTCACCAGCTTGACCCCCTGCGCCTCCAGGCAGCGGAGGATGCGCCGGATCGTCTCCTGACCCCCATGGCACTGGATTTCGACTGCGGGCGGGTCGCCCGGCAGGACGCAGACCATCGCCTCGTCCAGGACATCCTTCCCGTCCATGAGCCTGCCCAGCCGCAGCTCGCCCGGCGTCCAGGGGCCGCCCGGGGGCCCGTCGCTCTTGCCGCGGAACACAAGCTCCAGCACCTTCACGGCATCGGTCCCGACTACCTGCAGGACCCCGATGCCGCCCTCGCCTGGAGGCGTCAAAACCACGCCGACAACGGGCTTTCCTGGTCCCATTCCCATCGTAACGGTTTGTTGATGATGTATTCCCAGATGCGATTCAACGATTCTTCGCGCAGACCGTGACGAAAGACGCCCCGGCCTGGGAATCATCGTACCCCTTCAGGCGAATTGACCTGCGGTGCTGTTGGCTCGGATCCTATTTCATAGAACCGCTGCCTCCGCGAACTTCTCCACGTCCTTGACCCCAACTCCTTCCCGCCTTTGCGGCGGCTTCCACCTCCGCGGGGCCGCTCCGGCGGACAGGGCCAAGAGGGCTCTCTTGAGTACGTGGCGGTATCGCCCCACCTGTCCCTGAATCTCTTCTTGTCGTTTTCGTCGTTGCAGTTCATCTTAAAATCACCACGTCCGAAGTTCCCAGCGGCATCGAGAATAACACGTCCGCCCCCTCCTGCCGAAAGTCCAAGGGACCCTGATAGACCGATTCGACGAGGCCGACGCCGGGCACGGACCTCACCCGCACGTCCAGTTTCGGGATTTCCTTGAAACGGAAGTTGACCAGGATCAGCGCCCGGCCCCCGGCGGATTCGAGTAATCCCGGCTCCACCAGGGGGTCCGATAGGGCCACGGGACCCCGGCATCCCGCGGTGACCGCCGCACGCGCGATGATGCGCCGCTCCTCCTCCCGGTATCCGTTCGGCAGCGAGAGCGCCTCCGGCGTGGCGTACAGGCGGTACGTGAAAGCGGGAAAATAGGCGAAACGGAAGGCCTTGCCTTTCCCAAAACCGTGCACCAGAGCCGCAGGGCTGCCATCCTGGAACGTGGCAAGGACCTCCCCGCCCTCCGCCTTCAGGGTCTCCCGGTATCCCACCACCCGAGCCGGGCCGGCAGGAAAATGCTCCGAGGCCTCATAGGTCGCCGCATCCAGGTCTTTCAGCTTCGGAAACTGGAACTCGTGGTAGCTCGTTTTCACCTGGACGAGCCGCACGTGGCTCGCGCCGAAAACCTCGTCCAGGTCGCGGCATCGGCTGTCCGACTCGTCCCGGATCGCACAACCCGCGTCCGCCCAGACCACGCCGCCCCGGCCCACCCAGTCCCTAATCACCTTCTGCCCGTCACGGCGCACGTTCAATCCAGTGAGGTAAAGCGCCCGGTATTTCTCCAGGACGCCGCCCACCAGGTCGTCCTCCGTCAGGATATCCACTCGAAGATGCTGGTGAAGCAGCGCCAGGTAGATCAGCCTCCGGTTCGTATTGATCGCCGTATCCTCCTGCCACAGCTCCGCGCTCCGGGAGTAGAGAAGCGCCGTATCCGCCGGACGGTCCGATCCTGCGTGGATGAGCGCGTCCGCTTTCCCCAGCGAGGTCATGCCGTCGGCGCAGCCCCGCAAAGAGCCCGGGTCCTCCGCGAAGTAGGTTTCCGTCGCGGCATACTGGGGGCCGTAGCCGTAGACGTCCACCATCTTGCCCCCATGCGCCAGGAACGTGTTGAACTGGGTCCGGATGCCGCCGGTCGAGCCCACCAGATAGTAGCCCAGGGGGCCGGGCGGCTGCTTCCGGTGAGCGGACCGGATGATCTCGGTCAGGTAGGACAGAATCTGGAGTCCAGGTCCGCCCCAGCTTCCCATGGTGATCCAGCCCTCGACCCAGCCCAAGGTGACGCCGCGCTGCCGGGAAAGCTCGAACCAGTCCATGCCCATGCCGCTGCCGAGGGTGATGGGGTGCGGCGAGAAGTTGGCATACGTCCTCACGTCGGGTGAGAAGTGCTCCTCGACCGCCCGGGTGGCCTGGGCGTAGGTCCGGCCCGTCAGGGTCGCTAGAAACCGCATCGTATTGAAGTAGAGCAGGCGTCCGATCCGGCCCTCCGCCGCGTCCTTCTCCAGGGGCAGGAGGGAGGGATTCCAGGACTTCTCGCCGAAATCCTCGGGCCGGTATCCATTCTCGGCCAGGAAACGATGGAACGCCCGGATGCAGTGATAGCACTGCCGCGCATGGGCGACGGTCGTCGCGTAGCCGATCTCGTCGCCGAGCTTGAAGCGCCGGTAGGACTCGATCGCGCCGGGCCGGCTCTTCCGGATGGCTGCGGCCTCGCGCTCGTAATGCGCGCGGATGCCGCGGGCATAAGCGGGGCCCGACGGGCAGACCGTTCCGGAATAATACGTCGGCGGGTCCGCAGCTCCTCCGAAGCCAGCGGGGCCGATGCCGTGCCGCCCATCGATCTCCGGCACGCCGGTCCCCCCCGCATTGGCCCCGATGCGCTCCAGCACCTCCGCCTCCGCCTCCGACACGGCCGGCGAGGAGTGATAGCCGCCAAAGCCGCCCGCACCGATGCTCACCCAGACCTTCTCGGGCCGCGCCCGAGCGGACCTCTCGAACGACCTCACCAGCTCCAGGCGCTTCAAAGCCTCTTCGGAGATACCCCGGACGGTATCACGGTATCGCTGCGGCCAGACGCTGCGGACCACCTCGTCTCTGGACCTGACGTCCTGGCAGGGCAGAACGAAACCTGCCAGGGGCAGCATCCCCTCCTCGACTACCCGCTTCACCACCTGGGAGTCCTGCATGCCCCACGCGGCCTCGAGCTGGACCCTGCAACGGCCCAAGCTCTTCCCTTTCAACTCCACGGCGGTGGTACAGGGCAGGGCGCCTTCCTTCAGGTGCACGTCCATGTTCACCCAGTCCGAGTACTCCCCGGCCTTCAAAGGCGCTTTTTTTGGCCCCGTGACGCCCCACACGCCGCCATACCACCAGCGCGGACTGCCATCCCGGAACGTGTAGTGCCCGTCATGCCTCAGCAGCGTGAACGCGCAGGTGAACTCCGCATCCGCCGGCTCGATCTCCAGCACCTTCACGCGCACGAAGAGGGTCCGAAAGTCCCGGAAGGCGGGCCGGTATGACTTCGAGCGCGTCAGGAGCAACCCGTCCACGCGGAAGCGCGTCGGCTGCCGATAGGGACGCGGGTGGTGTTCCAGTTCCACGGATGCCTCACCCGGCCCCAGCTTCACCTCGCGCCGGTCCCACACAAAAGTCTCCGAGGTGAATATCCCTTCCCGCACCGCCGGGTCGTCTATCCATAGTCCCCGCCCCTTCTCCAGATCGGCGGCCGTCACGCCGCGTTCCACCGGCCGGTCATAGAACTTCCCTCGAAACCGTTCCTGGTCGCCCTGCCGGACGACCAGCTCGAAGGGGTCCGCCAGCTCCGGCTTCAAGAAATACCGCACCCAGAGCGCATAGTCCCCGGCCGCGGGGACCTCGAACCGCCTCTGGATTTTCCCACCCTCGGGCAACGGCTCGGCCACCTCGCGGCACACGTAGGAGTCCGCCTCGGCCTTCCACCCGGCCTTCTCCCCGGGCTTCGTTTCGGCCGAAACCCCCTCGAACTCCTCTGCTTCCAGATACACGCTGTCGGCGAGAAACTGAAAGTCCGTCTCCTCCTCCATTTCCGCTTCCAGCTCCGTGTCCTCCTCGGGCTCGAGGTCCTGAGCCGGGCACTGGCGGAACGGAAATACCGCCATCGCCAGGCAAGCCCAGGGAATCAGCAAAGCGGCACGGGGACGGGTCCAGAAGAATTCGCTGGGAGACCCTTCTTCGCTTGCGCATGGAATCCGCAGCACGACTGAAGCGCCTGCCCCGAGTCGAAGGGAATCCATCCTGCGCGGCATGTCATTCACCTCCCGCATCTAAAGCAAACATGTTGCACGCCTCGTCCCCAACGACGATCCAGCTGCGGTCCTCGACGTCCAAATCCTCTGACCCGTCCAGCTCGGCCTTGGAAATGAAGAGCGCCGGAAACCGCGCCCGCGCCGGCATCTGGAAAGTCCAGTCCGGCGTCTTCTCGAAATTCGACCGGGCTTCGAGCACGCCGTCCGCCCGCACAAGGAGTATCCGGCCGCCAGCGGGCACGAGCAGCGGCGTGCCGCGCCCGCAGAGATTCTGCTTCCAGAAGACCCGACCTGCCGCGGGATCGACTCCGTAAAGCGATCCGCTCGAGCAGGGCACGAGCAGCAGGCCGCCCATGAACCGGGCAGCTCCGGTCGCACTGTCCTCCAGATCGATCGACCACCGCCGCTCGCCATTCGCCTGCCGGACTGCGTGAAATCGGGCATCCTCCGTGCCGAAGTAGATGCTCTCGGCGTCCGCGGCAGGTATGCCACACGGTCGGTCGTCCAGATCGGTGGCCCAGGCTTCCTGGCCATCCAGGACAGACGCCCCGTGGAAGCGCTGGTCGCCGCTCCCGAAAAACCAGCGTCCGCCCGCCTCGCACCCCCCGGAAACCGTTCCCGACACCGCAGCGGTCCATGCGACCTTTCCATCCTCACGGACCAGGGTCAACTCGTCTCCGGCCGCCAGAAACAGGCCGGATGACGTCAGGCCGACCGGTCTCGGGGCCGATCCGACGGAGGCTCGCCAAAGCGGCTTCAGGTCCTTGGGCGAGTAGCCGATGATGCTCCCTCTCTCGGTCACCACGGCCAGCGCCTGGCCGAGCCGGAAGGGGCCGGCCAGTCCGACGGTGCCCATGCCGTGTGCCGAGTGTTCCACGAGGGCCTGATGGCGCAGCTCGCCACTGGCCAGACTGATGGAATAGAGGTGTTCGTCCTCCGCCGTAAAATGGACCGCTCCCTCGCTGAAGACGGGCGAGCCGGAAGCGCGGGCCGCCGACCGGAATGACCAGATGAGCCGGTCCGAGCCTCCGGAACGCAGCGCCCGCGCGAGCTGCTGGACCGTCCCGCGCAGCGCTTGCGGCCCCTGAAAGGACTGCTGGGCCGTCTCCGCCTCGCGGCCGCTTCTTTCCAAGGAAAGCTGGATGGTCGGAATCTCGCCCACGAGGTGGACCTTCCCCTTCACCGCCTGGGTCGCCTCGCCGCAGGCCCCTTCCATGGATTCGGCCAAAGGACCCGCCCAGCGTGCCGTCACCTCCCCCGGCCGGGCCAGGCCCCACGCCTCACCCGAGTCCGATAGGCACGTCGCCAGCAGGACGGCAACACCTTCCCGGTAGTCTCCCGCACTCACCGCGTCCTCAAACGGACTCACCGCGATCAACCTCTTGGGCCGGGCCGGAAAATCCATGACCTGAAGAATATTCCCTACCAGGTATTCCATCGCGTTCGGCAGAGCCAGATCGTCGCGGCCCACCCGGTCGAAACGCCCCCCGTTCGGCCCCGCGTAGCCGTGGTCCCAAACGCAGCCCAGCACCTCTCCCCCGCCGTCGAAAAGGGTCATGTCCAGCTCCCTCAACGCCTCGAAGACCGAAACCCTGGCCAGGAGCACCACGTCCGCCCCACCGCCCGCGTGGCTCGCCGATGCTACGAACGCCTTCAAGGGACACGGCTCGAGGGCCAGTAATTCCGCACGACTCAATGCCCGACACGACAGCTCGGGTTGAACCTCCAGTTCGTTCACGAGGAGCTTCCCGACCTCCTCCACCACCTTCTCGGCTGCCGGATTCGCCGGGATGAGCGGCAGAAGAACCACACGCCTCACCGCCGGCTCGCCCGAGGCGGGTGATAGGCTGCACAAGAGGAGAGCCTGCCATAGCCTCAGAAGCATTTTCACACCCTTCAGCAGGAGTCGGACGTGTCGGACGTGTCCGACTTCGAGACGGCCGCGGCGGGCACCCAGCGGCCGCCCAGCTTGCGGAACAGCAGGACTTCGCGTGCCGCGGCCGACAGGACGACCACCACCAGGAGCGCCGCTGCCCATCGGCGTGCTCGCGGCCACCCCGTCTCAAGCCACACGAAGGCTTCGTCCAGCGCCAGGCCGCAGGCTGCGGACCACCAGGGCAGCATCGGCACAAAATTGCGGGCATAGTAGGCCAGAAAGAGCCCGCCCGCCAACGGAATGACCGAAGCCAGAGCGAAGAGGGGGAGGCTTGGGCCGAGTCGGACGTCCTGGGTGTTTCCATGCGGTCCGCCTCGCCAGGCGGCATACAGGCCCGCGGCGACCAGCGGGAGCAACCACAGGAAATCCGGCAGCAGCCGATGCCCCAGCTCCTCGTACAGCTCCCTCACGTCCTTCCAGAAGAAAGGATTCATCGAGTGACCGAAGAATTGCTGGCGGACCCTAGGATGCACGAGATAAAAGGCTAGGCCGGGCAAGGGAACGAACAGGCATGCGGCGGCCCGCAGCTTGCCATACGCCCTACTCCAATCGCCTTGTCGTTTCAATTCCGCGGCCATCCAGAGGCCGAGGCAGAAGAAGATGGGCAGATTCGTGGGCACCGTGCCCACCGCCAAGGTGGCCACCAAGGCGTAGGCAGTGAGGAGTGGACCGGAGGGCCGCGAGAGTATCCTGAAGGTCAGGCCAAAGCCCAGGGACCACTCGAGGCAGGAAAGGGCATAGCCTCGGACCTGACAGGAGTGCAGCAGGAAGAAATGGGAGGTGACGAGCAGCACCCCGGCCCATACGGCTGCGCGGGGTCCGCGCCAAGCGCGTACGGACAGAAAGAGGGCGGCGACCGCGCCCAGGGAAAAAAGCCACGGGAGGAGGCGCAGACACTTCTCCGGCAGGTCCAGCAGCGTGCAGACCTTCATCCAGAGGACGAGCACCGACGTGAAGACCATGTGATTGTTGGGCTGGCGGTATTCCGTGAAGACGCCCCAGAAGCCCAGGGGCGCGAAGTCCGTGATCGTCCAGCGCTCGTCGAACCAGAAGTCTTTGCACAGGTAGGGCGCGGATAGGGCCGCGCCGAGCAGGAGTACCAAAATAAGGGCAACCGGAATGGATTTCACGGATGAAGTCCCTGCCGAGGCAGGACGTAGATTTTGAAAAAGCCAGTGTCCCGCACAAGAGCCAAGTCATCCAGCTTGAATTCTTTCTCCGTGACCTTGGCCAGCATGGACCAGGCATTGAGAAGGCCGTTGGAGACCAGGTAGACGTCGCGGCCGGAGGCGAGGGCATCGGCGAAAGCCTCGCGAGACCCCACGCCTCCGGCGGAGTACAAGGGCGCAAATTCATACAGAAAGGCGTGGAACTTCAGCGCATAATGGTCGCTCTCGTCCGTCAGGGCGACCCCGGGGCCCGAGTCGCCGGCCCGGCTCAAAAAGTCGATCACCCCATGGGGCGAAAAGTCCACCTGGTAATACTGGTCATAAACGCCTTGAGGCCGCTCCGAGGCCAAGCGCTCCCGATACCCCGTGACGAACGTCGCCTCCCGGCATGCGGCCAGGGCCGCTACGCCCAGGATGAGCAGGCGCAAAGGTTGTCCGAGCCTGGGCCACCGCCGTGCGAGGCGGCGGCAGGCTTCATCGAGAGCTATTCCCAGGCCTGCGAACCACCAGGGGAAGAAGGGGAAGAAGACCCGCGACAACGAGAGGCTGTTGAAGCGAAAGACCAGCAGGAGCGGCGTCAGCGCCGCGAGCAGAAAATACCCAGGCCTGGGCCGACTCCGCTCGTCGTCGAGGTCCGGCCTAAGACCCAGAAGTAGAACGCCGCCGATGAAAAGCGGCGTCAGCCAGAGAAGGTCGGTAAGGAGGGCGTACCCCAGGTCAGCCCAGACCCGCGTGGCCGCTGTGAAGCTGGCCGGCTCGGACGGCACGAGTTGGAGGAACTGGGAACGCACGCGGGGATGCCAGAGATACCAGAGCAGGCCCGACGGCGGGGCCAGAGCGATGACCGCGGCGGCTCGGAGGCCGGCCGCGCTCTTCAGCGCGCCGCGGTGTACCAGCTCGATGATGCCCCACGCCGCCAGGGCGCTCAGGGGCAACACGTTCGTCGGAATCGTCCCTACGGCCAGCAGAGCGACGAGCGCGTAAGCGGCCAGGCCAATCCGTGTTGGCCTCTCCAGAAGCCGAAGGATCAGCCACAGGGCGAGCGAGGTCTCGAGGGCCGAAAGCGAGTAGCCTCGAACCTGGCATGAGAAGTTGAGAAAGACGTGGGATGTCCCCAGAAGGACGGCGGCGTAAAAGGCAGCCAGGGGACCGCGCCAGGCGTGCACCGCGGCGTGGAGGCAGGCGACGGAGGCAAGGGCGAAGGACCAGGGCAGCAAGCGCAGACACCATTCGGGCCAGTCGAGCAGCAGGTGGAGCTTTACCCACCCCACGAGGAGAAAAGTGAAAAGGATATGGTTATTGGTGGAATGGTAGTCGGTGAAGACCCCGAAAAAGCCGCGAGCGATGAAGTGCCCGAGCGTGTAGGCCTCGTCGAACCAGAGCTCCTTGGTCAGATTTCCAGCGGAGAGACCCGCGGCCAGCAGGGTCGCCACCAGGAGATAGGGAAACGATGATCGCATCACAGGAACACCGCTGTCAGGGTCGTGCCCGATCGGCCGACTCGAGCGCGGCCTGGACGCGCTGCCGGGTGAGGGAGTCCTCGAGGGCGTCTCGGGGCAGCGATTTCAGGGCTTCGATGCAGTCGTGGCTGCCGATCTCGCCCAGAGCGTAGATGGCGCTCCTTCGGACCGTGACGTCCGGGTCGCAGAGCAAGCCGACCAGGCCCGGCACCGCCGGCACGTATCCGTAGGCGCCCAGCGAGGTGGCCGCACTCGCCCGGACCCTGGCCTCCGAGTCCGCTAGCGCTTCAAGAAAGTCCTCCTCAACATCCGGCGGCTGAAGTTGGTGCAGCGCCAGAGCCGCACGAAAACGACGCTCGCTCTCTTCATCCCGGCGCAGGACCGACCTCAACAACGAGATGACCTCCCGCCGAGTCGCCACGGGATAGCCCTCGAAGCGCCCGACCTCTTCCATCAGCACTTCGGTGCGCGAAGAGAGCAAACGCTCCAGGGAGATGCGGCCGGTCCCGCCAAGCCGTGCAATGGCGAAGTGGATGAGAAGGCCTGCAACTGTCGCCCCTGCCAACGTCAGGATCACCGACCGGGCCGAACGCTTCTTCCCCATGACGATGTGCTACTTCATCGGGAACTCGTCCTTGAGCACCGTCCGCCGGACGGCCGAGGGCTTGGACGGCTTGTCCTGCGCATCGGTGTAGGTGACGAAGAAATAGAGCGGGACATTCGGCTTCAAGCCTGTCACCAGGGGCTCGGTCTCCTTCGTTTTCAGGTGAGCCACGGCGCCGCGCCCGTCCTCGTAGGCGCTGACCCAGACCTGGTATTCCTTGACGCCTTCGACCGGCCGGAGCGAGAGATGAATGCGGGTGCCGTCATACTCCCGCTCGGGCCGGTAGGCCTTCAGAATCTCCGTCGCGGCCCCTACGCCGGCCTCTCGCAGCCCGGCGATCGGGTTCGGCAGCGAGCCGCCCGTGGCCCTGGCTTTCAACGTGCCGGCAGCGGACCGTTGGACGAGGACCGGCTTCTCCGTCATGTCCTCCGGATCGTCGTATACCGCCTCGAGGTCGTCCAGCTCGATGGTCAGATTCTCGACGGGGAGCATCTCATCCACGTAAATCTGGTGAGTCTGCATTTCGATGAATATCCGGACAAGCTGGAGGGGCAAATCGACAATCCCCTCTTCCGAGTGATTCCACCAGACACTGTCCATTTCACGGTAATCGTCACCGGGCGAATTGGCCGGCAACGGGAATTCCATGGTTCGCCAGCCGTCGAAGTTGAAATAGGACCAGGAATGAACGTCGTCGCAGTTCCAGTCGTCTTTTGTTCCCACGCTCTGGAAGACCTCGCCCTTGGCGTCCTGGACGACGTAAACGATTCGGCCCCAGCCGGAATTGCCCTTGGCCCGCACGCTCAACGCCCGCGCCTTTCCGGGAATCGGGAGAGGACGGGCCGGCGCAGTGCTGCCGTACCAACTCACGAACGGCTTGCCCCCGGGACGCTCGGTCAGGGTGACCCGGACGACCCGGGACTGCCGTTCAGGCGAGTGGACGCGTTCGAACTGGAACGGGCCCGGCGTGCGGACCACGTCCCAGCAATTCGTATCGTAACGGACATCGCGTTCAGCGCTGGTGGACCATTCCCGGGCCTCGAAGTCCTCGAGGAGATATCGCGCGGCCGGCCCGCGCGGGGAGGCGATCGCCTCCCCGCTGGAACGGGCGATGAGGGACTCGGCGCTGTAGTCGGGCGCGCCGACCTCCGCCTTTTCGATGGGTGCGCCCCGTGCTACGACCCAGAAAGCGGTCTCGGAAAGCGTGACCGTGGCCCGCCCCTCGACGAGCGCCATCGGCGTGGAGTTGCCATTCTCGTCCACCCGGACCAGCTTGCAGTTCGCCGGCGCGTGGAGCGTTATCGGCCGTGTCCCCCGCAGGGTCCAAAGGCTGTATATCCATTTATCGGAGTCCTTGAAGCGCACGCAGTAAGCGGTGCGCGAGCCGGTCGGAAGCCAGCCGTCGTACAGGGCAGTGTCCAGCATCTGGGTCAGGGTGGCGAAGGCCGCGGCCGCCGGCTTCGGGTTGTACTCCGGCTTTCGACTGATCATGCCGATGCAGCCGTAGTGCTGGCTGCCCCAGTAGCCTTCGCAGTCGTGCGTCGTCCAGCAGGCAAAGAAACGGTCCGAGCCGAGCGCCAGAGACAAGACGGCCGTCCGGACCACGCTGTCCGCGGAACGGCGGAAGCCGAGCGCCAACGGATGGCTCGAAGGATAGTAGGACTCGACGTGCACCAGCTCCTTGTCGTAGCCGAGCCGTTTCATGTCCTCCTTGAGAAAATACATGATATTGGCTTCGACGGACCGCGGGGGCCGCTCGGGCATGCGCTCGAACTGCGGCGAGTCCACGCCGTAGCCGTCGAAAAGCTGCTTGTCGTAGCCCATGCGCATGAAGGGGAGCGAGAAGAGGGGGCCGCAGTGCCCGAAAAGGAACTTGGCCTTCGGGGCGGCCTTGCGGCATGCCTCGAAGGCGGCCTTCGCGCTGATGAAATGCGCACGGATGGACACCTTCTCGGCCTCCGTGTATTCGTGCCATGGCTTGCCGAACATTTCCGGCGGCATGTTGTGCGTGATGGGCAGCGAGATCATGTGCTCGGCGAAGACGGAAAAGTATTCGATGCCCGGGTCCTTCTTGATCCGGTCCTCGATTTCCTTGGAGAAGGTCTCCTTGAACTTCTCGTATTCGGCGGGATCATACGGCTCCTTCTTCGACCATTCCGGAAGGTCGAAGTAAAGATTCGAGCACAGGGAAGCCGTGGGGCCGATGCCCCACTTCTGCCGCTTCTCGTATTCGAACTGCCCGCCGATGCGGCTGCCCAGCGCCCGCAGAATCTGCATGTTGTTGTCCGGGTCCGATTCCGTCTCGTGCCCCCCACCCCAGCACCAGAGGCCCCAGCGGCTGTTGTGCTCGTTCGTCACACGCGTGTCCGGTGGTAACCTCAGGAACGTCCCGTTCCGCGCTTGAGCATCCTTCCCAGTGGTCACGGTCGTTCGCACGGCATACAGGCCAAACTCCGGCAGCTCGGGAAGGAACTCGAGCCGGGCCTTCTGCCCCGCGGGGACATGAACGCCCTCGATGAAGGTCTGCCGCCGGCCGCCCGGAGAGACGCACTCGACCCGCAGCGTCGCCACGGTATCGGAGGCCGACTGGCTCTTGAGATCGACCGCCCAGACCGGCTGCTCGGGGGAGGGATAAACCTTTCCATGACGGGTGCCGGAGGAGATGACGGAAACCGGCGCCCTCTCCAGCGTGAGGGCATAAACGCGCACGGCGCTGGGCAGGCCAGCCGGGTAGCTGCCGTAGAACATGGGGTCCGGGAAAGCGCGGTAGTCCTTCACTTCTTTCGTCAGCTCGATGCAGAGCGCCGGCTCCTCCCTAAAGTCCGATGCCAGCGCACCCGCATCCAGTTCGATCGGGACGAGCCAGAGGCTGCCCGCACTGCCATCGGTCATCCTCACCTTCAGGCGCTCGGGCTCGAATACCGGGCGCGGCTTCAGATGGATGCGGTCGCCCCCATCCACGGTCTCGATGGGCATCTGCAGCGCCTCCTTCGGCGAGGACTTCGCCGTGAACTCCGGGACGCGGGTCGCCGCGTCCAGCGGCCACCCCTTGTAGCCCCTGTAGAAACGAACGGTCATCACCGGCGTGCTGTTCGGCTCGCCATCCGATGCCGCCAGAATCCATAGGCGCTGGTAGGCCTGGTTCGGCACCCTCAGCCGGATCATGGCCGGATCGAGCACCGTCACCGTCGGCCACGTGGTCATCGGGTCCGCGTCCCCGTAGCCCTGGCCGAGCCCGTAGCGGAAAAAGCTCTGACCCACGTCGACGTGGTCGGCCTGGTCGCTCCGAGGCGGGAAGAGGAAGGGGACGCCGGCGACGGAGGCCTCCCGTCCCGCGGCCGGCAAAGTCGCGGGATCGACGGGGCCCCGAGCATTCAGAATGTCATCCAGCGGCACGGGATAGTAGGCGCTGGGCCGGTCCACGAGGGGCTGCAACACGAGCGAGGCCACGCGGGCCTCCCCGGACAGATCGAGCTGGACCGCGCCGTCGGCCTGCACGCGGTTCTCCTCGTCGGCGACGAGCATGCCGCCATGGTAGCACCGGGCGCGGCCATCCCGCACCTCGATCCGCACTCGATGCCAGCGCTCATGCACCTTCGGCACCTTGGCCATGCCGTTCTCTACACCGATGCGAAAGTCCTCGTCCCAGAGCGGCGAAATCTTGTCCGGCGGGAATCGCTCCATGCCGTAAAGAGGGTCCCAGACCGACCAGGAGGTCTTGCGCTCGCCGGGCAGCCGGTGCGGCTGGGTCCACAGCGTCGATTCACCCAAGGCAGGTGTGAGGATGTATCCACGTTCGTAGTACCTTCCGATCGAGATCGAGTAAGCCGGTGAGGCCGCGCCGTTCTTGTCCCGAACGCCCACTCGCAGCGACGCTCCACCATAGCCCTGTTTCGGGTCCGACAGCCTCACGAGCATTTCAGCAGCGTAAGAGCCTGAAAAGCTGGCCAGGGACCTCGGATAAAAGCCCTGGTAGAGCGGCACCATGAAAACCTTGCGCTTGAGAATCTCGTCCTCGATCACCTTCGGCTCGCCGACGATCTTCCACTCCTTCTTGGCCGCCTCGAGATCGATGGGCAACGACAGCGGCACGGGAGGGTCGGGCGGGAATTCCTTGGCCCAAGATGGGGCCGCGGTGGCATGAAACTCGCCGACAAAAAAAATGCAGCAGAGGTACAGACCCATCCAGGCAATTCGAAACGAATGTCGTGGCTCGTCCATAGGCTTTCCAAAAATGGAATGGGTATTCACTCCCGTACGCCCGGGCGCGATTCTTGAATTCTGATCCATGTGTCCAGCACGCGCACGCACATAGGCCAGAAAATAGTCGTGAGCGCACCGGTATGAAAACGGCGGCAACTCCCTACGCCCGCACGCGCGAACGTGAAGGCGCCGCCATTGAGCCTGCATGCCTTCCTCATCACAGTCGAACACCTCTCCACTGCGCCGGAACGGCCGCCTCGAGCTTCGCGAAGCACGGCCGAACGGCCCCTTTGAGCGAATCCCCGGGTCTACTCCGTGATCCGGATGCGGGCGTACCGGATCGTTTGTGGGTCGCCCGCGCCGTGGCCCAGCACATCGATGACGTTCGAAGGGCGCGAGCCGCCTCGAGTCGTCGCCGTGAAAAACATCGGCACGAAGGGCTTCGCCAGCGGAATCCGCATCGGACCGGTGGCGTGGCCGCCAGGCCGAATCTCCAGAATCCGATTCTCGATGGCGCCTCCGGCCAAGGTGACTGCATACAGGACGAAAAGACGGCCATCCTCGGCGACCTGAAAGCGGCCGGCGCCGGGGACCTCGCCCGTGCCGCCATCGCCGGAAACGGCCAGGGTCCCCTGAAACACTTTCCGCCCGTCCCGCAGAACGGCGTACTCCAGTGAAATCGTGAGGCGTTCGCCCGGGAAGAACTTCTGCCGCAGGCGTTCGTCCAGGCTTCGATCGTGCCAGAGCAGGTGGACCGCCCCGTCGGGCGCGAGCCAGAGGTCGCCCATCTGAAGCCAGCCGCAAGTCTTCTCTCGGCTGGCGACCTCGATCCACGGATGAAGGGGCTGCCGCGTGATATCCGGCGTCCAGGAATAGAAAAGTCGGCGGAAGTCAAAATCCCATTCCCGGCCCGTGATCTCCTTCTTGTAAGCCTTCCATGCCGGATTCGGCTCGACAATGTCGCTCACACCGAAGAAATGAACGGCCCGGTCGGCAAGAACCACGTTCGGGTAGCAGAGCCGGACCGGCTGCGGCTTAACGTATTCGCCGCCCCAGGGCCAGTCGACGTGCCCGCAGGCGGACCACTCGCCGTTCGAGTCCCGGAAGCTCCACCAGGCGCGGTCATAGCCCGTATTCTGCAGGAGCAGCAACTCGCCTCGGCTTCCGTCGGCCGTGAAGGTGCGGTAGGAGTGCTCGGTGAAGGCCGGCTCACCCTCCCAGCGCGGGGACAGGCTCTTCCAGGGCGCAAACGGGTCCCGCACCGTCAGCTCGAGCACCTGCGGCCTGGCGGGACCGCTGTACTTCGTCAGGTCCGTGAGCGTGGGATTCACTGAGACAAAGAAGCGGCCGTCCTGAGAACAGGCGATGGGACTCGGCTCACGCGTGCGCTCGCGAAGGTCGCGGCAGACAAGGTGGAACTCTTTTTCGTCATCACGCCGGTGGAACAGCATCCAGCGGCAGTTGAGCAGCGGCTTCTGGTCTGGAAGGGTCTCGAGCCCGGTGGCGAAGACGTCCGACCCGATGCGCGCGAGGCAAGTCGATCCGTGACACCACAACGGCGATGCGCCGTTGTTCGCCGGCTCATAACGATAGACGTCCTGCTCGACCTCGACCACGGGCTTGAAGTGAAGAGGCATAGGCGTTTCTCCGATGACGACACCCTTGTGGGAGGCACGTCCGCAAGGGGCATCAGGCCCCCTCGACAGGATGCCGTTTCTTAACGGTCCTTCGAAGCGAATGGGCGATTCGTCAAAAATGCGTGCGTTGACTATTTTAGACGCGGCGCCGGCAGGCGCTTCATTCGCTGGCTGCGCGGATTCACTTCAATACCTGCGGACTCCAATGCCGTGACACCCAGAATGGGTTCGGCGTCATCGGAGACGAAAATGACGGTCGTTCCCACCATATCGCCCATAAATTTGGTCTCCCCCGTCGCGATATCGAACTTGACCTCCGAGCCATCAGCCCATTCATAGAAACGTTTTCCGCGGGGCTCGATACCGATACCCCGCAAATATTCGCCGGCTACCCAGCAATCCACGGCGTCAGTATCCACGAGAAAAAGCCCTTCCCACGTTCGGTCAAGCTGGGCCGGATTACAAACTATCACGGTAACAGGAGTCCTTCCCATTCAATGTATCCCCTCATGACTCCTCATCGTTCTATCCATCCCTCGGGCTCTCGCAACACAGGCCGGGCGCGACTTTCGGACCGCGCCGATTCGTCCTACCCGAGAATGCCCCTCCAGTACTCGAGTTCTGAAATATTCCCGCGCTTCGAAATCGGCACACTAGACCGCCGCGTCGCCGTTCCGCTCCACCCACCCGAGGGTCCAGTCCACCGCCTCCAGCCCGATATCCATGATGGAGGAGCCTAAGAGGCACAGACCTTCGCAATGACCCGATCGGACAAGCTCGACTCCCGAATCCACTTGTTGGGCCATGGCATCGGCCGTCAGCGGCTTCCCATCCCCGAAATCATAGAAATACAGACCGGCAATCATGGGCTTGGGGCCGGCCAGGTCACGGCAGCGCGCCACCCATTCCGCTATCCGAGGAAGGTCCTTCGCGTGCCAGACCCAGAAGCTGATGCCATCGACGTGCCGCAGGTAGTCCGGGAGATTCGAGATGCCCAGGTTCATGGAATAAACAACGATCCAGAGCTGGAGTGACGGGGGCAGAGCCTCGCGCATGCGGGCGAGAACCTCTGGCCGGGCACCTTTCTTGATCTCGATGGAGCTGAAGTCGTCCAGTAATACGCCGGTCACGTTCGGATGTCGCCGATGCAGCTCGACGATCGGGGACATGGGCCGCTCGAAAGCGAAATTCGGCTCGAAGCTCATTTCCCAGAGCAGCTTGCGGCAATGGCTCACCGGGGCGTATTCCTCCTCCGCAGGCGGCAGGAATCCGCACATCATGGCCTGGTCCAGGCGCAGGGCCTGCAAGCCTCGTGCGACGCTCATCCGCGAGGGCGGGAATCCCATGCTTTCCAGGCCGTTGACTTTCGTCCCCCAAAGCCAGAGAGCCTCTCGGATGCTTCTCATCTCGCTTGACCCTCCCGCGTCCAGGCCTTGAACTGGGTGCGAAGGTCGGTGAAGCCGTCCATGAGAATGGCATGATCGGACCGGTAGCTCAGGAATCGGAAGCCTTGCGCCATCCGTTTCTCCACGATCTCACGGGTCGTGCAGACGTATCCGGCGGCCGTGCCCGTCTTGCGGGCGGCCTCGGCCACCTGGAGGACGAGATGTTCGTGGCGCGCCTCGTCATGCCCCCGGGCCTTGACATCGATCATCAGGTCTCCGGGCCCAATCAGCACCGCATCGACGCCCGGCACCTCCATGATGGAGACGACATTATCGATCGCCGGTTCGGTCTCCACCATCAAAACGACCAGGATTTCCTCTTGGGCGCGGCCGAGATATTCGGGGAAACCGCCCCCCCCGATCAGACCCAGGCGCACGCCCCCGCCGGACCGCACGCCCCTCGGCGGGTAATGGGCGGCCCGGACGACCTCCCTGGCCTGTTCCGCGTTCTCGATCATGGGAACGATGATTCCCATGGCCCCCATGTCCAGGACCCGGTTGATGTTGCCCGGATCGATCGCTTTAACCCGGACGATGGGGCACGAGGAGACGGCGAGGAAACGGCCGAGCGCCTGATTCAGCGTCGATTCGGTAAACTGGCCGTGCTGCCAGTCGAGGGCCACCCAGTCGAGGCCCTGGTGCGCCATCTGCTCCACAAGGTCCGGCGAATCATAGACGGCCCACGTGCCGATCGTCGCTTGCCCGTCACGAAGCCTTTTCCGAGCCAGGTTGGTCTTCATGGGTTCTCCGTTCGTAACTCTTAGCTTTGACCCGATCGTCTTACCCGAACTCATCGAGCAGTTATGGTGTGAGCTTTAAACTCTTGCTTTACAGAAAGTTACCGTGATGCTGAACAGCGAAAGCCCAAACAGACTTGACCTCCATACACCCCGCACATGGCCTGTCACATGGACACAGCGAACACCGTGGGTCATTCGTGGCAGACCTCAGGCATGGAAATATATGGTCGGCATTTTAGCAGAAATGTGCTTGAGCGCATTCGTGTGACGGTGGATGGGGAGTCTTCGGTCTCTCGCTGAGCGCTGTCGCGTCAAGTCTGTGAATGGTTGGACTGTGTAACCGCCGCACATCAGCGGCAACGCCCCCCGGCCCCGCATCCCTGGGGCAATACGGGTGCATCCGATGGAGTTGACCGACTGAGGCTTCTCATTATAGTAACGACATGGGAGATCATTCCTTCTACATAGCACACGTGTAAGGAATTGCGGGGGCACTTCCTTACACGTGTGCTAGCCGGAAACCCCTCCAGCAGGGATTCAGATGGGAGGCGAAATTCAAGAGTCATTCCAATTTAACCACTTGTGAATTGGTCACTTATGGGATATCGAGTTTTCTTGTTTCGCCTCCCGCAGTGCTCCCGTTTCCCAGCGGAATCCCTACGGGAGGGAGGGGTTTCCAAAAGCAGACGAGTTAGCAAGTGCGGGTGCACTTGCTAACTCGTCTGCTCGGCGGAGGATAAGTTGGATTTCTCATCCCGGCGGCATAAGAAATCCGGCTTGGCGGATTAACGGGTCCGCTTCGGAATCGGCGTTCGCGTTCTCGGTCACAGGATTCCAGCGATGAGAAACATTTGCATCCTGGGCACAGGCGGCTGGGGCACGGCCCTGGCCATCCACCTCCGCGATCGGGGTTGCGCCGTGAAACTCTGGGGGCGCAGCTCGGACTACGTGCGGGCGATGATGGAGACGCGGGAAAACGCCAAGTACCTCCCGGGCATCAAGCTTCCGCCCGAAGTGCACCTGGTCACGGATGCCGCCGAGGCGCTCGATGGTGTTCAGCTCGTCGTTGAAGCCGTCCCCACCCAGTTCATCCGGCCGACCCTGAAGCACGTGCGCCCAGTCTATCCCGAAGGCGTGCCGGTCCTCAGCGGATCGAAAGGCATCGAGAACCGCACTTTGTTTCGAGGCAGCCAGGTCATTCGCGACGTTCTGGGAAACGTGCCGGTCGGCGCCATCTCGGGTCCCAGCCACTGCGAGGAAGTCGTTCGGGGCCGGCCGACCAGCGTCGTTATCGCTTCCGAGGACCGCACCCTCACCCGGCAGGCGCAGAAGCTGTTCAACGGCGGCAATTTCCGGGTCTATACCAATTCGGACCTCATCGGCGTAGAGCTTTGCGGAGCGGTGAAGAACGTCATTGCGATTGCGGCGGGCATCTGCGACGGGCTCGGCTACGGCGACAACACGAAGGCCGCAGTGCTCACTCGTGGTCTGGCCGAGATCGCCAGGCTCGGCAAGGCCCTCGGCGCCCGGCCCCAGACCTTCGCCGGGCTGGCCGGGGTGGGCGACCTCTACACAACCTGCGCAAGCCCCTACGGCCGGAATCGGGCCGTCGGTGAACGCCTGGGTCGTGGCGAATCACTGGAGGAAATCCGGTCCTCCATGGAACAGGTAGCCGAAGGTGTCGACACGACGCGCTCCGTCCGCGGTCTGGCTGCCCGATGCCGCGTGGAAATGGCCATCTGCCAGGAGGTGTATCGTGTCCTTTTCCAGCACAAGAGTCCCGCTCGGGCCGTCCGCGACCTGATGCGCCGCGAGCCGAAGGACGAGCACGAGGGGTCTTAACCCGCCGCCCCTGGCGGGTCCGCAGAAGTTTTTGTTGAAATCCGCCGGCAAGCGGATTTCACAAGAAATGCAGACGCCCGAAGGGCGGCGGCATTTCTCCTTTGGGCTCGCGGATTTCAGATTTGCCATCCCGGCGGGATCTGCGATCCATGGCAAAAAGCCGAACCTTCTAAACCCGGCAAAGATCATTCGCGAAGCGGCGCAGATCGAAAAAAGTTTCCAAGTTTGGCGTCCCAAGTGCCTAAGGCGGGCGAGGCCCGCAACCGAACAAGGCTGGAAAAGGTGTCAGGGTTCAGGAATCAACTGACACCTTTCAACTTCTCCGCCGGGTGCCCGCGCTAGCGGGCGCGGAGAAGTTACACCCTTAGACTGTAGCGCCGGACTCCATGCTCCAGCCAGAAAACATCCCGCCGTACCGTTTCATGGAACGTTATCGCGAGGCGGTGGAACGGGCCACCGGCGTGGTCGAAGAGAAAGGCCACTATCGCGGCGTGCCGGTCCGCGAGCGCGTCGTCCGCTGCATCTGGTACGGGCAGCACCTCGCCCTCGGAAGCCTTCATACGCTCGACGGTGAGTCTGTCCGGATCGTCACCCCCGGCTGGTGGAATCCCGAAGGCGGCCCCGATTTCCTCAAGGCAGAACTCGCCTTCGGGGACGAGCCCGTCCAGCGCGGCGACGTCGAAATCCACCTCGGCGCGTCCGATTGGTATCGGCACGAGCATCATCGTGACCCCCGCTATAACCGCGTCCTCCTCCATGTGATCCTCTGGAACGACCGCGAGAGCGACTTCGTGGTGAACGAACAAGGTCAACCGGTCCGGCAGCTCGTGGTCGAGGACAACCTGGACCGGGACCTGGGCGAGCTTCTGGACACGCTCTCCCAGGAGCACTTTCCAATCCCTTCGGCCCCCACCGCGGGGCTGTGCCACCGTTACCTGCGGGAGAATCGGGTGGACGGGGCCTGGGTGGCCTCGTTTCTCGAGGCCGCAGGCGACGAACGCATCCTCCGGAAGGCCCGCGCCCTCGCACGCCGGGCCCGGCAGGCCGGTGAAGACCAGGCTTTTTATGAAGCCTGGATGGCATCGCTCGGCTACAAGAGGAATCAGGACGCGTTTGAGACCCTGGCCCGGAACGCTCCCCTCCGGGCGCTCGCCCCTGCCGCCGCCCTCGGTCCCATCGCCCTCCAGGCCTGTTTCTTCCGGCTTTCCGGCCTGTGGCCGCAGGAAGGCTGGCTTCCGGGCCTGGCCGACGCCGAAACCGAGAAGTTGCTTCAGGCCTACTCGGAAGTCCTGGCCGGCTTGCCGGCCCTTACAGGCCTCGTCCACATGCAGCCTTCTGACTGGGACCTCTCCGGCACGAGGCCCGTGAACTTTCCCGCCCGACGGCTCGCTGCCGCCAGCCACTGGCTCGCCGGACGCCTCGACCACGGACTCGTGGCCTCCCTCGAAAAAGCGATCCCTGATGACCCGCGTCTTTCGAGGCAACCTCTGAGCCGGGAGGAATCACGCCGCATCACCCAAGCCCTGGAGTCGGAGCTCTCCCCGGGCAGGGACCCCTATTGGTCGCTCCGGTGCGCCTTCGGAGACCGGCGCGCCACCAGGCCCTCACGCCTCATCGGGCGCGACCGGATCGGCGTCATGCTCGTCAATGTCGCCCTCCCCGCTCTCCTTGCCCGGGCCCTCCAGCGGCCAGACCCTGGCCTGGAATCGCTCCTCCACCAGGTGTATCATCAATGGCAGCCGCTGCCGCCGACGAACGTCACCCGGTTCATGGCCGCACGGGTGTTCGGCGACGAAGCCCGCGCCTCCGCGGTCGTGACTTCCGCCTGCCGGCAGCAGGGGCTTTACCAGCTCTACTCCGATTTCGAACGGGACGACCGGAACTGCGAGAGTTGCGCCTTCGCCAAGGCCATGCTGAAGGCTGAAGACTGAAGACACGAGACGGTTGCTGGCGGCGAGTCCTGATTGATGAAGGCGGAGGTCTGCTCCCCGCCCCCCTGTGCTTTCATGATGAGCCACGCGATTGAAATTCCGGATATCGCCACGAAACCGCGATGATGACGCCACCGCACATCCCCGCCCGCCTCTTCCTCGGACTCGGCCTCCTTCTCTTTGGCCCGGCCGTCCCGGAAGCCGTCGAGGAGGTCGCGGAATGCGAAAACCGGCTGAAGGCGATCGGCCAGGCGCTCCACAAGTTCGTTGAAGCCAAGGGCGAAGGAAAGTACTACCCGGACGAGCTGGTGGACCTGGCCAAGGAAAAACTCGTGGACCCGCGCAAGGGCCTGACCTGCCCCGGCGACCCGAATCCTGGAAAGATCGGCGAGTTCCTGGTCGGTTACCAGTCGGCCTTCGATATCGTGCAGGAGAAGATCGACCTCAATCTCCCGGCGCTGCGGCCCCTCGTCTGGGACAAGGCTGGCAACCACGAGGGTCTCAACCTCATCCTCCTGGCCAACGGGGAGATTCTTAAAATCCGAGACGAGAATGATTTCCGGGAGTTCATCGGCGGTTGGGAGACCCGGCGTTACCTGGACCTTTCGCGGATGGACCGGATACCGACGGCGACCCTGTTGCAGAAGCTCCGCGAGGAAGCCGAGGATATCAACAGCGATGAAGTGATCCGCACGGTGGCGGCCAGGGGCCCCAAAATCCTCCTGGAACTCTTTCGCGATCTCTCGTGGTCCGTACCCGCCCAGCGGCAGATTTTGACCTCGATCGTGCGCCTGATGGGGTCCTCCGTCGAGGCCCCGCTCGTCCAGGACCTGAACTCGCGGGACATCGTTGCCAGGGAACGGGCCATCGAGCTGCTCGCCCTGCTCGGCTCGCGAGCAGCCGACGAACGATTCATCAAGGTCCTCGATTCCAAGGTGGAAAGCGCCCAACTCCTCGCCATCGAGGCCTTGACCATCCTCAAGGCCAAGACCGCCCTGCCCGCACTCGTCCGGCTCGCCGGGTCCCAGGCTGGCATCGCCAGCCGAACGGCGGCCATCGAGGCGCTTGGCCGCCTCGGAGGCCAGGAGGTGAAATCCGTCCTGCAGCCTCTGCTCTCGAATGCGGACATCCGGGTCCGGATCGCGGCAGCCAAGTCCCTCGCTCGTCTCAAGGACGCCTCCGTCCTTCCGGTCCTCCAGAAGCTTGCCCTCGAGGCGAAGGATGCCCAGCGTCTCGACGTGCTGGCCGGCTTCGCCGCCCTCGCCTCGCCCGAGGCCATCAAGCGCCTGCAAAACGAGCTGCATATCCAGAACGAGCCCCGAGTCCTCGCCGCCATCAAGACCGTCCGCGAGGAGAAAGTGGTTGAACTGGTGCCCGACCTCCTCCCGTTCCTCGAGTCCGGGCCCGTCGCCGTCCGCATGGCCGCGGCCCGCACGCTCGGGGACCTGGGCGACCGTTCAGCCCTCTCGACTCTCTATAAAGGCCTCGAGACCAACGCCCAGAACCTGGACCTGGCCTTCATCATCCAGGTGTCCATCGACCAGCTCGAGGAGAACGGCCTCCTCCAGGTCGAGGAAGAATCCCTCCCCGTCGGGGCCACTCTCGTCGTCGCCTCCGACCAGGCCCCTCTCTACCAGGGCAATCAGCTCCTGCTCAATCTCAAACAGGGGCAGGCGGTGACCGTCCGTGACAAGAAGGGGAAGTGGTACGGCGTGCAACTGGCCGTTTCAGGCCAGGAAGTGCTGGGATGGATGGAGGAGGCTTCGCTTCAGAAGTCGGGCTCGGACATCGCCGTACCCGGCCTGGCCGCAACCCGCGCCGATGAGACCCACGTCATGGACGGCGACAAGATGGTCGGCAAGCTGCCCGCAGCCTGGCCCCTCTTGCTGGCCGAGGAACGCCAGCCTACCTACCGCATTGTGACCATCCTGGGCTCGCGGCGCATCGCCGGTTGGGTCAAAGGCTCGGACGTCGTTGCTCTCCCCCAGCCCTCCGAGCCGCCCCCGGCCCCTCCTCTGCAGCTCCTTCATGCCCTGGGCCTGCCCCGCTATACCGACGCCGGGCTAACCTCCATCGCCGTCTCTTCCCACGGGAAATGGTTCGCCGCCGCCTCCCCGAGCGGCCGCATCGACGTCTGGGAGACGCGCACCGGCGAACGCGCCGCCGAACAGAGGGAAAACCGCCCGGTGCTGATGGTCGCCTTCCACGCCAGGACGCACCATCTCCTGGTCTCGACCGACCGAGAAGTGAAGGAATTCGAGCTGGGCGAGAAGTTCAACCTGGTGGGCACATTCCCATGGAAGACGCCGGACCTCGATGCGACCTGGGTTCTTCCGGAGCAGGAGCGCGGCGTTTACGCCGTGATGGAGACGGTGAAGGGGGAATCGAGATGGCGTCTGAACATCGAGAAGTACAAGGGTGTGAAGAAGCCGGCCGGGAAAGCCCCGCCGCGCAGACCCATCGGCGATGCGGTCCCCGATTTCGTCGAGGGGGAGCTCCGCCCGAGCGGCAGCAGCGTCAAGCTGCTCCAGAAACCGGACAAAGAAGTTCCGGGTCCCCCGAGCGGGTCCGATCTCCCGCCCGGCGCAGGCACGGGACAGGGGCCCGGCGCAGCGGGTGACCTCCCACCGGACGCTCAGGCCCGGCTCGACAAGGAAAGCGAGACCGCCGATGCGAAGATGGGGATCGAGCTCTGGGACGGCTCCGCCAAGCTGCCCCAGGGCGTCAGGCCGGTTCACGGCGTGGCGGTCTCGCCCAACGGCTTCTACGCCGTCGCTTTGCGGCCCTCCAAGTGCGACTTCGTGGACCTCCTTCAGTACCAGGTTGTCGGCTCTTTCGAGACGGGTGCCCGCGGCGTCTCCTCTGCCGCCTTCTTTCCCACCGGCCGCACCCTCGCCACCGGCGGCATCGACGGCCTGGTCCGCCTCTGGGATACCTCGACCCTCAAGCTGCGCCGGGTCCTCGATCCCCATGGCGGCAAGGTCCTTGCCATGGCCGTCTCGCCCAAGGAACAGTTTCTCGCCCTCTCTTCGGCCACCGGCGGCCTGCAGGTCTGGGACCTCTTCTCTCTCCAGATGCTCCAGAGGCTGCCGCACAAGGGGACCGCAACGGTCCTTCAGTTCAGCCCCGACGGCGAAATCCTCATCGCCGGGAACATGGACAACACCGTGGCGGTCTACGGCCGTTAGTAGGCGTGTAAGGAAGTGCGGGTGCACTTCCCTACACGTCTACGAGCCAGGTAAGCGATGACTTCCTCCGCGGGCAAAACGTCGGCCAGGTCCATTCCGATGTCGTGCAGAAACACTTCGTGCATGAGCTCGCAGCGCTCGCCGACCGCCTCCCGCGGCACGATGACGTGAAAGCTGTCCGTGGCGTCCCGGCACGTCGCGTACACGCAGTGGCTGGTGCTGATCCCCGTCACGATCAGCGTGTCCACGCCCAGGGCCGCCAGCATCTCGTGAAAATTGGTGCCCTTGAAGCATGAGGCGTACTTCTTCCGGATGACCTTCTCTCCGGGCCGATGCTTCAGCCGGGGGTCCAGCTTGAACAAGTCCTGATCGCCCGGCTTCAGAGCGAGTTTCAGCTTCCTTGAATGCGGGCTCGGCGGCTCAGCCGGATCGTAGTCGTACGTCGAGAAGAAGACGGGAATCTTCGCTTTTCGAGCGGCACGGAGCACGCGGCGGGCGGCGTGCAGCACGGAGTCGAGCGAGCTGCCGATCTGCTGCTGGGCATCCGTCCAGAACAGCGCGAGGTCGATCACCAGGAGGGCCGGCCTCTGGCCGAAACCGGTGCTGCCGCCCCAGCCGCGCTGAAGGTAACGCTGCCGGAGGTCCGCGAGATGCTGCAAGAGGGGCCCCCGCAGATCGTCGGGCAGCCTCAAATCCGGAGAACCGAAGGAAGGTCTTCTTCTGGCCCTGGTCGTCATGCTGATCGCGCCTCACAAGTCTGATGAACGGTCCCTCTATCGGAACTTTGCCAATTCCCGCATGGTCCTGAACGGTGCGGTATTCCATACACCGGAAAGGGTGCCCCGCGATTACCGGTCCAATTGACGGGCCACCTCGAGGAGCGCCAGCATCTTTGGCTCTTCCTCCAGCGTCCACTGATGGAAATCGATCGACACGGGATCGAATCCGGCCAGATGCCGGTATAGGGCCTGCAATTCCTCCGGCGTCCGATGCCGAACGTGATAGGTCAGAATCCGCGAGGTGAACGGCACGGGGCAAGAATGCCGGAGGAGTTCCGCTGTCACGTATTGGTCCGCTGAGGGGTCGAACAGGTCAATCTTGAGGCCCGACAGGAACGCCAGGTGCTCGCTTCGAAGCAACTCACTGTGCAAGTAACGTTTCGTGGCTCGCTGTCCCTCGTACATCTGATTCCAGTAGGGCACAACAAAATCGGCAAACAGCGCCGGGCTGAAAATCCCGGCGAAATCGTCGGGTATGCCCACCGGCCGGGGCTCATCTCCGCCGCCAAAATGCTCTCGGATCGCTCGCGCATAGTTCAAAGCGCTTCGAACACAGAAGCCCAGAAGCTGATGCGCTCGAATCGGGTCGTCGTAAGGAAGCGTGAAAAAGGCCGGTCCCATGAGCAATACGGCGGTCGTCACGGGGCCTTCATAGGTGTGGCCGATCCCTCTGCCCGCGTCCGGACGCCGTCCCAACAGCCGTTCCAAGGTGTGCAGCCGTTCCGGCACGACGCCGCTGTTCAGATAATCCTCCGGCTCGGCCAGCCGGTCGATATCCTCGGGCGTGCGGATGACCGGCAAAGGCTTCGGCTCGGAATCGGCCACCCAGGCGATCCGCGCACCCAGGGTGGAAACATGGGGATAGGCAAAGCCGGCCAGCCTCGGCCGAGGCGCCGGCACTCCCATGCGGTCAGCCACGGTCCGAATGGCGTCGTAGCTCCGGCAGATGGCGTCCACGTCGTGATGGAGGGCGCCGAGCGAGACCCCGCCGACCTCTGCCAGGAGGGTGTCGGCAAAGCCGAAGCTGTATGGCTGTTGGCGCATGGGGTTATTTTACCGCGGCTTCATTCCCGGTGGGAAGCGAGTGCCCGGCAGAGCCGTGCAGACCTGATTCTCAGTAGGCCATCGGGTTGGGGCTCACCACTTGGGATGGTTGAGGGGCAGCCCGCGGGCACCCACGTCGCCGAACCGGTGGATCACGAGGTTGTCCAGCGAGGAGGCGAGCAGGATGTTCCGTTCGGCCCCAGCGAAGGCCACGTCCGTTGGCCCCCGCAGCGCCTCTCCCCTCCAGTCGTGGGCGAAGAGGTCCAGCTTGCGGCTTCGCAAGTCGAACACATAAATGGCGTCAGGCCGGTGGCAGGCGATCCAGAGGCGCTCCTCGGTGTCCCAGGCGATGCCGTCGGGAACCCAGCCGGGCATGTGAACGACTCGCTCGTGGCGGCCCGCCGCCCCATCGGGCCGGACCTCGATGCGGCAGATGCCGGGACCATAGGTCTCTACGTAATAGAGGTATTTCTCGTCCGCGTCCAGCGCGATGGCGTTCGGCGTGTTTACGGCCTCCGGAAACCATGGCCTGGCTTCGCCACCGCCGGGCGGGATTTTGTAAATGGCCCCGTTGATCGTGTCGGACCAGTCGCCGCTGTCCGAAAGATACATCCATCCCTTGCGGTCGAAGGCCGGGTAATTCGCACAGAGGAATTTTCGGCCGCCGGGGCCGGTCGCATAGGTGTGGATGTCGCCCCGAGGTGTGATCCGCAGCACGTTGCCCGGCACATGCGCGGCGTGGAGGCTGCCCTCCGCGTCCACGGCCTGGCCCAGGCAACGGCCCTCGGTCCGGGCGAAGATTTCGACCGTGCCTCGGGGCTTGGATCGGCCACCGCGACCACATCGGCGACTTCCGCCAGGTATCGCGCCAGCTCGGGTCCGAAATCGCCTGCTCCGACCAGGCCGAAACGCAACCGGCGATGCCTCATGTCTTCTCCAAGAGCCATCTCGATTCAACTCGTGCACGCGTACAGAAGTAAGGGTGCATTGCCGTACGCATATGCTAAAGCAACGGCGTGGAACCGTCCGCCGTCGTGGCCCGATTCCACGCCAGACGGATGCAGCCGGCGCGGGAGGCGACGATCTCCCGGTCCAGCTCCACGCCGAGTCCGGGCCGCCGCCCCAGTTCGTTCATATCCACGCGGCCTTGGTGGACCGGGACCTTCAGGGCCTGCACCTGGTCGAACCAGGGCTGGATCGGGCAGTATTCCAGGATGAGGAAGTTCTGCATGGCGGCACAGGCGTGTGCGCAGGCGGCGAGCGCCACGGGGCCATAAGGATTATGGGGCGCCATCTGGATTCCATAGATCTCGGCGAAATGTGCGATTTTCACCAATTCGCTGATCCCGCCGGTATGGCAAATGTCGGCCTGGCAGACGTCGATGGCCTGCGGCTCGAACCAGGGGCGGAAATCCCACCGCGTCATCATCCGCTCCCCGAGCGCCAGCAGGACGTCGGGAAACGAGCGCTTGAGCCGGAGCGTTGGCTCGACCGTGTCCTGGGCGGTGGGTTCCTCGACGAATAGCGGCCGGAGGGGGCGGAGCTGCTCGAGGAGGCGGTGGGCCTGCTGCGGCGAGAACATTCCAGCGGCGTCCACCATCAGGGCCACCTCCGGCCCGAGCAGCTCGCGAAAGCGGGCGTTCTCGGCGATAGAGACTTCGACCTGCCGGTCGCCGTCGTAGGGCCGGGTGGGCGTGCCCCAGCCGTGTTTGAAGGCATCAAAGCCCATGGCGCGGCATCGGTGTGCCGCGGTGTCGCGGTCAACGCCGTAGAATTCGGGTCCGTATCGGATATAGAGGCGGACCGTTTCACGAACCTTGCCGCCCAGGAGCTGGAAAACGGGCAGGCCCGCCGCCTTGCCAGCAATGTCCCATAACGCCATGTCCACGCCGCTGAAGGCGCTGGTATGGACGACCCCGCGCCGCCACCAGAATTCACGGTATCCCATCTGCCAGATGCGTTCGATCTCTGCCGGATTCATCCCGAGCAGCCTCGGCCGCAGCTCGGCTTCGATCTGGGCCTTCACGGCCAGCTCGTGGTATTCCGTTGTGGCCTCGCCGAGCCCCGTCAGGCCAGCATCCGTTTCCACCTCGACGAAGAGCCAGTTGCGGCAGGCGCCGGGCCCGTCGGGCCTGGGCACGCTCATCAGGTGACATCGAACGTCTGAGATTTTCATGACCGCGCGCTCATTTCACGCCCAGGAACTGCATGCAGGCCCGCATGTAGCCGAGGGCGTAGGCCATCCCGGCGTGCCAGGGCGACTGACAGGTCACGTGCGGCGAATGGTCCGGGATCAGCACCCCATCGTATCCCACCTCCAGATAGGCCCGCATCGCCAGGACCATGTCCACGTCGCCCTCGTCGATGAAGACCTCGTCGAACCGGTTCGGGAAGTCCCCGCGGACGTTGCGGAAGTGGACGTAAGCGATTTTCTTTCTTGAGCCGAAGTAGCGGATGGCCTCGTAGGTGTCTTGCCCCATCTCCGCGACGGTTCCCTGGCAGAACTCGAGCGCGTTCGACGGGCTCGGCTTCATCTCGATCAGACGCCTGTAGTTCTCATGGCACGTCAAAAGACGCGCGGTGCCGCGCAGCACCGGCACGGGCGGGTCGTCCGGGTGCGCCGCGAGCCGTACGCCGGCCTCCTCGGCGACGGGAACGAGGCTCTCCAGAAAGTAGCGGAGGCGCTCCCACATCTCCGCGTGGGCCACTTCGCCGATCGTGCCCGGCTCAGGGTCCGCCTCCACCTTCCAGCCGCACCAGGCCTCGCCTTTGGGAATCAGTGGAGCATCCTTCACCAAGTCGTAATCGAAACTGGTCAGGCCTGCTCCGCCGCGGCCGGCCGAGTTGTTGCTGCCGGACCGCCAGTGCCCCCACACCCCCGCGAGGCTGAAATAGTAACCCATGATGGGAATGCCGACCTTGCCCAGGTTGCGGATGGTCGCCTTCAGGTTCTCCATCTGCGCCTCCTTGCCGGGTCGGTCCAGGAGAATCTTGTCCCAGTGGGCAGGTTGGAAATTCTCGAGGGCGTCCAGCTCCAGCCCGAAAGAGTTGATGTACTTCTTCAGACGGAGCAGGTCAGCGAACTCCCAGACGCCGTTGCCCACGGGAAGGGGCATCCAGGCGACGATGTGAGTCACGCTGAGCTGGCGGGCGAACTTGAGGTTGTCGTCCGTCAGAATGCTCGGGTAGAGGCCGAGTCCCAGTTTCATGGGTAAACTCCTTCGACGGGATGGAAATTCAGAGGCTGCAAGTCCGGGTGCCCCGGGCGGACCCGCGCCGCATCTTCCCTCGTATCCCTGTTCAGAAGTGCACCCGCGCTTCTGAACAGGGATACGGGCTATACCAGCAGCATGCGCATGGGTTGTAGGGTCCGATTAAAAGGATTCAAGACAAGGCCCAAGTTTTCCAGCGTGACCACTCCGAGAAGAGCCTCATCGCCGGGTTCGCCAAGAATAACAGGGGTGTGGCCTTCCCCTTGTGGCAGAGCCATATGACATTCCGAGATTCGGCGCTCTATTTTCGTGCCGTCAGCCAAGGTGAAGACCATGGACCGTTTGGGAGCCAACCGGATCGATTTCCAATCCTTGTGGGGCAATAAAGAGTACATGGCGCCACTGTCAACAAGGAATTCCAACGTCCTTCGTCTTCCGGTGGGCCCGGCCACCACTCCTTCGATATAAGTGAGTCCCATGGCTGCTGCCTCTTAGAGGTCCCGGAAATGGGATGGGGCGAGTGTCCTCACGCGGCCCCCAGGTGCTGCAAGCAGGCCCGCATGTAGCCGAGCGCATAGGCCATCCCGGCGTGCCAGGACGCCGGACAGGTGACGTGCGGCGTGTGGTCCGGGATCAACACCCCATCGTATCCCACCTCCTGGTAGGCCCGCATCGCCCGGACCATATCCACGTCGCCCTCGTCGATAAAGACCTCGTCGAACCGGTTCGGAAAATCCCCGCGGACGTTTCGGAAATGGACGTAGGCGATTTTTCCCCTCGAGCCGAAGTAGCGGATGGCCTCGTAGATGTCCTGCCCCATCTCCGCGACCGTGCCCTGGCAGAACTCGAGCGCATTCGATGGGCTCGGTTTCATCTCGATCAGCCTCTTGTAACCTTCATGGCTGGTGAGGAGTCGGCCGACGCCGCGCAGCACCGGAACGGGCGGGTCGTCCGGGTGCGCCGCCAGTCTGACGCCAGACTCCTCGGCGGCGGGAACGAGGTTTTCCAGAAAGTAGCGGAAGCGCTCCCAGAGGACTTCCTGGGAGACTTCGCCGAGGGTGCCGGGCGTGGCATGCTCATCGACCTTCCAGCCGCCCCAGACCTCGCCCAGACGGATGAAGGGAGCGTCACGGACGAGGTCGTAATCGAAGCTCTTGATGCCGGCGCCTCCGCGGCCGCCCGTGTTGTTGTTGCCGGCCCGCCAGTGGCCCCAGACCCCGGCAAGGCTGAAATAGTAGCCCATGACCGGAATGCCAGCCCTGCCCATGTTCCGGATCGTCGTTTTCAGGTTTTCCATCTGGACCTCCTTGCCGGGCAGGTCCAGCAGGATTTTGTGCCAATGGGCGGGATGGAAATTCTCGAAGGCCTCCAGCTCCAGACCGAAGGAATTGGCGTACTTCTTCAGCCGAAGCATATCGAGGAATTCCCACACGCCGTCGCCCGGAGGGAACGGCAGATGCGCGACGAGATGAGTCACCCCGAGCTGACGGGCGAAACGGAGGTTGTCGTCCGTGAACATGCTGGTATAAAGACCGAGGCCGAGCTTCATGAAATGAACTCCTTCGTACGCCGGAACGGGATGCCCCAATGCCTCCCGTTCCGGCGTACGAGTCAAAAGCCCCCCAGCGGGATTCTGCGGAGGCGCAACACCTGTAGCCCCTCGTGTATCTTCTCAATCTCGGAATGTCAATCGCGAAGCGATGCCGTTCCATCTTGATAGGATTGGCTCAAGATGGTTCTTGGATCCTGCCGCGGCTTCCCGGCTCTTCCCGTTTTCGCTGGCGTGCGGGGGGTTGAAAAAAGGGGGACATGGTGGTCTCATTCAAGTTTCTCGGGGCCGTCGCGTAGCGGGCGTCGGGATCGAAGGATTTCTCATGCCCATGGGGCATGAACACCTGCATGGAGGATACCCAATGTCTGATGTGCTTTTCCCCACGACCGTCATTGGCAGCCTGCCGCGTCTCGCGTGGCTGCGCGACCTGATCCTGGATCGCAAGGACGGGAAAATCTCGGAGCGGGACGCGGATGAGCGGCTCGACCAGGCGATTCCGCTGGCGATTGCCTTGCAGGAGCGGGCGGGTCTGGATGAGATCACGGACGGCGAGTGGAGGCGTGAGAGCTACGTCAAGGTTTTTGCAGAGCGTGTCCGCGGATTCCAGAAGGATTTGAACCCGAGCGGGGGCATCCCCTATCCCGCGGCCGTGTCGCCCCTCGAGTACTACCGGCCCATCGCCGCGGAGGAGGTCCGCTTCGTCCGCGGCCGTACGGACCGCCGTGTTAAGGCGACGCTACCCTCGCCCTACATCATCGGCCGGCGCATGTGGCATCCGGACTATTCCCGGTCCGCCTACCCGACCCGCGAGAAACTGATGCGGGCCTGTGTGCCCATTCTCCGGCGCGAGATCGAGGCGGTAAAGGACGCCGGAGCCGATACCGTCCAGCTCGATGAGCCGTGGCTGAGCGTCCTGGTCGATCCGAAGTTCCGGAAAAAAGAGGGCATCGAAGATACGCACTACGAGATGGACCTCTGTGCCGACATGGTCAACGAGACACTGGACGGCGTGACCGGTATCGACACCGCGATGCACCTCTGCCACGCGCACTTCGACCATCGCCACGGAAGCGAGGGCCCCTATGATCTCATCCTGCCGGCACTGGCCAGGATACGGGTGGGCATGATCTGCATGGAATACGCCACCCCGGTCGCCGGGGGCTTGCATTCCCTCGCGCACTTTCCCCCCGGTACACGCCTCGGGCTCGGCTGTGTCGATCACTGTGAACGCCGAGTCGAGACGCCGGACGAGATCGTCACGCGCGTCGAGGAGGCGATGAAATATGTGGGGCGCGAGCGCATCGTTCTTCATCCCGACTGTGGCTTCGCACCTTCGGTGCAGAATCCGATGGACCTGGACGAGGCGTATCTGAAACTGAAGGCCATGTGTGCGGCCGCATCCCGATTGCGGGCGAAGCATGCGTGAACCGGATCATGGAAACTTCCTTGCCGACGCAGAGCATCGTTTCATCCGGCGGAAGGCAATCCCCACGTTTCCGGAAGAGGTGATGGAGAGGGTGTTTTCGGCGTTTCGCCAGGCGGTTTCCCTGCGGACCGTTGATCGTGAAGGTCGAATTCTGGCGCTCCATCAACCTTTCGGGAGCGCCTTCTGAAGGACCGAGGGAAAATTTCCGGTGATTTGGCCGTTGCTGACGACCAGGGTACAGCCCTTCTCTTGTCCTTCCTGCATCCGCTGGGTGTCGAGATGGCCGCTGAAGCCGATCACGGGGATGGCGGAGAGCTCCGGTTCGGCTCGCAGGCGCGAGAGGAAGCCGGGCACGTCGAATCGTGTCTTGGCGAGATCGAGCACAATGGCGTCGGGCCTGAGGGACCCCGCCTTCTCGAGGGCCGATTTCTCGGCCGCTGCGGGCACGTACTCGTAACCGGCCTTTTGGACCTCGCCCTTGAGCTTGGAGGCGAAGAACATCTCGGCGATGACGAGAATTCTCCTGCCGCTGGCAGGTTGTGGCGTATCGGACATGGTGGGCGGATTTCTGTGCTCGAGCAACGAAGAACTTACGTCGGTGTGGCGGCCAGCGCCACGCCGGCCTCACGAGCCGCCTCGCCGTCGTGGTCCCATCCGGGCCACTTCGGGTCGAGTCCCAGGTCTTTGAGCATCTGGAGATCGGCGCGGGCGCCGCGGCCCTGGGTCGTCAGGTAGTTCCCCACCATGAGGGCGCTGGCGCCCGCATGAAAGATGAGGCTCTGAAGGTCCCGGAGATTCACTTCGCGTCCGCCGGCGATCATGATCTCCTTGCGCGGAAGCACGAAGCGAAACATCGCAATGGTCTTGAGGATTTCGAGGGGCGGCAAGGGCTCGTTCTTCTCCTGGGGCGTGCCAACAATGCGGTGCAGGAAGTTGAGCGGCACGATGTCGACGTCGAGCCGGCGGAGCTCCAGCGCCAATTCGACGCGCTGCCGGACCGTCTCACCCATCCCGAAAATCCCACCGGAACAGACCTTTAGGCCGGCAGTTTTGAGATGGTGAATGGTCCGGATGCGATCGTCGAAGGTATGCGTGGAACAGATGTTGGGAAAGTGGCTCCGGGCGGTCTCCAAGTTGTGGTTGTAACAGTGCAGGCCCGAGTCCTTCAGTCGTTGGGCCACCTCCGGACTCTCGATGATGCCGAGGGACGCGTCGGCCCGCACTATCCCGCTTTCTGCCAGTTCGCGGATGCGCTGGCAGACCTCATCGAGCACGGGTCCGTCCTTGAGGCCGCGCCAGGCGGTGACGATGCCGAGAGCCTGGGCTCCGCTCATGCGGGCATCGCGGGCGGCGCGAAGCACCTCCTCCCGGCCCAGAAAATTGTGGCGCTGCACCCCGGTGTCGTAATGGGCCGACTGGGCGCAAAAGGTGCAGTCTTCCGGACAGCCTCCCGACTTGGCGTTGATGATGGCACAGAGGTGGACCTTGTCACCCTTGAATTGCTTGCGAATGCGGTTCGCCCAGGCCGCCAGCTCGAACACCTCCGAAGGGTCCGCCTCCAGGATTTGAACGGCCTCTTCTTCCGTGGCGGGCTCGCCGCCCGCCAGAATCCGCTCACCCAGTTCATTCAGCCCATCCATCGACATGTTCAACCCTCCCGCATCATGAAAGACCTCGCTTGCGCATCAGACCGTCGGCCTCCCGGGACAGGGAATCCGCGGGTCTGAATTTTCCATGGCTTTCGCCTGTTCCCAGGCATGGTAGGAACTGCGGACCAGGGGCCCAGATTCGACGTGTCGGAAACCCATGGCGAGTCCCCGCCGCCTGATCTCGTCGAATTCGTCCGGGTGGTAATACTTGAAGACCGGATGGTGTTCCTTCGTCGGCCGGAGGTACTGGCCGATGGTCAGGATATCGCAGCCGGTGTCGGCGACCTGTCCCATGGCATCGAGGAGCTCCTTCATGGCCTCGCCGGCTCCGACCATGAATCCGGACTTGGACGGCAGGCCAGGGGCCATGGCCTTGGCCCGGCGCAGCAGTTCGAGTGACCGGGTGAACTTGGCCTGGGGGCGCATCCAGGGGTAGAGCCGCGGGACCGTTTCCAGGTTGTGATTGAGCACGTCCGGCGCAGCTTCGATCACCTCGGCGAGCGCCTGCGCGTTGCCCATGAAGTCGGGAATCAGCAGCTCGACGCGGGTCTGGGAGCAACGGCGTCGAATTTCCCGGACCGTGGCGGCGAAGAGGCTGGCGCCTCCGTCAGGAAGCTCGTCGCGATTCACGGACGTGATGACCACGTAGTCGAGACGGAGGCTCTCGACGGCCTCGCCGACGCGGGCAGGCTCTCCGAGATCGAGCCCCTGCGGCCTGCCCGTCGGAACAGCGCAGAAGCCACAACTTCGGGTACACACGTTTCCGAGGATCATGAAGGTGGCCGTGCCGTGTGCCCAGCACTCGCCCATGTTCGGACAATGGGCGCTCTCGCAGACGGTGTGCAGCCTGAGGCGTGTGAAGAGACTGGCCAGGCGCGGATACTCCCCGCCGCCCGGAAAACGCACGCGAAGCCAGTCCGGCTTGCGCTCGCGCGACAGGTCCCTCTCCGGTTGCAGTAATGGAAGCTTCAAAGTTCGGCTCATGATCGCGGCTTACCGAGCTGAAAGGGAGGCGGGCTGCGCCGGATGGGATTCCGTGCCGGACGAATCCGGCACGATGGCCGGGCCGGGCCCGCCGGGCCGGAGCGCGTCCGGCGCATCGATGGGGCCCGCCAGGCCGGAGGGAGTGCGAACATAGGTTTCGAGCTTGACGATGCGCCAGTCCTCGAAAGCGATTTCAGGCGCGAGGGCGGTGAGGACCTGCCTCGCACTCGCCTTGGTCTCGCCTTGCTTGAGCAGGAGCATTTCAACGGCCAGGCGCCCCGAGCTCTCCCGAATGGCCCGAATTTCTTCGATCGATCCGAGGAGATTTTCCCGGCGGACTCTCCCTCTCTTGCTTTCCTTGTCCACCCAGAGGGCATCCCGGCTTTTCATGCACCTGGCAGCGCCCAGAATCCTATCGAGAAGGTCTTTCGATGGACATGCCGCCGCGCCGGCCGCGCTGCCACCTCCTTCCCCTTCCACTTCAGGGGCGGCGTCCGCCAGCGCCTCCGGGCTCCGTCGGACGGGCCCCTCGATGCGGGCGAGGTATCGCTCGCCCGCGACGACCGCCATGAGCGCGGGACTTCTCAGTGGCACCTCCGCTGCCCGGAGAATTTCAAAGCCCTCCGGCAATACAGCGTTGAGCCGCTCCCGGGCCTCTTCAGGCGGCACCGCTGCCCGGAGGTGGATGTCCATGTAGTCGCCCTCGGTTTCGAGGCCTACCGGAAGGGCACAACTGAAGGCCACCCTGGGGCCAGGGTTGAAACCTTGGGTGTAGCTGACCGGCAATCGAGCGCGCCGGATGGCCCGGAGGAACATGTTCATCATTTCAAGGTGAGAGAGCAGCCGGACGAGCCCGCGGCGTGCGAAGCGGAGGCGCAACCTGGCGGCTGGCGGGGGTTCTGGCGGCCGCTCGATCCGCGGGAACTGGCGGGCATTCTCGGCCTTCCGGTCCTTGTGGCTCTTCCGCAACATGGATACGCAGAGGTCTTTTTCTCGGTCGATGACGCCGCATTGATTGCAACGAGCATGGCGGCAGTCGCCCTGCCACACGAGACCGCGGGATCGCCAGTAGTCCGCTATGAGCCAGCTCTTCGGGACAAGGCTATCGATGTGATCCCAGGGCAGAGGCTCGGAGAGCCGGCGGGCCCGAAGCTGGTCCGCCGCGTCGAAGCCCCAGCGGCGGAAAGCTTCCTGCCACTTCGACCAGTCGAGGTGCTCACGCCAGCCGTCGAAGCGGCAACCCAGACGGTGCGCTTCGAGGAGCAGCCGGCCCGTCCGCCGATCACCCCGAGAGAGCACCCCCTCGAGAAAGCTCTCCCGGGCGTCGTGCCGTCCAAATTTGATACCCGGCCGAAGACCTCGCATCAACAGGTCCTGCTTCGCTTCCGTCTCCTCCAGGAGAATCTGCCGATCCCACTGGAATGGCGTGTGCGGCTTCGGGCAGAAGGTGGAGACCCCCAGGTTCAGCCGCGCCTTGCGCAGGACTGACTTGCCCACCCCGAGGACCCGGTTGGCCAGGTCGGCGATGGCCAGAACGTCCTCCTCCCGCTCCGTCGGCAATCCGATCATGAAGTAGAGCTTGATGTGGTCCCAGCCGCGCTCATAGGCCTCCCGGGCCATCTCCAGCAGGTCTTCGTCCGGTATCCACTTGTTGATGACCGCCCTCATCCGGTTCGTCGCCGCCTCGGGCGCGAAGGTCAGCCCGCTTTTTCCCATCACCGAGATCATGTCCGCCATCTCGACGGAAAAGGAATCGAGACGCAGCGAAGGGAGCGAGACGGAAACCCCTTCCGGAACGGCCCTCGCCACGCTCTGCTGGACCAGCGTCTTGACCTGGCTGTAGTCGCAGGTGCTGAGGCTCACCAGCGAGATTTCCTCGTAACCGGTCTTCCGCATGGTCTCCTCCATGAGCCGGTCGAGATCCGGAAGCGTGCGCTCGCGGACGGGCCGCGTGACCATGCCCGCCTGGCAGAACCGGCAGCCCTGCGTGCAGCCGCGGAGGACTTCGAGGCTGACGCGGTCGTGAATCTGTCGGGTGTAGGGGACGATGTATTCCGTGGGGAACGCGGCCGTGTCCAGGGCGGCGACCGTGCGCTTGACGATGGGGCGGGCGTCCTCCGGCATGATGAGCGACCCATCCTCCGTTGGGCGCATGGGGTAGAGGGCGGGCACATAGACGCCGGGAATTCGAGCGAGTCGTTCGAGCTGCGCGCCGCGGCTGCTTCCCTTGGCATCGACAAGGGCCTCGGCGACCTCGAGTACAACCTCTTCGCCATCGCCCATGACGAAGGCATCCATGAAATCGCATAAAGGTTCGGGATTGAACACGCAAGGCCCGCCTGCCAGAAGAACGGGATGGCGCTCGTCCCGTTCCCGGGCGAGCACGGGAAGGCCAGCCATATCGATCAGATTCAAAATGTTCGTGTAGGTCAGCTCCCACTGGAGCGTGAAACCGATGGCGTCGAACTGGTCGAGCGGCGTCCGGCTCTCCAGGCTGAAGAGGGGCAGGCCACGTCGGCGGAGCTGCGCCTCCATGTCCAGGCCCGGCGCATAAACGCGTTCAGCCCAGACACGCGGCTGCCGGTTCAGAATGTGGTAAAGAATCTGCAGCCCGAGGTTGCCCAGGCCGATGTCGTAGCTGTCGGGAAAAGCCAGGCAAATCCGGAAATCCACGCAGGCAGGGTCCTTACGGACCGTATTCAGCTCCGTGCCGAGGTAACGGCTGGGCTTCTCCACCCTCGGAAGGATTTCACGATGAAGAATGTCGGCCAGCATGACCGTTCAGACCTCTGGATTGGCCACCCATTCGGCGGGGCCAGCCTCCCCACCTTCTTGCCGGGCGAGACATCCAGCGGCTGCCTCGGCTGCTGCAAGAGTCTCCCCCGCGCTGCCGCCGCCGCGGACTCATGGGAAATCGATCACCTGCCCGTCAAAGGCAAGCTGAATCTCGGGCGGGAGGCTGGCATTGACGGTCCCCTGTTCGAGCTGGTGCGTGATATGGGTGAATAAGGTTTGCCGGGGCGACAGTTTACGGGCCACCTCGACGGCCTGCGCCAGGCTGAAGTGCGTCGGATGAGGATCATAGCGCAGGGCATCCAGGACGAGCAAATCGACTCCTCGCAGTCGCTCCTCGGCCTGGGCCGGGACGAAACTGCAATCCGTAGCGTAGCCGAACCGATGGCCGGCCGCATCCTCGAACAGGAATCCCAAGATTTGGAGCTTCCCGTGATAAAGCTCCAAAGGCGACACCGAGAGTCCAAAAAGGTCGAACCGACCCTGAATTTCAACCGGGAGGAGCATCGGCCGGCTCTGCTCGGTTACTCGGTCGTCGAACGCGTAATCGAAGACCGTGGCGAGCCTTTTCAAAGTTGCGGCGTCGGCGTAGCAGGGCAGCTTCTTGCCGCTCCGGTAATTGTAGAGCCGGAGGTCATCGACGCCAAGAATGTGGTCCGCATGGGAATGAGTGAACATCACGGCATCTAGATGGTTCACGCGGAAGGTGATGGCCTGCAAGCGGATGTCCGGGCCAGCGTCGACCAAGATGTTCCGCTCCCCCTGGCTGACCAGGACGGAGGGACGGAATCGCCGGTTCTGGGGGTTCGAGGAGGTGCAGACGGGGCAGTAACAGCCGATCATCGGCACCCCGTGCGAAGTCCCAGAACCCAGGATGGTGATCTTCAATGAGCTTTCGCCAACTTCAGGAGTCGAGAGTGCATGCGAGCGGTCACTTTGTGGTTCACATACACATTATACCGGAGCGACTCGACACCGTCACGTGAGTCACTCAGATTCAGTCGCGCCTCTCGCTGCGGCATACCGGTTGAAATGATGAGGCTCTTGCTCCGTAACTCCTTAGCGAAAACTTCTGTCGTCCCTACGGGACTCTTGTGGTTGATGCGCTTCCCTTCCCAGGGCTGCGTTCGCCTTCGCGGGGCTTCGGCGAACTGGTGCCCTGGGCTCATTTCGGACGTCCCTTCGGGACTCACAGAAACAGGCCTCCGGTGACGACCACTCAGCAGTTACCTTGCTCCGCCGTGCCGGGAAGTCCCGGGGGTATACGCCTGCGACGGTCTAACCCAACTTGACGACTTCGAGACCGGCTACGGATCTAAAAAGCGCCTCGTCGCGGTCGCTGACCAGAACACCGTAATCCAGACAACGAGCCGTGGCGGCGACTGCCATATCATTAAATTTCGATACCTTCTGTCAAATTGAAATGATGAGGGTCATTGAAGACGGGCATACAGCCATTTACCTCTTCATCGACATCCCCAGTCCGCGCTTCAGACACACGCCCGCCAAGGCACATTGTCCACATTTGGGCATACGGGCATGACAGACCCTCCGACCGTGCCAGATCAGGGCATGCCCCATGAAAATCCATTCGTTCACGGGAAATCGCTCCATGAGGTCCCGCTCGATTTTCTCCGGGACCTTCTCGTTCGAGAGGCCCAGACGCCAGGCCAAGCGCTTGACATGGGTATCCACGACGACGCCGGCCGGCTTGCTGAAGGCCGTGCCCAGCACGACGTTCGCCGTCTTTCGTGCTACTCCCGGCAGCGTCAGAAGCTCTTCCATCGTTTCCGGCACACGGCCACCGTAACCCTCGACGAGGCGGCGAGCAGCGCCCAACACGCTTCGGGTCTTATTGCGGTAGAAGCCTGTGGACCGGATTTCCTGTTCGAACTCAGCAGGGTCGGCCCGTGCATAGTCCTCCGCAGTCTGATAACGGGCGAAAAGCGTTTCGGTCACTTGGTTGACCCTCTTGTCAGTGGATTGGGCCGAAAGTATGGTCGCGACGAGGAGCTGGAGCGGGTTATCGTGGCGCAGCTCGCAGGTGGCGTCCGGGTAGAGATGGCGGAGTCCCTCAGCGATGCCTCGGATTCTTGCCGCGTTCTTCCCGCGTGCGCCGGTGGGGGCAGGTTTCGATCCTACCGGCCGAGTTCTCACCGTCCTGGCAACTCTTCGTGCCGTGCTCCGTTTCTTCTTCCCAGGATCATGGACTCTTGCCATATGCTTCTCGGAAGTGTGGAAGCGCTTCAATCCGGAGAACGAGCCGGTTTGAGGCAGCGCTCTCCTAATTCCTGACCACCTCCACCTGCGCGTGTCCAGCCGGTCCCCAGTTGCCCGCGCCATCGCACGCCCGCACGTGGAGGACATGGGACCCGGGCTTCAACCCTTTGAAGGCATGGCTGGTTTCCTTGGTATCCAGGACCTCGTCGGGAAGGGTGTCCGCGGATTCGTCCAGCACGAAGCTGTAGCCCCGAATTCCCGTCGCGTCCACCGGCCGGGACCACTGGAACAAAGGCTCGGTTTCACCTCGGGCGCTCAGGGTAAAGTTGTCGAGCCAGCATCCGGCGTTTCCCCTGTGCTGCGTGGCCAGGTGCTCGACGATGAAATCGACGCCCGGGTCGGGCCGTTTCTCCAGGCAAGCGAGCAGGTCGAACTCGGCCCGATGCCATTGCCCGTCGCTCACGATGCCGGGGACCACGGAGAGGACGTCCGCCCTCGGCCGGCCAGGCCCGCACCGGATTTGCCAGTTCGTGTTATCGATCCGGACGAGCCAATCGAAGCTCGCGCCGGGCTTCAGGCAATAGTCGAAGCGGACGACGGGGAACTTGCTGGCGTCAAAGGGGGTATAGACGGCAAAGGCGCTCCCGCTTCGGACTTCGAGGCTGTGCAGGCCCGTGGCGGCGCTGGCGGTCGTTCGCTCCATCACTGCGCCCGAGCGGCTGCTCCATTCCCCCATGGTGTTCTCGAAGTCGTCCCAGGTCATGCGCCTGCTCGGCAGGTAGGAGACGAACGGGGCTGGCGGCGGCTGCCCGTCCTGCCGGTAATCCATGGTCCATGTCCATTCCTCGGGCGCGGGCAGGTCGTGCCCAGCGCGGTCCCTGGCCTGGATGCCGCAGCGAATTTTTTTCCGGTCCACAGGGGGTTGTCTCAGCAGGACGGAGAAGATGCCGCCGCGCAGCGCCTCCTTGCCAGCCAGCGGCTTATAGGTCGCATCCGGATGGCTGAGGTCGAAGACGCGGCCTTCGACCTCGATGCGCAGCGAGGCGAGGTCCGGCCCGCTATCCTCGTCCCGGATTTCGAACTGGATCGTCTGGGCAGCGGCGTCAGCTTCCGGCCCGGGCGTGCGTGCAACGATGGACGGCGGCGCTGTATCTGCGGGGAAGGCCTGGGCCGGAAGGCTCAGGTTATCAACCCAAAGGGCGGTCTCCTCGGGGCTTTCCTTCGGCGTAGCGGCCAGGCCGATGGCCTCGATGATCGGCAACCGGGCGGCGTTTCGTCGGGCGAGCCAGTTCGACAGGTTGATTTGCGCGGAGTGCCACTGGCCGTCGAGGGCGAGTCCGAGGGCGGATGCGGCCGCGAGGGGCTGCCACTGTCCGCCGACCCGTACAGCGAGTGAGAGGCCCAGAGGTTGCTCTGCGCGATAGTCCAGGCAGAGGGTCGGATGCCTGCGGATATCGAAGCGGCGGTCCAGAAGGACGGCCTTGAATCCGAGCGCCCCGGCTTCAATCCGGAGGGCGCGCTCGCGTTCACGCTCTGGGGCCGCATCCAGGAACATCTTGAACGGTGGGGATTCCTCTGCGGGATACCACAGGCCGGAATCGGCCTCGTAGGAATCGGAAGGCTCCGGGGCCGCCGCGGCCCCGGCGGCCCCGGCGACCGCGGCGGATGCTCCTCGGCGGCATCGGACATCATCCAGGAACAGGGTGCAGCCTGCGGGATTGCCGGTGAGGCCGCACATGAGGTAATCCGCGTTGCACCAGTTGGCAAGATGGACGCCGCGAACTCGGATGGCGGATGCTCTGGGGAAGAACGGGCGCAGCAGGTCTGCAAGCTCGATCTCGGCGTGATGCCAGCAATCGTCGGCGGAGATGGGGAGCGAGGCGAGCCGGGCGGGACGGCGCACGCGGCCCGTGAGGGCAGAGACGTTGATGCGCCTGCCCGAGACCTCGGTCGCCTGCCGGATAGCGTGTTCCGACGGCGTTTCGGGTCCGTTGAGAGCGACGTAGAAATCGCGGCCGTTCGCTTCGAGGTAGAGATGCAGCCGCGCCTCCGCTGGAATCCGGTAGTCGAAGGACAGGACGCCCGTCTTCAAGGCGTCGAACTCGCCGATCGGCAAGGCCGAGGAGAAATCTCCGCCGGACTGGGGATTGACGAACCGGAGGCAGGCGCGGCCGGTTTCATCCCGTATCCGGGCCTCCCGGCTCCGGTATTCGTCGGCCGAGCCGGGCGACGCGTCGGGAGCGGCGAAGAGGGTCTCGCGAGGCGGGGTCATCTCCGACTCGGCGTAGATGCGCACCCGAGGGATCATCATGCCGCCGTCCCAGGTCCAGAGGGCGACGTGGCCGCCGGGAAGGGGTTGGGGATCGCGATACTCCAGGATCAATTCATCGGCGAGGTAGAAGCGGACGGAGGGTCCCATTTTCTCCGCACGCAGGTTGTACCAGTTCTTGTGTGCGCCCCGGCTCTTGTCGGGATAGAGGCGGTCCGATCGCTCGGCTACGACCTCTCCCTGCCGCCAGAGGCATGTCCTCGTGTTGTTGAAGCCTCCATACATGAGGGTATAGCCGCTGCCCAGGCTGGCCCCGTCCGCGCAGAAGCTCAGGTTGATGTCACCGAGACGGCGGTATCCGCCTGCCGCCCCGAAGTCCATCATGACCGCGCTGTGGAGGTCGATGACCTGGTCGCCCAGGAACGCCCGTTTGCTCCAGATGACCGCGGCCTCGTGGCTGAGGCCGCCGAACCAGGACCACTTCGGCGTACAAATCCAGCGGGACGTGATGTCCCACACGCCCGCGGCGGCCCGCCAGTCCACCGGTGCGGTGCCGAAGGTGGTGTCGTGGCAGGCGGGAGAGTCCGCCGTCAGCCGGCCAGCATCCAGGATGAGCCCGCTCGTGCCCGGGAGAAGGAGGCCGACCTTTCCCGCTCCGGCAGGCTCGGCGTCCTCGGCGGAAAGGACGGTCTGCCCATTGGCCCGGAGGGTATGGCGTCCATCCTGGCGTGTCCATTCCAGGGACTCGATCTGTGCCGGCAAGGTCCCGCGGCCGAGCGTCCGGTCCCCCCGCAGGAGCAGGGTTTCAGGCCCCAGGCGCAGCAGGTATCCGCTCGAGAGGTCCCGGCCGTCCGTTGTCATCGCCCACAGGACCGGGTCCGGGATTGCGCCGGGCTTCCACGAGCAGTCCCAGCGGAGTCGCACGCGGGGCCCGAAGAGGCCGATGTGCCAGAGGAGCTGCCCGCGGGGATCGGGCCGGGACACCCATTCTCCCTGGGCGTTGGCCCATTCCTGCATCAAGGCATCGCGAGCGAATCGCTCGCCAACGACCACGCGGCGGTGCCCGAAGAGGCGCTCGAGGAATTCATCCGGATCGTTTTTCGGGGCGGCCAGCAGTCCGGGGGAGAAGCTCTTGGCCTCGACGTCATCAAAGAGGGCCCCGTCAAGGGCCCAGAGCCCGATGCCGCCGAGGGTCGCTTCTGGGCAGGAGACCTGGAACAGGCGGATTCCATCCACGAAGGCGCAGACCTGGCCCTCGCACACGCCGGCAGCAAGCTCATACCACTGAGAAGGGTCGAGCCACGCTTCCTGGGAAGCCAGAAGTCTTTCCTCGCCGTCGTGGACAAGGAGCAGCTCGAGGGCGCCCTGGACGTGCCGCGGCTCGTCCTCCTCGCGAGGATTCCGGCGTTTCCAGCGGAAAAGGATCATGTCGCTCGGGCCCTGGGCGTAGAGCGCTATCCCGCAGCCCAGGCTGTCCCCGCCCGGCCGGACGGCGCATCGCATGGCATAATCGTGCCAGAACCAGAAACCCGAGGTGGTGAGGGCCACGCCGGGCCCCGTTCCCTTCAAGCGGAAGGGGCTGGCGCTCCAGGTGGGATAAGGAATCTCATCCAGAGCCCACAGGCCCCGGAGCGGATTCCAGGTTCCCGACCCTTCGTCCGATCTCATGAAATCGTCCGAAAATTCCACCGGGGTAGTGGGCTGGAGGCGAAGGTCGGCGATGCGGACGCCGGCGCCTTCTCGGACGATCAGATTCCACGTTTCTTCCTCTGCTGGGCGAGTGCCGACTTCGGGCGTGGGGAGCGTCTCCGGCGCCTCGGGGCCGGGCAGTCGCCACCGCCCCGTTGCATAACCGGGCGAAAGGAAGGCCAGGGCTTCGCCGTCACGGCAGACGGTGAAGGTGCATTTCTTGGGGCGCGGGCTGGCCAGTCGGGCCGCGCCGAGGTGGGTTTTCTGGGGGGGCTGCTCGGCTTCGAGGATGACCTGATCCCTGGCCAGGCTGATCCGGACGATGCAGTTTGATCCCGTCTGGAATTCCAGGTGGGCCGGGGAGGCGGTCCGGCCGGAGAATTCCAGGTTTCCCCGGATGACGAAGTTTGCAGGCAGAGGAATAGCGAGCGACTCCGCGGCGGCCAGGGAAAGTCCACCCAGTAGCGCCAACCCGGCGTAATGGGCCACGAGCACGCTCCGCTGTGCTTTCATGTCGGGTATTCCTCTTCGGCCCGTTCAGGGAACAGTTGGTGGAGGATGGGCCGGATCTCGCCAGCCAGGTAAAAGGAGCCGGCCACAACAATCAGGTCATCGGCCTGTGCCCAGTCCCGCGCCCGGGCCAGGGCCTCCGCGGGCTCAGAAATTGAGACGACGGGTACCGCCGAGATATTCCCGATCTGCTCGGCGAGGTCCCCAGGAGGCAGCGCCCTCGAATTATGGGCGGCGGTGGCCGCGATGCGAGTCGCCAGCGGCGCCAGATGCTCCAGGATGGCCCGGAGGTTCTTGTCCGAGGCGATGCCCAGGACAAGATAAGTCCGACGGGGTGAAAAATGCTCACGAATCGTCTGGGACAGGACCATGGCCGAAAGGGCGTTGTGAGCGCTGTCGAGGATGACAGGCGGGCGTCGGCCAAAGACCTCGATTCGGCCCGGCAGCCTCAGCGCGGCGAGAGCATCTGCCGCCGCTCGGGCGCTCAACGGCATCTCTTTCAGTTGTCCGAGCCAGTCGCTCAGTCCCAGGGCGATGGCCGCATTCTCCCTCTGGTGACGGCCCAGCACCCGGAGGCGCAGGCCCGGGTGTCGCCGGACCGGCGTCTCGACCTCGAAACAGCAGCCGTCGCCCGGCTCGGCTCGTATCCGGACCTCCCGGCCGAGCCACCAGGCCGGGACGCCCAAGTCCCGAATCCGGTCTTGAAGGACTCGAGCGGCCTCATCGATCTGGATGCCGACGACGACCGGGACGCCGGGCTTCAGGATTCCCGCCTTCTCGCCAGCGATCTGGTGCAGCTCCTCGCCGAGCTTGTCCGTGTGGTCATAGTGGATCGGGGTGATCGCGGTGACCGTGGGAAGGATGACGTTGGTCGAATCGAGCCGGCCTCCGAGCCCGACCTCGATGACGCCGACGCCGCACTGCTGCTGGCGGAAATGCTGGAAGGCCATGGTGGTGAAAATGTCGAAGAACGTGGGCGGGAGGCCCTCTTGGGGACGCTCGAGGTAGGCCCGAATCCAATCAATCAAGTCCCGCAGAGCCTCCTCCCCGATCGGCTGCCCGCGGACGACGATGCGCTCGCGGACTCCTTCGAGATGAGGGGAGGTATAGAGGCCTGTGCGGCTGCCCGAGGCCTCGGTCAGCGCGGCCGTGTAAGCGCACGTGCTCCCCTTCCCCTTCGTGCCCGCGACGTGGACCAGCACCGGAATCTGCCGTTCCGGGTGGCCGCACCAGGCCAGCATCCGGTCCATGCGTTCGAGGTCGAACGTGGACCTGGAGTACTTATAGCGGCCCATCTTTTCGTAATCGGTGAACCGATAGAGGTATTCGAGGGCCGAGGCCAGGGTTGGGAGGGACATGAGGGTTTCCATGGATGCTCGTCTTACTTGCCGGGTGTTTCTTTCGGGGCCTTGAGGGCGTCCAGTCGAGCCCTGACCTCGCCTTGCAGCGGCGTTTCGGGGTAGTCCTGGAGGATGCGTTCGAACATCTTGCGGGCGGAATCGAGGTCGCCTCGCGCTCCGTAGGATTTTGCGGCCTCGAGGAGCAGCTCGGCCGCATAAGCGCTTCGGGGCGAAGCGTGCACGAGAATCCGGGCGAGCTTGATGGCCTCCTCCTGCTGGCCTCGGGCCTGGGCCAGGCGCACCCGCCAGAGGGTCGAGCAGCCGGCGAGCCGTTCGATCGGGTATTCCCACTCCCATCGGTCGAGCTCCTCCTCGGCCGCATCGAGCTCGCCGCGGCGCAGGTAGTCCTCCACCCGCAGGGGAAGGCCGCCCAGAACCGCCAGGTCCTGGTCGAAGGCCCTTTTCGGCGAAGGCATTTTCTCCGCCGCTTGGAAAGCAGCAAGGGCCTTCGAGGCATCCCCGTATCGCATGTCGATCTCTCCGAGCCGAATCTGCGCCTGGCGGAGCACGCTGTCCTTCAACTCCGCGAAGTCCTTCAGAAGGCCCAGGTAGGCCGCCCGGGCGCGCTCGTAGTCCTCCTCGAAGAAGAAGAAGACGTCGCCGATTTCGAGGCGAAGGCGGGCCTTCCGCGCCGGGTCTCTCACTCGCTCGTCCGCGAAGAGGAAGGCTTCGACGGCCTTCCCGTAGGCCTTCTGCCGGTCCCGGAGCTGGCGGCCGTATTCGAGCGCGGTAGCGAACAGCCTGGCCTCGTCCGCCGCCACCTCGTCGCGCAGCAGCAGGGCGTGTGAAACGGCGAGCAGCTCATCCGGCTTCCGCAGGAAGCGGAATATTTCGAGGGCGTTCTCGAGCGCGGGCGTGCTCAGGCGCGGGAAATCGTACTTCTTCAGGAAGGGATAGTAATCGGACACCTCGTCCGACGATGGCCTGAACGGGTTTTCCCAGTCCCAGTTGGCCTCGACGCGGAGCGCGACGCGGTAGGACTGGCCGGCGCGGCTCAGTGAGAAGGAGGCCGTGTAGAGCCCGGGCTCCAGGTAAATATGCACGGGATTGCGGTCCTTGCTCGTGCCGCCGTCTCCGAAGTCCCAGAATGGCTCGTAAGAAAGCGTGTCGCCCGGCGTGGTGTCCCGGAAGGCATGGCGGAAGTAGGTCTTGCCTTGCAGGGGCGCCTCCCCTTCGTTGACGACGATGAAATCCGGCGCGATGGGCCAGTCCCGCAGGTCATGATGGATGGGCGCACACTCGCGCACGCCCGGGAAAGCGGTGGCGGGGATGAGCTGGAACTCCTCGTCCGGCGGCTTCCACGCGGCCACCGCGGCTTGTTCCCCTGTCCCCTCGACGTGGCAGTAACGGAACGGGTAGGATCGGCCCTGCTCCAGCTTGACGGGTCCGCTCACGTGCCGGGCGTGGTGGGGCGCGGGGCCCCAGCCTGTTTTCGAGACCTCGAGCCGCCCGCCGACGAACAGGAACGACGCGTCGTCGGAAGTCGTGGCAAAGACGTATTCCCCGCTCCGCGGGACGCTCAGCCATCCCTCGTACAGGCTGACGTAATGGTCCGAGGGCCCGAAGGGGTTGTAGCCGTGGAAGACCTGGGGCGCGACATCGCGGCCCAGAGAGGGGCCCGACTTGCGGATCGTTTCTTCCATCTCGGCCCAGTTGCGGCACTCGCCTCCATTGTAGCGCCTGGTCTCAAGCCAGAGTCCCCGCCAGGCATCGAGCGCGGGTGCGGGAGGCTCGCCAGGCCCCGGGTGTCCGTAGTAGACCCAGAAGCGCCGGAGGCCGGGCCTCAGGCCTACGGCGAGGCGGCACAAGTCGTGTCTCATGGATAGGACGCTGGAGGGCAGGATGCCGTCTGGCCCGACGGCGCGCACATCGGACCCGTCGGGCCGGGCGTAACCCAGGGTCAGGAATCGGACGCGGGCAATCTCGCCCTCTCCGGCGGGCTCGCCGCGGACCTCGAGCTCGCGGCGGCAACGGTAGCCTTCGAGAGCCCAGTCCGCACTGGACGCGCCTCCGGAACGCAGCAGAAGGACCGGAAGGGAAAGAAGGAGGCGGTGGCAGGCAGGAAGCATCCGTCGCGACGCGGACCAGATTCCGCCCGCGCGGGTTCGAGGGTGAGTGTTCGGATCGGAGCGCAAAGATTTCTCAGAGTGCGGCGGTGAAGCTGCCGTCTCGCCGTCGATCACTTGCCTTTGTTCGCGAGCAGCGTGTCCACTACCGCCGGATCGGCCAGCGTCGTGGTGTCCCCCAGGTCCGAAATCTGCCCCTCGGCAATCTTCCGGAGGATGCGGCGCATGATCTTCCCCGACCGCGTCTTGGGCAGGCCCGGCGCCCAGTGGATCACGTCCGGCTGGGCGAAGGGGCCGATCTCCTTGCGGACCTGTTTCTTGAGCTCGTCCTTGAGCACGGCCGTGTATTCCCGGCCCGCCTTCAGCGTAACGTACGCATAGATGCCCAAGCCCTTGATGGGATGGGGGAAACCGACGACGGCCGCTTCGGCCACCGCCGTGTGGCTCACCAGCGCACTCTCCACCTCCGCCGTGCCGATCCGGTGTCCGCTCACGTTGATCACGTCGTCCACTCGGCCCGTGAGCCAGTAGTACCCGTCCGCGTCGCGGCGGCATCCGTCGCCCGTCAAATAGTAGCCCTTGTAGGCCTCGAAGTAGGTCTTCTCGAAGCGCTCATGGTCGCCGTAGACCGTGCGCATCATGCCGGGCCACGGCTTCTTGATCACCAGGAGGCCCGAACATTCGCCTTGAAGCTCGTTGCCCTTCTCGTCCAGAACAGCCGGAATAACGCCGAAGAAGGGCAGCGTCGCCGAGCCCGGCTTCTGCGGCCACGCGCCCGGCAGCGGCGTGATCAAGATGCCCCCCGTCTCCGTCTGCCACCACGTGTCCACCACCGGGCAGCGGCCGTCGCCCACGACGCGGTGATACCACCGCCAGGCCTCCGGATTGATCGGCTCGCCCACGGTGCCCAGCAGACGCAGCGACTTCCGGCTGTGCTTCTTCACCCAGTCGTCGCCGAAGCTCATCAGCGCCCGGATGGCCGTGGGCGCGGTATAAATCTGGTTGACCTGGTACTTGTCCACGATGGCCCAGAACCGGCCCGGGTCCGGGTGGACCGGCGTGCCCTCGTACATCAGGGAGATGGCGCCCTGGCTCAAGGGACCGTAGATGATGTAGCTATGACCGGTGACCCAGCCGATGTCCGCGGTACACCACCAGATGTCGCCCGGATGGTAGTCGAAGATGTACTTGAACGTCACCCCCGTATAGACCATGTAGCCGCCGACGGTGTGCAAGACGCCCTTCGGCTTGCCCGTCGAGCCCGAGGTGTACAGCATGAAAAGGGGGTCCTCGGCGTCCATCCAGACCGGGTCGCACTGGTCGCTGGCTTTGGCCATGAGGTCGTGCCACCAGGAGTCTCTCTTGGGATTCCACGGGGCTTGAGCTTTCTGGCCGAGGCGCTGATAAACGATGCAGGCCTCGACGTGAAAACCCCTCTTTTCGGAGGTGGCCATGGCCTCATCGGCCACTTGCTTGAGAGGGATGACCTTGCTGCCGCGCATGACCCCATCCGCGGTGATCAGGATTTTTGCCCGGGAATCCAGGATGCGGTCCGCCAGGGACTCGGCGGAGAAACCTCCGAAGACGACGGAATGGACAGCGCCGATGCGGGCGCAGGCCAGCATGGCCACCGGCAGTTCGAGCACCATGGGCATGTAGATGGCCACGCGGTCGCCCTTCTTCACCCCCTTGGCGTTGAGCACGTTGGCGAATCGGCACACCTCCCGGAAGAGCTGCCGGTAGGTCAATTTCCGGTCCTCGCCCAGGTCGTTGCCTTCCCAGAGGAGGGCGACCTGATCGCCTCGGTCTTCGAGGTGCCGGTCCAGCACGTTGTAGGTGATGTTCGTTTTCGCACCGATGAACCACTTCAGATCGATGGGGCCCCGGTCGAGGTTGAAGTTGTGGGTATGGACCTTGTCCCATTTCTTCTGCCAGTAGTATTCCTCTGCAATCTTTGCCCAGAATCCCTCAGGGTCCTGGACCGATTGGCGATACATCTCCTGGTAGTTCTGAAGGCTGCTGACGTAGGCCTTCCGGACAAAGTCGGGAGAAGGGTAGTATTTCTCAGCCGCTGACGCCGTCGCTTCCTGGTTCATGGGATCACCTCAAACGGGAACCTCGACGAAAAGCGCAGGAAACTTAGCAAATACAGGCCATGCTGTCAACTTACTGCACTTCGGTCCAGAGCTGTTTCTTGCCGTCGGGGGTGACGAGGAGCAGGTTGCGGGCGCCGGGCTGGCCTTCGACGTGGTACTGGTATTCCGCATAGGAGCCGTCGTCCCAGATCAGGAACAGCTTGCTGCCGCCCGCGCCCCAGCGGCCGCGGTCGCCCGCGCTCTCGCCCGTGTCCAGCATCGTCGAGCCGGTGAGGTCGCCGCCGCCGTCGCGGTGCTGGGCGTTGGCCATGGTCTGGCCGCTCGAACTGAACGATCCGTCTGGCCGGAGCACCGTGGTCTTGATGGAGGTGGAGGAAAAGTCTTTGGTGGAATAGTAGTGCTCGTAGCGCCACGCGCCGACCAGCCGGGGGTCCTTCTCGCCCTCTCCAAAGCCGAACGTGGTGAACATTTCCCTGAGGACCCCCTCCCGAGCCTCAATGCGCTCCGTAGCGCCCACGGCGATGAGACCGATGGCGTATCCCTTGAGAATGACCACGTAGGCCTTCATGCGACTCTGCACGCCGATGGGGCTCTTCCCTTCCCAGAGGTAGCCGGCCGCCGCCTGGCCGCCGGTCTTCAACACCTCGAACTTCTGGGACCGCTGGAGAAAAGGGGCAAAGCTGAGCACTTGCTGGTCAAAGAACTGGACGACGCGGGGATCGTCGGGCTTCGTGATGCCTGCGGCTGGCTGGCCGATGATCAGATAAGCTTCGAGGGCGCCCTGGGCGCTCGTGGCAACGTCCGGTGGCACGAGCTGCAGCCCCGCTTGCGTCTCCTGAACGTTCCAGGTGGCCGGGTATCCGAAGCTGAAGCCCAGGGGGTGTCGGTAGGTCTTGCCCGTCCGCGGACCTTCTCCGGCGTCCGCCTGGGGTCGGGCGGCCTCGCCCGGCGCTTCGTCCGGCACGCCGCCCGGCGCGACCTGTTCCACCTCGCCTGGCGCGTCGCCTGGCGCCTCGCCGTCTGGGCTTTGTTCCGGCGGTCGTTGCGGCACGTCCCGCCTGGGCCGCACGGGCTGCGCCGGCCTGGCCAAGGGGTTCAAGCTTTGCTTCTGGAGCGTGTAAGTCGTGCCTTCAGTCGTGAAGGTCAGAGTCCTGTCTTTCAGGGTCGCCTGGAAAGAGAAATCGTGTCCCTGGCTCTGGAAACCACCTTCGAGGGTCCCGCCGACCTCGCGGGCCTTGAGCGTGAAGGCCTGGTCTCCCAGCCGTATGGAACCGGCATAGCCGCCGGGCGCGACCTTGATTTCCACGGCCAGCTCATCGCTCAGGAAGAGGCCGGCGAATCGGCCGCCGCCGGCGAGTGGATTGAGCGGAGGCTCTGCGGAAGCGGGGACACCGGGGGCCAGGCACGTGCTGGCGAGGAGGATGAGGACAGGAGCGATGCGTTGCATGGCATCTCCTTGGAGTAGGGTTGTAGCATCCGGGAGGCAATCGGACGGCGGAAGGTTTACCTCGGTTCAAGGTCAGGCCGGGCAGCGGGTGGAGTTTCTTCGAGCGGGTCTCCAAGGCCTTCACTTCCGGCTTCTGGGTCGGGCCCGCAGGGGATGAGGAGCACGAGGAGGAAGGGGAGCGACCAGAGGGTCATTCGGCCCGGAGCATGGATTTTAAAGAGTTGTGCGTGAATTTCGAGCAGCGCGGATGAGGCGGCGAGGGTCTGAAGGGAGGGTGCGGCGGACCGGGAAAAGAGACGCCACCCGGTCCAGAGCACGACCGGGAGGAAGGCGACGAGTGCGGCATAGCGCAAGGCGTGCATCCAGGGATGGTAAGTGTAGGGACTCCACTGGTAGCGCCATTCGGGCATTCGGCCGGGGATGAGGTAGGTGCTGACCTGACTCCAGAATCTGGCCATTCCGTGGGGTTGGGCGACGGCGAGGCCGAAGAAGAGGAGGAGGAGGCAGGAGGCGTAAATCCAGAATTCCAGTTTTTCGCGGCGTGGCAGCCCAAGGGGCCAGAGGGCCAGCCAGGCGGCCGGGTAGTAGGAGGCGGCCGTGGCATTGGCCACGGAGAGGCCGAGGGCCGCGCCTTCTCGGGTGGCCGAGGCGAGCAAGACCAGGATGGTGAAGGCGGCCGGGAGGAGATTGCCGGTCCAGCTCCAGTACGACGCGGAGTGGAGGTAAGGGAGGACGGACCAGGCGAAGCCCAGGGTCGCGGCGGCACGGGGCCCTCCCAGGCGATGGCCTAATCGGCGCAGCCCAAAAAAGGATACCAGGAGCAGGGCAATGGTGGTCCAGCGCGCTGCGGCGGCCCAGTCCGTGAACGGCCGTCCTACGCCGGCGGCAAGGACGCCGGGCACGAAGGAGAGGAAATAGGACGGCCCGTAGATGGCATAGATGGTCTTGGGCCGTTCCTGTGATGCCGCAAGGTGGCCGTAGGGAGGCCGGCACTGAAGAAACTGGTCGGCCCCGAGGACGCCGACGATCGAGGACTCGGAGAGACACCACCGGGTCTGTCCCACTCGGCCGAAGGGGAAGGGCGCCGAGAGGGTGAGGCCGATGCTGTAGGCCAGCAGGACGAAAGACAGGACGTGGAGGGCGCGATCGTGCAGGTTGGGCCGGGGTGGCGGGGGAGGGGGACGCAGGAGCATCCAGAGCAGCCGCGGCCAGAGGTAGAGGAGGGGCAGATACCCCAGCAGGGTCGTTACGGCCAGAGGGCCCTTCTCGTATTCTCCCAGCGGAATCCAGGAGCAAAGCACCAGCAAGTCGAGATTCCGGACCGAGAACAACTTCCGGGTATCCCAGAACACGCAGAGAAAACCGATGCCCAGGAGGTCGAACCAGACCTGCCCTCGCCAGTCGTGATAGGGGAAGAAGGGTTCAATCCAGGACATGTTCAGAGAAAAAGGTGTCAGGTGTCAGGTGTCAGACAAGTCGATACCCACCGGCGAACTCGGGTAACAGTTTCGGAAATTCAATCCATGGAGTAGCGAAGCCATGCACCATGCGCTTCGCTGAGGTGCATGGCTTCGCTACTTGCCGAGCCCCTTGCGGAGTGAGGACACCAGCCGGTCCAAATCTGCTTCTGAATTGTAAATGTGGGTGGAAACGCGGATGCCTTGTACGTTTCCGTGGGACATGACACGCACGATGACTCCATACTCTTCGGCCAGAGTCTTGGCGACCGCTGCCGGTTGTTTCCCGTTGGGGAGCGTGAAGGTCAGGAGGCTGGAGGCGAGGTCGCCCGGGGGCGGGCTGACCACTTGGATGCCGGGAAGGGTCTGGAGCACCTCGTAGAGATGAGTGCGCAGGGTCAGGGCGCGGCGTTCGATGTCGATTTTCCCCAGCCGCTGGAGGAACTCGACGGCCGCGCCGAGTCCGATGAGGGCGGGAACGTTGCGGGTGCCGGTCGAGGCCGTATACGACCGGTATCCGTGCTGGAGGAGGAGGGGCGCGATCCTTTCCTGACTTTCTTTTCGGACGTAGAGCAGGCCGGTGCCTTTAGGCGCGAGCATCCACTTGTGCGCGCTGGTGGCGTAGGCGTCGCACCCCAGGCGTGTGACATCGACGTCCAGCACCCCCGGGGCCTGCGCCCCGTCAACGACCAGGAGCGCACCGTTCGCACGGGCCAGGCTCGCAATGGCTTCGATGGGCATGCGGAGGCCGGTCGTATAGGTGACGTGGCTGACGCTGATGACCCGTGTTGCCTTCGTGAGGCCTCGTTGGATCGATTCGACGATGGCCTCTGGGCTCGCTGGCGGTGTCGGCAGGGCCGCGAGGTCCACCGGGACGCCCTCGTGCTTCTGGCGGTATCCCCAGCCAGCCAGGCCCCCGGGGTGTTCCTGGTCCGTCGTGAGGATGCGGTCGCCCGCTTCGAGGCGTATGCCCTGGGCGACGGCATTCATGCCCTCTGTGGTATTGCCGGTGACGGCCAATTCCTCCGTGGCGCAGCCGAGGAAACCTGCGGCGCGGGTCCGGGCCGCTTCCATTTTCTCGAGAAGGGGCCCGTAGGCCATATCCGCCGGGTTTTCTTCGAGGGAGCGCCAGGCCTGGATGGCGGCCTGAACCACCTGGACGGGGCAGGGGCCGAGGGACCCGTTGTTGAGGTAGGCGAGTCCCCCGCGAAGCCGGAACTGTTTGTGAACTCGGTCCCAGAGCACGCCGGCGGGGCCCCGGAGCGAATCGAGGCTGTCCTCTTCTTCCCCGCCGGCCGCGGAGGACAGCCCGCCGCCTGCCAGCAGGCCGAGCGTGGCCGCGGCTGCGCCGAGCATCTCACGGCGGGAAACGAGAGTTTCCGGCGATGTCCCGTTTCCTGCAGGGTGCCCCATGGAAGACGTCGCCACCAAGAAAGCTGGGAAACAATTTCCGCGTTGCCGGAAACAATGAAAAGCATTGTACGGGGAGCAGGCAGGATTGCACTCGGTACGGCGCAAGACGAGGTGTCTGGCAAATAGGGTGACTCGCTCTTGAAGCCCCATCGAAATTCAAGAGTCATTCAAATTTAACCACTTGTGAACTGGCCACTTATGGAATATCGGGCTTCCCTATTTCGCTGGGGTTTCCTATAGTAGATGTGTTCGCAGGTGCGGGTGCACTTGCGAACGCGTCTACTAGGATGGGGGTAAATGGTGCGCGGGCGAACACTGCTCTTGCTGGCCTGTTTCTTCCTCTCGGGCGCGTGCGGCCTCGTCTACGAGATCGTCTGGAGCCGCCTGCTGGGCCACGTGTTCGGCAATTCGGTCCATGCCACGGCCACGGTCCTCGCCGCCTTCATGGGCGGTCTCGCCCTCGGCAGCTTCTGGGGCGGCCGCATGGCCGACCGCCGGAACAACCCGGTCCGGCTCTACGGCCTGCTCGAGATCGGCGTGGGGTTCTATTGCCTCGTTCTCCCAAAACTTCTGGACCTTCTGACGCCACTCTACGCAGCGCTCTACCGGCAGGCGGAAGGCGGCGCCTCGGCGACCCTGGTGCTGGTCAGGACGCTGGCGTGCGGGCTGCTCCTGCTGGTCCCGACGACATTCATGGGGGCCACCCTCCCGCTTCTCCTCCGGGCGTTTGTGCGTCGAGCGGAGGGTTTCGGCCGGGCCGTCGCGCTCGTGTATGCCTTGAACACCTTTGGAGCGGTGACCGGGACGGTTCTGACAGGATTCTTTCTGATCCCGAAGCTGGGCGTCCAGGCCACGGTCTGGACCGCCGTGGGGGTCAACGTGGCCGTGGGCCTTGTGGCGGTTCTTTTCCTGGGCCGGAGGCAGGTGCCGGCAGAGCAAGCGACCGAGGCCGCGGATTCCGAGGTGACGTCAGGGGGCCCGGAGCAGCCGGTTGTCTTCACTCCCTGGGAGGCCCGGGCTTCGCTCATCGCCTTCGGCGTCTCGGGCTTTGCGGCCATGGCGGACGAGGTGGCTCTCGCCCGCGTCTGCAGCCTGCTCCTCGGCTCCTCCACCTACGCCTTCAGCCTGATGCTCACCGCCTTCATCCTGGGGATCGGACTGGGCAGCCTGATTCTGGCCGCGTGGATACGCCCGACGAGAGAGTTGATCCCCTGGGTCGGTGCAGCCCAGGCCTGGATTGGAGTCTTCACCCTCGTCATGGTGTTTCTCATCGGCCGTCTCCCGGTGTGGGTGCTGGCCGCCTTAGCGCGGTATCGGGACGCCTTCGGGTGGCTGCAGTGGACCGAATTCCTGTATCTTTTCGGGCTGATGGTGATCCCGACGTCCTTGATGGGGGCGATGTTTCCCCTGACGGCGGCCATCTGGACGCGGCGTCTGGAGAGCCTCGGACGGTCCACCGCGGAGGTCTACGGCGTCAATACGCTGGGCGCCATCCTGGGGTCCCTGAGCGCGGGATTCCTCTGGCTGCCTGGCCTCGGGGTGCAGGACACGCTCATCCTTGGGGCGGCCCTCAATTTCGGCGCGTGCAGCATCGTGCTCCTGTCTTTCCGGACCTGGGGCCTGGCCAAACGGGTGAACCGCGCCGCGGCCGTCATCGGCCTCGCCGCCCTCTGCGTCTTCCTCCTCCCGCGCTGGGACATGCACTCCATGACGAGCGCCCCGTTCCTCTATGGAGTCATGAAGCTCAAGCCAGAAAGCGATCCGCGGGCGATCGTCGAGGAAGTGGCCAGGCTGCACGGCGCCATCCGGTACAGCCGAGACGGCACGGCCTGCACCGTGACGGTGAAGGAATCATCGCCCGGCGTCCTTCACCTCGCCGTGAACGGGAAGGTCGATGCCACCTCCGTGGGCGACATGAACACCCAGAAGCTCCTGGGCCACCTGCCCGCCCTGCTGCACCCGTCGCCCCGCGAGGTCCTGGTCATCGGGCTCGGCAGCGGCATGACCCTGGGTTCCATTCTGACCCACGGGCCCGACCGGGCCGACTGCGTGGAGATTTCTCCGGAGGTCGCCGAAGCGGTCAGCCTGTTCTTCCGGGAATTCAACGGGGACTGCCTGAATCATCCGGCAGCGAGGCTTCTGATCGGCGACGGCCGCAATCACGTGTTCCTCACCGATCACCGTTATGACGTCATCACGTCCGAGCCGTCGAACCCGTGGATGGCCGGCGTGGGCGACCTTTTCACCCTGGAATTCTGGCAGAAGTGCCGGGAGCGGCTCAGCGACGATGGAATCATGTGCCAGTGGCTGCAGACCTACCAGCTCGACCTGCCCACGTTCCACCTGATCCTGCGCACCTTTCATCAGGTGTTTCCGGAAATGGGAATCTGGTATGCCAGCTCGGCGGACTTGCTGCTGATCGGCTCGAAGCAGCCGCTTCGAGTGGACCTGGCGAAGCTGGGTCCAAGGCTCGATCGGCCCCAGGTCAAGGCCGACGTCGAGCTGATCGGTGTCGCCGATGCAGCGACGCTACTAGCGCACTTCCTGACGGATGGCGAAGGCGCGGCGCGCTTGGCGGGCCCGGGGCTTCTCCACACGGACGACAATGCACGGCTCGAGTTCGACATGCCGCGGCAGATGTACCGCAGCTACCTGGACCCTGTCCTGCAATTCGAGACGACGATGAAGCCGGTCGCTGCCATTCTGGCCGAGGGGGCCGCGGGCCAGGAGGAAATGAAGCGCTTGGCCCAGGTACGCCAGGCCGTGTGGCATCTCCACATGAGCGCGATGTGGCTCAAGGTGGAGAAGGTGGACAAGGCGCTCGACCGCGTGCGGGCGGCCCAGGCCGCTCATCCCGGTGACCTGGAGGCTCTACTGGCTCTGTATGAGCTGCTCAATGACCACGCGGGCAGGCTCTACGAGGCGAAACAGACCGATCGGGCGTGTCTGGCACTCCAGGAGCTGCTGACGCTCCTGCCCCCGATCCTGGCCCTGGAGGAGAGCGGCCCCGAGCGGCTGAGACGCCGGCTTCAGAACCTGGGGTCCCCGAGCGACCTCTTCGCCAAAGCGGCCTGCAACCTCGGGGTCCTGCTCGTCGCCCGGCAGCCGGAACGCGGGGCAGCGGGCGAAGCGGAATTGGAATCGGCCATCGAGGCCTTCGAGCTTGCCCTGAAGCTCGACCCGAATTCCACCCAGGCTCATACGAATCTGGGCGTCCTGATGGTGCGGCGCGGCCGATTCGAAGAGGCGCTCCCGCTCCTGGAAAAGGCCGTGTCCCTGGCAACGGAGTCGGAGCGACCCCGCCTGCGATTCAATCTCGGGCTGGTGCTGGACAACCTGGGCCGGCCGGACGAGGCGCTCGAACAGCTTGCGGTTGCGGCTCAGGCCGAAATCGGCCCGGCCTGCGTGCGGATGGGACTGATCTACGAAAAGCTCGGGCGTTTCTCCGACGCGGCCGAAAGCTACCAGTCCGCTCTGAAAGTCAACGCGCGGGATCGCCAGGCCGCTTCACACCTGGAATCCTTGAGGTCGTCGGGAAAGCTGGGACCCGATTCCGGAAACAGAGACGACGGCAAGGGCCAGACGGACCGGCCTGAAAAGCTGATGCCATGATGCAAAAGCCGAAGGGCTTCAGTTGGCTTGTGAAAGTTTTCCGCTGCGCCCCCCCGGCGGGATTCCCGCGCCGATGAGACTTGCCTGCCAGTCGAGTCTCCACGCATAATCTTCATTTCGTAGCCGAAGTGCGCCAGCGCGCCGGAGGGGGTGGCAGGCGCGGCCGCATGCTACGACGCGCGCCGGGGGCCAGGTAGCGCGGTCGCTGTGCGTCCGCTCCCCCTACGCGTTGCGCGCACGAGCGCGCCGGGGGCCAGGTAGCGCGGTCGCTGTGCGTCCGCCCCCCCTCGGAGTTCATCCCGTTGGGAAGCGTCGGCTACGCGTGCGCGCCTCGGAGGGGAAGGCAGGCGTGGCCGCCTGCCACCACGCGTCGGCTAAGCGTACGCGAGCGCTTCGGAATCTTCGTAACCCAGGACCGGTGTTCCCCATGGCAGATTCAAGTGACCTTCGGCTGGAAACGTCGATGGATTCGTCCGGATTCGTTCACCTTCGATGCCCGGGCTGGGAAGGATTCTCGCTGGCCGGCCTCGCGCCGGCGGTGTGGCTCGAGGGCATCCGCCGCAGGGTCCTCCGGTGGCAAGCGGCGACTCCGGCGGCTGCCGGAGGAGTGACCGCAGAATACGAGCTCGAAGGCGGAGCGCGGTTTCGGCTTCAAGCCCTTCCAGCGGGCTGCTGCGGCGTGCAATGGCGAAGCCAGCTCTCTTACACGGGCCGGACCGAGGCGGTGCTGAACCGAGTGGAACTGCTGCAGACGGACCAGGCCGGGTCGTCCATTCGTTTCGGTTCTCGGCCGGGACAGGTGCGCGTGCTGGTCCAGGGTGCATACCACGGGGACGTCGTGGCGCTTCAGGAGTCGCCGAAAATCACGGCCGCGTCGGGTTCGGAACCCGGATCGCCCGGGCCGCAGACGCTCAAGCCGCGGCAACTGGCCTCCACCCATTTTGCCGTGTTTTATGACCGCGGGGAAAAGAAGGCGTTCCTGGCCGGATACGAGACCAGCGAGCGTTGGAACGGACAGATCGAGCTGCGCACCGGTGCGGAAGGGAACGTCGAGCGATGGGCTCTCGGCTTCGACGGCGGGGACCTGCTGCTGATACCCGGCGAGACCGTCGAGCTTGAAGATGCGGTCCTCCTCGTGGGGCCTGACCCGCACGTGTTGATGGAATCGTATGGCGACCTGGTGCGGGCCCGGCATCGGCCCGAGATTCCACCAGGACCCGTCGTTTCCTGGTGCAGTTGGTATCCCTATCGACTGGGCGTGACGGAGGACCGGATTCTCGGGACCGCCCGGATAGCGGCCGAGCGGCTCGCTCCTCTGGGCATGAAGATCATCGAGGCCGACCTCGGGTGGGAGAAGGGCCAGTTGCCGAGCGTGTTCGAGGAGAACGAACAGTTTTCCCGGGGGCTCGCATGGCTGGCCGGAGAATTGAAAGGCCTGGGCCTCGAGCTCGGCGTCTGGAAAGCACCCTTCGCCGTCAGCGAGTTCGATCCCGTGGCCAGGGAGCACCCGGAGTGGCTCATCCTGGACGAACAGGGTAAGCCCGCGGAGGCCTGGACCTGGTTCTGGCAGCCGCACGGGAAGATATTCATCCTGGACCTGACCCACCCGGGCGCGCAGGAGTACTTGCGGGAAAAGGTTCGGGCGCTGCATCGAAAGGGAGTGCGCTACTTCAAGGGCGATTTCCTCGGCTTCGCCTGCCACGCCCTGGCCAAGAGGCGGTTCGACCGGCGCATGGTTGCGGGGTCCGGGGTGGAGGCCGCCCGCAGGGGCGCCCGGATTCTCCGTGAGGAGCTGCCCGGCGCGCTTCTGCTCAACTGCGGCGGGCCCGAGCTGCCGGGGACGGGCCAGTGGCCTCTGCTGTATACCTGCAACGACACGGGCAACACGGGCTGCATCACCTGGGATTTCCAGCGGGCGAATCTTCGCTCCATGGCGTGCCATCTGTTCAAGAATCGCCGGTGGGGCCTGATCCAGACCTCCTGCCTGTGCGTCGGACTGCCCGGCACCCTCGACGAAGCCCGGATGCGGGCGACCGCCGCCTTCCTCAGCGGCGGCCAGATCGACGTCGGGGACACCCTCCAGTCGCTGCCGGAGGAACGGTGGCAAGTGCTCGAGGCCACACTTCCGCCGCCGGACGCATCCGCCAGAGCGGTCGATCTTTTCGAGCCGGCGTATGACCCTGGGAATGCCGATTACGTGGCGGTCTGCAAGGGCGAAAAGGCAAACGCCACGGAGGTCCGTGAGCACCCGCCCGGCTGTGTCTGGCATCTTCACTTCAAACGGGACTGGGACGAATGGGACTTGGTGGCGTTTTTCGCCTTCGACACCGCGGGAGGATCGAGTCAGCCGCCAAAAATCGCCCGGTTCGCCCTCCCTTTCGAGCGGGTGGGGCTTTGCCCGTCCGAGAAGTACTGGGCCTATGAATTCTGGTCGGGCCAGTTTCTCGGGCTGATTCCGTCAAAGCGTGTCAATCCAAAGGGTTACGTGCACCCAGGCGACCATCAGGACCTGTCGGTCGGCGGCGAGCCTGGCTGGCTGGACATCACCTTTGCCGGGCCCGGCGTCAAGCTCCTGTGCCTGCGCCGGCCGCGGCCGCACCCATGGGTGGCCGGGACGAGCTTCCACCAGAGTTGCGGGGCCGAGCTGGAAGACGTGCGGTGGAACTTGGAAACTCGAGTCCTGTCCGGCGTAGCCGTGCGTCCCGCAGGTCATCAGGGCTACGTGGCCATCAGCGCATCCGGCATGGCCATGCGGGGCGCTGAGGTGGACGGCCAACCCGTCACGGCCCGGCGCGGGAGCGGAGGGGCATGGCTTGTTCCGGTGACGACGACGGCTTCGGCAACACGGTGGCGTGCGATGTTTGAATCTTAGGGCTTGCCAAGGAATGACTATGCAATGCGGAAGCGTAACGTTTCCGTATTAAGCAGCAAGCGGATTGACCCAGCGGAGGTGCGGAAACCTGCCAAAATCATTGTCCGAAGAGTATAATCGAGCACCGTGCTCGATCGCCAAGGCAGCTAGATGGGCGTCCGACGTGAGGTTGCCAGCCATGCCCAGGGGCAGAAGCAAAGCCTTGAAAATTTCCCAATGACGCTCCGTCGGCAACAATATTGTTGCAGGAGGCAACCCCAGCCATTCCTCCATCAAGTCCAGGGCTTGGTCGGGCTTGAGAGGGTGAGGCATGACCCGGCCGCTCGTTGAGACCCGCAGAAAACCCAGCACAACCGACCACGCTAGTCCAACGGGTTCTTCACCTGAGAGAGTTTCCTCCCACCAGGCCCGGGCCCTGGCATGGTGGGGTGCGTCAACATTGACGGCATAGAGCAAGAGATTGATGTCAACAACTTTCATTTTCGCAGTTCGAGTTTTCGGACGATTTCTTCTTCCTCGAGCAGGTCGGCAATTTCTTGGGCACGATCAATATTCACCAGCGGTGGATACCCCATGGGAAACGTCCTGCAGATATAACGCCGGGATTGACCTGGGTGGGTGGTCGCTTTGAGACCGGACCGAAGGCTTCTGTTAACTATCTCTTTGAACGACATGTGATTCTTGAAAGCTTCCTGTTTCAAGGTCGCGAACAAGTCGTCGTCGATGGTAATCGTTGTCCGCATGGCCATTCCCCTGTTAAGCAATTTTGATTCTGTTTGACTGATGGATAATCGGCATTCAGCAGAAAGTGGCATCATAGCATCAATTTGTTTGCTGTCAAAGCATCAATTATAAGTCCATATTATAAAACATGTTAACTTCCGATCTGACTCCGCTCACCGGATTGGTCAACCTAGAAGATATTACACTAAACGGGACTGCCCTCGAAGACATCCCCCCGCTGAAGCCCCTGCTCGAGCCCCATCCAAACGCGGAGGGACGAACGATTCGTCTCCGGGTCAGTCGTTGAAAAATTAGGCATGCCCATATCGATTGAGCTCATCCTCCCCCCGCCTAGCGGCCCCCATGTTCGGTACGGTATCGACTCCTGGGAATCTGAGCGCCTGATCTTCAAGCAGCGCTCCAGGGGGGCTTCATTCGTTCTAGCGGTCGCCTTGCTTGTCATCGGCATAATGGGGGAACTCCAATTTGGCCGAATGCTCTGGAGAGGGGTTATTCCCATCCCCTTCGTCACCCTCATCGTCATGGTGTTGATTTGTTTTCTCATACTGATCGCATTCTACGGTTCGGCCCTGCTATTCGGACGGGAACAGGTCGTGCTGGACCGGCGCAAGGGGACATTTTCCACTGGCTTGGCCATGGGCGTCTGGGTGTGGAGGACGCGTGGGAAGTTGTCCGGCTATTCGAAGGTCCTCCTGGATCGGAGAGAGGAGCCGGCTGGTAAAGGGAGAACGAACACCGTCTATTGCATCAGCTTGTCGGGAGAATCCGAGCCTGTCCTGCTCGGGCGCGCGGGCACGTGGGAGAGTGCCGTCCCAATCGCCGAGGCCGCAGCGCATTTTTTGCGCTTTCCTATACACGATGCGACCCAGGGCGTCACCCGCGGCTACCACGAGCTTGACCTTTCTCTCCGGGAACGAGTGGCCTCGGCTGCCCCCGCACCTGCATCGCCACCCGACAGGCCTGCTGACTGCCGATCTGAGGTTGAAGAATCGCCTGACGGTCACTTGCGAATCCGGGTGCCGCGGCCGGCCACCATGACTTTGGCCAGGGTCTCGGTCGTCGGCTTTCTTTTCTGGACGATTCCCGTAGGCTTCCTGGGCAATCCCCTGGTCGGCATACTGCCTCCCTTGTGCACGTTTTTGGGGTGGCTCAAGGTCCGGTATGGCCTCTCTGCCGACGTCGACCTTTCACCCGAGCGCCTCCGAGCCTGTTTCAAGGGGCTCGTCTTTCGCAAGACCGTGGATTTCCCGATCCAGGAACTCGAGGAAGTCGCGCTCGTCCGGCGTGACACCAACGGCCACCTGGATATGGCCTACGAGGAGTTCGCCGGGTTTCTCGTGGCAAGGTCGGACCGAGCTTCCATCCGCTTCGGGCACGGGCTGTCCTGGAAGGAGCTGGAGTGGCTTCAACGCTTGATCCATCAGAGGCTGGCAGAAATCAGCCAGCCTGATGCCTCCGGCGCGCAGTGTTCTCCGCGGGCTGCATCCGAGTCCTCGGGAATTTCTACGGACGGGGTCGCGCGTATCCCGCGATGGCATCGTCCCGTCTTTCCCCTTGTGGGACTGTTCGCGGGCGCAATCCTTGGAAACGTGACCGGCGGCCCCCTCAGCATCAGCGCGAATGCTCCTTTTCTGGAGCATATTTTGAACGTTGGGACCGTGACCGGACTCCTTCTCGGGCTCTGCCTGCATCCTTCGCAGAATCCGGGGAAAAAGCCCACGTCACTCCATGCCTCAATGGCTTGGTCGGCCCTGCTCCTTATCGGCCTCTACTTCCTGATGGACCTTGCAAGCCCGGCGGTCCAGATGGGCACCCGGTTCGACGAGCTTTCGTTCCTGAAATCGGGAGATGAATCGATCGTATTGACCCTCTCGGTGCTCACCGCCGGAGCGATCGCGCATGCAGCAATCCTCTCCGTCGTTTCTGGAATCTGCTGGTGGGTTTACGACATCTTCAAGCCGGAAAGATCGGTGAAATAGGGAAGCCAACTCGACCCTGCAACCCGTCCATGAAGCATCTTCTCTTCTTGATGTGCGCCTTGGGCGTCTATCTTCTTGCGGCACGGTATGTGGAACGCGTCGAGCGGTCGCGCCGATGGCCGCCCGATGCCACCTATCCGATCGAAGCGGCGACATCGGACATTCAGTGGACACAGGACAGGGAACGGACGCTGATGCGGCTTCGGGGACGAGCCGTTCTGCTTTATTTCTGGGGGCCCGGGGATGACGGTGCGGACCTGCTGCCCAGCCTGAATCGCCTCCATCGGGCCTACGCTCCGCACGGGCTGGAAATGATCGGGCTCTATAAGAGCGACGAAGACGAGTGGCGTGCCGCCCTGGACAAGAAGTGCCGGAGGTATGGCGTCACCTGGCGACAGTTCAGTGATCACATGCACGAGGTTGACAAGTGGTGGGAACACTGGCACGTCACCAGCGTGCCGAGCGTCGTTGTCCTGGACCGCGAGGGAAAGACAGCCTGGGGGCCCCGTCCTTACCCCTCGCCGGGAACGGAAGAGGCCATTGTCCGCGTGTTGGGGCTGAGCCTGCCTTCGCCCGCGCCGGGGGTGGTTGTTCCGCAGATCGAGGGGCGACTGCTGTATGCCGGCCGACCGGTCTCCGAGTTCAGCACGAGGCCGGCGAGATTCCAGATTCGCCCCGCGTTGGCTTCGGAGGCCGTTCAACGCCTCCCGGAGACGCACTATGATCCGTCCACGTCCTCATTCAAAATTCTGAACATCGAAGAAGGCAGTTATCACTGGGACGTCCGTGTGGAGGACCCGAGCCGGGACCCCGGCCTGTGCTTCATGAATCTGGGCAGGAGGACTTTTGGAGTTCCAGGCGTCCCCCTGCCGCGCATGCTGGACGTCCCGCTCCAGCGGAACATCCACCTGATCAAGCCGGTGGACAATTTCACCGACCTGAAGGGGCAGAAGGAAATGCTGGCCCACCCGACGGTATTCCTGCTGGAGTGGGACCCTATTCTGGAGGCTGACCGATACGAATTCATGATACATCGACGACGCCTCCAAAGCCGGGAGGAGGAAAGCTGGGAATTGTACTGGAAAGGATCGACCACCGGCGCTCAGGTTGAAGTAGCCAGGCGTCTCGAGGAGGGTTTTGAGTATCGATTTATCCTGCGCGCCTATCGGGAGATCGAGTTGCTCGGCCTCCTTAGAGTAAATCGAGGCGTTGACACGTGGACTGAGGATTACCGGTTTCTTGTGGCCCCCTCTCGGTGAAACGGGGAGCGGCCGCGTATTCCGTGTGCGTCTCAAAAAAAGAATTGCAATCCATCGATCCCGCCACCACTGTCTTTGAGCGGCCTCAAGCGGCACTGGAGGGCAGCGAAGCCCAAGAGACCGAGATGAAAGGAAAGGGCTCGGCAAGTCAAAAGGGCGCTATCCGGCACGGTTTGGCGCTCTCTGGCGCTGGCGCGCCCGGAGGGATTCGAACCCCCGACCGTCGGATTAGAAATCCGATGCTCTGTCCAACTGAGCTACGGGCGCATGAGGCGTTCCGCCAGCCCCGCAGGGCCTGAGTATAATCGGAATTTCAATCGCAAACCAATGGTGTTAACTCGACCTGGGCATGAGGGTTTTTGAGGACTTTGCGATGGGCATCCGGCGTCCGAATCCGAAGGCCTTCGTCGTCACCCTCAGGCCCGGCGCGGCCTGGAAGCGCTTGTACTCGCTGTTGTTGATCAGGGCAATGACCTTGCCCACCACCGCCGGATCGTGTCCCGCCTTCACGATCTCCTCGGCACTCAACCCCTGCTCGATGAAGGCCTCCAGGATCGCATCCAGCACCGGATACGGCGGCAGCGTATCCTGGTCCGTCTGGTTCGGCCTCAGCTCGGCGCTCGGCGGCCGTTCGATCACCCGGCGCGGGATCACCAGGTGGCCGCGGTTGAACCAATCCGCCATTTCGTAAATCATCCCCTTCGGCACGTCCGAGATCACGGCCAGTCCACCGCACATGTCCCCGTAGAGCGTGCAGTAGCCCGCGGCCAGCTCGGACTTGTTGCCCGTCGTCAGGAGGAGATGCCCGAACTTGTTCGACAGCCCCATGAGCAGATTGCCCCGGATGCGCGCCTGGGTATTCTCCTCCGCGACGCCCGGCGTCGTGCCGTGGAAGAGCGGCTCGAGCGTCTTCAGGAACTGTTCGAAGATGCCTTCGATCGGCAGGACGTCGAATCGGATGCCGAGGCTCTTCGAAAGAGTCCGGGCGTCTTCGAGGCTGGCGCTCAGATTGAAACGCGAAGGCATGGAGACGCCCCAGACGTTCTCCGGTCCCAGGGCCCGCGAGGCCAGGCAGGCGACGACCGAGGAGTCCACCCCGCCGCTGAGCCCGATGACGGCCTTGCGGAAGCCGCACTTGGCCATGTAGTCGCGTACCCCGAGGCACAGCGCTTCGATCACCTCCTCGACCTCGCTCGGGCTCGGGACAGGGATCGGCGCAGCCTGTTCGAGATCGATCCACACGTGGTCCTCGCGGAAGGCCGCGCCCAGGGCGACCACCTCTCCGGCGCGATTCACCACCACGCTCCGCCCGTCGAAGACCAGCTCGTCGTTCGCACCGACCTGATTGACGTAGATGACCGGCACGTGAAAGCGTTGAGCGACGCGGGAAAGCAGCCGGATGCGTGTGTCCAACTTGCCCGCATGGAACGGGGAAGCGGAGATGTTGACGAGGAAATCCATCCCGTGCGAGGCCACCTCGGCCACCGGGTCCCGCCGATAGGGGTGCGGCAGGCCGGCGGTGGGCTCATTCCAGATGTCTTCGCAGACGGTGATGCCGATCCGGCTGCCGAGAAACCGGCCGGGCCGGCACTCCGAGGCCGTATCGAAGTAGCGCTCCTCATCGAAGACGTCATAGGAGGGCAGGAGCGTCTTCGGCCACGTGCCCTGCACCTGGCCCCCCGCCAGGAGCACGGCCACGTTGAGCAGACGCCGGCCGAGCGGCGAGGGATTGGGCCTCACGGTACCGGCGATGAGTCCGACGGGGCCGGTCTCGCGCGCCAGGCGAGCCAGCGCCTCCTCGAGATATTGAACAAGCTCTCGGCGGTCCAGCAGGTCCTTCGGCGGGTAACCCAGCAGCGCCATCTCGGGACAGACCACCAGGTCCGCGCCCAGGTCCACTCCCTTCCGATAGGCCCCGAGGACGCGTTGGGCATTGCCGTCGATATCGCCCACCGTCGCATTGAGTTGTGCCAGACAAAGTCTCATGACGATTGGCTTTCCTCGATGGAACATGATATGAAAAATCTGGTTCCGGGAAAGTCTATCGAAAATACTGGACGCATCCTGACGCCGGAATTCCAGCGAAGCACCGCCACAAGTCGGGCCGCTGAGGGGCTCTGGCATCAAGAATTGTCATGAATCAGCACTGCTGGACAGCTCGTTGGACATCGGGGGCTCATGCCGGTGCTTTCCGGCTCACCGGCCAGTTTGAAGGAAGGGCACTGCGGCTTGACGGCAACCTCCTGGAGTGGACCGGTCCCCAGCCTGCCTTCATCACGGGCGATGCCTACTTCCATTCGCGCCTCCTGCTCCGATTCTTCGATGCTGCCGCGGGTACGCACCACCCGTTCGAAATCGACACGCATCCGGTTCAGCTTGCCCTTGGAGTCCGCCACGAGCGATACCTGATGGTGGACGAAGACACCTGGTATCCGCCCAGGAATGGATTCTCTACCCGGATTCAGCTTCCGCCGGGCGCGTATCAGATCGGCCTCGAATTCAAGCTGTTCGACGCGTCGCGTCTGCGCCCGCTGCTCGTGGAGATGCTCCACGATTTTCGGCATGCCGACCCCTTTGCCGAGGTCCGCATCATGGAATACCACCACCAGGTATTCCAGTGGCATGCCGCCCGCGAGAGCCGCCAGATCGCCGCCGCGCTCGAAGGAGTGCCCCTGATCGTCCCGGGGACATTCGCCCGTGCCGCCGTCCCGGAGATGGCCCGCGGAGAGAAAAAGCCGCAGGCACGCCCGCCGCCAAGGTCAGTCAAAGCCGGGCAAAACCGCCTCTATCCTCATCGAGCCCTGTCACCCTGGCTGAAGGGTGATGCCACAGGCCTGGACGCAGCCTTGTGGCTTCTGGAGGGGAGGCGCAGTTCCTGGAAACGGTTGGAAGCGCAGCACGAGACCTTCAACTCTCGGGTCTGGAAATCTCCCTGGGGACGCTGGTGTTTTGGCAACCAAGGCGATTCCCTCGATCTGGCATCGAGAACCCTTGAGGATTTCTGGTCGGCGAAGCTGCTGGGCCGGTGGAGATACCTCCGTCCCCATTACCGCATCTGGTCCACCTGGCCTTACACCGCGGCCGAGAAACGCGTGCTTTGGCCCAGAGAAACTCCACAACTTCTCGCCCCTCGGCCGTGGTACGAGAACCGTGCAGGCGGGCCGATCGAGTTGAGCACGACGCACCGATTGGCTGCCGCGGCCGTGGCGTCCTGGGTCTGCGGCCGGCGTTTCAACGATGCCGCGCTCGAGCGAAAGGCCTCTGGAACGATCCTGGGCTGGCTTCTGCCGCGGCAGGAGCCCGACGGCTTCTGGCACTACACGCCGGACCGCTGGCCAGGCCAGGAAGGCTTCCACTGTGAGGTCGTGTCCCATTTGGCGGCCCTGCTCGAATTCGACGAGTGGCGGCGATGCCGGCCGCTGCTCGAGGCTTTTTCCAAAGCTATCGATTTCCAGGAAAGCCGCCTCGCCCGGGGCGACGGCTCGTACCTCGGCATCCCCTGGCACGCCGAAGAATCGTTGCCGGGACGGCCCGATCATCCCGGCTACCAGGTGGCCTTCACCCTGTACGCCATCGAGGCCATGGCCGCCGCCTGGCGCCTTCTGGGCCGAGAGGCCTCCGACCCGCTTTCCCGTTCCCTGGGGTGGCTGTACAGGAATTTCCGGGCCGCCACGCTCGCAGGCGGTCCACCGCTCAAACGCATCTGGAGTCCGGCCCTGCGCTCGCTGCTCCTGATGCCTCTGCGCGGCTTTATCTTCCAGGCCGGCCCGCGTAACGGGGTCCGAGTGGAATTTGAAATCCGCTGAGCCCTTCGGGCTGCGCGGATTTCAGGGACGGGATTGTCTCGGCGAACCCGAAACAATCCCGTCAAGAACAGAAGTGGCAAGAGACGGAAGGCAAGAGGCGAAGTCGTGTGCAGAATGTCTGGCTCGGCGTTGTAGACGCGTTGACGCAAGAGGCCGACATGAAGAGACGAAGTCTCCGGGGATTGCAGCGCTGGCGCGCGGCGTGGGACTCGGAGGACCGCCATCACCTCGAATTCGAGCTGCGGGGCGCGGCCCGAAAGTCGGGCGAAGTCGTTATGTGCTTCCGGCTGAAGGATTTCCGCGGGCCGCAGCCTTGCTACGTGTGCAGTCCCGAGGGCATCTTGGGAGCGCGTCTGGCGCTGACCCTCGAGGAAAGGATCTCGCATCGATGCCTGGAGGTCCTCTTGGGCGAAGGAATGAACTGGCATCTCGGCATCAAACATCACGGGTTTCTCATGTCCGAAGATGACGTGTGGATTCGCCGCCGATTCCGGGCCCGCCATTTCGCCGTGCCCCCGGGCGCGTATCGGCTCGGATTGCGTTTCTGGTTCTATGAAGCGGGTAGCCGCCGGGACCTCTTGGACGCCATGCGATTCGGGGTGCAGCGGTACTGCCCCGACTCCGAGGGGGGCGCCAGCGGCTACATCCTTTATCAAATCTGGGACAGCCAGGCCAGAAAACAGGAGGTTCGAGTCCCGCTCGAAGGGCCAGACCTCCAGGTCGCTCGGAAGCTTCGATCGAACCGACTGAAGGAATGGCGGCCCGACTGGAAGGCCGCTCTCTTGGCGGGGAAGCGCCTGGTGTCCCCCCCCGCCGGACTGCTCTGGCATGCAGCGGAGCTTGACGAACTCCCGGTCGATCTCGAGGCCATCCGGCGTCGTCAGCCGCCCGTGCGGCCACCGCTTCGAGTTTCTTCATCCTGGCTGCCCCATCAGGTGCTGGCCGGGTCGCTTAAGCCTGGCGACCCCGACCTGGATGCGATTCTTTATCGGCTGACCGGGAAGCGGATTTTCTTCCATTCCTTCGAGCTCCATCAACGGTTACGAGCGCGGGAGATCACGCAGCCGGACTTCGAGGAATGCCTTCTGGTTGGGCGTGAGGCGCTCAGCGTCCACTATGCCTGCAAGCTTCTGGGTCGCCGCCAATACCTGCGCCCGCACTACGAACTGTGGCGGCAGTGGGAGTATCGGCCGCCGCGCTTCGTGGAGCGGTGGCCGATGGCCCGACCCGAGCTTCACGACCTTCGCCTCTGGTTCGAGAATCGGCGGACGGGCGACGTGGACATCTCGACCACGAATTTTCACACCGCGGGTGCTGCGGCCTGCTGGCTCTGCGGCCATGCCTTTGGCGACGAGAAGCTGATGGACATCGGCCGGCGCGACCTCATGGAAAACGTCATCCGCCGCCAGGAGGCTGACGGGTTCTGGCCTTACGCCACGGACCGCTGGGCGGGTGAGGAAGGCTACCATCTTCACGCCATGTCCGAGCTGCTGCCTCTTCTGGATTTTGAAGCCTTACGGAAACTGCCTGAATTCATGCGGGCCATCGAGCGCGGGCTGGACTACAACCTGGCTCATTTCACGCTCGGGGACGGCAGTTACCTGGGCACGCCCTGGCACGCTCCCTATCCGGAGCGCGGCAACCCCGCCCGGCGAGGATACCAGTTGGCGTTCACCCTCTACATGATTGACGGTCTCGCCGCGGCCATCCGGTGGCTTGGCCGCGACCTCGAAGAGGAGCTGGGCCGGAGCATTCGATGGGTCTATCGCCGCTTCAGCAAGATCATGTCCAGGCCGTCCCAGGGGACGCGCCACATCCCCGGCTTCGTTCTTCGCCCGCTCCTCCTGCTGCCGCTCGTGGGATTCCGCTTCGAGGGAAGGAGTCTCAGCGGCCTGCGCGTCCGCTACGCGCCGGAAGAAGACCGTGTCTTGAGATTCTCGTAACGGAGCGCTTGCCGTATCCACTTTCGGTTCTGGCCGCTCGAGCCAAGCGGGTCGGTTGAAAGCAGCGCTCCGCTAGAACCACTTGGCCTTATCTACGATGTTCCGCAGCGGCCGGCCATCGCTGAAGCGCCGGCAGTTGTCCAGGAAAACCTCCGTGCGGCGGTCGCCCAAGTAGGGGCCCGCCGCGCCCATATGCGGCGTGATGATCACGTTCGGCATCCCCCACAACTCGTTCGACGGCGGCAGCGGCTCAGGCTCCGTCACGTCCAGGGCCGCTCCGGCAATCGTGCCCGCTTTCAAGGCCTCCAGCAGATCGTCCGCCACGACGTTCCGCGCCCGGCTGACGTTGATGAAATAGGCCGTGCGCTTCATGAGCCCGAACCGGCGGGCATTCATCATCCGCAGCGTGTCCGGCGTTTCCGGGCACGTCATGATCACGAAGTCCGACTGAGGCAGCATCTCGTCGAGGCGGTCCGCGCGCCACAGCTCGTCGCAGCCTTCCGGCTTGTCCTCACGGCGGGGGTCGACCCCGATGACCCTCATGCGGAAGGCCTTGCAAAGGCGAGCGATTTCGGCCCCGACGCCGCCGACGCCGATGATGCCAGCCGTGGCGTCGGAGAGGCAGACGACCCCGGTGGTCGGGCCCCACTGCCGTTTCTGCTGCAAGGCGAAGTAATGGTGGAGGCCCCGGGCAAAGGCGAGCAGATACGACAGGGCCATGTTGGCCAGGTGGTCGTTATAGATGCCTCGCATGTTCGTCACCGTCACCGGGCTCTTCACCAGCGCCTCGTGGAAGTATTCGGGGCCCAACCCGGCATAGTGGGCCTGAATCCACTTCAGCTTCTTCGCCCGGGCAAAGAGGTCGGGCCTCACGTCGCCGAACGCCGCATCCGCGTCAGCGATCGCCTGCTTCGCCTCCTCCACCGTCCGGCAGAACACCACCTCGCAGTCCGGCACTTCCTTTCGGATACGCTCCGGCCAATCGTCGTGCGCCGTCGGCGGGCAGATCACCAGTTTGAATCGCATGTTCTTGTCCCTCCGATGAAATCCCTGTTTGAATTAACGCGGGTGATACCCGCAACCCAACAAGGCTCGTAAAGGTGTCAGGTGTCAGGTGTCAGGTGTCAGGTGTCAGGTGTCAGGTGTCAGGTGTCAGGAATCATCTGACACCCGACACCTGACACCTCTTCAACATCTTCGCCGGGTGCCCGCACTGGCGGACGCGGAGAAGTTACAAGCTTAAACTCTAGCACACGCGTAGGGAAGTGCGGATGCCCTTCCCTACGCGTGTACTAAAGCGGTTCGGGCGGATCGAAGCGCGACTCGACGGCCACAGGCCGCCCCCGCTCGGACGACTCGAGGATGCTCAGGCACACGTCCAAGATGTGCAGCGCCTGCGCTCCCGAGACACGAGGCGGCCGACCCGCGCGCAAGGCCAGTGCGGCCTCGCAGACCCCGCGGGACCAGTCCACTCCCTTGTAGGGCTCTCGCGCGAACGGGAGCGCCTCCCATTCCCGTTTGGGATACGTCGCCAGCTTGACCGGAGTATCGAAGCCCACGACATTTTCGACCGCCAAGGAGCCTCGGGTCCCATGAATTTCCAGGCCCCGCTGGTTCGAAAACCATGGCGAAAACGTCGCACTCAGGCGGCCGATCGACCCGTTTTCGAATTCCAGCAGGCCAAACACGATGTCCGGGGTGGTCACCTGGAATTTCTGACCCGCCTGCGGCCCGGACAAGATTTCCCGATCGGGGATGGTGACCCGCGCCAGCCCGCGCGCCTGGCGCACGGGGCCCAGGATGCTCGTCAGGACGTTCAAGGGATAGCATCCGACGTCGAGCATCGGGCCCGCCCCAGGGGCATAGAAAGGGCCAGGATGGGGATGCCACGATTCGACCCGGCCCCAGAACATCTCCGCGTTGACCGAAACGACCTCCCCCACGAGCCCGTCGCGCACGGCCTTCCAGAGGGTCTGCTGCGACTCGCCCAGGATGACGAACGGGGAGCACGTGAGCATCAGACCCTTGCGCCGGGCCAGTTCCACCACCTCTCGACCCGAGCCGCGGTCCGTCGCCAACGGCTTCTCGCTGTGCACGTTCTTGCCTGCCTCGAGCGCCCGCCGGGTCACCGCGGCATGTGCCGTATGGATCGTCAGATTCACCACCGTCTCAACCTCGGAATCGGCCAGCAAGGCGTCCATCGACGGATAAACGCGCCCGCCGAACTTCTGGCAGAAAGCCGAGGCCTTCTCCGGAATCTCGTCGAACGCCCCCAGAATCTTGAGCTGCTCGGGCCGCTTGGAGATACAGTCCCCATAGGGCCCCGAAATGTTCCCGCAACCGACCACCGCCAGGCGTACCGGATGACCTTCGGCCATGCCTCTCTCCCTTCAAGAATTGAAAAACTCCTCCGTGAAGGATGCATCGTCCCTCTACGCAGGAGTTTTCGCAAGCCTGCCCGCAATCCGAAGGTGTCAAGTTCCAACGAGAGTCGAGACGTAACTCCTTAGCGAAAACTTCTGTCGTCCCTACGGGACTCACATCAACAGGCCTCCGGTGACGATCACTAAGCAGTTACGCCGAGACCACCAGCGGTCGTCCGACATTGGTTCGCATGGAAGCTCTGCCTATTCCACGCGACGGCAATCCATCACATGCTTTCCGTTACAGATCATCCAGGAGCTTCCTGGCTTCTACGGCTTCCTCTGCGTCGGGAAATGTTTTCAAGATTTTTTCGAGATACTCCCGCGCCTTCTCGGGCTGTCTGTTCGCGAGGAAATTCTTCGCCATCACCAGCCACGGACGGCCGCTCTTCGGAGGCCCCTGGCTCCTCGTGGCAGGCTTCGCTGCTTCCTCCGCTCCTGTTCGATTCTCCCTCGATTTCGGCTCCGCCTCGACCTTTTTTGTACCGCCCGAGGCCTCTCCTTCAGCGATGGAAGCATTCTTGCTCTTCCATGCAGCCAAGGTCTGCTGAGCCGACCTGGCCGCCTTAGTGCCCTTGAACTTCTCAAGGAACTGACCCAGTTCCGTGATAGCCCCGCTCAGATCGGTCGAGGCCTGTTTCTGAATCTCGGAAAATCTCTCGGACGCGGTCTTTTGAATCTGTTGAGCCAGGTCCGCCGCCCGCTGGGTATACACCGAGTCGCGTTTCAAGTCGGCGACTTTCGCCAGCAATTTCAAAGCCTCTTCGTATCCCTCTGCTTTCGCCCGCTCTTCGGCCTTCGCCAGCTCCGCCTCCACCCGGTCACGCTGGTCCCTCGTCAGGCCCGTGGTGGCCGTCCAGTAGAAGTCCTTGCTCAACTGGCATGCTTCTGGCGAGAGACTGTGCCCCACGCCGGGAAACCATGCGGTCACCACCTTGTAACCTTTGCGCTTGAGTTGTTCCGAAAATGCTTTCGCCTTGCCGATACGGTCGAATTCCGTATCCGCCTCACCGCAGGTGACCAGGAAAGGAATGCCGCGGGCAGCGTCGTTGGGAGCATCCCAGCTTCCGGCGGAGTGTGCGGCGCAGGCCAGGACCGATTTGGGATGCTCCAGGGCGAACCGGTGTGCGAACTGGGCGCCCGCGGACATGCCGGCCAGAAAGACCGTGGGATGGACCCGATATTCCTTGTTCAGTTCAGCAAGGATAGCCAGGAGTTTCTTGCCTGCCCCCTGGGAAGGAAACTGGAATCCTTCTCCGAAGGTGGGCCCCACCACGATGCATTGCCCCTCGTCCGCGAAGCTGGCGAAGCCGAGTGCATTCTGACCGTCGCTGCCCAAGCCATGCACGGCTACGAAAAGCCAGTATCTCTTCTTAGGGTCAAAAGTCGCTGGCTCGTAGAGATAGTATTCCTGGCCCGCATCGGACTTGAGCGTGCGCCGCGAGTCCTCTGCCGCGGCTCGGTAGGGTACGGGCAGAAGCAGCCAGAGCGCAATCCAGGACCCGAGTATGATTCTAGGAACGGGCATACGGCAATATCTTATCCCTTCTTGCTTGTCATTCCACGAGCGTGAATTTCGGGTCTTCGCCATCTCGCGCGCGTCCCTCACTGGCCCGTGGGACATTAGGGTTAGTCGTCAGTTTGCTCATCGGGGTCGGGGTCGGGGTCGGGGTCGGGGTCGGGGTCGGGGTCGGGGTCGGGGTCGGGGTCGGGGTCGGGGTCGGGGTCGACTCGCCCGCTTTGATGTTCCCCCAACTCCGCCTGAAAGGAGAATCCTCGTTGGCCAGCCGGATCAGCATAGCGACGAGTCTGGTCGAGCATGCCCTTGGGTATGATAAGCACACTTGAGATACTCCATGGTCACCCGATAGGCATCCAACTGCTTATAGCGCCTGGGCATAAGAACTCTTTCGGTCCCGATCCCGATCCCGATCCGGACCTCGACGCGCGCGTAAACGCGAAGAGCCACAAATTCTCCGCCGTCCCGTACACAACGGGGTCCGTCCGCTCGTCCCGGTGACACGTCCGTTCGGATCGACTACAATCCATGTGTCGGACTTACGCTCTCAGGCGTGGCGTGTTGGAGCTACGGCTCTCGAAGTCCCAACGGATCGTCCCGGACCTGTCCCTCTGAGAGGAATCCTGCTGAGACACACGGAGCGTCCCGCTGAGATTCAGGCTTGGAAGGAATCGCCTCGGACGGCTGAAGCTGTCACTCCAACGCAGCGGCTGAGGGCGTCACTCCAACAGGCGTGTCACCCGGAGAGCTTCATGAGCTACTGGACATCACTCGGCGATGCCGTTCAGGCCGCAGTCAAGAGCGGTAGAATTGGCGATCCGGTCTTTGTGCGGTGCACCGCCGCGTCGGCGGAGGAGTCTGGGCACTTGACGGATATCCTTGGGGAGCTTGCCGGCCAGACGAGCCGGTGGTTTTCGGGTCCAGCGGAACGCGTCCTTGCCCGGGGCGGGCCAGACGAGGGGCATCTGACGGCCGCCCTCGAATTCCCAACAGGCGCTTCTGCTATTCTATCCGTCTGCCGGGCCCATGGCCGGCCTGAAGTGGACATTGTTGTCTTGGGATGCCGGGGCGCCGTATACCACCGCCAGGCCCTCGTGCTCCGGGAGGGAAGCAGTGCGCACCCGCACCGAATCGGCGCAACCTTCCTCTCCGCTGTCCGCCGGTCCCTCGCCACCGGCCAGCCGGTCCAGCCATGAAACACGCCCCCATCGGCCTCCTCCTTGTTGCCGGCCGGCTCACCCATCAGGAGAACTACGGCCGGACCTTTGCCCGGGACGACCGCTGCCGGCTCGTCGGACTTACGGACGAACGCGGAGTCGGCCCCGAGCGTGATCGGCTGAACCGCGAGTTGGCCGCGGACATCGGCATCCCGTTCCTTCCCGTTCTCGAGGACGCTCTGGCCCGCCCGGAGGTCCAGGCCGTCTGCGTATGCGCCGAGCCGGAGCGGCGCGGCCGCATCCTGGCGGAGTGCGCCCGGGCCGGAAAGCACATTTACATCGACAAGCCCATGACTCCCTACCTCGACACCGCCCGCGAGGTGGTCGAGGCGGCTCGCCGGACCGGGGTTTTCAGTCAGATGTTCAGCTTGGTGACCCAGCCCTGGGCGCGCCGCGCCCGCGAGGTGGTCCATTCCGGTATTATTGGCAACCTGGTCGCCGTGCATGCCGATTGCCTTTTTGCCAAGGGTCCCTCAGGCACGGCCTCTCTCGGCCGGACGCGTTTCCAACCCTATCCACCGAAAGGCTTTACATTCGTCGATTCCAAGCCAGAGCTTTACGACATCGGCGTCTACGCCATCGGCCTCGCCCTCTGGCTCACTGGAAAGACTGTGAAAAACGTTTACGGTCGCACCGCAAACTATTTTTTTCAGGAGCATCAGCGGAACGGTGTCGAAGATTTCGGTTTCTTGCTGCTCGATCTCGAAGGCGGAGTGACGGCGACCATCACTGGCGGCCGCATCGGCTGGAGCAGCCATCCGGCCGGCGGGCCGAGCCAGGTCCGCCTCATAGGCAGCCGCGGCTCGCTGGCCATCGACGCCTATAGCCCCAGGATCGAGGTCTATGGGAACGAACCGCCGTGGCAGCCGCCCCCGGTGAACCCTCGGGACCCGATGGGCATGTGGTCTTCGACCCAGCGTGAGGTCGACACGCGGCCCAAAGAGACGTGGGTTACGCTTCCGGGCGATGACTCTCCACACAGCGACGAAAGCTGTTTCCTTGATTGCATCTTCGAGGGAAGAAAGAGCGAGATGGACGTGGAGAGAGCCGCTGCGATCACCGAAGCCATTCTGGCCGGCTACAAGTCGGCAGCCACTGGCGAGGTCGTGAAGCTCCCGCTGTGAACAGGGACGAGGGACGAGGGACTGACACCTGATACCGGGAGTGCGTGGGGTGTAGGGGTGTGGGAGCTTCCCCGAAGCGAAGCGGGGGTGTGGAAATGTGGGGGTGGCCTAGGTGTCAGGGACGATGGACCAGGGACTTTAGAATTCAGAATGGGGTAGCAGTGAACAGACATCAGTCGAAAGTCATCAGCCAACGTAGAGTATCTGAGTTACCGGCAATGCTCGAGGGTCTCCCGGATGCACTCGTCCGTGACGGGGTGGAGGAGGCCGTGCGGGCCGCGATGGGGGCGGCCGACGCGTTCCAGCAGGATGAACTCGATGTGCCGGCCCCGCCGCTTATTGTCCAGTCTCATTGCCTCGAGTAGCGCTTCGCTCGACACGTCCGCGGGTAGACGCGTGGGCAGACCGATTCGAGCGACCAGCGCCTCCGCTGCCGGCTCGTCCCCGGCTTGAAGAATGCCCAGTCGGCGGGAAAGCCGAGCATTGAAGACCATTCCGATCCCGACGCACTCGCCGTGGGTAAAACGGCCGGAGGTGATCATCTCGAGCGCATGGGCGAGGGTGTGCCCATATTCCAGGATCACCGCTTCACCCTTCTCCGTGGGGTCCTCACGCAGGATCGCCAGCTTGCTCAAAATGGACTGATGCGCCAGGTCGTGAAGCTGTTCCGCATCCTCCGCCACGGCCGCGTCCAGGTGCTCGACCAGGTAGTCATGAAAGTCCCCACCGCGAATCAGGGCGTTCTTGATGCTCTCGGACATTCCGCCCAGGAGCGAGCGCCGGGGCTCCGTCGCCATCCAATCCGTGTCCGAAAGCGTAAAACACGGGGTATGAAAACATCCGATCAGATTTTTCCCGTGGCAGTTCAGCGCCTGCTTCCGGCTCAACGTGCTGTCCGTCTGCGCCTGGAACGTCGTCGGCACGTGAGCCAATCGGATGCCGCGGAACAGAGTCCCGGCCAGGAAGCCGGCGAGGTTGCCAGACACGCCTCCGCCAAAGCCCAGGATCAGGCTGCGGCGAGTCACCCCCAGCTCCAGCAGCCGGCCCACGAGCGCTTCGAAGGTCTGCAAGCTCTTGCTTCGCTCGCCGGCAGGGAAGACGAGGACTTGGTGGCGAACGCCGTGCAGAGTACGCCGGAGCGCTTCTCCGTGTATCCGTTCGACGCCATCGTCTGCGACGGCGTAGAGGGTATCGAAGTCAAGGTCCTGGAGAATCCCGGGCAGCAGAGAAAGCACGCCCCGGCCGAAGTAGATAGGCGACTTTTCCTTGCCGACATTCTGGAAGATTTCGGGCCCTGTCTTAGGTGCGGGCGGAGTTAACGTCTTCATGGAGGGTGTCATCAGGATTGCTGTAGCAAAAGGCGCTCCATGGGTCAAGAACTGAAGCGATGAAATGCATAACTTCCCAACAAGTTCGGGTCAATGGGCTGCTCTGATCGGAACGCTCAGGTCACCCGAACTGATTGAGAAGGTACCCACGCCTGTCAAAACGGGAGAGGGACGAAGCAAAATGTTACTGTTCATCGGTTAAGAAAATCCTGCCCTGGTGGCCATCGGACCTTGCGCAACAGGAATAAGGCTGTATATGCTCTGTTCCAAGTTTCTCATTTCGGAAGCGCGGGAGCACGCCCGAAACAGGAAACCAGCTAGAGTACACGAGTGAGCAAGTGCGGGTGCATTTGCCAACTCGTGTACTCGCCAGGCGGAATTGTGTACAGGCTATCAAGCCCGAGACACCGGAGGTTTTTTCATGACGAACCAGGAGCTTTGGAATCGTTTCAAGACCTATTACTTCAATGATGAATCGCTCGGCTTGGCCTTGGACATCAGCCGCATGAACTTCTCTGACAGCTTTTTCTCGGAGATGGACGGGCGCATTCAGAAGGCCTTCGAACAGATGGATGCCCTGGAGAAGGGCGGTATCGCCAACCCGGACGAGGACCGCATGGTGGGCCATTACTGGCTGCGGGACTCCGCGCTGACGCCAACGCCGGAGTTGCGGCAGGCCATTGATACGGCTCTGGCCAAGGTGAAGAAGTTCGCTGCGGATGTTCATGGCGGCCGCGTCCGCGGGCAGAACGGCAGGAAATTCCGCAATCTGCTGGTGGTCGGGATTGGGGGGTCTGCGCTGGGCCCGCAGTTCGTCAGCCATGCCCTGGGAGGCACGGGCGACCTTCTCACGGTGCATTTTTTTGACAACACGGACCCCGACGGCATGGACAGAGTTCTGGCGCGCATCGGCAAGTCGCTGGGCGAAACGCTTTGCATCGTCATCTCCAAGTCCGGAGGGACCAAGGAGAGCCGCAACGGCATGCTCGAGGCCAAGGCCGCATTCCTACGGGCGAATCTCCGGTTCGAAAATCATGCCGTGGCCACCACGAGCGACGGCAGCGATCTCGACAAGGTGGCCGTGAAGGACAAGTGGCTCGAACGATTCCCCATGTGGGACTGGGTGGGCGGGCGCACCTCCGAGCTTTCCCCGGTCGGACTCTTGCCGGCGCGCCTCCAGGGACTCGATATCGACGGCATGCTCGCCGGGGCCAAGGCGGTCGATGCGGTCACCCGCTTGAAGGACCCGAGGCGCAACCCCGCGGCGCTTCTGGCCCTCATGTGGTATCACGCCGGGAGCGGCAAGGGCCTCAAGGATATGGTCATTTTGCCTTACAAGGATCGTCTCGAGCTTTTCAGCCGATACCTTCAGCAGCTCGTCATGGAGTCCCTGGGGAAGGAGCGGGACATGGATGGAAACGTCGTGCACCAGGGCATCGCGGTGTACGGCAACAAGGGCTCGACGGACCAACATGCCTATGTCCAGCAGCTCCGGGACGGTGTCCCGAATTTCTTCGTTACCTTCATCGAGGTGCTTCGGGACCGGAAAGGCCCGTCCATGCCCGTCGAGCCCGGAGTCACGTCGGGCGACTACCTGTCCGGTTTCCTGCAGGGGACGCGGCGTGCGCTCTTCGAAAACGGGCGCGAGTCCATCACCCTGACCATTCGGGACGTAAGCCCGGAATCCGTCGGGAAGCTCATCGCTCTCTATGAGAGGGCCGTGGGCTTCTACGGCTCGCTGGTCCACATCAACGCTTATCACCAGCCTGGTGTTGAGGCCGGCAAGAAGGCCGCTGGCGCGGTCATTGCCATCCAGCATCGGGTCGTGGATTTCCTGGAGAAGAACAAGGGCCAGGAGCTTGGTCTGGACGCCATCGCCGCCGGAATTGACGCTCCGGATGAGATCGAGACCGTCTTCAAGGTTCTCCAGCACCTGTCCGCAAACGGGGAGCATGGGGTGCTGCTGAAGAAGTTGGCCGCCACGCCCTTTGAGTCCACCTTTGGAGCTTAGAAAGTTTCTTCAAGTTTGACGCCCCAAGCGCCTAGACGCCTAAGCGATTGAAACTCCGAGACTCTGATCCCACTCGCATCATCGACGAGGCCCGGAGATTGCGCGAGGCGCGGCGTTCCTGCCTGTTGCACCTGCCCGCACAGGAGATCGCCCATCGCCTCGGCTACCTGGCGGCCCGATGGCTGGACCCGGACTATCCTCCACGAGTCAAGGCCGTTCCGGAGATGTCTGCCGCCACGGGATTCCCCGAGGCGATGGTCAGCCTCGGACTCGACCGCGCCTTCCAGCAACTGATTCCGCCGAGGCTCGAGGAGTTGATTGTCGAGGAACTGGGCGATTGCCGCCGACTCGATGGGCCCGCGTCCGGTAGCCGTACCGGCCATGACCTGCGCTGGGCCGCCGGCCCCGAACTGATCACCCACGTCCTTGCCGGCAGCATCGTCACCCCGGGCCTCTGGAGTCTCTGCTTCGGCCTCGTCGTCAAGGCCGCCAACTTGCTCAAATGCTCCTCCCAGGACCCCGTGTTCTTGAAGCGCTTCGCTGACTCCCTGCGCAGGGAATCCCCGGACCTCGCCGAATGCGTCTCCGTCTGGTCCTGGACACGGGAAGAGGTCGAGATGACGCGCTCGGCTCTCGATGCCGCTGACCTGGCCATCGCCTTCGGGGACGATGCAAGCATCAGCCACCTTCAGAGTGAGGTCCGACCGCCCAGGCGATTCATCGGTCACGGACACCGCGTCAGCCTCGCCGTGATCGACTCCGAGGCCTTTACCCCCGCCGTGGCTGCCTCCGTCGCCGAGGACGTGGCCTTCTACGACCAGCAGGGCTGCCTTTCCCCCCACGTCGCCTTCCTCGTCGGGGAGCGGAGCGACTGCCTCGATTTCTGCCAGTGCCTGTCTCAGGCCATGCAGGACGCCGAGGTCCGGTGGCCGCGCCGCGCACTCGCACCCGCCGAAGCCGCAGCCATCCAGCAGGTCCGGGCCGAAGTCGAGATGCGACAGGCCGCGGGCGAGCCCGCCAGGCTATCGGCCAGCGCCGGCTCGACCGCCTGGTCGCTCCTCTACGACGAACGGCCAGCCTTCGAGCCCTCATGCCTGAATCGAGTCCTGCGCGTGAAGCGTTTGCCTCGCCTGGATATGCTCGAAGTGGCTCTTCGGCCCGTCCGCGGCCGGGTGCAGGCCATCGCCGTGTCGCCAGGGTCCGCAGCAGGACGTGTCGCCGCACTCGGCGGTCAGAGCGGCTTTACCCGGATATGCCCACCGGGCCAGCTTCAGAACCCGCCCATCCATTGGGCGGCCGGGGGCATCGGCAATCTCGTGCCTCTGATCACCTGGCTGAATTTCGACCCGTAACGGCTGAACGAACCTCCCTCCGCGTTCCTCGTAGCCGAAGCGTTCCTGCGCTTCGGAAGGGTCCCGGCTCCGACGTCCCCATTTCAACCCGCCGGGAGGGCGTCGGCCACGCGCGACGCGCTCGCGTGGGAAGCGTAGCCGAAGCGTTCCTGCGCTTCGGAACGGGCGTGAGCGCGCCGGATTGGGCCCGCGTCCGACGCCCACGTCATTCCGCGCCTACCTTGAACGTCGCTTGGTAAGCCGCCAGATCGCGCTCGCTCTGCACCCACGCCGTATACCAGAGGTCCAGCAAGAACTGGCTGCCAGCGGCCAGACGCTTGCGGGCCAGACTCGATGCCGCCGGGTCGCCTGAGGCCACCTTCCCTTTCTCGTCCAAGTCCAGCAGCGGCCCGACCAGGGCGTTCGATTCAGCCAGAATCCGATGGGTCTCGCCGAGCAGGTCCTTCAGCACCCTGGGCCGGCCGACCAGGCCCGGAAGGGACTCCGGATCGACGAAATCTCGCACGAGATCGATCTCGAAGCGGTAATGGACGCCCGTCTTTGCCGGCTGGCCGTCGGCCCCGCGCCCGTCATAGAAAATGGAGGCGTGAAGCGGTTGCGCCGCATCCCCGGCGTAATGAGCGAGAATGCCGGCGTAGTGTAAAGCGTTCAGTTCCACGCTGCGCATGGAACCTCGCGTGAGCGGCGAGCGCGCCTGCTTCCCCTTCGGGTCCTCCTGCGCCCAGCGGTACTCCATGAACGCGCCCTTCAGGCGCAGGAAGTATTCCAGAACTTGGTACGGAAGCAGCCCCACCGCGTCCACCTTCTGCTTGCTCTCGCCAATCTGGATCAGGAAGTCGATCCGCGTGGCAGGATAGACCGGCCCCCCAGGGATGGCCGGCGGAAGATTCTCCATGTCCAAAAAATGATTGGCCGCCTCTACCGCACGAAGCTCCCCTGCCGTATGCTTCCAGCGGTCCGGCTGGATGCACAGGTAGCCCAGAAGATCGCCCTCGTCCCGGAGGAAGGCCGGAAGACTCCGCGGCAGTTTGGCCGCGGCGGTCCGGGCAATCAGGATGTGGCCACCTTCGCCCCAACCGAAGGCGTTAGGCGCGAAGCCAACCATCCCCAACAGCACGACCAGTCCGCACGCAGCCGCCCTGCGGTCAGGGGAGCGCCAGCATCTTCCTGACACCGTGACCCAGCCGCGCACGGCCGCCCTGCGTCCTAAGTTCGCCACTGGAGATGGACCGCCATGGTCAGGACGAGCTTGTTGAATCTTCATAGGATACCTCACGAGATTCCAGGACTTTCCTCGTTTTCATCTGAAATCCACCCGGTTTTCTATCATCTTACTACCCCTATCCATCGCCTGTCGCATGAGCTATGATCCGCCGGAGGAGGTGGACAAGCGCCCTGGCCTCCGAGAAGCCCAGGCGTCCGATAGTCTGAGCATTCTCGGAGCTGCGGCGTATGCGCTGCTCTGCAAGGAGAAGAAACTCACATGTCCAGTTCCAAGACTTGGCGGGTCGGTTTGATCGGCTGCGGCGGAATGGGCCGTTACCACCTGAAGATGCTCCAGGCGATGCCGGACTTCAAGATCGTGGCGGTGTGTGATCTTCTCCCGGCCGCGGCCGAGAAGGCGGGCCAGGAATTCAACGTGCCCGCCACGTTTGGCGACTTCGAGAAGATGTTGGACTCGGTCTCGATGGACATGGTCACGGTGGCGACCCAGACGCGCGGGCATCATGCGCCGACCGTCGCGGCGGCCCGTCGCGGCATCAGCGTGCTGTGCGAGAAGCCGATCGCCATCGACCCGGCCGAGGCCGACGAGATGGTCGAAACGGCGCACCGTTCGGGCGCCAAGCTGGCCATCCACCAGCAGAACCACGTGAACCCGGGCATTCGCAAGGCCCAGGCCATGGTTGCCCAGGGCGTCATCGGCGACGTTGTCCTCGTGCGTGGACGGAACAAGGCTGGCCGCCGAAGCGGCAACGAGTTCATGGAGATGGGCACTCACGTCACGGACATGATGCTTTGTTTCGGAGGGGCCCCTGCCTGGGTCGCCGGACACGTCACGATCGATGGCCGGCTCGCCGCGCCCCGGGACATCATGGAGGCGAAGGAGATGTCGCCGCGAGACCGTGATTCCGGGCTGGTCATGGGCCAGCGCGCCCTGGCGCACTACGGCTTCGAGCGCGGAGTCCTGGGTGAGATTCACTTCCTCGCCTACTCCAAGACGATGAGCGAAAACTACGGCGTCGATATCCTGGGCAGCCAGGGCCAGCTCGCCGTCCGCGCCGGAGGGTCCGTCGGGCCCGGCTCCAATCTCTGGCATCTGGCCAGGCCGATGGAAGGCACCCCCGCCCAGCTCGCCGATTGGAAACAGGTCGACCTTGCCGGCATCGGCGTCGAAGAGCCGATGGTCACCATGTACCGCCGTCTCGTGGAGTCCATCGGCAGCGCCAACGAGCCACCGAGCAGCGGCGTCGAAGGCCGACAGGCCCTCGAAATGATCCTCGGCATCTACGAGTCTCACCGCAATCAGGGACAGAGAATCCCTCTCCCCCTCTCGCAGCGTCAGCATCCTCTCGCATGCTGGCGGCAGGCCAGTCCATAATCCATCCGTTCAGAAAGAGTTCGGCACTATTCTTAAACGGATTTATGCCCGACGAACTCGGCGTAGCGGGCCTCGATGAAGTCATCTCCGGGATCGCCCCCCAGCACCAGGAACCCATAACGAAGCTCGAGGCATTCTCCTCGGACGATCGTCAGGTCCTCCTGCATGAGGAAGGAAACGCCCATCAAGTTCCGGCGGGCGAACCAGAAGGCGGGATGTCTCGGATTGCGGGGATGGTCGAGCAGGGCGACGGCGCCGCCGGATGCCCCGGCCGCCAGACACCATCGGGCGCGGGATTTCATCACGTTCTCGTGGCCGCGCACGCCTTCGCTCGTCCGGTGCATCGCGTCGGCGAAAGGCGGCCCCATCCGAAGCTCGAGCCCGCTGTAGCGAGCGGCGCGGGACGCGCCGAAGGTGACCGAATCGGTCTCGGGCGAAATGACCGAACTGAGCATCCAGAGGGTGCCGGCGCACCCAGTCAGTTTCTGAAACTCCATGCGGCGCTGCTCCCGAGCCATCACATTGTCCCGAGCATCCCGCAAGGTGACCTCTTCGACGACCCATGTCCTCTCCTCCTCCGTGCCGAGGCTTTTGAAGGATTCGTGTCTTTGCTCGCCGTGTGTGCTGGCCACCCACTCATACTTCCCAAGCGCTGGAACATACCAGGGCCCGCCCCACAAGTTCGCCTCATTGACATGGACCCACCCGTAGTAGAGGCCGGTGTGCCAAAGGTGATCGGGCGGGCGGTATTCCGTGATCAGCCTCGCGTTCGGGTCATAGATGGGATGGAAGCAGGGCTTGGGAGATTCCTCCCTGGGCAGCGTTTCCGCGGCCCGGTATCGGGCGACAAGCTGGTCGCCGTCGTAGAGCTGGAAGCCCGCATCTCGAACCCGGATGGCCAGTCGTGTCATGACCTCAAAACGCCCGATTCCAAAAGGATGGCCCGCAGATGGGTCAGAAGGACTCCGCCGCAGAACAAGGCCCCACATCCTCCGTCTCGATGATCGCGCCCAATCCCCTATCCAGAGCGGCCTTCTCTTTGTTATGATTCAGCTCCTCTGGGCTCACGTCCACATCGATTTCGCCCCCGATGTACGAAATACCCCGTTCCGGGAATTCCTCCGTTCGGGTCCACTCCCGGAACTTTCCCAGGCTGGTGATGTCCATGGGAATCCTCAGTTGTTCCTGGATCACTACCGCGTTGGGAGACATGGGCGCGCCTTTTACGAATCTCAGGATTCGAACGTTCACTTCCGATGGGGGGGGAAATTCTACCTTCCCGGGAACACCCGGGCTATGCTGACGAGTGCCTGGGTTTGCCAGTGCATCCGCACTTCTGAACAGGGAGACTGGCCTCGATTTTCCACCCGTCCGCCAGCGATCGGGCGTGAAATCCCGACGAATAGGTGTTTCAGAAACGCAGGAGAACCTCCGCCATGATTGTGGATTCTCACGTCCATACCGGCCTGACCAAGTACGTGCCCGTTGAGGTTCTGGTCGCTCAGATGGACGCCGCGGGGATCGACAAGGCCGTCCTGGTCCAGTATATGGGCCAGTACGACAACCGCTATCAGCAGGAGGCCTGTCAGCGCTATCCGGGCCGCTTCGCCCCCTGGGGTCTCGTCGATACCACCCTTTCCGACGCGACGGAAAAGATCAGGGTGGCCGTGTTCCAGCACCAGATGGTGGGTTTCCGCGTGCCCGTCACGGCCAGGTCGCCCGAGGCCAACCCCTATGCCCTCTGGGAAACCCTGCAGGAATTGGGCGTCGCGGTCTCCTTGACCGGTACGCGGGATGCCTTTGCCGCCCCGGAAACCGCCGAGCTGGTCCGGCGTCATCCGGGTCTCAAGATGCGCATCGAGCACCTGGGCCACCCTCGATTCGACGAGATGGACCCTTTCCCCCAGTACCGGCAGGTCCTTCAGCTTGCTCGTTTCTCCAACGTCGCCATCGCTTATTCCGGGCTCTATGCCGCCAGCCGCCAGAAGTACCCCTATCCGGACCTTCTTCCGTTCCTCAAGATGATCTACGACGCCTTCGGCCCCCGGAGAATCCTGTGGGGAAGCGATTTCCCTCCCCTCTGCCTGCGCGAAACCGTGTCCATGAACCTCCGGCTCTTCCAGGATGGCCTGGGCTTCCTCACACCGCAGGACCGGGAATGGGTTCTCGGCAAGGCTGCCCTGGAGTTCACGCGATTTCTCTAACACGCCGCTGCCGCGGACGGCCCGCGTGAAGGGCTTCAGGACCGACGCTGAGCGGCATGGCGCTCTACAGAAATCCCCAGTTCTGCCGGAGAAGATGAGCAGGAATCAAAACCGCAGAATACTGCTTTCCACGGGACGCCGCTGTCGCGAGGACGCGAGATACCGGAACGATCACCGGCGCACGGGCACGCGTTCCGCCCGAGCGGGCACGGGCAAGGCCATCGCCGCCAGGGGCTCGCGCACCCGGACCAGCAGGTCGTCAAACCAGGCGCTGCCCGGCCCCTCGACCGCGAGCCGCACCCAGGCATATTCGGCGCGTTCCGGGACCGGCAGGCCCTTCAACTCCAGCAGAGTCCAGTCCGCATCACCCGTCACCCGTGCGGACTGCACGGCCTGGAGGGTCTCGACGCGGTCGCCGGCCCACCGGCCGAACTCGACCTCGAGGTAGGCGCCCCGGCCCTGGAGCTTTTCGGTGCGGACCCAGGCCGCCAGGTCTACCGAGCCTTTGGGCGTCACAAAAATCTGCCCGCCCGAGACGCCGAGGCTGCGGCGGCCCGGCGTGGCCGAGACGATCCGGACGCTGGCCGTCCCCGAGTGGCCGCACGTCGTGTCCCAGAACGCTGGATTCTCCCAGTTGTACTCCTGCCGTTCGAAGTAGAAGGAGCCCCCATCGGTCCGCACGTCGATCCCTTTCTCCATGTCGTTGGATGCACCCAGCTCGATGCTCGGGCTGAACGCCGCAAAACGCGCCACCTCCTCGTCGCTCAGCCGAACGCGCCGCGCCGCGGCCATCCACTTTGCGGATACCTCCTCGTCCACCCCGTAAAGCCGATAACGCAGCAGGAAGGTCTGCCGGCCCGCAGAGTCCTTCCCCGCCGATCGGCCGCACACGTGCACGTCGTGCAAACACATGCAGACGTTCAGGTATGTGCTGGACGGGGCGTCCAGAATCTCCAGAACCGGATTGTCCTTCTCTCCGAAAAACCCGATGAAGTGACCGTGCGGCACGTCCTTGTCATAAAGCTCCGACGTCGTGCAGTGGTGGCGGGGCAGGCCGATCCACTCTCCCTGGGCGTCCTGGTACAGCGTCGCCGGATACCGCGTCTTGCCCGGACGCGTATCATCCACTCCGACCACCGTGAAGTTCACATACTCCAGACCCATCGCCTTCGGCACCGCGCACCGGCTCTCGAAATCATGCACATAACTCCTGCGGTCCGGGTCCAGCGTCACCGACCAGCGATACTCGCCGACCCGCTCGCCGTCCGGACCGTTCTCCTCCACCCACATCCGCAGCCGGCGGGGGTCCGTGTCGTCCCAGCCCAGGACCGGCTTCACCGGGACTTCGTTCTGAAACCAGCCCAGGGTGAGCCGAGTGCCCCGGATCGTGTAGTTATGCAGCACCTCGGGCTCGTCAGGGTCCGGGACCGTGCCGGTGGGCGTCCGGAGGTGAATCGCATCGATGATGTAAGCCGGCCCCGAGAGGCCGACCAGGGCGATCTTCCGGCCCCGGTCCGTGATCCAGCGGTAACTGCCCCGCCCCCGAACCACTTTAAACGAAGGGGTCTCGCTCATGGCAATGGACTCCCCTGCCCAGACACCCGCGGAGATGAGGAAAAGGAGGCAATAGGTTAACATTCCCTTGTCGAGCAGGAAAGCAAATGCGCGCACCGATGTCAAGCAACATGAGACCTCGGCATCGACGGAGTGGTTCGGGACGTGCGATGTGCGTGCCCATTCCGAAGCGCTCACGCACTTCGGCATCGAGGGACTGGGGACAGGTGCGAGAGGGGTTTCCCAAAGAATTCGGGTTTGGAAGTGCGGGTGCACTTCCAAACCCGAATTCTAGCCGTACTTTCATCTATCGAAATCTGTTACCTTCTATTCCGATGAGGTGCACACGCCATGCCCGGACTCCAGCTCGTTGCGACCGGACTCGTCTACCGCAATCCCAAGCCGTACCTCCGAAGCCGCCATGCCTTCCACCCCTCCCTCGCCCTCTTGCCCGGCGGCGGGCTTCTGTGCGCCTTCGACCTGGGCGAAGCCGTGGAGAGCCTCGACTACCATACCTGCCTCGCCCGGTCCAGCGATGCCGGCCGGACCTGGAAATGGCAGGGTCCGCTGCTCCAGGACCGGCCCGCTCGCCGTGCCTCCTGGCTCGTCCGCATCAGCCGCACATCGGACGGCAGCCTGGTTGGGCTCGGCGCCCACTACTACCGCGACGATCCGGAGGAAGGCATCCAGAACCGCCGGACTCTAGGCCTGGTGCCAATGGACCTCTTCCTGACGCGTTCCTCGGACGGCGGCGTCACCTGGTCGAATCCGGAAAGGATGATCCCGCCCGTCCCGGGGCCTTGTTTCGAGATTTGCCACAGCATCCTGGAACTGCCGGATGGGCGCTGGCTCGCCCCCGTCTCCACCTGGCGCGGCTGGAGCGGGGAGTGCCCCGGCGGCGAGAAAGCCGTTGTGATGATCAGCGGTGACCGCGGGCGTACCTGGCCGGCATGGGGCGTCAGCTTCGACGGTTCGGCCTCCGGGATCATCCATTGGGAGCAGTCCGTTGTGCCTCTCGGCGGCCAGAGCCTTCTCGCCGTCGCCTGGGCTCACGACCCTCGAACGGGTCGCAACCTGCCCACACCCTTTGCCATCAGCCAGGACAGCGGCCTCACCTTTTCACAACCTCAACCGACGGGACTCCGCGGCCAGACCTGCAAGGCAATGCGACTCCCAGACGGCCGAATCCTCTGCGTCTACCGACGGGACGACCGTCCTGGCCTCTGGGCTCATCTGGCATCCCTCGATGGTACCCGCTGGATACCCCAGGCGGACCTGCCCCTCTGGGGGACCGGACTCCATTCGTCCGGGATGACCGGGCAGGCCCACTCTTCGGAGGAGCTGGCCGACCTGAAATTCGGGTATCCCTCGCTCATTCAGTGCCCGGATGGAGAAATCTTTGTGGCGTTCTGGTGTCTCGAAGGCTGGGCATGCAACATCCGATGGCTGCGCCTCGCACTCGGTGAGACGTAATCTTCGAGCTCGGTAGTGCGGGTGCACCTTCTCACTCGAGTACTCTCATGAACCCCATTGACCATTGCCTGGACAAGATCGAGGAACTGTGCCGGAAGGCCCAGGCTGCCCCGCCGCAGGCGCGCGATCTCTTTCAGATGGGCTACAATGCCGGCCGCGCCGCGGAGCTGGCCGGTGAGGGCCGGGACCGCTGGTGGGACCTCTTCAAGGGCCGCGTCGAGGCCAGGGACTGGGACGCCGTCGCCGCGCTTGCCGCCGCCAAGCGCAAGCAGCGGGCTCAGGTCTCGACGAGCACGGCCACGCGCTCCGCCGGTAGCCGGACCGGCCGGAAGGAGCGCAGGACCCGCGGAGGCCGGAAGGGGCGGTAGAGGCGGCAGGGCCGGCCGCGGCCGCCCTCGAATCGCGCCTGCTGGATGACCAGAGATTCCCGGCCCAGGTTGGCGAGGACCGCCGCGCGGCGGCCGCTGGCCGGGTCGCGGAAAACGGACCACTGGCCGAACTCGCTCCGCGCGAAAGGTCCCCGGAGACGGAGCTGAGGCTTATCGGACCGGAACAGGGGTTCGGAGGCGTCGATCACTTCCCCGCGAGAGAGCATCGGGAGCAGATCACGCCGGATGCGAGTCACCTCGGCCACGTAGGCGTGAAGCCGCCGCATGGGCGGGTAATCCATGGACGCCTGATAATTGGCGGGCCCCAGGAGCAGGTGGTGTCCCCGCAGCACGGCGAGATTGACCACGTTGTAGGCATAAGGCTGCGTGACGCCGACGTGCGGGACCCATTCCGGGAAGGCGACCTTGATGGCCGAGTGGCCCGGCGGCGCCCACCACACGACGTCGGACCAGGACAGGAGGCGATCGTACCAGCCCTCGTACGAGACGGCGAAATCCGGATTCACGCGGCGGCACACCGCCATCATCTCCTTCAGACAGTCCAGCATGCCTTCCCAGCTCGAGCGGTCCGGGCTGGCCTCGAGCCTCGGGTTGAAGTCGAGAGGTTGTCCGAGGAACTTGTCGATATGGACGCCATCGGCGCCCATCTCGGCGAGCTTTTTCATCTGGCCGACGAAGATGCGGCGGACCCGGGGAATGGACGGGCTCATCCAGATGTTCGGCGTCCGCGTCATGCCCAGGCGCGCGCTGAGCGTGCCCATGCCCCAGCCGAACCGGCCGTAGTCCAGGCCCCAGGGGTCCTGGGTGACGTACCGGTGCAGCTCCCGGCGAAACCAGGGCGTCGTGGCGTCCGCGGGCTGAACGTTGACGAAAAAAAGGACACGGACGCCCAGCCGGTGGCACGCGCCGATTCCCTCCTCCAAATCCCCCCACGTGCCCAAACGCGGGTCCGGCTCATACCGAGGATAGCCCCGATCGTGCCCGCCGGTCTGCCAGCCGCTGATGAGAACGCAGCGGACGCCGTGCCGTGCCGCGCTGCGGGCCCACCGGGGGATGTCGCGGAAGGTGAGCGAGACCTTGTCCTCGGGCAGCAGGAACATGGTATCGAGTGTGGCCGGCTCGTCCCGCAGCCAGTGGCCGCGGGAATCCACCACGCCGAAGTGGGCGTCGAACCAGGAGCGGTAACGCCGCGCGGACTCCCTCCAGCCCCCGGCGTGCCAGGCCAGGACGACCGGCGGGCCCTGGAAGGTCTCGCCGGGCCGAGTGTAGGGGTGGAAGGTCCAGTTGAGCGTCACACCGACGGGCGTGTCCCCAGTCTCCGCTGGGCTGGGCCAGTCTCCGCCGGCGCGCTGGAACGCGGTGCCCGGGGTGAATCCGAATCGGAGGGACTTGCACCGCGGCACGGGATCGTGGGCCGCAAAGTAGGCCGCACGCCCCACATCAGGATGGTAGATGGACGTCCAGGGCATGGACAGGGCCCCGGGATAATTGAAGGCGTGCTCGCCTCCAAAGACTCCCAGGCACTCTCCGGAGCCGAACGCGGCAAACAGCTCACGATGCCATTGATGGTAGCCGCGTGGAACGAGCACAGCCGTCCGCTTCCGCTGCCCGGAGCGGCCCAGCCCGTGCAGGCCGCCCAGCACGGGATACCAGGCCTCGGCCAGCGCCCATTTCGTGCAATTTTCCACGTCGAGGCGAAACTCGATCGCGTCTCCTGCCAGTTCGATCCAGAGCGTAACGCCGAGGTCGAAACGACCCGCCCGGTTCACCAGGGGTCCCGACCAATGCAGCCGGGCGCGGCCCGGTGAGAGAGCGAGACGCGTCAGCTTCTGTCCGGCGCCCAGGATTTCATTCGCCTGCAGGCCCGGCAGCGGCAAGAGAAGTCGGAAATTCTCGGCCAGACGCGGCTCGAGGATCAAGTCGAGCCCTCCAGCCTTGTCCCGAACCTGGAGGATGCGCCCGTGCCGCCGTTCGAGTGTGACGCGGACGCGGTCATTTTCGATGTGGAACTGGGCCGAAGGTCTCATGTTAAAATTGAAGCTGCGGGAACAAGATCAACAGAAAGTCTCCAGCCAGGTGAGGGGATAGGCCGGTCCGCAGAGGCATGGTCTGAAGATGCAGAAGCACTTGACAAGCTCCTTGTCAGTGCGCTGAAGATTCCGGCGGTTAGAGACCGCCGCAACGTGTGCCGGGCATGCTCGGCGTCTGGAGGTGAGAATGTGGGAGAACAGCCCCACATTCAAGTCCTCTACCATCCTGGTGCAGGAGAAGGTTAGCGAA
>JACPCR010000019.1:10300-11194 GCA_016179685.1 Planctomycetota bacterium | reverse complement strand
GGCCCACGTGCTGGTCTTCAACTCCCGCGGCGACTTGTACCTCCAGAAGCGGTCCGAGAAGAAGGACGTGCAGCCGGGCCGGTGGGACACCTCCGTGGGCGGGCATCTCCGGCCCGGGGAGACCTATCTCGAGGCGGCCCGGCGCGAGATGCGGGAGGAGCTAGGCATCCAGGCCGACCTGGCGCTCGTTCACCTTTACGATTATCCGTGGCGCTGCGAGGTGGAGTCCGAGGATATCCGCACCTACGCGGTCGTGTATGACGGCCCCATGGTGCCCGAGCCGGAGGAGATCTCGGAGGGGCGGTTCTGGACGCGCCCGGAGATCGAAGGCGCTCTGGGCAGCGGAATTTTGACTCCGAATTTCGAGAGGGAGATGGATCATTACCGCCAGTGGGGCCGGCACGGGTCAAAACCGTGACCGAAGCGCTGGCGCGTTTCGCCATGCACCATGCGCTTCGCTTATGTGCATGGCTTCGTGACGGGTGCGCTCACGAGAAAAAGACTGGTCGGTTTGAGGCCGCCAGGCGTCCGAGGCGAGAATGAAGGAGCTTTCCATCCACCCCTATCACGAGTTCAAGGACAAGGCCCTCCAGACGTTTCAGCCCGAGGACGTCCCCACGAATCGGAAGGATCGGGAATCATCCGATCCTGAGCCCCAATCCACCCCGAACACGGACGGCCCGAAGGCCCCATGAGCAGGCATTTCACATGCCTTCGCCGGGTGGCAACTACTTAGCGAAACCATGATTCAGCCCCTCCTGAGAAACAAACGGATAACACGTTTGTATACAACCACTTAAGAAGAAGGCCTCAACCCAAGTTGGAGTAACGGCTTTAGCCGTTGTCCGAGTAGCGCCACGCCTCAAGGCGTAACTCCAACATCTTAAGAAGAAG
>JACPCR010000019.1:0-10290 GCA_016179685.1 Planctomycetota bacterium | reverse complement strand
CCAAGTTGGAGTAACGGCTTTAGCCGTTGTCCGAGTAGCGCCACGCCTCAAGGCGTAACTCCAACATCTTAAGAAGAAGGCCTCAACCCAAGTTGGAGTGACGGCTTTAGCCGTTGTCCGAGTAGCGCCACGCCTCAAGGCGTAACTCCAGCGAGGATTGCCGTCCTGCGGCTCGAGAATCAAGTCTCCGCAATGATTTAGCGCAGTAGTATTAGACACATTTCGTCCGTTGGATGTTGATCGTAGACTGAGCGGTAGCCCCCAGGCGGCTTCGCCGGGGGCGGAGGCCGACGCGGCCGCCTGCCTCCACGCACAGCACCACGAGGCTCGCCTGGGGCGCAGCCGCCCTGGGCTGACTCGGGGGCGCTGCGGGGGACAGTGGCAAGCCCGGGATTCTCAGTGTCTAATAATCGGTCGCGGCCTTGCCGCACGAGGACGTTCCGGCTGCCATGAGACGGAAGAGGCGCTTCGGCCATGAATCCTTCCGGCCACGAATCGCTCCTTCGGGCGCTTTTGGACGCGTGCCTGGACGCGGTGTTGCTCTTCCGCCCGCCTGATGGCCGCATCCTGGACGCCGGCCGCGTCGCGCTCGGGCTGGCCGCTCTCACCCGGGAAGAGCTTTCACGCCGGACGGTCCTGGACCTCGTATCGGCGGACGGACCGGAGGGCCGGACGGCGCTCGAGCGGGCGCTGAGTTCCGCTGCCGCCTTCGAGTCTCCGGAGGGATTCTACCTGGCGGGCCGGGACGGCGAGCGCATTCCCATCCATCTTTCCATCAGGATGGCGGAGTGGGCGGCCAAATCCCCGGGTGTCCCTCCTGTCGAGCCGGGGGCCGACTCCGCAGTGGAGGGTGTCCCGCGGTCCGTGGGCGTGCTGGTGGCCCGAGACCTGAGCCCGAGGCGCAAGGCCGAGCAGGCCTTGCGCCTCGCCCTGCTCAAGGAAGAGGCCATGGGCCGCATCCGGGACCGGATCATCAGCATCCGCAATCGGTCCGACGTCCTCGAGCTGAGGGAGCAGTGGCTGGCCGAGCTGCGGGGACTCGGCATACCCGTATGCCGGGCCAGCATCCAGCTTCCCGTGCCGCAGCCCGGCTACTTCAGGTCCGGGGGCTGGTTTCTCGAAGATGAGAGCACCTACCGCGACCCCATTGCGGCGCATCCCTGGGTCGAGGAGGCGTGGAGGACCGGCAAGCCGGTGCTGGTGAACCGGGAGCGGCTGGCCCGTGAATGGCCGGAGCTGGAGCCGGAGTTCCAGTGCGTGCTGGAGGTGCCGTTACCCGGAGGCGGTTCCCTCGGCGTGAACAGCCTCGTTCCCGGCGCCTTCGACGAGGCGGGAATCCGCACGGTCCAGGATTTCGCCGGCCTGATCTCTGAGGGACTGCGAAGGGCGCAGGACATCGAGGCCGTGCGGGAACAGCAGCGCCACCTGTCCAACGTGCTCGACTCGATGGCGGAAAGCGTGGTCGTCCTGTCGGCCCAGGGACGCATCCTCACGGTAAACCCGGCAACCTGCGCCATCTGGGGCTACGAGGAGAAGGAGCTGGTGGGCGAGCCGGCGCAGAAGCTCTTCGGGAAGGAGTTGGGGATTCTGGAAGGCCCCGGGCTGGAGGACCTGCTGCGCCGGGGGTCGGTCCGCAACATCGAAACGATGTTTCGAAGCCGGGACAGCCGGCCCATCGAGGCGCTCTTTTCCGCCTCGGTGATCCCCGGGGAACAGGGGCGGCCGCAGGGGATCGTCTGCGTGTCCTACGACGCCAGCCAGCGCAAGCGGCTCGAGGAGCAGCTCCGGCAGTCGCAGAAGATGGAGGCCATCGGACGGCTGGCCGGGGGCGTGGCCCACGACTTCAACAACCTGCTCACGGTGATCCACGGCTACTGCGATCTGCTTCTTTCCGAGCTGCATGACTTCGATCCGGCGCGCAAGCCCATCGAGGAAATCCAGAAGGTGGGGGAGCGCGCCGCGGTCCTCACCCGACACCTCCTCGCCTTCAGCCGGCGTCAGGTGGTCCAGCCTCAGGTCCTCGACCTCAACCAGGTCCTCGCGGCCGCGGAGGCCATGCTGCGCCGTGTCACCGGCGAGGGCATCGAGCTGGTCACGCGGTCCGAGCCCGGCCTGTGGAGGGTGGTTGCGGACCCGGGCCTCATCGAGCAGGTCGTCCTGAACCTGGTCATCAACTCGCGGGACGCGCTGACCCGGGGGGGGACCGTGACCCTCAGCACCTCCAACCTCGAGGTCCAGCAGGCGGAGGCGCACCGGCTTGGCCGGATCGAGCCGGGCTGCTACGCGGTTCTTGACGTCAGCGATACCGGGTGCGGGATGGATGCGGAGACCCTGTCCCATCTTTTCGAGCCCTTTTTCACGACGAAGGAGCGGGGAAGAGGGACGGGACTGGGCCTTGCCACGGTTTACGGCATTATCCGCCAGAGCGGCGGGCAGATTGCCGTGGACAGCGAGCCGGGCCGGGGCAGCACGTTCCGGGTCTATCTGCCACGGGCGACGGAGGAGGCTGCCGGGCCGAACGCTGCCGGCCCGGACGCTGCCGGCCCGGACACGCGGCCGACGCCCGTGAAGGAAACCCTCCTGCTGGTCGAGGATGAGGAGGTGGTGCGCCGCATGACGCGGGAGACGCTCGAATTGAAGGACTTTCTGGTCCTCGAAGCCGCGGACGGCGAGGCTGCGCTGCGGATCGCCCGGGAACATGCCGGCCCCATCCATCTCCTGCTGACCGACGTGGTGATGCCCGGGATGAACGGCCGCGAGCTGGTTGGCCGGCTGGCCGCCCTGCGGCCCGGCATCAAGGTCATCTTCGTCTCCGGCTATCCGCGCGACATCCTGGGCCCTGAGGGATCGCTGCCGCCCGGGACGGAGTTTCTTCAGAAGCCGGTGCCGCGGCGCACCCTGCTCAAGAAAATCCGCGACCTTCTCGGGAGGCCGAGTCTCGTTGAGCCGCTATAGAGGAGACGAATTCGCCAGTGCGGGTGCACTGGCGAATTCGTCTCCTGGGTGCGGCACGCTATCTTTCAAACTCCAGCACGAGGGTCCGGAAGAGCTGGAGACCGGGGAAGTTCACGCTGGCGATGCCGTTTTGCACCTGGGCGTCGAGGGGAACGGCGGCGACCCGGGTCTCCCAGGTGAGCATCCAGGCCTTGGCGGACCGATAGCCTTCAGGGACCTGCACCTCGATGGCGAAGGGCTCCTCGATCGGCGGAGGAAGCTCGTTGGACTTGTTGCGCCGGAAACGGTCGATGACGGGCGGGTTGATGAGGGGAACGACGTAGCGGCGTCGGTCGCCCACATCTTCGAAGCTGGCGGCGTCGGCGAACCAGAGGAGGGAGGGGGAATCGACGCGGATGCGGTCCTCGGCCTCGGGGATGGGGCGGAGGCCCGGGCTGCGGAAGAACTCGCTGAATCGGGTGATGAACTCGCCCGGCGAGTCCTCGGAATAGGGGGCGGCGCTGAAGCGGCCGACGTAGTGGCTTCCGGAGGCGATGATGAGGATGGTCCAATAGATATCGTCATGGGCGAAGTAACCGGCGCCATCGCGGTGTGGAGAGAAGAGTTGGTAGACGCCGCCGTATCGGCGCGCCACGCCGCGTTTCTGGCACATGCTCCAGAGCGCGTCCTCGAATCGGTTCATGTAATGGTCGTAGCCGGGCGCGTCCATGGTGCCCTCATCCATGAACATGCCGCCTGCGCGGGCAAAGGCGATGAACTCCGGGTAGGTCTCGGGATCGGGCGCGGGCTGGTTGCGGCGGCCGACCAGCTCCAGATAGGCCCAGGAATCCATGTTGGCCCCGAACTCGAAGTTCGGGAACACCTGACGCAAGGCGCCCTTGAACCGGTCGAAGTTCCGGGCGGCATGAGCCATCATGTCCTCGCTGCGGAACGGGAGAGGCTCGCCGAAGACCGTGGACACGCTCTTGGGGCTGAAGATGCCGACGTCGAAGCGGATGCCCTCGTAGCCGGTCCGGCGTGCGAACTCGACGGCCTCGCGGGTGATCTGGTCCATCAGCTCAGGAAACCAGTGATTGAAGTGTTCCTCAATGTGCGGAATCTTGGGCATGAGGAACGGGCCGGTGCTGAAATCGTGCTGGCGGATGGCCTCGGAGGCGGCCCGGCGCAGCCGGTAGACCTCGTCGGTGGCGACGAGACGGGAAGCCAGCCACTCGGGCCGGCGGATGTAAAGGTCCATGATCGGCGTGCTGGTCCCCCCGGCAAAGAGGTACATGTGGGTGGCCACGCCGATGCTCCGGTTGTGCTCGATCGTGGCCCGGACGGCCGGGAAGGTCTGCACGACGTCGGACATTCCGCAGAGCCACTGGTCTGCGGAAGGCAGAATCTGGGCGCAGTCGCCGGGCGTCGCGCCGAAGACTTCCACCAGGTTCTGAAGCGACTCGCGCTCACGGAAGGGGTCCGGCGTGCGGTAATTGCTGCCCATGAGGTGAACCGGATAGACGCCGGAATGGACGCTGAAGACGTCATGGGTGGCGTATTCCACCTCGCCCCCGTTGAGAATCTCCGCCCGGACCTCGTAGCCCCAAGGATGGGTGGCGGCCGTGGTGGGCCAGTCCACCTGGAGGGACCGGGCCTCGCCGGGTTTCATGGAAATCTCCGCCCGGTGGACCTCCTGGCGGTCCGCCAGGCCGTGCACGAGCGACACGGCGAGCGTTCGAGTCATGGGCTCGGCCTGGAAGTTTTCGACCGCGAGATCAAAGGCCTGGGACTCGCCGGGCCGCAGCCAGCGCCTGCGAGCGCGCACGAAGCGGACGCTGAGACTTGGTGAAGGCTGAATGCGTTCGAGCCGCAGCCAGTCCAGGTTCACGGCGCGCAGGGAATTCGGGGGCAGGCCCTTTTCGGGAGAATACTTGGTCTGCGGAAGGGAGACGGCGACCTGGATGCCGGGCGAGACCGGCCGCTGGGGCGGCGGGGGAGGCTTGTAGCCGGGATAAATCTCGGCCAGGAAGTTGGCGAAGTGCCAACTGTGTCGGGCCGACCGCGCGGGCAGCCGCTTGGAAAGCGTCGGGTCCACCTCGTAGAGGAACGAGACCTGGGCATAAGCATCCTCATCGCCGAGGTCGAACGAGTAGAAATCCTGGCCGCCGCCGTAGTCGGCCTCGACCGCCTGGACGCTGACCCGGACCGGCGTGCCGATGCCATTCCGGTCGCCGGCGTACTTGAGGCGTGCGCTGATGCGGTAGACCCCAGGCCGGATGTCTTTCCAGGGGATGATAGGGGTCTGGGCGAGGGCGAGGCCCCCCTTGGCGATGGCCCGGCGGGTGACCCGTACCTGCAAGGCCGAGTTTTTTTCCGTTTCTTGCCCATCCTGTCCTTTGACCTTGCGGCGCGACTCGGCGGCTTCATCCTCGACGATCGCGAGGCTGCCGCGGTCGTCCGTGGCCCCCGCAGGGATTTCCCAGGCAGCCCATTGGAAAACCTGTGGGGAACTTGCCGGCGTCTCCGCAAGAGCACCTGGAAAGAGAAGCCAAAAGAGAATCATGATCCCATTCGTCTCAGAGTTTGGAAACGGATCCACCGGGCACGGGGGACCACCAGACCTTCAGCCGGCCTTCACCACAAACGACTTGTGCGTATTCATCCATCTTTTTGCCTCTTCCCAAGGGATGCCTCGTTCCTCCCTCCGGTCCTGGATCATCCGCCGGAACCTGGCCGATGTTTCGTTGAACGCGCCCTCCAACTTGATGCCTGCGGGAATGGCCTTGAGGATGGCATAAGGCCTGCCGTCCTGAGTGAACACGACATCATCCTTGCTGGTTTCGGCCACATAGGGGTTTCCATGAGCACGAAACTCTCCAACACTAATGGTTTTCACTGCATCTCCTCTGTTGTTCGGCTGGGAGGCTTCAATCGGATGGCCCTTACCAAAACGATTCTACTTTCTTCATCAACGTCGTAAAATACACAGTAGTGTCCTACACGTAATTCCCATACCGGTGGCTCGCACTCAAAAGAGGGCATGGGATCGAGAAGCTGTTTCCGGTTCTCGGATTCGAGGATCGGCTCATACTGCAATTCTCGTTCAATGGCAGCGGCTACCTGCCATCGGCAGAAGACTTTGACGGCCTTGAGTTCCTCGAGTGCGCTGGGCACAATTTGGATTGAAAGCGGCATTCTCAGGCCTCAACCGTCTCTTTTTGGACTCGATCATAGCGTATCCTTCGCGGGGTGCATATCATTTTCATGTACCTTGAACTTGAACGAAACCATTCAGAAAGGCCCATGCAATGAAATTCTGGATGGACGTGATGCGCGGCCTCGAGCCGCTGATGGAGGATCACCAGCGAATCTTCGAGGCGTGGAACGAGGGCGGGGTGGACGGCCTGGTGTTAGGCCCCATGGTATTCGGGGCGGACCCGCTGAAGTGGGGCGAGAAGATTTCGAGGCCGCCAGCGCGGGCGGCGTTCGATCCGGACGAGCGCGTCTATCGGCGGATGGGCGTGGAAGCGCCCCAGGCCCCTGCGGAGAAGGAGCCGGAGAAGCGCAGGCAGCTCGAGCGGATGCTCGAGGCGGCGAAGGACCTGGGCTGGAGCATCTGGATTTTTACTCCGGGCGCGGGAATGGGACCCGGTGGAAAGGGCCATTTCCTGGCGGACGAAAAGTCGCTGGCGGCTTTCACCGCGAGAATTCTCGACACGATGCAGCATTATCCGATGGCGGATGGAGGCATCCTCGACGGGCCTGAGTGGGGCTACGAGATCGCGCCCCACCACATGAATGCCCGAAGCTTCATTTTCAATGACCTGCCGGAGTCGGTCGAGCCCAAGTGCCGGCATCTCGGGTACGATTACCGGACACTGGCGGCGGCGAAAGATCGGCTGTTCCAGCGGTTGCACGGACTGGACCGGCGATGCGTGGCCTTGCACGCAGGAGGCGGATGGCTCGGCGCTACGCACCTGTTCGGGCCCGATCGGGACCTGCTGGCATGGATTCAGTTCCGGATCGACGCCCTGACGGATTTTTTCCTGGGTGTGCGGAAGGGCCTGGACTCGGAGTCGTCACGGAAAATCCGGATGGGAGTGGGTCCCCGTTCCGCCTGCTTCGCTCCCCTCTGCGGCTACGATTTCCACCGCTTGGCCGGTTTTCTGGATATTCTGCTCCCCAAACACTACTTCTGGCACCGCGGATTCGACGGACTTTATGGGACAGTCTACCGTTACGTGGAAACGCTGACCCTGTGGAATCCGGGCCTGTCGGACGAGGACGCCCTGAAAGTGGTCGAGGCGCTGTTCGGGCTGAAACTGCCGGGCATCCGGACCCGAGCCGATTTCGACGACGGATTCCCGCCGGAATTCTACGAGACGATCGTGCAGCAGGAAACGCGGCGGGCGCTGGCGGCCGTCGGTGACCCGGAGCGAGTGATTCCCTGGGTGGACTCGGGCCGGAGGCCGCACCACGGGGACCCGTTTTCGGCGGGCGAGTTGAGGCGGGTGTTGAAGGCTTCGGCCGAGGCGGGCCTGAAACGCTTCCTCTATCATCACCACGGGAACTTGACGGAGGGGGAGTGGGCCGTGATGACCGAGCTGTGCGGGAGGCCCTGGCGTCCCGCACAGGCCCCTTCCTACCGGCCGCCGGACCAGGACGTGCTCTAGCCCGGATTCCTCACGACGCAACGCAGTTCTGACGTCGGCGGCATGGGTACGCTTGTCGCCGCCGGCCAGCAGAATCACCAGGTCGCGTCTTCGCTTCTGGAATGAAACATCGTTTCGAGCACGGAGGTGCATCCGCACCTCCATGCTCGAATACGAGAAACCCGGCCAAGGAGCCCGATGATGACCTTTACGGCACGCCGAGGCGATGAATCCGGGGTTATCGCATGAGTAGGAGGAGGCCGAGGACGGCCAGGGGGATGAGGATAGCGATGGCGATCTTGAAGGCGGAATAGGGTCGCTTGCCGTGTACCTCGCCGCTCTGGCCGTTCACCTGGATCGGGTAGTTCTGGTCGCGGTAGTTAAGGACGCCGACGTAGAGGGGAAGGAGGAGGTGCTTGAAGCAGATCTGTGAGAAGGCGGTCTCGACGCTGACGCCGCGCTGCTGGTCGCCACCGACGCGCTTGCGGGCGTCCTCGATGAGCCGGGCCTGGATGACAGACTTCGCCTGCTGCCATCCCTGCTCGGGCTGCACCGAGTAGGTCTCTGCTTTCCATCCCGAAAGGAATTTGGGGTCGAACGGTTCGAGCCCGGCGAGCTCGAAGCCGGTCTCGAACTCCAACTCGCGGCCGGCCTTGACGAGGATATCGTCGAAGAAGCGGTTGAAGTGTCCGGAGCAGAAGGTCCAGCGGATTTTTCGGACCTGCCGGGTGCGCGTCACGGTGCGGCCCCTGGCATCGCGGGTCGTGTACGTTTCGGTGGTCCAGTAATAATCGCCGCGCTCGCCCTCATAGTAATTCGCAGTCTGGGCGTCATAGGTGAAGTAGGGCCGATAGATGCCCTGAAGCTTCTCCAGTTCGGAGTAGGCCTTGAGCGTGCCCGGCGCGAACCAGAGGCTGGCGACCCATTGCTGGACGGCGGCCTGGGCCTGCTGGGGCGTGATACGGAAGGGGACCACGGCCTCAGGGGTGACGCGGTCCCGGGCCATGGCCTCCTCGGAAACGAGGACGTTGCAGCCGCAGTAGCCGCATTCGGTCGAGATCACGGTGGACTCGAGCTGGAAGGAAGCTCCACAGGCCTGGCAGCGGACTTGGCGGGCTTCGATACCGAGCCCTTCCTTCTTGGGCCGGCCGAGGTATTCATTGAAACTGAACTCCCGGATTTCTTCGCGGGAACGGGGAATTTGATCGATGTGCCCGCAGTTGGGGCACTTCAGTTCCTGCTGGCCCGGGGAAAACTCGAGTTGCGAGGCGCAGTTCTTGCACGGAAAGGTCTTGACTCGTGCGGATTCCATGCGAATTGCTTTCTCGAAGGCTCGAGAGCGCGTGCACGGGCACGCACGCACACTTCCGTGCTGGCAAACCCGTCGTGAGGGAGCGCTTCGCTAAGACACCTTACCGCCGCAGTGGGGACAGAATTTCGAGCCTGAGGGAATCTCCTTCTGGCAGGCCGGGCATTGGCACTTGACGGCCAGAGGCTTTCCGCATTCGACGCAGAAGTTGCCCGCCGGCGTCGCCTTGGAGCAACTGGGGCAGACGACGGTGGCGGCCGCGGCCGTGGCGGGCGCAGCCATCGGGGCAGGAGCAGCCATGGGCGCGGGCGCGGGCGGCAACGGCTGGTTGAGGTTACGGGCCATCTGCTGGGCCAGGACGAATCCGGCGCCGATGCCCAGGCCCTCGCCCGATGCGCCAGGGTTCTTTGCCGCTTCCTTCATCGCCTCCGCGGCCTTGAGTCGGGTGAAGCGGTCCAGGTCGCCAATCGCGGCCATCTTGCCGCGCTCGTCGAGGGCCTTCTCGACTTCCTCGGGCAGAGTGATGTTCTCGATGACGAGGCGTGGCAGGTTCAGCCCATATTCGTTGAACTCGGAACGGGTCTTCTCCGCGACGAGGGCCGAAATCTCGTTGTATTGGCTGGCCAGCTCGAGAATGGGAATCTTGGCCTCGCCCAGAGCGTCGGCAAACTGCTGGATGATGTGGCTGCGGAGCTGGTCCATGATCTCATCGACCGTGAACCGGCCATCGGTGCCGACGACGTTCTTGAGGAGCTTGACGGGGTCGGCGACGCGGAGGGTGTAGGTGCCGAACGCCCGGACGCGGATGGGGCCGAAGTCGGCCGAGTTCATCATGATGGGATTGGGCGTGCCCCACTTGAGGCTGGTGAACTCGCGGGTGTTCACAAAATAGACCTCGGACTTGAAGGGCGTTTCCGCGCCAAAAGGCAGGCCGAGCAGTCCGACGAGGATGGGCAGGTTCTTGGTCGAGAGGGTGTATCGCCCCGGCTGGAAAAGGTCCGCTATGCGTCCTTCGCTGATGAAGACGCCGACCTGGGACTCGCGCACGGTGAGTTGGGCGCCCCACTTGATCATCTTGTCATACGTCGGAAAACGAAAAATGATCGTGTCCCGGGTCGGATCGGTCCATTCGATAACCTCGAGGAACGTGACGCCTTTGATCCAATCGAAGAGCCCCATGAGCAGCATTCCCCTCTGGTGAGGAAGCGAAGCGTTATCTCAGACGCAGATAGCAGAAATCGGCGTCATCATAGCACCCGTTCACCCTCCGCCGCAACCCCGCCGCTGTACCGGCGGTGCAGTTCAGACGTAAGCGGGGGTCGCGGTGCGGGCGGGGTAGCGTCGGGAGCGTTCAGTCGGCGGTGGGGGCGAGGTCGTGGAGTCCTGGGAGACCTT
>JACPCR010000060.1 GCA_016179685.1 Planctomycetota bacterium | reverse complement strand
CGAAGCGCTGCAATCTCACGTCGTTGCATCTCAACCACGCGTTCGAGATGCCTATTCTGACGCTCAAGCTCTTGGAGTCTTGCATCGGCCATGCACCAGGTATAGCCTGTTATTCGACGCGGCGCCAGCTAAAAATTTGAGCACCAATCCACATAGCTGCGCACAGTTGGAGCAGCGTTCACTAAGGAGTTACCCTCGGAACATCTCTCCCATTTTCCTACCCATGATCAGGGCGGCCCCCATGAGGCTCAATGTGAGAAAAGCCATGGCCCAGACGCCCAGGGCGCTTGCAATATAGGGCCCGTCGTCCAGACGAGCAAAAAGCTGGTAGATGGCCTTCGTGATGGGGTAGAAAGGCTCCTTGAAAACCAGCAACAAGCTATCGCTGACCTCGAGCATGGCAAAGGAAAAGGCGAGGATCGTTCCGGCGACCAGGTTGGCCCCGATCAGCGGCACGGTGATGCGCATCGTGGTTTGAGCGGGCGTTGCTCCGAGGTTCAGCGAGGCCTCCTCGAAGGACTCGCTCACCTGCTCGAGGCCCGCGACGACCGCTCGAACCATGTAAGGAAGACGCCGCACGCTGTAGCTGATCACCAGAAGCGCTACGGGATTCTCCCGGGGGTCCAGGGTCAACCGCCACTGGAAAAATCCGAGGTCCAGCGTGCCGCTGGCCCCTCCGAACGCCCCCACGTATCCGAAGGCCAGCACGATGCCCGGCAGGGCCAGCGGCAGCATGACGATGGCGTCCAGGACGGCCGCGCCGACGATCTTTCTCCGGACCAGCATCACTCCGATCCAGAGTCCCAGCACGACGTCCACCAGCGTGCTCAACGAGCTGTACAGGATGCTGTTGCGGATCGCCGGCAGGGTCAGCGGATGCGACAGCGCGGACCCATAATGGTCCAGCGTCCAGATGTCCGGCGTGAGCGTCATGAACCAGCGCTTCGAAAGCGAGGTCATGACGACGCCCAGATGCGGGATCATGGCCGCACCGATCACCGCCAGGAACATCGCGTAGAGCGCCGCCATGGCCAGGGGGCCCGGCCGCCGCTCCGAGGCGGCCGTCGTCCCCTTGGACATCATGCTGAAGGACTGCCCGCGGATCACCTGCTTGGACGCGAGAAACAGGGCCAGCGTTGTCACCAGCACGACCACCACCAGGGCGTAGCCCTGGGGATTCGTCTCCATCTCCACCAGCCGATCGAAAATCTGCACGGCCATCACGCGGCGATATCCGAACATCAGCGGGGTGCCCAGGTCCGTAAAAGCCCAGATGAAGACGAGCGTCGCACCCGCAAAAAAACCGGGCAGCATCAGCGGAAACGTGATCCGGCGGAAAAGGCCCAGGCCCCGGCTGCCCAGGTTTCGTGCCGCGTCCTCCATCGCCGGATCGATGTTCGCCAGCGCCGCCGAGAGATTCAGGTACATGATGGGATACAGGTGCAGCGTTTGAAGTATGACCACGCCGAAAAAACCCCATTCGCCGAACCAGTCGATGAGATGGCCCCCGTCCGTCAGGCCCAGCTTCGCCAGGAAAAGGTTCGCCGAGCCATAGTAGCGGGCGAAGAAGACCCGCATGCCGATGGCCCCGACAAAGGGAGGCAGGATCATCGGAACGAGAAGCAGGCCCGAAAAGAACGGCTTTCCCGGGAATTGGAACTTCACCGTAGCCCAGGCGAGCGGGAGGGCGACGAGGGTGGAGGTCGCCGTCACCGCCGCTCCGAGCAGGAAGCTGTTGGCGATGCTTTCCCGCTGGACCGGGTCCGCGAGCACGCCGAGGACGAAGGAGAGCGTGAAGCGCCCATTGATCTGGAAGGCCCGCACCAGGGCATAGGAGATGGGGTAAAAGAGGAACGCCCCGAAGAACAGGGCGAAAGCGGCGTAAAAAATGGCCGTTGACTTCCCGTCCAATTTGAATTTCATCCGCGACCTTCCATGACCATGGGAATGAAGCGCTCCCGCTCCGCCTCGGTACCGGTGGCGATGCCAGCCTGGATATCGTCCCTCGTGAGATGAGGATGCTTTCGCAAAATCTCGTCCACGGTGCTGCTGCTGGCCAGGAAATCAAGCACGAGAGAACCCCAGATTCGTGTTCCCTTGGTGCACGGCTTCCCGAAGCACACGTTGGGGTTCACGGCGATGCGGTCTTTCCAGTCAACTTCGGTCATCCTTTACTCTCCTGTGTTTGAAACAAGGGTGGATTCGCCGCGAGCCGCTGGTCGGGTCCATCAGGGCCCGCCAGTTGGTGATGGTGCATGCGAAGGTGAGAGGTGGTAGCGCGAAAGTGTGGCCAAACCGCATTTTCTGAAATTTATCGCCGCTGCTCTATTGTATCACTGCGTCATCCTGTTCGGTCAAAAACTCGGTATGAAAATCAGGCCGCGCTGTCAAAGAACCGGCTCGCCAAAGTTGAAGCCTTCAAGCCCTTCACCTAGAATTCTTGAACGCTGCGCCCGAGCGCAAGTTCAGGCCACTACTCCCGGTATCCATCTGTCCCATGCCTCGTTGCTTCCTGCCGTCGTCGGCCCATCCCCTGCATCAGCCTTCGAGTCCGAGGCCCTCCCGGATTGCCGCGGCAGCTTTATTGCTGGCCCTTGCCCCCGCCTCACGTTCGGCCATCCCCGAATCTCCGCCTCCCGCTGGACCCGAGAAGCCGGAAGCCGGCCCCGCGGCCCCTGGCGAGCCTCCCAGAGGCAGCCCCGTCCAGAATATCCGAGCCAACCAGATTCAGATCAAGCAGGAAAACAACAAGACCATCGTGGTCTTGCAGGACAACATCTACGTCCTGGCGATCCGATACCGCATCCGTGCGGACTACGCCGAGGGCCATCAGAATCCCGATGGCCAGTTCATCATGGGCTTCGCACGCGGCAACGTCCGCATCTTCCTCGAAGACGCCATGCTGAAGGGAGACCGCCTCGATTACGATATCAACGAAGAGAAAATATACCTGACTGCCGAGGCCGGACGCCCCGATCCTCAGGCCTACCGCGAAGGCAAAGTGGTCTCCTCCAGGCAGATTGTTTACGACCTGAGGGCCAAGGACAACCTGAACGTGGAGTTTCGCGGGGACGCCCACCTTCTTGAAGCTCCCATGCCGGACGAATATTTCACCGAGTTTCCCGACCAGCCGAGGCCTCCGGCCCCGTCGCCCAGAGGCGATACGGGGGACACGCCAAAGCCCGACGCCGAAACGGGCACGCCGGAGGCCCCGGTGGTTCGACCCACCCCTGTGACGGCCGCTGGTAAAGCCCGGAGCACGCCGAAGCCCGACGTCCAGCCGAGCGCGGGCGAGCCCTCTCCGACACGCCCCGGCATCCCCGCGGTGACTGCCCATTCGCAAAGCACGCCAAAGCCCGACGCCCAGCCGGCCCGGCCATCGACACCTGCATCCCGGAAGACCATTCGAATGCCCGCGTCTCTGGGCCTATCCGAAGAGGCCTTCGAAATACCCGGCGAGGAACGGGACGCCCACGGCAATCCGGTGTCTCATGGCCTTGACGCGAAGTCAGGTTGGCCTCTCGAAATCCGGCATCGGGAGACCGGGATGCACATCGTCTTCGTGCCGCCGGGCGAATTCTCCATGGGCAGCCCTTCGGGCGAGAGGGATCGCGACAGCGGCGAGGAAGCCCCGCATCCGGTCTCCATCGCTTCGGCCTTCTACCTGGGTAAGTACGAGGTGACCCAGGCGGAATGGAAGAAGGTGTTGGGGACGCAGCCGTGGCTCGGCCGCGACAAGGCCATCGCGGGCCCGGCGCATGCAGCCAACTGGATTTCCTGGACCCAGAGCCGAAGGTTCATCGAGAAGCTGAACCAGGGTCTGGACAAGGACGCCTCCCTCCGATTCGCCCTACCCACGGAGGCCTTGTGGGAGTACGCCTGCCGGGCCGGGACGGCCACTCGATTTTATTTCGGTGACGACTTGCCGTATTCCACAATCAGCGAGCACGCCTGGTATGCCCGTAACGCAGACGCCGCAGGCGAAAAATATCCTCACACGGTGGGCAGGAAAAAGCCCAATCCCTGGGGCCTCTACGACATGGCAGGCAACCTCTGGGAATGGTGCGATGACCCTTGGATTGAGAAGGCGACTGCGACCGACCCGGAAGGGTCCCAACCGGTGGTTCAGGACACCGTTGCGGGCCACGTCCTGCGCGGCGGCTCGTGGTCCTGCCCGCCCAACCGATGCCGCTCCGCTTTCCGCTATTGGGGCATCTCGGACCTGGATTGGAACAGCCACGGCCTGCGCGTCGTACTGCGGGCTCCGATGAAATGAGGGTCTATCTCGTTTTCTGGTTCGGAAGCGCCCCCGCACTTCCGAAGCGGGAAAGGAGTGGCAGAACATCGTTGAGCCGGCCCGAGCGAAAGCCCTGCAGGTCCAGAGTGACGTAGCGGTAACCGGCCTTCCGGACCTCCCGGTCCACCTCCGTACGCAGTCGTTCGTCCGCCAACCTCGCGAAATCATCCGGACTCAACTCCAGCCGGGCTATCCGGTCCGACCCGGCCTCATGATAGCGCACGCGGAAGTTTCGGAAACCACGGGCCTTCAGAGCCTCCTCTGCGGCCCCCACCATCGCCAGCTTTTCCGCCGTGATCTCCGTCCCGTACGAGAATCGCGAGGAGAGGCAGGGCATCGCCGGCTTGTCCCAGTTCGGCAGTCCCAGCGACCTCGCCAGCTCCCGAATATCGGCCTTGCTGAGACCCGCTTCTTGTAACGGATGGCGAACCTGGTGTCCGGCCGCTGCCTGAAGACCCGGCCGATAGTCCCCGAGGTCGTCCTGATTCGCCCCATCCGCGATGAACCGGTAACCTTCTTGCTGAGCGATGGCCGCGAGATGAGTGAACAGCTCGTCTTTGCAGAAGTAGCAGCGATTCAAGGGATTGCTGGCGTATTGAGGATTGGCCAGTTCTTGGGTCCTGACCACGCGGAGCGGAATACCGAGGGACTCGGCCAGTGTGACTGCTTCCCGGAATTCCGAACGAAGGAGGCTCTCGGAGTCTGCGATGACCGCGAGGGCCCGGCTGCCCAGGATGGAGTGCGCCATCCGGGCCACCAGCGTGCTGTCGATGCCGCCGGAGTATCCGACGACCACGCTTTCCATCTCTTGAAAGATGAGGTGCAGCTTGTCCGTCTTGTTCGTCAAGTTCATGGTCGTTTACTGGCTCGTAAAAGACACGGCACCTACCCCAATGGCGGCAAATTTTTCAGGTGTTCTGAAATTTTGACATCTTCTATCATAACAAATGTGTCCCTACTTCCCAGGGCGGCTTCGCTTTCTACAGAGGGAGCGAAGTGCTTGCCGTATTCTATTTCGATCCTGCGCGCTCGCGCCACGCTGGTCGGTTCGCGGCAGCGCTTCGCTAAAACCGGTCCGGCCGAAACGGCTCGATCGGAATGGACGGAGCGACACCGGCGACCATCTCTGCGAGGATTTGCCCGGTAATGGGAGTCAGCAAGATGCCATTGCGGAAGTGACCCGTGGCCGCCAGAAGATTTTCGTAAGGTTGCACGCGGCCAAGGATCGGAAGTCCATCCGGCGTGCCGGGCCGAAAGCACGCCCAGGTCTGGACCACCTCCGCCCCTCCGAGCAGGGGGGACATCCGGGCGGCCGCGCCCGTGAGCCTGTGAAGCCCCTCTGCGGTGACCCGCCGATCGAATCCGACCTTCTCCATCGTACTACCGAGGATGATGCGCCCCACGGGTTTGCTCACCAAGTAAGCCTGGCGGTGGAAGAGGAGTCGGCGGAAAGGGGGCGGGTTGATCTGAAGCTGGATCATCTGGCCGCGGACGGGGAAGACGGGGAGGTGGACTCCCATGCGGCTGGCCAGTTCCTGCGACCAGGCCCCGCCGGCAAGGATGAAGGTCTGGGCCGAAAGGGACTGGGAGGATGTCTCGAGGGACTCCAGGCGATGCTCCCGAGGATGGAATCGGACCGCTTCTTCGCCGCAGAGCACTTCCACTCCGAGGCGGCCGCAGGCGGTGGCGAGAGCCTCCACCATCTTGCGGTTGCCGACTTGGGCTTCCTGAGGGAAGAGGATGGCTCCGCGTATTTCGGGGCTGAGTGCGGACTCCTCCGCGAGGGTGGAGGAGGCGGAAAGGAGCTCGGCGGGCAGCCCCGCGGCCTTCTGCCATTGAAGGCATCGGCGGGCCTCCGCCTCGTCCTCCTCATCCAGGATGAGGCGCAGCCCGCCGGAGAGCCTGAATTCGATATCTATACCCGAATCGGCTTGAAGCTCGGCCGCAAAGTCCGGATAAGCCTCCCGGCTGGCCAGGAGGAGGTCGAGCAGTGGCCCTGGCCCCGTCGCCTCGTACTGCGCACCCAGGATGCCCCCCGCGGAGGCGGATGCGCCGCTGCCGGGCCGCTCCCTTTCAACGACGCTTACTCGGATTCCCTTCTGGGCAAGGCGATACGCTATACAGCAGCCGATGGCCCCGGCGCCTACGATGACGACATCGGTCGACCGATTCACGAAGTGCCCCGAAGGGCCAGGGCGCTTTTGGGCTGCGACTTCGTCGCTCGTCGCTTCTGTGCCTTCCAGGCACATCACGCTCCTCGCTCCTTGTCTCGCGCCAAAACACCCTGGCAAATTGCACAGTTTATTTCTTGACAGGCCCTAACTTCCGCGCGTGCTGAACGATCTTTGCTTGCGGTGGTCCCGGTACATCTTGACCGGGCCCTTGGGCGGCATCCCGTTGCGGTAGCTGTTGTTGGGAAATCGAGTAGGAAACGTGACGACATCGACGACCCCTGAGCCCAGCCGCCGGGCGAATCGGCTGAAACCCTCGACAAAGCCGGAGAGTGCCCCAGCGCGTCGCCGTCGCTGGTAGCCTTGGTCGACAGAAACGGCCATTTCCATGGGGGCTCCAAGGATATTCTTGACACCGCCGGCCAGCTTATCCTTGGCGCCCATGATGGAGTTGGTGAATCCCTTGTCGGTTTTCCGCTTCAATCGAGCACGCTTGTTCGTCGTGTAGCCCGGACGATAGAAGCCCTCAGCACGGGCCGGACACCAGGATGCTGTAAGGAGCGTGAATGCAACCGCAACTATAGAAGCAACAATGAGTTGACTGCGCACAACCCTTCTCCTGCTGGCCAGAATAAGATTTGAATCCAGATGACTATACTATCCAAGGTCACGATTCCCTTCAAACTTGTTTCCCGTGTGATTCTTCTGGTGTCCCCCAGTTGCTACAGGCGTGGCCTTGGAAAGTTTTCGCACCAGCCGGTGCAAGTCTGCCCACTCGTTCAGCCGGCGCGTTATGACCATGGAGGACATTTCGGCACACGCATTGATCTCATCAGCCGGTTTTCCCATGGCAACGATATTGTGCCTTCAGGAGGGTATTCCATCCAGTGGAAAAGGAATCGAAGTCCTACTCAACGCCCAAGCCGATTTTCCTTACTTTCCTGCCTTTGGGCTCATTCGTGCCTCGACCTCCAGGCATCGAGCCCTCAGCTTCTCCAGGGTCTCCGCTCGTGTCATACCTCGGGCAAACACGGTGAGAACGGGTCGGCCTTTGCGGATTCGCACGCCTGCCCGGGGAATATCCGCCAAACATGGCATTCCTGAAGCGTCCCAAGGGTGTTCCACCCAGTCCTGGAGGTCTCCTATGTCGAGGTCTCGGGCGGCAAACCACACGGCCTTGCCGGCGAAACCGGAAGGGGACGGAGCTGTGGCGACCGTGGCTGAGCCCAGGCCGCCGGTGCAGCCTGCCTGATGCCACGCCAGGGCCCGGACTCCCAAGGCGAACTCGAGGACTTCTATGGAAGCGGTGTAGCGCGGGTTGACCTCGACGGGGACTGGTTTCTTGTTCCGGAGCACGGCGTCGATGCCGAAGAGGCCGCGCAGGCCGAAGGCGCTGGAGAGGCATCGGCCGACTTTCTCGAAGGTCTGGGCATCCGAGTTGGACATAGGCAGGGGCGCGACGCTGCCGCAATAGGCGAAGCGGCCGGCATGCAGGAACTTTTCACCCACGAGTTGTTCACTGACGCCAAGGAGGATGCAGTCGTGTCCGTCCGCGGCATAGATGGCGGCGCAGGGCACACCCGCGATGAACTCTTGGAAATAGAAGGCAGGCGGACCCCCGTCGCGGCCTCCTCGCCAGCGGTGGATGCGCGACCCGCCTCCTCCTCGGTAGGGCTTGGCGAGCCAGGTCCCGTCTTTAGGCAATCCCCGGGAGTCGGCTCGGCAATCGGGCGCGGGCAGGCCGGCCTTACGCAGGACGTCGAAGACCCTGAACGGATTGCGGACGGCGCGAAGGGTCTGAGGACTGTTTCCCCAAAGCAACCTGGAGGTGCTGATCTCTTCCACCAGTTTAGGCCAATTCTCGATGGCCCCGGTATACATCCAAGGGCTTGGAGGACACCGAGAGGCGATCTCGGACAATCCCGACGGGTAGAGCGCGGCTGGCAATGCCGTGGCCGTGCAGCGGGCCTGAAGATCACGGTCAGCGAAAAGGTCGATACAGACAGGCCGCAACCCGGCTCGCAGGGCAGAGAAGGCTGCGGCCCGGGTACTCGCCCCGACGATGAGGATGGGCTCGGTTTGCACGGGAACGGGATGCATCATCTTGGAGCAAGAACGAAGCAAGTCGTTCGAGCGTAGCCCGCAGGGCGCATTTCGAACGCACCGTGTGAGAAATGCGGGCTCGTCAGGGCTTGCAATTCTTGCAGGCATTCATTATAGTGCCTCGGCCGGATCGGATTGTTGCCGCACCGGAAAGTTCGGAACGTATCGGGTCCCGTTGATTACCGGAGGAGGAGACCATGTCCGTGATGCTGATCGGAGAGGCCTTGGCGGGCGAAGGGAACGAGGTAGCCCATATCGATCTTCTCATCGGGCCGAAGGACGGCCCCGTAGGCGCGGCGTTTGCCAATGCCTTGGCGAACCAGAGCCGTGGCCATTCCAACCTGCTGGCGGTGCTGACCCCGAACCTATTGGCCAAGCCGGCGACGGTCTTGATCACCAAGGTGACGATCCAGGGGGCGAAGCAGGCGGTCCAGATGTTCGGCCCCGCCCAATATGCGGTGGCGAAGGCCGTGGCCGACAGCGTCGCCGAGGGCGTGATCCCGAAGGACAAGTGCGACGAGTGGGTCATCGTCTGCGGCGTCTTCATCCACTGGGAAGCGGAGGATAACGCGAAGATTCTGAAGTACAACTACGAAGCGACGAAGGCGGCCATTGCCAATGCGGTCAAGGGTCTGCCCACGGCGTCCGAGATGTTGAAAAAGAAGGACACCGTGAAGCATCCCTTTGCCGGGAACTGATCTGGAATGATTCACCAGGAGCGGGTGAATCCTTCCAGCACTTCCATGAGAAAAATCCTGATTCAGATCGACAGCGATCGGCAGCCCAGCGTCTTCGACGCGGTGGTCGCTCTGGATGCGGGCATCGACCATCTGCTCCCTTACGGCGGAGTCGTCGCGGATCAGGTCCGGGACCTTGTCCACGGTGCGATTTTCACGAGGGGCCCCCAGGACCTGAAAAGCACCGCGATTTTCATCGGCGGCCAAAACGTGGCTGTCGGCGAGGCTCTGCTCGAAGAAGTGGTCAAGGCTTTCTTCGGGCCTCTCCGGGTTTCGGTGATGCTGGACCCAAACGGCTGCAACACCACGGCAGCGGCCGCGGTGCTGCGAGCGGCCAAACATCTGGACCTTCCCCGATCGCGCGCCCTCGTGCTCGGGGCCACGGGCCCCGTCGGCCAGCGCGTGTGTCGCCTGCTCGCCCGGCGGGGCGCACAGGTGCGAGTGGGTTCCAGACTCAGGGACCGCGCGGCCCAGGTGGCCGAGCGCATAGGGACCGCGGCCGGTGGCGACAGGCTCGAGCCGGTGGTCGCAGGCTCGCCGGATGAGGTGGCCGCGGCGCTGGAAGGCCGCGACCTGGCGGTCGCGGCCGGCGCCGCCGGTGTGCAGTTGCTCCCGGTCGCCCAGTGGAGCGCCTGCAAGTCGTTGAAGGTCATGATCGACCTCAATGCCGTTCCCCCGCTGGGCATCGAAGGCGTTCAGGTGACTGACAAGGCCAAGGATCGATGCGGCGTCCTAGCCTATGGGGCCATCGGAGTCGGGGGAACCAAGATGAAAATTCACAAGGCCGCCATCGCCCGGCTCTTCGAGTCGAATGACCATGTCCTGGACGCGGAGTCCATCTTACAGATCGGACTCTCACTGGAGTCCCAAGGCGGGTGATATCCGCGTAAAAACGTAGTGAAATCAGCGAGTTGCCGCTTCATAGCCTGGGTAAACTGGGTAAAGCGATAAAAATGATGATTTGAGCCCTGTAGGGGCGAAATATGGGTTTCGCAAAGTAGTTATATACCCGCAACCCAACCGGGTCAGAAAGGCGAGAACGCGCTTGGACGATTTGTCTTAAGTGTCTATAATCAAAAGAAGAGTATTTCCAGTTTTGGAGGTTTGCAGCTATTGCGGGGATGACTTTGCTGGAAGCATGGCGGAGACCGCGGATGAGAAAAGCGCAACTTGCTTATAGAAAAGGCTTTACGCTGATCGAGGTCTTGGTGGTCGTCAGTATCATCACCTTTCTTACGGCGCTGACCGTCCCCATGGTCCTGAACGCGCAAGCGCGGGCAAAGGCCATGGACTGCCAGGCCAGAGCACGTGCCATCGCCGCGACCGTCATCAATTACACGGTGTCGTGGGAGGGGATGCTTCCTCCCGATGCGGATACTTACGTGGTCAAGGAAATGGGCTACAAACTGAATACGGAAACGGGGTACGGGGGCGACCCAGCGCCCTGGTACGACCCAGCAACCAACCCCGCGAACGCGTCGGAGATGGACGCCTCGAGAATCAAAGAGTTACGGTGCGGGCTCGAGGCCTCACCGCCCAAGAACAAGCACGGGATTCCGCAGAGTTACATGATTGCCACCTCCTTGCAGGGGGCCAATTTGCTCAACTTGAGCCTGGAGGCGAGCCGGAACGTGGCAGTGGCTGAGCGCGGACGCCGTCACCGGCTGAAAGGCGACGTGTACTTGTCTCATTACGTTTTTGTGGACTTGCATGGCTCCCTGGGCGCGGATGCGGAGACTCCGGTGCTCCAGGGGCTCATGATGCGAGCCTGGAACAACCCGCCGCCAGCGGGTTATAACACCCTGCCCGAATCACGGCTGACCAACATGCTCTACCAAGCGACCTGGGGCAGAGACCTGATGGTTGGCGACGCCTACTGGTGCACCTTCTTGGACAATCTCCGCGTGCCGCCCAACTCGGCCCCAGGTAATGAGTGGAATCTGTCCTACCAGCGTGGCCTCGCCGGCTTCAGCAAGGTCAGCGGTGTTGCCGGAGATGGCTCGGTTCTCGTGCGATTTCCTCGAAATTTTACTTTCCGCTGGGATGGTTACCTGAGATACCCTGGCCCCGGAGACTATGAAATCTATCCCGTGATTTCCGCGGGGGCAGACGGCGGTGTGATGGTCGTCTATATTGAGAATGCAGGCTTTAGCATCCCCATCGCCGACCCGGGCTTCGGTGGCGGCGCGCAGATTGCCGGAGCAAAGGTCAACGCTCCCAACAACCCCGAGGTGAGGACCATCGCCGCGGGGAACGAAAATCTTTATTACCCGTTCAAGTTGATCGTGCAAGGCACGGACTGGAACGGCGCCTGGGGCATCACCTGGATCAAAAAAAACGCTGGCGTCGCGGACCCGGAGTTCCGCAACGTGCCCCTGTCGGCCGCGCAGTTGTTCTTCGTGCCATGAACCCTCTCCTCCTGGGATGAGTTGAAATCAGAACCCCTGAGCACTCAAGCATGACCGAAACTCGCATCTCCTGGATGCCTACTCTAGCCGCGGCGTCCCCTTATTCCCGGCGTTCGAAAGGTGCTGCACCCTTTCAAACAAGGAAAGTTGGCGGCTTCACTTTGGTCGAATTCCTCGCGGTGGCCCTGATCATCGGGCTCTTCTCCGCGCTCATTGTCAAGGGCATGGAAGTGATGAGCGCGAAATCGAAGCTTCTTGAATGCAGCAGCAAGGTGAAAAGCATCGCCCAGGCGGTGGAGACCTATTCCAATAACTGGGGAGGCTGGACTCCGCCCAACGGCCATCAGTACCCTTCGCTCTTCATGCTGCCCGTATTCGGGGAGTCACCGTTTGTGCAAGGAGTGGCCAACGGAGCGAAGGATTTTATCTGCCCCGTGAGCGGCGATCCTCAGTCAACTCGTTATATCACAACAGGTTATAAAAGCTCCTACCAGCTTGCCAGCTCCTATATCGGCTTCAATCGGATGGCTGCAAGCCGATCGGTGGTCGTCGTGGCCAATGATATTGCCAAGCGGCACGCCAGCGGAAAATCGAAAGGCGCCGTCTATGCCCTTTCGAACGGGTCGCAGGACTTGAGCGGAGGCTCGGCCAAACAGCCGAAATACATGCCCGGTCTGCTCTCGCGCTGGTGGAATGTCGGCGGGTATAATCCCGCCCCTGCCGGATATCCCGCCGTCGAGTTGGTCTGGTCGGAGAACCTGGCGCGGCAGTACGAGGACGGGCTCGGTTTTTTGCCCCGGGGCACGTACGACCCCATCACGCCTGCCGTCAATGCCATCGCGGACTGGGACTTGAGCACTGCAAACGAGCCGGACAACGTCATGGGCCGTTGGGAAGGCTTTCTGGATTTTCCTTCGGCAGGCGCCTGGACCATCTCCGTCCGCTGTGACAACAGCGGGGGCTTCGGCGTGGACGACAACGAGGACGGTGTCGTGAGCGTGGGCGAGCGCCGGGGCCCCACGGCGGGCCCGACCGATTACCCCTTCGTCTTGGCCACGCCTGGCAGGCATGCGGTGGAGTTCTACTTTTTCGAAGGCGCGGCAACCCATTTCTTCGAATTCAGTTGGACCGGTCCCGGCTTCCCCAAGGCGGTGATCGCCGTTAATTTCATGTCTCATATGCCGTAATTTTCCGGTTCGGAAGTGCTTCCGTACTTCTTAAGGCAGGCGAAACCCGCAACCGGACAGGGTGCAAAAGGTGTCAGGGTTCAGGGCTCATGAATCAACTGACACCCGACACCTGACACCATTCAACTTCCCTGTGCCCGCTTCGCGCGCACGCGGCGGAGAAGTGACACCCTAAGACTCTAACCCGCGAAATTAGCCCAGCCCGACATCCATGAAGTGGCCGACTCGGCCGGTGACGCTATCCGCGGCCATGAAGGCGGCGGCGGCGAGGATTTGGCCCAGGATGAGGCCGAGGGCGAAGGCGATGCTCCGCGTGTAGGCCCGGGCGCCGCCGTAGCGGAGGACGATGACCTTAGCGGCCCAGGCGACCAACACGCTGGCCCAGATGCCGTTCATCATCCAAATGTCGGCAATAGGGAAACCGATATAGTGCAGGGGGAAGCCGGACCACCTCTGCGTGAGCAGGATCAGCACGCCCATCACCGATGCCCCGGCCGCCAGGGTCACCCGGCGCTCGCCTGCCATCTCCGCGGTAATCGGCGACCGGATTTTCCGCACCGCGATGTCCCAGGGAACATGTGCGAAGTCCCGAAACCAGTTGGGCCGGAGATTCGAGCCGCCTTCGCGGTAGGCCATCCGGACCATGCAGAGGGAACTGACCGACAAGGTGATGGCGATGGCGGCCGCGAGGGGCAGGACGACGCGGCCCGTTCGGGTCAGGTCGAAGAGCCGGAAGGACCCGGTGGCGGAGGCCATGACCGTGGTTCGGCACTCGAAGGACCAGGAGTAGAGGCTGGCGAGAGCCGGGATGCCGCGTTCGCCCAGCGGCTGTGTGCCGAGGAGCGAAGCGACTTGCACGGCGGGCGGCATCCCGCCGCACATGAATCCCACTCCGGCCTGGGCGACGATCCGTGTCATGCCGATCAGGGTGATGAAGGCGAGGGCGACGGCCAGGGGCGCTACGGCCAGCGGCACGCCCGCCGCCGCCAGCCAGCCCGTCGTTACGGCGAGGCCTGCCGCGAGGCCGGCGCAGGCCCAGCGAGGGCCATGGGCGCCTCCGCCGCGCCAGGCATCACGGAGCACGCGGGCCAGATGCTCCCGCGCGGTCCAAACTCCAAAGAGCACGAGCGCGATCATCGACCCTCCGTTGAGGTGGGTCGCCAGCAGCGTCGAACCGCCCCAGGGCTCGTTCTCGCCCTCGAGCGCAACGCCGTGGAGGATGAGCGCTCCGGATACCACCTTCATGAGGAGGTGGAAGAACCAGATGCTCAGGAGGACACGAGTGTTGAGGAGATAGCTGAAACCCACGATAACGAAGCTGAAGGTGACGAGTATCCGGGTCGTGCCATTGAAAAAGGCAAGCCATGAGGAGATTTTTGGGAGGGTGGGCGTCTCGGGGTGGTAAAACGCCAGGCCGCGGCTTCCGGCGATGAAGAAAGTGAGCGCGACCCCGGCCCAGAAGATCGGATCGCGGAGGAGGTGGCCAGGCCTGCGGCTTCCCCGGTCCTCTGCCGACCGAACCATCTCCGCGGGGAGTCGGACGAGCGGGAAGGCGAGCCGTTCGTGTCTCGCCCACGGCTCATAGAAGAGCGCCGCGAGGGAAATCTGAGCAAGGAATACAGCGGCGATGAGGATAGTCCAGGCGATGGCCGGCTGAATCCAGGCCGACACGGGGAAGGGCTCGCTCGGCGGCAGCTTCTCGTAGAAGAACCTGGCCGCCTCGCCGCGCACGAGCAACCAGTCGGGCAGGCGCTGGAGAATCCACTCTTCGAAGTGGTTATGGGGCGTGGCATAGTAACTCGCGCCGGTGACTAGCGTGAGCAGGGGTGCGAGAAGGCCGTGGGAGGGGATCGTGCACGCCACGGCGAGCATGGCGAAGACGACCGCGAGGTCCGGCACGTCGAGCCATTTCCGGCCCGTCAGGGCGCGGAGTGGGCCGAGCGCCAGCGCCAGAAGGAACAGGAACAACACGGCCCCGGCGTTGATGTAGTCCGTGCAGAGGCCGTTGGTGTGCAGCCGCATCTTGACGTGGGGCTCGATGGCCGCTAGGGCAGCGCACAACCCGGCCCCCACGAACAGGCCGCGCCACGGATAGGTGGTCTTATCCATGCCGGCTCCTCCGGCATGGGTCAGGGCGCTCCCGGAAGAGCTTCACGATGACCTTGTCTTCTTGCATTCGGAAGATCGGGTGGCTGAACCGGCATCGGCATGCGAAGGCGGCTGATGCGAATCGCTTCCGGGGTCGCGTCCTCGGGCCTCGCGTATTCGGCGTAGAGCCTGCCGAAAGCGACGGTGGGGTCGGCGACCGGCTGCACATCATTCACATAGAGGACGTGGCTTCGCTGCTCCACGATGAGGCGCTCGATGGCCAGCGGCAGGTCCACGATGCCGTCACCGCCGTCGGACCGCCACCAGCTTGTGCCGTGCCGCCGATAGTGGTCAGTGCCGGTGTGGCCCGGCAATTCGAACCGCAAGTAGCGCCAGCCGTCGAAGTTCGCCCGGTCGAGCCGGTCCGTCAGGGTAGGAATGAAAGGGCCTTCCACGTAATAGAGAAAGGGATTGGCACTCCGGCCTTCTCGAATTCCTTTCTCAGGATGTACAGCCGGTGCAAGCTAATATGGTGAAGCTGCTCCTCAGGCAGGCGCTCGAAACCCGCGTTGTCGAGGCCCGATCCGTCGATGAGCTTCCCGGGGAAACCGGCCCGGAGCAGCGGCACGACATAGAGCGAATCGCCCCACTCGATCAGAATCTTCAGGTCCGGGTAGGCCCGCGTAAACCCTCTTCTTCTTCGTTTGGTCCTCCCACTTCGTTTTCTTCGACGTCACCTCGATGACCAGGTCCGGCCCCTTCCCCTCCTTTCACACCTGGTAGGTTCGCCGCAGCGCCTTCGACACCCCGCGAACCACGAAGACATCCGGGGCGCACGAGGCCTTGAGATTGCCCTCTTCGTAGTACAGCAGGAGATTCCCGGCCTCGTACACTTCTGGTTCACTCCGAAAATATTGTTTCAGGGCGTGCAGCGGGGCCGTCATGTTTTCCCGGTGCGGGTCCGTCTCGGCCATGGGCCTCCCGTCAGACTCGGGACAATGGATTTCTGGCGCTTGAATCACGGCTTTCCTCATGGCGGGTCTCCCGTGCACGTCTCCCACGGCATCTTATCCTTGGGCGGATGGCCGCGCCACTCCTTCTCCCGTGCGGAAGGCTCCTGATGAAATCCGCAGATACTCACCGCAGAGGACGCGAAGGAACGGCGAGGGGAAAACCAGGAAGAAGAGAACCTTTTCGAATACCTCTCGACAGAAGGAAGTGCACCCGCACTTCCCTCCGCCTGTACTAGACCGGGAAATCCGGCGGCAGAGGCCTGGCGGGCACGGGATGCCCCTTGGCCTTTTCCGCGTCGCGGTGGAGATGGCCGGTCCGGCCGCCCGGAGGGAGGGGGTCCTCGAACCAGAAGGCCTCGAGGTCCTCGTAAACCTCCAACACGTCATGCTCGTCGCCCGCGTTCGTGCACACAATATCACCGGGCTTGACGTAGTAAGCCTTCCCCTCACTCATGACCTTCGCCTTGCCCTTGAAAACGAGCCAGTACTCCGGGAAGTCATGGTAATGGCAGTCGAATCGGCCGCCCTCCCTGCGCACTCGGAAGACTCCCGCGCTGGTGACCTGACACCACTCGGGCCGATTGCCGGCATGGAGCGCTTTCTCACTGGTTCGGACGACGGGCATGGTGTTACTCCTGAGAAACAACCGCGTCATCTCAATAAGTTCGGGGAGGACGATCAGGTCAAGGCCATGAGGTATGAATTCCGTAGCGGAACGCGCCAGCGTTCCGTCCGAGAGATGAGATTTGGGTGCCCAGACGAAGCGCTGACGCGCTTCGCTACGGAATTCGGGGCTGACACGCCGCGAACGCAGACGAAGCCTTCCCAAGTTTATCCCCCTGGGAGGGATTCTCGATTCCGGGCTTCGCCGATGCGCTGGCGCGCTTCGCTACGAAAACTTGTGAAGTGCTGAATCATGATCGATGATGAAATCGGGCGGGTCCATCTCCCCGAACTTATTGAGAAGCTACAAGCAACCCCGCTAAGTTCCAGTGAGCGAGGGGGTTGCGACTTTTTCGGTTTTGAGCTTTTCGAGGGCATTCTGAGCCTCACGCATGACGTGTCCCAGATAGGCTGAACTTGTCCCCATGGGAGGCTGAATCCCGGAGGGAGCCCGGTGAGAGGCTGAAGTTTCCGATCACTGAAGACTGATGATTGAACACTTTCCCCATGTCCCCGCGCACTCGTTGTTCCGGCCTACAGCCTCCCAGCGGGCTCCCTCCCATGTCCCAACGTCCCAACGGCATCCCTATGGAAGGATCCCTCCGGGAGGGACAAGTTTCGGTTGCAGCCTCGCAGCGGGCTCCCTCCCATGGGGACAAGTTCGGGATACAGCCTACCCGTCTTCCCAACGCGTGAGTGAGCCTTCGGCGTGGCAGCGCTCTCAGAGCGCTGAGGAACCTGTCTGCCGAACGCGCAGTCGAGTCCTTGTTTCTCCTTGCCACAACGAAGCGTGCCCGCAAGCTTCGTAAACCGCGCTCCTCTGAAAACAGACGATACCGGAAATCCAACAAGGCTGGAAAAGGTTTCATGTGCCGGATGTCAGCACCACTCTACCGTATCGGCTGGTGTTATTGTAGGCGCTGGTGCTGCCGAAGAGGGTGCCTCGGAGGAAGCTGCGCTCGGCGCACGGCGCGGCGCTCACCGCCGCCTCGAGGAGAAACCGGCCGCATGCCGGCGTCACCGCAAGCAGCGTCAGGGGGACCAGCGCCCGCATCTCGTAGCCGCCCGGCACGTCCGAGGTTTCAAGTCGGATTCCCTCAGCCGGTACCTGGCGGTCGCCCGACTGCCGGAGCGCCCGGGCAGGCTCCTGAGGCGTGCGGGGCAGCAAAAACACCTGTCCGATGGCGCGTGACTCCTGGATCGAGCCGAACAGCTCGATGCACGATCCTTCCCAGGGCTTCGGGCTCTGCACTCTCTGGCGGTCGAACACCCGGGCGTGCAGCGCGAGGCACTCGCCGGCCACGGCGAAACGCAGCTCCGCCAGGATGGCGTCCTCGAAAGCCACGGCCCGACCCGCCACAGGAGCGAGGGCGCCGGCGACCTCGCCCGGGTCTTTGAGCGCTCCCAAGCGGGTCACCGCCCATTCGATGACGGCTTGCACGAGAGAGGGCCGGACGGTCCCGGCGACGGCATGGGCGTAGAGAAGGAAGATGCCGGACGCCCCGGTCAGCGTCATCTCGTGCGTTGTGGCCTCACCGGGCCGAAGGCTGAAGGACAGGCGGCCGCAGCCGGACAGGCTGGCCGCGCCACCGGGCTCGACGTTCATCTCCATCTCGCCTGAAGCGGGGAGGTCTCCAACGTTTCGCAAGATGAGACGCATAAGGGATGCGGTTCTCCCGCCGCCGTCCGGCGGCGAGGTACGGACCAGCTCGAGATGGCTGTGCACCAGCTCCCGGCCCCTGCGAGACTCGTCACGGAACAGGCCGATGCACTCGACCGGGATACGCTGGAAACCCATCTTTTCCGCGGGCGAGCCCGCCCGGAGCTGGAAGTCCCCGTTCGCCGCGTCGACCCATCTCGGGTCAGCATCCACCACGTTGTCCCGAATATCGAGGATTTCCGGCGTCACGCGCCAGCCCGTCTTGAGCCATGTCCCGCCTATGCAGACGTTGCGGATGATCACGTTGCCTTCCGGCGGAACGCCTTTCTTCTCCTCGAAATAACGGTTCAGGTCCGCCAACCGCGGATACCGCGTGCTATAAGGCGGCTGCCGGTAATTCACCGCGTCAAGCCGCTCCTTCATGGTCTTATAAACCATGTCCTGCCAGACGGGATGGGGGTCCGTGCCTCGGCCGTCGACCCAGACCGCTGGATCGCACTCGACAAAGAGGTTGTTCGCGACCAGCGTATCCCGTCCACCTCCGATAAAGGCGGCCCGTGGCGTCCTGTAGAAGATGTTCCCGAAGAGCGTGTGCCCGCTGACACAGTCGTCGAGATAGACCGCGTTCGAGCCCATGCCGACGCCGCCGGTATGGTGGATAAAATTGTGCCGGATGACGTTGCCGCGCCAGGTGTAGTCCCGCCCCGTGTAGATCGCGCCGACGTCGCCGGTCTCCTGGCACACGCTGAAAATCTCGTTGAACTCGATGAGGTGCTCGTTGCCGCCAAAAAGGATGGCACAGTGCGGCGCGTCGTGAATCAGGTTGTTCGAGATGCGGTGGCCCACCCCCTCGGCCAGCACCGCCGTAAAGTAGCAGCGACACCACCGTGCAAAATGGTGGATGTGGTTGTTGTGGACCACGTGAGCGCCCGGCTCGAGCGTCTTGCGATCGCCCCCGCTGAGGCGCACGCCGCCGTCGCCCGTGCCCGTGATGTCGCACCCGGCGACCGCATGCCGGCGGCCGTCCCTGATGACGACGGCCTCGTTGCCGAAGTTGCGCAGGGTGCAGCCGATGATTCGATTTTCTTCTCCGCTTTGGATGCGGACGCCGCACCCGCGCCCGCACTCGAGAGTCAGTCCTTCCACCGCCACATGGGACGCGTTTTCGAGAACGATGAGGGGCTGTTCGAGCACCGACACCACGGCCCGTCCCCCGGCGATTTCGCCCGGCGGCCAGAAATAAAGCACGCCCGACTCCCGGTCCAGATACCACTCGCCCGGCTCGTCCAGCTCCTCCAGCAGGTTCAGAAAATAGAAGCGCTGGCCCGACCGGTAGCCGTAAGCGCCATGTGGCTCGACCGTGTGGATTTCCCGCGCCGCCGTGTCCAGGGTCTTCACCTTCTCATAAGTGTCCGCCCAGTCGTAGCACCAGTAGCCGTGCAACCAGACGTCGTCGAGCCGTGACCAGCGCTTCGGCCGGTCGCCGGAGTAGGAGAACTTTCCTTCCTTGCTCCCGCCGGCGGACCAGTCGCCCTGCGGGCCGGGGACCGAGGCAATGGAGACGAAGCCGCGGTTCGGCCACCGGGCGAGGGTCATGGGCTGGTCGCGGAAGAACAGTTCGAGGGCTGCGGGCTGCGTGGGCCGGCCGAAGCCGCGAGGGCTCAGGCTGCCGAACGAAGTGATGCCCTGGGACTTCAACTCGGCCTGCCACACCGCGCCCCGAGCCGCCGGATCGAGTCGGCGGAGGATTTCAGGATTCTCGACGCGCCGGAAGCCGGCGATTTCACGGCCGCCGGACCAGCGGACATCCTCGCCCGGGTGGGCGCGATAGACGATGGGGCAGGCGGGTGTTCCGGAATCCTCCGGGCCGAGCACGAAGGATGCGGAACGTTCATAAACTCCACCGTGAAAGGAGACGGCGAGGCCTCCGGGCGGCAGCCCGCCGCTGAGGCGGATGGCCCGCACGGCATCGCGGGCGCGCTCGGGCGTGGCGAAGGGACCGTCTCTGCCCGCGGCGTCCGGCTGCGGCTTGCATCCGCTCCAGGTGTCGCGTCCCTCCGGCGATACGTGAAAGTTCAGTACGGGCCGCGAAACCGCGGCGTCGGTCTTGCCATTCTTGCTGGCGTTCATGACGGTGGCTCTCGAAGTCGGGTCATGAAATCCGCTGCACCCTTCGGGCTACGCGGATTTCACTCGGGCCGGCGTTCCCAGATGCGGGACGGGTTGGGCCGGCGCGCTGAGTATATGCCCCGCGGGGCAGAAATGCTTGGAGGAATTTCTGAACAGTGATTCGGGCGCTTCAGCGTCGCCAGCGATGATCGTCCGGGCCCGGCGGCCCGGGTCGGCTGAACGGAAGTGCCAATCGCTTCATCTCTTCCGCCTTGCTGAAGCATTGCTCCGCCTTCTCATTCTCTCCCAACCGCTGGGAGCACTCTCCCAGTACTCTCCAGTAATCCGCGTTGGGGACTCCCGATTGGAGAATATTTTCCACCAAGCCTGCGGCGCGGCGGATGTCCTCCTCGCTCGGATTCCTTGCCGCGAGCTCCTTCCACACGTGGGCCACGTCCTCGTGCAGGCAGTTGACCATCCGATGGCCGTCTTTTTCCGCACATTGCAGGAAGGCCTCAAGAGCCTGGAGATGATGGCCCGTGCGGCACAGCGAAGCGCCTAGATAATGGTGCGACCATGCTGATTGAGGGTCGATCTCTATGGATCTCTCAAGATACTCGATGGCCCGGGTGTCCTCTCCAAGTTGGTGACAGGCGTAACCCAGCCAGTAGAAGATGCTCGGATCATCGGATTTCGCGGAACGCCTGGCTTTGTGGAATAAGTCCAAGGCTTCAGGGTATCTTCGCTGGAGGAACAACGACCGCCCCTGTTCCCTGAAATACCAGGAGGGTCCAGAAGGACGAGCGTCGAGTTTCAGGAGCCAGCGCTTCCGTTCATCCTCGCGGGCCAATCGTAGGAGCTTGCGCAAGAAGACTCGGGTGTAGACATCCTGCGAATCGCTCAGTTCCTGAACCGCGTCCGCGTAACTGGTGTAAAGGTTCATGGCGAGATCGAGATTCTTCCACCGCGCGAGGGACAGCGCTTGAAATTCGACGGACCACGGTCTGCGCGAATGCCAAAAGCGAATCCATTTGTCGCCCCGGAGCTGTGCAGCCGATTCGATGAGCTCGCGTGCACTGGTCTCAGCCGGCCGCCTATGAGCCGCCTCGGATGCCCTGGCATATTCCTCCACAGGGTCACGGTCCCGGTGCATGAAGTCACTCACCTCGAGGAATTCTGTCTGAGCCGCTGGGTTTTCCCGCTCGGCTTGCAGAAGCAGTCGCACGGCCCGGAGAGACCAAGGAGATACACGGCACGCCTTCCCTGCCTCTGCTTGAGCCAGCGAAGAATTCCCAGCTAAGAGAGCCGCATCCGCCCGTACCAGGCAGGTCTCCAGCCGGAGATCGAATAGATTTGTTTTTTCCCACAAATCCTTGGCCCGGCGCTGGTTCGCGAGGTCCAGGTCAGCGGGAGGAATGGCAAGAGCCCGTGTGAAATCGCCCCCGGCGATGGCCCGCCGGGCCTCGATCAACGGCCACCAACAGGTCTCCCGCAGGGCCTTCTCAAATCCCTTCTCAAAGAACGGGTCAGGACGCCCTCCTTCGTAGGAGGTCAAAATGAACTGGGCGGCGGCCGCCGTGTCACCAAAGGACTTCCAGAGCTCGCGCCAAGTGGACCTCGCTTCCCAGAAATAACCATGCTCGCGGAGGCAAATCGCAAGGATTTCCAAAAGTAACTGGCGGGCATCGCCTCCACCGTGGTCATTCAGACCCGCATTCGCACACCAGCGGGCGTGGCTCAGGTTGCCGATCTGGGCGAACCCGTAGGCCATCCCCATCCAATCGAATTCAAACCCGCCTGCGCCAGGGAGGAAGCCCGATCGAGTGGCGCTCAGATGGAGGGGCAAGCTTTTCTCAATGATGTGGCGTTTCCTGTATTCATACGCCAACTGGTTCAGGAACGGATAGAAGCATGGGTACCTGGCTGCCGCGGGCAGATACCCGTCGAATTCCGGGAGCATCGTCTCGCTTGGCTTGAAATTGCGCAGATCAGAGTAAAGCAACCGGACGTTATCCGGCGCAATCTCTCTCATTCTTTGGACAGCTCTCTGGTAAGCAGCTCCCGCATTTGGGTCCATGCACGAAGCCATCTCAAATTCCCAAAGGGAACCGATTACGATATGGTCCATAAGGGCCAGACCCTTGTTCTCGTTGGACCAGGCATTCTTTCCGTCCACCCAGCCTCGCTGGTTGGCATACCAGAAACGGACCTCGCCAAACTCGGGGGCCATCTCCAGGATTCTCTCGTAAATGGCCCAGTGAGCGGGACCCCTGTCCGGCACTTTCAATATGTCAGCGAGCATGTCCACGGCCTTCGGGCTGGAACACATCAGATGGTCCAGTTCCTGCGCCAGGCCTTCCGAACAGGGTTGGCCACGATAAGCCATCCAGTCCCGGACCATCTGGCCCATCAAAGCGAAGTAGCCGTAACGAATCTCGTATTCTTTGTGAAGAATCTCTTGCCCGCCGTCGTCATAAACGGACATCGCCCCTCCATACTGGTCGCCATCCTGCACGAGCCTGCCGCCGATGGCCACCGTTGCCATCCATCGCCGCACGTAGGCCGAAATCTCCCATGCGGTGGGCCAGCGCCAGGGGGCCCCCAAGACCTTCTCCCTTGGAAATATGAAGAGGGGATGTCGAGAGTTATAGTTGTCCGGCACGAAATCAAATTTGTACGCAAGAAGGGCTGGAAAAATCTGGTCCTGCATGGGCCTCGCCTCACCGGCGCGAGCCACGTACCAGAACGGAAGAAAAACCGGGTTGAACATTCCCTTGCCTTCCGTCACCGGTACGGCATACCAATCCAGGATCAGATCGTTTTTTTTGTAGTCCTGGAATGGGATGGGCTTGAAGGAGGCAAGCCGGGATATCTCGGATTCACGGGGTGACTCCGAGGGAGCGGCGTCATTCGGCGCTTGTCCTGTGCAGGGAGGCAGTCCGATCAGCAACCCTGAGACCAGCGCAAGAATGTTCCCACGATTCGATATCAATCGAGATGATTGAAGATAAAATAAAAAGTTGAAAATTTGAGTTCGAGACCTCTGCTTCCCCTCCAGCGGTTGGGCCGGCGAAGCCGGGCCAACCGCTGGCTCTGAAATCCGCGAGTCCGAAGGGCGCAGCGGATTTCAATTTCCAAACGATCTACTCTTGGAAGAACTCCCGGCCGGGGCCCCGATGCCAATCCACCACGTCGCGGAAATGCGTGATCCCGTCCGGCCCCACGATCCCCAGCGCATGCCCGAGGTGCAGCAGCCAGGCAATCAGCCCCGTCTCGGGGTCGAAGAACAGCCGGTGCATCACTTTTTCGTTGCGGCTGCCGGCCCGCCGGGGGTATTCCGTGTGGGGGAGCTGGAACAGCGTGTGCATCTGGAAGTTCTCCACGCCTCGGAGGGCATATTGCACGGCCATGCGCCCCGTCCCGATGTCGCCCGTTCCGCTGATCGGGGGCACGGGCCGGCGGAACGCCCCCTGGGCCTCGCGTCGGCGCAACTCGCCCAGCGCCCACAGGTTGCGGTCCGAAAGGTCCGGCCCCCCTACCGCGATCCCCTTCTTCCCCTGGAACTCCCGTGCTGGGTCGAACAGCCGGTTCGCATAGATCAGCCAGTCCGGCCCCACGCCGTCCTCCGACTCGTCGATCGTCGCCTTCAGCATTTCGAGCTGGAACTCGTCCTCGAAGACCGCGTTCATGATTTTCAGGCCGACCTTGACGCGGCCAGGCGTCACGCTCGATTGGATCATCTTCGGCACGCGCCGCAGCCACTCGAGCACCTTCTCCTTCTGGCGCGCGCGGTCCGATCCCGCCAGCGTCGGGCTGAAATCCTTCTCGATGGGCATCGGCCCCCCAGGGCCCGCCCGTTCCCACACCCGGCAAAGCTGGTCCGTCGTGTAAGCATACTCCTCGGTCCGCCAGGCCTCCTCGCCCGGCATCGGCAGATGGTATTTGCACGAGGGAATCACCAGGAGGTGGTGGGCACGCGCCTCCTTCAGAGACGCTTCGAAGAAGTCGAGATAGGCCTGAAACGACTCGTACCAGCCCCGGCCCTTCCACGATACCGTCCATCCCTTCATTCCTGTCTTTCCCACGATCGGCTCGGCCTGCATGAGCGTTTCCATGATCGCCCAGGCCGCCATGCTCTGATCCCCTTTGGCATCCTGCGCGATCACGGTCTTCAGGATCACGAATCCCAGTCCCGTCTCCGCGTCCGCTTTCACCTGGTACAGCTTGTTGGAAAGCTGACCCGAGGCCTTCCCGAAGGGATTCTTCAATGGCCAATCCGCATACCGCGTCCCCACATCCAGGCCATAACGTTCGAGAAGGAACGCCTCGATGGCCTGCGGCAGTGGTTCGACGCGGTATCGTTCGAAGTCTTCCGCCAGCCGTTGCCGGTATGGAACGGGCACCTCCGGTCGATCAGGAAGTTGTAAAGACTTACTGGTGAAAGTTTGCGTCATGATCGTGTGCTTTGTTTTTCCATCAGCGGTTTTCACTCCCTCCACACTTGTCCTCCCGGAGGGAGCCCCCCATAGGGATTCCGCTGGGACGTTGGGACTATGGGAGAATCACGTTGGGAGGGACTTTGGCAGGATCCCTCCCATGGGGACGGGGCCGGGAAAGGGTATCCCCACGGGAGAATCCGTGGGGATACCCTTCTTCGGTTGAGGATGAAATCCGTGGTAGGGCACCAACCTTGAAAAAACTTTTCAGAGGCTTCCGTTTAGCCCCCAAGGTTGGCCCGGCGAAGCCGGGCCAACCTTGGCTCTGAAATCCGCGTAGCCCGAAGGGCGCAGCGGATTTCATGATGATAACAGAAACCCCTTTCTTCTACCCACTTGCTCCGGGACCGAAAAAGCGCTTATAATTGTTTTCCCGAGATTGTCTATCCTGCCCTGCCGCCCGTGCGATCCTTGCACGGGTCCCTCCACGTCTTCCTGAGCCTCCGCTGCGGCGTATCCGCCGGCATCCACCCGCGTCGCCGGTCCCGCTCCATGCCTTATCTCACCCTGGGCTTCCTCGCCCTTCTCTCCGTCTGGATTCAAGCGTGCCTGTGGTCACCCTGGGCCCTGGCCGGGGTCCGTCCCGACGTTCTGTTCATCCTCTCGGTTTTCCTGGCGCTCCACGGCGAAGAGGACGAGTGGCCCACCCGCTACTGGGCGCTCGGTCTCCTCAAGGACATCTTTTCCTCCGGCCCGCTCGGACTCCACGCCGCCTCGTTCACCCTCGTCGGCGTTGCCGTCCGAAAGGCCCGGAGCGAAATCTTCCGGGACCATCCGCTGACCCGCGCCCTGGTCGTCTTTCTGTCCGCCCTGGTCGCTGGCGGGTTGGCTGCCGCTGTTCAAACCTGGTCCATCCTTCCCGATTCCATGGGCGACCTCGCTGCGAGGGTGCTCCTCGAGTCCGTTCTTGCCGCCGCTTTAGCCCCTGTCCTGATGCCGTTCTACATGCTGTTCCGTGCCTTCTTGGGCATACGGCCCGTCCGGGACCTCAGCCGTGCTCTATAGGCAGCGCCTGTTCCTCCTGTTCTCCGTCATCGGCCTATTTTGCTTCGTGGCCGTCCCCGTGCGGCTTTTCGAGCTGCAAATCCTCAGCGGGGATCGCTACCACGAGTTGGCCGAGGACCGCCGGGTTCGGCAGGACCCCACCGAAGGGGTCCGGGGTGAAATCCGTGACCGCCATGGCGTTCTTCTGGCCCACGACGAGCCCACCTACGACCTCCAGGTGGTCTTGCGTGAGGTCCGGGACCGGGACGAGCTGCTGGCCCGGCTGGCATCCATTCTGCATCAACCCGAGGCCTCTCTTGCGGGCCGCTGGGAACGCTACCGGAAGGAGTTCGTGGAGGCCAGGCTGCGGGATGCCCCGGCCTCCGCTGCCGCCTCCGTTTCGCTCGGCAGCTTCCGTTTTCGCTGGATGGAGAAGATTCCCTTCTCTGCAGTCGGATTCAAGCCGCCGCTTCCACCCGGGGTCTCCCTCCAGCCACGCACGGAACGCCGGTGGGGATTGTGGAAGAGGCCGGGATCGGCCGCGGACCTCTGGATCGACTTCCGATCGGCCACGACTTCCGAGGGGCTGGCCCGGGACGTCGCCGAGTCCCTGGGACTCGATGTGGAGGTCTTGTCTTCGGCCCTCGCGCAGGTTCGAGAGAAAATGGATGCCCGAGTATTGCGGTCCTCGCCGCCCCTGACTTTGCAGGAGGACCTGTCACTGGAGCAGGCGATCCGGATGGGGGCGCTCGATCCGGAGTTTCCGGGCATCGAAATCCGGGCCCGCACGGTCCGCCGTTACCCTCAGGGCGTTCTTCTCGGACAGGTCGTGGGCTCGGTCGGCCGGCCCAGCGACGAGCAGCTCCGATCGTGGCTGCGGGACACCGACGATCCCGTGCTGCTGGCCTGGGCCGACCGCGGGTCCCCGCCTTCCTCCCGTGCGAATTTCTACCTGGCGCTGCATCGGGCGCTCGCCCGGAAGAAACTGAAGCCAGACGACCTGGTGGGTCGGACGGGCATCGAGGCGACCTTCGAGGATTCGCTTCGGGGCCGACGCGGCGAACAGATTGTCGAACGCGACGCCCGGAATCGGGTCCAGGAAGTCCTGGGAGAGTACCCCTCGCAGGCCGGCCACGATGTTTTCCTCAGTCTGGACGCCGAGCTTCAAGGACGGGTCGAGCGCGCATTCGACCGAGCGGCCGGCGCCGCCGTGTTCATGGACGTCCGGACGGGCGAGATTCTGGCCGCTGCCTCCTTCCCGCGCTTCGACCCCAATGAGCTGGTGCCGCCCGTTTCGGCGGAAACCGCCGCTCGTCTCTTTCAGTCGTCCGGCTGCACGCTCAATCGGGTGTGCAGCAGCTACTATCCGCTGGGTTCCATTTTCAAGCTGGTGACGAGCGTGGCTCTTCTGGAGGAGAGGGTCCTGACGGCAGAGACGACAATCCGATGCCGCGGCCCGCTCGACCCTGGCCAGCCGAACGTCTTCCGCTGCTGGCATCGCTACGGGCACGGGGAACTCACGCTGCCCGAGGCCATCCAACGCTCCTGCAACGTCTTTTTCTACACAGGAGCGGACCGCTTGCCGCCTTCCGCGTTGATCCAATGGGGCCAGGAGTTCGAATTCGGCGTCCGGCCCGGCAGCGAGCTGCGGAACTTCGAAAGCGCTGGCCTGCTTCCTTCCCCTGCCTGGAAGGAGGAGCGATTCGGCGAGCCCTGGTACGCTGGCGACAGCCGCAACCTGGCCATCGGGCAGGGCCAACTCCTCGTCAATCCCTTGCAGGTGGTCCGCATGGTGGCCGCCCTGGCCAACGGGGGGATTCTCCTTCCGGTCCGATTCGTGCACCGCGTCGTCGCCGAGGATGGGAGCGCGGTGGATTTCCTCAGGGACGTGCCCCACCGGCCGGCTCGCCAGCTCCCCATCTCTCGCTCGACCCTCGACGTCATCCGCCGGGGCATGATCGCGGTGGCGAACAGCCCCGCGGGCACCGCCTATCACGCCCTGGCCTCCAGTTCCCTGCCCTACCGCATCGCCGGGAAGACGAGCACCGCGCAGACCGGGGCGGCGGATGGCAACGTGGGATGGTTCGCCGGATATGCTCCGGCCGACGATCCGGACGTTGCCTTCGCTGTCGTCGTCGAGGGCCTCCGGCCCAACTCGCGGGGTGCCGAGGCCGAGGAGCATGGGGGCGACGTCGCCGCTCCGATCATCCGCCGGATTCTCGAACAGTGGCCGGTCCCCTTCGGCCGCGACCCGTAGGCCGCTGTTCCCTCGGTCCGGAAAGAACGCAGCATGAGAGGTTGCCGATGTCCGCACCAACGCGCCGGCATCTGAATTGGCCCATTCTGCTCTGCGCCGCAGCGCTGCTCGCCATCGGCGTCCTCTTCATCTGGAGCGGGTCCCTCGTCCTCACGGGACCGGAAGGGGAGGGCCGGCGCTTGGACCTCGCCTTCAAACAGATGGTCTGGATCGGCATCGGCGGCAGCGTCCTGCTCCTGGTCCTGATGCCCCATTACCGCTTCTTCGTCGAAAACGCCTACCTCGCTTACGCCGGAGGGATTGGCCTTCTCGTTCTCCTCCTTCTCCTCGCGCAGTTTCGACTCGTGCCGGAAATCAGCGGGGCGCACCGCTGGATTCCGCTCGGTTTCTTCCTCCTCCAGCCTTCGGAACTGATGAAAATCGCTCTCATCCTTTGCCTCGCTCGCTACCTCCGGTTTCGGTCCAGCTATCGAAGCTGGGCGGGCCTCATCCTGCCCTTTGCCCTGACCCTGCTGCCCATGGTCCTGATCATGAAGCAGCCTGACCTCGGCACCGCGCTGCTCTTTCTTCCCATCCTGCTCTCCGTCCTCTTCGCCGCCGGCGCGCGGCTGCGCCACCTCGCCGTCATCCTCGGCATGGCCGCCGCCGCCGCCCCGCTCCTCTTCTTCTTCGCTCTTCATGACTACCAGCGCCGACGCATCACCGCGTTCCTCAGCCAGTCCGAAATCCATTCGCCGGGCGCCATGGACGAGCTCTACCAGCTCATCCAGTCCAAGCTCGCCATCGGCTCCGGAGGCTGGCTCGGCCAGGGATGGCAACAGGGCAGCATGAACCGCCTTAACTTCCTGCCGGTCCGCACCACCGATTTCATCTTCTCCGTCATCGGAGAGGAGGCCGGATTCCTCGGCCTGCTCGCCGTCCTGTTCCTCTTCTTCGTGATCTTCGCCTCGGCCTTCGCCGTCGCCGATCGCACGCCCGATCCCTCCGGCCGCATCCTCGTCATCGGATCGACCGTTCTCCTGGCCGCACAGGTGTTCATCAACACGGCCATGACCATCGGGCTCATGCCCATCACCGGTGTGACGCTCCCGTTTGTCAGCTACGGAGGCTCCTCCCTGGTCACGTCGCTCGTTTTAATAGGCTTGATTCTCAATGTGAGCCGGCGGCCGTCACCCATCGTCGCGTCGGACGATTTCGAGTTCGAGGACGACCGCCTCGAGCGGAAACGGAGGTCGGAGACGCGCCGCTGGGCCACACTCTTCCGTTTTCGGGAGAAAATGGCGGCCCCGGTCATCCCGGAAGGTTCGCGTCGCCCTCCAGGGCCAGCAGCCGGCGCTTCAAAGTGAGGCCGCCCGAATAGCCCCCGAGCGCGCCGCCCGCGGCGATCACCCGATGGCAGGGAATGACGATGGGAAGTGGGTTGGCCGCATTCGCCTGGCCCACGGCGCGGGCGGCCCCGGGCATGCCCGCACGCCGCGCCACCCAGCCGTAGCTCCGCGTCCCGCCGAATGGGATGGTCTCCAGCACCCGCCAGACGGAACGCTGGAAGGCCGTTCCGCAAGAAAGGTCGAGGTCCAGGTCGAAGGATCGGCGTGTTCCGGCCAAATACTCCAGGACTTGTTCCCGCGCCCGCGAATCAGCGTCCGAAACCTTCTCCGGCACTGTTCCCGTTCGCTCCGCCCATCGATCGAGGAAGTCGAGTGGAGGCACGCCGAGGCTCAGGGCGGCGAGCCCACGAGCTGACCGGGCCAGAAAACATGGCCCCCAGGCGGTCTCGAAGACGGACCACTGGAGTCCGCGCCACTGCAAGTCATGTTGGCAGTGCGACGAGAGGCTTCGGGAGGCCGAAGGTTGTAAGAAAGGAACCCGGGAAGGCATGGGGTGAATCTTACTTCTTCAACGGGAACCCTCGCGTAGCGTGGCGATGCCCCTTCGGGTCCAGCCTGCCGCGAAGATTGCGTTCAGTTGTTGAAATTTGAATTCTCCGACATTATGTCGATAATTTACTTTCTTCAAACTGGCTCGTCCAGGACCCTGCCTTCTTGGCATTGCACGCCTGATGATCCAGCGAGCCCCGCATGGCCACTTCGATCTTACTCATTGAGCCCGTGACGGCCGAGAGACTGCATTTCAAGCAGGTCATCGCCAACACGGATTACGTCATCTGCCACGAAACGGCCACTGCGGATGATGTCTCTCATCTTTACATGAAATACAGGCCGGACCTGGTGGTGATGTCGATTGTTTCCACTGGCAAGGGCGGCCTCCAGCTCCTCAAGGAGCTCAAGCAGGTCCACCCCGACATCAGGGTGCTGATGACCTTTAATCCGACGAAGGGCGCCTTCCTGGTTTCCAAGACCATGGAATCGGGCGCGGCCGGCTACATCCGAAAGCCCTTCAAGTCCGAAGAAGTGCTGGAGAAGCTGGCGCGGGTCAAGGAGAGCGCCGGGGGAGCGGCCGGCGTTCGCAAGCGCAAAGCCGCCCGGCTGGAAAAAGTCCTCATGGTGCGCTACAAAGCGATCCAGAAGGGCATCATGGGACTCTTTGCCAAGGAGGTGATCGGATTCTCGGAGGACATCAGCACGGGCGGCCTGGGACTCAAGACCAGCGTGGCCCACGCGGAGGGTGACAACCTGCGGATGGCGATCCAGCTCCCCAATTCGAAGAAGCCCGTCAAGGCTGAAGGAGTCATTCGCCGTGCCAAGAGCATTCTCAAGGGGCAGTCCTACAGCGTGGGCGTCGAATTCACGAAGATTGAGCCCGTCGACCTCGATCGGATTGACACTTACGTCATTCAGGTGACGACGCACGGGGAGGGCTATTTCCAGATGGCCCAGCCCATCGTCGTGCATTGCAAGAAGGCCGGGGACTACCTGGGCGCCAAGAAGAAAGGATTTACCAACTACCTCGGTGTCTCCAGCTTCTATCTGACGTGCCGGTCGCCTTTCCCGGACGGCTCAGAGCTCGACATCGAGATCGAGTGGGGGGAAAAGGTCAAGGAGCAGATTTCCCTGGTGGGAGAAGTGAAAAAGACTATCGAGGTGACCAAAGGAATGGTCTATGACAGCCTCGTCAGCATCAAGGACATTGATCCGGAGGCCGGCAAGAAGTTGGGCACCCTGATCCGAGACATGGCCGTGGATGCTTCCACGCACGGTTAGTACACGCGTTCAGAAGCGTACCCGCACTTCCGAACGCGTGTACGAGCTGAGCGATTGAAATTTCAGGACGGCTAGTAGATGAGTTCGCCAGTGTACCCGCACTTGCGAACTCATCTACTATAGGAAACCCCAGCGAAATAAGAAGACCCGATATTCCATAACTGGTCAAATTCACAAGTGGTTAAACAGGAATGACTTTGAATTTCGCTGGGGTTTTCGGCTAGTATTCCTATTCATCAGTGCGGGTGCACTTCTGAACAGGAATACTGGTCTCGAACTGATTCGCGGCGGTGCAACGAGGTTGCGATGGTCACGTCCATCTTGCTCATCGAGCCCATCACGAGCGAGCGCCTCGCCTTTGGCAAGGCGATCTCCCATACGGCCTATTCGATCTGCTACGAGGGCTCTGACGAGGAGAACCTGGTCCAGCTTTTCGACGAGTACCATCCGGATGTGGTCGTGATGAGCGCCGTGTCCACGGGTCGTGCCGGAATGTCGCTTCTCTCGGAGCTGAAGCGGGCGCATCCCGAAGCCAAGGTCTTGTTGACGGTGTATTCAACGGAGGGCGACCACTTGGAGGACGCTGTCGAAGAGAGCGGTATCGTGGGCACCCTTCGCAAGCCCTTCAACCGCAAGAAGGTCCTGGAAAAACTGACCCAGGCCAGGGCGAGCGACGCGGGGGCGCGCCGCAGGGCCGCGCGTATCGAGACGCGCCTCCTCTGCCACTACAAGGCCTCGGGAGAAGGATTCTTCGCTGCCAGGCACATGGCGGTTTGCGACGATATCAGCCCCGGGGGCATCCTCTTCCACACCAGCTTTGCGCACACGGAAGGCGACATCCTGGACCTCGAGATCGAGTTGCCCGATGGGAACAGGCCTGTCAAGGCCCGAGGCGTCGTCCGGCGCGTCGAAGAGTTGATGCCGAATCGGGCCTACCGGTTCGGAATCGAATTTCAGCAGATCGCCTCAAAGGACCTCGACAAAGTCAATGCCTACCTCGCCAAGGCCGGAAGCACCAAGCAAAAAACCTTCGACCTGGTCAAAGCGGTCACCGTGGTGGCCCGCGAGTCCCACGGCCAGTTCGTTCGCAAGGCCTCAGCCCGCCGCATCGGCCTCAATGCCCTTTTCCTGATTTCCGAGGTTCCCTATCCATCGGGAGCGGACCTCCTTCTGACCGTGGATGCCGGTCCGGACCGGCCGCTGATGTCGCTTCGGGGCACCGTGCGGGCGTGCCGCGACGTTACCCCGGGCAAGCAGTACGAGGTCGAAGTGAGCGGCGTGGAGATGGAGAAGCCGATTGCAGAACAGTTCCAGGGCCTCATCGGCGGGGCAAGCTCAGGCGATGCCGCCGCCCCGTAGTTCAACGCTTCCTCACCCTTGTTTCTTCCTGTCATTGTGGGCCGTGAACCAGCCCGGATGACCCTCCAAGGACAAGACCAGAACCCCCCGTTGCGGGCGTGGGTGGACCTGCTCCTACCCTGGCCCACCGTCGCCGTTGCCCTCACCTTCGGACTCGGCATGGCCCTGGTCTGGGCCTTCGCCCTCCGAGCGAGCCCATGGGCCGACCGGGCGCTCGACGTCCGGTCAAAGACGGCCCGCGGGCGCATCCTCCCGCCCATCGAGTCCGCAGGCTGGTCTGTCAACGGACGCGCTTCCGATGGCGGCATCGCCATCTACCGTTACACCTTTTCTTACGAGGTTCAGGACCGCATCTATCAGGGGATTTCCTATTCGACCGGGTTGACTCACCAGCCCGGGGAAGTGGAGGTCGAATACCTGCCGGACCGGCCCGCCGTGGCCAGGGTCCGAGGCACCCGACTGAACCTGATGGACCGCCGTTCCCTCCTGCTGGCGGTGTTGCCCGTCCTGACTCTGCCCCTGCTCATTTTTCAGTTGTGTCGGGACGGGACGGCTCTGCGACTCGTGCGCCGGGGCCGCCTCGTTTCGGGCCATGTCCTGGAAGCGTGGCCAGCGAGGTCGACGTCCGCTGGCCGGCCGGAACGCTGGAACATCACCTACGAGTTCGAAACCGAAGCAGGAGAAAAGATGGTGGGCCGGGAGGAGACCGCTTACCTCGCCGGGCCCCGGCCCGGCGAGGCGATCGACATACTCTATCTTCCCCGCAAGCCGCGTCGCTGCCGCTACCTGGGCGAAGTAGCGAGCCGCCTGGAATTCGATGCCTCGGGCCGCTATGAGACCCGCCTCTCCGCGGTGGCGCTTCTGCGCCTCAGCCTGTTCGCTCTCAGCCTCGGCGGCCACGCCCTCTACGCCCTCTGGAAACTGGGCGGGTGACCCGGAATGCCAAGCTTCCACACTTCTATTGAGAAGTTATGAAATTCGGGTCCCTTCCGAAGCGCACCGGCGATTCGGCTACAGGATGACGTCGCGGTTCACTTCGGGGAAGAGGCGGGCGAGGTAGTCGGAGAGCTTCTCGTTGGTGGGCCCGTAGCGGTCGTGGTACATGTAGTACTCGAGGGCCTGGCCCATCTCGCGCGCGGTCTGAAATCGATCGTTCGGGTCGAACGCGAGGGCCTTCATGCAGATTTTGGCCAGCTCCTCCGGGATGTTCGCATTGAGGGCGCGCACGTCCCGAATCCGGTAGTTGAACATGCTGTTCACGAGGTCTTCCCGCGTCTTGACGTTGTAGATTCGGGAGCCGGTGAGGACTTCGTACATGACGAGGCCGAGCGCGAAGACGTCGGACCGGGCGTCCGTGCCTTCGTATCGGACCTGTTCAGGGGACATATAGGGCCACTTGCCCATGAGGACCTTTCGCTCGTCCGGCGTGCTCATGGTGATGGCCTTGGCGATGCCGAAGTCCATGAGCTTCACCACGCCGCCCCAGTCGATGATGACGTTCGAGGGAGTCACGTCGCGGTGCACGATGCCGAGGAGCTTGCCTGACCTGTCCCGCTTTGTGTGGGCGTAGTGCAGGGCGCGGCAGACGCGGCTCGTGATGAACGCGCCCATCTCGGGATCGATCAGCTCGTTGTTCTTCTTGAGCCGGCTCAAAAGCTGGATCAGGTTCTTCCCGTTGACGTACTCCATGACGATGAAGTACTGGCCCTTGACCTGCTCGAGCTGGTAGACCTGCAGGATATTCTCGTGAATGAGGTCGGCGACGAGCTTCGCCTCGCCGATGAACAGGTCCAGATTCGTCTTGCGGGTCAGGAAATCGGGCCGGAGGACCTTGATCGCGGCCGTCTTGCTGAAGCCTTCAGCCCCGAGCTGTTCCGCGAGATACACGGTACCCATGCCGCCCGTAGCAATCTTCTTGAGGACTCGGAAACGGGCCGGGCACTCGAACTCGACGGTCTTGAGACTGGTCTCGGAATCAACTGGTTCTTGTTCCGTCACCGCGAAGGCTCCTCCGGGCTCTGGCCGGACCCCTCCTCTCCTGGGGAAGACTGCGGTCCCGTCACGGGCGGCGTCGGGCCGCCGGAAGGGGCTCCCTCGGCGGAGGCACCCACCGCCTCCGGAGGCAATTCCTCCTGCTCCTCATGGGGGACCCGGGCCACCGAGACGAGACGGTCGCCTTCCTTCAGCCGGATGAGACGGACACCCTGCGTGTTTCGGCCGACGACGCGGATGGTCTTGACCGGAACGCGCACAATCATACCGGCCTGGGTCACCATCATCAAATCATCCTCGTCCCGAACGGCCATCATGCCGACAACCTTGCCGTTGCGCTCGGTCGTCTTGATATTGATGACGCCCTGGCCGCCGCGAGATTGAGCGCGGTAGGCCTTGGGCTGGGTGCACTTCCCGAACCCGTTCTCGCATACGGTGAGGAGCGAGGCGTCCGGATCGGCCACCACCAGGTCGATGACCCGGTCGCCGGGCCGGAGTCGGATTCCCCTGACGCCCCGGGCGGTGCGGCCCATGCAGCGGACGTCGCTCTCGCGGAAACGGATGGCCGTGCCGTCGGCGGTGGCCAGGAGGACCTCCTGCTGCCCGCCGGTGAGATCGACGCCGATCAGGCAGTCGCCTTCGTCCAGGCTGATGGCCCGGATACCCCGCCGCATGGGACGGCTGAAACTTTCCAGGGGCGTGCGCTTCACGTAACCCTGCCGCGTGGCCATGACCACGGTGCGGTCGTCGAACGCCTCGACGGGCATCATCGAGGTGAACGCCTCCCCTTCCTCCAGATCGAGGATGTTGGGCAGGGCGCGGCCGCGGGAGGTGCGGGATAGGCTCGGGATGTCGTAAACCTTCAGCCAGTACACTTTCCCCAGGTTGGAGAAAAAAAGGATGTAGTCGTGCGTCCTCGCAACGAACAGATGGTGGATGAAATCCCCTTCCCGAATGTCCGCACCCGTCACGCCCAGGCCGCCGCGGTTCTGCTTTCGGTAGGTGGATACCGGAACACGTTTGATATAGCCCGCCCGGCTGATGACCACGACGACGTTTTCCTCGGGGATCAGGTCCTCCGGGGCCAGTTCCACGTAATCGCCTACGATCTCGGTGCGGCGGTCGTCTCCGTACTTCTCCCGCAGGTCCCTAAGGTCCTCGCGGATCAGGTTGAGGACAAGCTGGCGGTTCTCCAGGATGGACCGGTACTCGGCGATCCTCTCGATCAGTTCGCGGTATTCCTTCTCGATCTTCTCGATCTCGAGACCCGTGAGCTGCTGCAGACGCATGCCCAGGATCGCCCCGGCCTGCCGATCGGTCAGCTCGAACCGCGTTTTCAGGTTGAGCCGGGCCTCGTCCGGATCGGTCGAGCCCTTGATCGTTTCGATGATCTCATCGAGCTGGGCGAGGGCGATCTTCAGGCCTTCAAGCTCATGGGCCCGCTCCTCGGCCTTCCGAAGCAGATGGGCGGTGCGCCTCCGGATGACCTCGATCCGATGCTCGAGGTACAGTTCGAGCATCTGCTTGAGGTTCAGCGTCTGGGGACGGCCGTTGACGAGCGCGATGAGGATGATGCTGAAGGCGGTCTGGAGCGGCGTGTGCTGGTAAAGATTGTTCAGCACCACGTTCTCGTCCTCACCCCGTTTCAGCTCGATGACGAGACGCTGACCGTCGCGGTCCGACTCATCCCGCACGTCCGAGATGCCCGTCAGGGCCCCGTTGTTGACCAGTTCCGAGAGGGTTTCCTTGACCGTATCGCGCCGGACCTGGTAAGGCAGTTCGGTGACCACGAGGCATTTCTTGCCGCTCTTGTGGTCCTCGATGTGGACTTGGGCCTGGACCACGGCGGCCCCGCGGCCGGTGCAATAGCCCTGCACCAAGCTCTCGGAACGGCACAGTCGGCCTCCCGTGGGGAAGTCCGGCCCGCGGACGATCCCCATGATCTCCGGCAGGCTCACCTCGGGCTGGTCGATGAGCCGCAGGAGCGCGTCGGCAATCTCCCTCAAGTTGTGCGGCGGTATGCTGCAGGCCATGCCGACCGCGATACCCACTGACCCGTTGCAGAGGAGGTTGGGAAAACGGCTCGGAAGCACGGCGGGCTCGGTGTTCTTCCCGTCGTAATTCGGCTGGAAATCCACCGTGTCCAATTTGATGTCCGCTAGCAGCTCCAGGTTCAGCGCCGTGCTCCGGGCCTCCGTGTACCGCATGGCCGCGGGCGGATCGCCGTCCAGCGATCCGAAATTGCCCTGGCCGTCGATGAGCGGGTAACGGAGGTTGAAGTCCCGGGCCATCCGCACCAGGGTGTCATAGATCGGGGCGTCGCCGTGCGGGTGATAATTCCCCATGCAATGACCGACGATGCGGGCGGTCTTGAGGTAGCCGGTACGGGGGCCCAACCCCAGATCCTGCATGGAATAGACGATCCGGCGCTGGCACGGCTTGAGACCGTCACGGACGTCCGGCAGCGCGCGGTCCGTGATCACGCTCATCGCATACTGGAGGTAGGCATCCTTCACCCCCTCTTCGATGAGCATCTCCCGTACGTTTTCTTCAATCGGATCCCCCATGAAACCCCTCGTCTCGTCATCGATGCTGGCCGTGAGGCGTCTCGGTCTCGCTCCCCGGTTCCAGGGTGCGAGACCACTTCTGAACTGCAAAACCAGTATCCCTGTTCAGAAGTGCACGAGCATTTATAAACAGGGATACTCTCGTGGACGAGTCCGCAAGTGCACCTGCACTTGCGGACTCGTCCACTAGTCCCAGAGACCCATGCTGAAGTAGCGCTCGCCCAGGTCCGGGAAGACGGTCACGATGCGGGCCTCGGGAAATCTCCGGGCCACCTCGCACGCGCCGTGAAGGAAGGCGCCGGAGGACTGGCCCATGAAAAGGCCGTGCCGAGCCAGGAGATGCACCTTCTCGGCCGTCTGCTCCACCGGAACGTCCACCGTGGCGTCGATGACGCTCTGGTCGAGAATCTTGGGAACAATGTCCTCGGGCCGGCCGAGCGGCTTCAGACCCTCCACGCCCGGGAAACGCTCGGGAAGGACGCAATAAACCTCGATGTGATCGTTGTATTCCTTGAGCCGCCGACCTACACCCGTGATGGTGCCCCCCGTGCCCACGCCGGCGACGAAGTGGGTCAATTTGCCGTTCGTCTGCCGGAGGATTTCCTCGCCGGTGGTCTCATAGTGAGCGCGCCAGTTGTCCTCGTTGGAATACTGGTCCGCAAAAAAGTACCTCTCCGGATTCTGCTCGTATCGCTGGTGCACCACGCGGAGAGCCTCGTCATAGCCCAGCATCGGGTCCGTGTAAATGACGGTCGCACCATGCGCCTGAAGCCGCATCTTGCGCTCCCGGCTCGCATTCCCGGGTACCACCAGTTCCACCCGGTATCCCAGGATCGCTCCGAGCATGGCATAAGCGATGCCAGCGTTCCCCGAGCTGGAATCCAGGATGGTCTTCTCCCGAGTCAGATTCCCGCTGGCAATCGCCTCCAGAAGCATCCGCCGCACCGGCCTATCCTTGATCGACCCGCCCGGATTGAACAATTCGAGCTTGGTATAAATCTCCGCCCTCGGGAACAACTCTCTGAGGAAATCGAGGCGCAGCAGGGGCGTGTTCCCGATGAGCTGGAGGGTCGGATGCTCGGCCAGGCTGGATACGGAAGTCGTCACAGGGATCACCACATTCTAGCGTTCGATGGGCGCATCCACCAGGTTGCCCCATTCGGTCCACGAACCGTCGTAGTTCTTCACGTTCGGGTGTCCCAGGAGGTACTTGAGCACAAACCACGTGTGCGAGGACCGCTCGCCGATTCGGCAATAGGCAATGGTCGAACGGTCCCGGGAGACTCCTTTCGCCTCGTAAAGCGCCCGGAGCTCCTCGACGGACCGGAACGAGCCGTCTTCTTTGACCGCCTTGCTCCAGGGGATATTGACGGCGCCGGGGATGTGGCCTGCTCTTTGAGCCGTCTCCGGAAGCCCGGGCGGAGCAATGATCTTGCCCGTGTACTCGTCGGCGGACCGCACGTCCACCAGATTGACGTTCTTCTGGTCGAGACCCTGAAAAACCTCGTCCCGGAAGGCCCGAATGCTCAGGTCGGGCTCCTTCGCCTTGTAGGCCACACGCTGGACCGGCGGTTTCTCCTGGACCAGGTCCCGCTGTTCCATCTCCCATTTCTTGCGGCCGCCATCCATGAGCCGGACGTCCCGGTGTCCGTAGATTTTCATCTGCCAGAAGGCCCACGCGGCGAACCAGTTGTTGTTGTCACCATAAATGACCACCGTTGTATCGGCGGCGATTCCCGACTCCCCCATCAAGTTTTCGAAATCCCCCTTGCCGATGATGTCCCGACGCCGCGTATCGCAAAGCTGGTTGTTCCAGTTCCAGGCGAGAGCGCCGCGAACGTGGCCAGCCTCATAGGACTGCGTATCGACGTCCACCTCCACGAGCCGAACTCTCGCATCGGACAGGTGCTCGGCCACCCAGGCCGTGCTCACGAGAACTTCAGGACTTGCAGAAGATGCCATGTTCGATCCTCCCGGTGCAGGAGATCTGAAATTCAAAACGGCGGCCGCGAAACGACCCGCGAGCCGTCGCTTGCCCACCTAACGTCAAGGCTCTAGTATCCCTGTTCAGAAGCGCACCAGCACTTCTGAACGCGTTTACTGAGGATAGGTCCCTTATCTTATTGCGTCCGGCTCGGAACGTCAACGCAGGCCGGTGGAGGAGCCGCTTCTCATGGCCCGATACCTTACTGTTCACGTCATCGCTTGTGTGACCCGCCAGAATCTGAAGAGGCTGGCTGACCGTCTTCGTGAGGACTCGGAGGTCAGGCTGGTTCGCCTTGTAGCGGATACGCTGGAAGGCGCCATGATCGGCGAGTTCGAGTCGCCCAGCGGCGACGTGCTCCGGGCCTATCTCGCTCGGCAGCAGGTCCAGGCGGAGCGCATCTTGCGTGCAGAGCTCGAGTTTCCCTGATGCCGATGGTGCCCGTCGCGTACTCGCCCCGCTATCTGGCGGACATCGGCCCGCACGTCTTCCAGATTCAGAAATACCGCCTGACGTGCGAGCGATTGCTCCAGTCCCACCGCCTTCAGGTGGGACAGGTGCTCGAGCCTCCGGCCGCTACGTTCGATGACGCCCGGCTCGTCCACACCCTGGCCTACCTCAGGGACCTGAGCGGCGTCCGGCATACGCCGCTGACCTTGCCCTCGGAACTGCCCCTGACGCCCGAGATCATCGCTTCCGCCTACCTCGCGGCCGGCGGAACCCTCCTGGCGTGCCGGAAGGCCATCGAGGAGGGCGCCGCGGTCAACCTCGGCGGCGGCTTCCATCATGCCTTCCCGCATCACGCCGAGGGCTTCTGTTATCTCAACGATATCGCTATCGCCATCCGCCGGCTGCAACGGGACGCTCGCATCGAGCGCGCCGCCGTGGTGGACCTGGACCTCCACCAAGGCAACGGCACGGCGTTCATTTTCCACGAGGATCCGAGGGTCTTCACCTTTTCAATGCACCAGGAACGGCTCTACCCCTTGAAACAGCGCAGCACACTCGACGTGGGCCTCGAGAACGGCACGGGCGACGCCGAATACCTCCGGCTGCTTCGGGAGCACCTGCCGCGCATCCTGGACGAACATCGGCCCGAACTGGTGGTATATCAGGCGGGCGTGGACCCCTACCGAGACGACCAGCTCGGCGATCTGGACATGACCGCGGAGGGCCTGTTCGCGAGAGATCGCTTCGTCGTGGGGGAATGTCGGGCCCGGAACATCCCCATCGCAGGACTGCTCGGCGGCGGCTACGCCAGCAACCCGGAGGACACCGTTTCGCTTCACGTCCAGACCTGTCTCGCCTTCCTGCCCAACGTTTGACTCGCTGGCCAGGGTTTGTTACCTTCCGTCTCATCGTCTTCGATTATCATTCCTCCGCGTCCGCTCCGTGCCCACTGCGTGGTCGCCCGGCGAAGATGTGAAGATGTTTGAATAGGTGTCCGGTGTCGGATGTATCCTGACCCGCCTCCCACTGGGACAAGTCTGGCGGAACACCTTTCCCAGCCTTGTTGGGTTGCGGGCTTCGCCTGCCCTATGACGCCGGGGAGGGGCGGAAGACCTCTCGCAGGAGATTCTCATGAGAAGCGAGCTGACCCAGGCACAGATCGATTCTTATCGTGAGAACGGGTTCATCGTTATTCCCGATTTTCTGACCCCGGAAGAACTGGCGGTCTGGAGAGAAGCCGTCGATGAGTCGGTCCGAATACGAGACGGCCGAAAACTGCCGGGGCGTCCGGACTGGAAGGGCGGGGGTGAAAGCTATTACGAAAACGTCTTCATCCAGCGCCTGAACCTCTGGAAGGACAACCCCACGATGCGGCGTCTGATTCTGGACCCCCGCATCGGCAAGATGGCCTGCGATCTGGAGGGTATCGACGCGATCCGCGTCTGGCACGATCAGACGCTCATCAAGGAACCCTGGGCGAATCCCACTTCGTTCCATCTCGATGTGCCGTACTGGTCCTTCAGCTCCCGCCATGCGGTCTCCATCTGGGTCGCCCTGGACGACGCCACCTTCGAGAACGGCTGCCTCTTCTTCCTGCCCGGCACGCACAAGACCGCCCGGTTCGACAACGCGGGCATCGGCCCCAACATGAACGCCCTCTTCAAAATCTACCCTGAATTCGCTTCTCTCCGGTCCGTGGCTGCCCCGATGAAGGCGGGAAGCTGCTCCTTCCATAACGGCCTCACCGCCCATGGCGCCCATGCCAACATGACTCCGGGCTTTCGGCGCGCCATGACCTGTGGATTCATGCCCGACGGCTGCACCTTCAATGGAAAGAAGAATATCCTCTCCGATGAACAGATCGCCCGTCTCAAGATCGGGGACGCGCTCCGCGACGAGGATCAGAATCCCATCGTGTACGCACGCACGAGAAGCACCCTCCCTTAATGAAATCCGCTGTGCCCCTCGGGCTACGCGGATTTCAGAGCCACCAGAGTGGGCCCGGCTTCGCCGGCCCAACCCTGGCGGGCAAGCAAAAGTTCTTTTTGACGTCCGCCTATCGGCGGATTTCAAAAAAGAAATGGCAGAGGCCGAAGGCCTCTGCCATTTCTCCCTGAGCGGTTTTGACAAGTCCAGGCCAATCAGCTAAGTTCAAACCCGCGGTAGGAGAACGTCCCGCGACCTGCCTGACAAGGCTTCATCCATGTCCATTGAACAAGCGCTTTACGAGCGAGCCCTCATCTATGGGGAAGACAGCGTGCGGATGACCGCTGCGGCCGGCGCGGGTCATCCCAGTTCGGCCCTCTCCCTGGTTCACATCGTCAGCGCGCTCTTCTATCGAATGCGCCACGACCCGGAGAATCCCTGGAACACCTTGAGCGATCGTTTGGTCCTCTCGGAAGGGCACTCCGTGCCCGTGGTGTATGCCGCCATGGCGGAAATGGGTTACAAGATCGGCAAGAGCCCGCGGGCGGCGCGGGCTCTGACTCGTGAAGACTTGTTGAGTTTGAGGGACCTGGCCAGCCCGCTGGATGGGCATCCGAACCCGGTGCTCGGCGTGCCCTTTTTCGACACGGCGACGGGCTCCCTTGGCCAGGGCCTGTCCAATGCGAACGGACTGGTGCTGGGGAATCGTGTGCGGGGCCTGCGGCGGAAGATTTACTGCATCGCGGGCGACAGCGAGGTGCGGGAGGGGCAGTATGACGAAGCGATGCGGTTCGCTTCGAAGTACCGCCTGGAGGTCATCTTGATCCTGAACGTGAACGGTTATGGCCAGAGTGGGGCGACGAAGGAACTCATGCCGATGGATTACCGGGCTGAGCTGCAGGCCCGGAGATGGCAGGTGCTGGAAGTGGACGGGCACGACGTATCCCAGCTTCTGGCCGCGTTGGACCGTGCGAATGAAGTGCAGGGCTCTCCCGTGGCTATTCTGGCGAACACGGTGAAAGGCTGGGGGGTGGGTGCATTGCAGAAGGGAAATCCGCACGGGAAGCCGTTGTCGCCGGCCGAGGTCGAGAAAGCGGTGGGCGAACTGAGGACGCTGAGCCGGAGCAGCACCGGGCGGCTGAGACCGCAGAAGCCCGACGAGCGAACCACGCGGTGGCTTCGGGATGAGAGCGGGTTGCCGGTCCCGAATTTTGCGGCGCTGGACAAGGATTTTGCCCAGAAGGGGAAGATGGCCCCTCGGAAGGCCTACGGCTACGCCCTGAGGGAACTGGGCAAGGTGAACGAAAAGGTCGTGGTTCTGGACGCCGAAGTGAGCAATTCAACCTTTACGGTTTACTTCCGGGATGCCTTCCCGGAGCGCTTCTTCGAGTGCGCCATAGCGGAACAGAACATGGTCGGGGTCGGCGGGGGCCTCGCCGCCTCAGGTCTCGTCCCCTTCATCAACTCGTTTGGGAAGTTCCTGGTCATGGGCTACGCCCAGTGGGAGATGAACGGGCAGTCCGGTCTCAACATCAAGGCCGTTGGCTCGCACGTGGGCATCACGCCTTGCTCCGACGGCCCGTCCCAGATGGCGCTTTCGGACGTGCCTTACATGATGTCTCTGCCCGGCATCGTGGTGTTGAGCGCCTCGGATGCGGTGCAGGGTTACCAGTTCGTCAGCTTAGCCGCGGCGCACGAGGGCTGGATGTACCTGCGGAACTACCGCCCGGATATGCCGCTGCTCTATGGGCCGGATACGAAATTCCGGGTTGGCGGGTCGAACGTGTTGCAGCGCGGAGACGCGGTCACTCTGGTGAGCCACGGCTACATGGTGCACGTAGCGAAGGAGGCCGCCGCCCGGCTCGAGAAGGAAAAGGGCCTCAAGGTATCGCTGGTGGACGCCTACTCGCTCAAGCCGTTGGATACCGAGACCATCCTGGGATGCGCTGACCGGACGGAGGGACGTCTGCTGACAGTGGAGGACAACTATGCGGGGCTGGGCCCGGCGGTGTCGCGTGCTGCCGCCGCGCGCGGCGGATACCGTGTGGAGGTCATGGCGGTCGAAAGCTTCCCCAAGTCCGCACGCAGGGAGAAGGACATCTTTTCCTATTGCGGGTTGAGCGTCGAGGACATTCTGGCCCGGGCGCAGGCGATGCTGGTGAAATAGGCCGGGCTAGAAGCTTCAGAAATCCCACTCGACCTCTTCCGCCCGACCGGACCGGGCGGACTGGCGGGTGGCTTCGAGTGCAGAAATCAAGCGAGTCGCTTCGAGGACGCCAGGCGAAGGGTGGCCTCCGTTTCGGAGGCAATCTTCGAAATGCACGAGGTATTTCAGAACTTCGCCCAGATGCCCGCGGCCGCGCTCGCTCGTTTCAGCCGGGCCCGCATGCTGCGCCAGCGGATCGACTTTCCTGTGCCCCCCCACCGGCTGCCACGTGACCTGTTCCTGACACGAGCCCGCAAGCGTGCCCGCAATGGTCAGGCTGATGTAGGGAATCCCGTCGGCATGCACAAAGGAATACAGGCCGATCACCCGCCCCAAAGCCTCGCTCGTAAACTCCACGTTCACCACGTAGTTGTCCGGGACGCCGTGCGGATACCGCTCGTCACGCCTCGCTTCGTGGCAGAAAGCGCTCACGCGACGAGGACGCCCACCCACCCACAAAGCCAGGTCCATGGGATGGCACAGGCCACCGAACAGGAAATCCTGCGGCATCCGGTAGCGCCACGGGGTCGCCTCGAACGTGTCGCAGAGATCATGGTTGTAGGTCGCCTCCACGTAGAGGACCCGGCCGTATCGGCCCTCACGGGCCAGCCGCCTCGCGATCTGGTAGTCGCGGATGAACCGGCAGGTTTGTCCGACCAGTAACGGCAGGCCGCGTCGCCGGCACTCTCCCAGGATGCGTTTCGCATCCGACAGGCAGGTGGTGAAGGGCTTGGTCACCAAGACCGGCTTGCCTGCTTCGAGCGCCCCTAGGACATGCTCGGCATGGAGCGCGTCCGGGCTGTATACGCCCACGGCGTCCACCTCCGGCCTGCAAACCAGTTCCCGCCAGTCCGTTGTCGCGATAGGCACGTGGTGCGCCTCCACGGTCTTTTTCAGCCGATCCTCGTTGATATCGCAGACGGCCCGCACCCGGAACGAGCAGAGGTCCGCATGCTCGTGCGCGACGAACGCGGCCGAGCCCATGCCCAGCCCGATCACCCCCAGCCCGATTTCCTTACTTTGGGAGAACATGGTCGATCAATTTCTATTCCAGCGCGGAAATGAGCAGGATTTCGAAACTTCTCACCGAGCCCCTCTTCCTTGGCCTCGTAGTACTCAAACGCATCGTTGTACTCCCTCTGGGCAAGGGGATCGAGAATCAGGATCATGGCCGCTCGCCAAGCACCTGGTCAGCCGGAATGCCCTGCACCTTGCCCGCCTTGTATGCAGCCAACCGCCGCTCTGCTTCGTCATACCAAATCTTGTCGATCGCGGTATCTGGCCGCTCAAGGCTGGAGTAGATGACGTTCAGTAGCCGCATACGATCCGCCGGCGTGAGTTGCAACACACTGTCAATAAGTGCTTTATGCTCCGTTGTTCGATGCTATGCCATTCCGACGCGGTGATCAACGCCAGTCTTTGCTTCGAAATGACGGGGCATGGACAGGCATGAATACATTGCCAGGCGGGTATCGCAAATCAACTGAAAGGGCGATTGAGTGCCCGAATTCACCCCCGTGCGCCCGCCCAACCTTTTTTGTAACGCGTTTCCTTCTTGAGATTATAGCTCGCCGAATCTTCATGTCGAACGGAGCTCCCTGAATACCCTCAGAAATGACACGGTTAGATTTTTGACGGCCGTGGGGATACCCTGTTCCAGTTACAGAAGGAATCCGAGGTCGGTGCCCCTCACGGGATTCTATTCGATCCATGCCCAGTCCCTTTCAGCAGCTCCTCCTGGAACTCGAGTCCCTTAGGATTTCCGATGTCCCTCTCGTGGACTGGCATTACAAGATTTCATTGCTCGCCGTGATCATGAACGAGAAGCCGGCGAGCGCCATCGGTTTTGACGAGCCGACGCCTCCAAAGTACATCCAGTTCCTGGACCAACGGGCACCCCTGTTGCGGCTGTTCCTCAAGGAGACGCGGCGTCCGCCAAGAGACTATTTGAACGAGGCCCGGATTTCGCCACAGGTGGCCCGCACCGTGGCCGAGCGCTGGGACCGGTCTCCCAAGTCCTCTGACTGCGTCCTGTGGATTTACAAGCATTCTGCCCAGGAAGATGCCATCGAAGGGGCCGCACGTGGCGATCTTCCCGTCCACGTGCCCCTGGGCTACCCCGCCTGCTGCGGAAACGCCTACCGGGCCGACCGGGCCGCCGCGGTCGAAGAGTACGTCCGCAAGCTTTCTGATAGCACCAACGCCCGATCCGAAGAAGAACTGGTCCGGCACATTCGCGAAAGCGTACCGGTCAGCGGCCCCCTTCCCGGCGGCGAGCGCGCTCTTCAGACCGTCTCCAGATTTCCGTTCCTGCCCTACATCGCCTGCCCGGCGTGCCTCTCGAGGGAGAGATCCGAGGCCGCCCTTCAGAACGCCCGATTCCGGCAGATTCTGGCAGCCTTGAGCCCGTTGGCCGCGCGCAAGGTCCTGCTCCTTGCCCGGACGGTTACCGCACGCCGGTCGGCCAGTGACCCGTAGACTGTCGCTGCGGACATTCCTCTAAATTTGTTCGAGTCGAAGCCCGTAGGGCGCATTTCGAACACGTCGTGCGAGAAACGTGGGCTAACAGGAGACGTTCTTGCCCTCGCTGCCGAAGACGGCCATGCGTTCAGCCTTCGAAGTGCGCCGGGCCACCGCTGGAATGTAATGATACTGGACAGCCCTCCTTCGTTTCGAGGAGGTGTTGGCAGGGGTGCCGTGCGGGAGCTTGCCGTCGAACAACAGGCAGCCTCCGGGCCGTAGAGGAACGGCTAGACACGGATGGCCCAGCATTTCCCCATCGCAGATTTGCCAGTCTCGGCGGTTAAAATGCACCCGCGGCGTCCGATGCCAGCCGGGCATGATGTGCATGCAACCGTTCTCGATGGTCGTTTCGTCCAGGGCGATCCACACCCCGATGATGGGGCAATCCAAAGGAAGGTCGAAATAGGAATGATCTTGATGCCAGGGCTTCTCTCGGCCCAGCCGTGGCGGCTTGATCAGCGCCATTTCCTGGAACAACTCGTGAGGCCCCGCCAAAAGGCGATGGATGACGGCCAGAAGCCTGGGGTGCTCGGCCAAGGCCCGCAGGCCCGGGTCGAATCTCGTGAAACTCATCAGCTTCCGCACCGCGTCCTGCCTCTGGTCCACGGAAAGCGTCGGCAGAATCTCCCGGGCCTTGGCCTCGAACAGGATGTTCTTGAACTCCGGGCTCTTTCCCAGGATCAGGCCGACAAGACCCTCCAGCGCGGCCTGCACCTCTTCGGACCCGAAAGCACGCTCAATGACGAGGTAGCCCTGTTCCCGATAGCGGGCTATGGCCGACTCGTCCACGTCCTCGAGGCGTTCCACCCCATCGGCAACCCCCACGCAATCGTAGAGGTGCGGATCATGAGGCGGAGCGCCGGGATCAAATTGCAACTGCATTTCGATACCTGGAGTCGTTTCCATGACCAAGGACTATATTCAAGGAGTACTCAAAGGTCAAAGCCGTAAGAAAGGAGACAAGTCTTCGATGGCTGTGTGTTCTCGTCCTCGTTCACGACGACGAGGACGAGAAAAGACTCGTCGGTTTGAGGCCGACGGGTGGCGGCTTCGCGGGTGGTCCAAACCTTCAAACCGATGACGCGACACTCGCGAGGGCAAATCCGCTCAGGAATAGCGCGGCACTATTGCTGAACGGATGGATTCACCCTGTCGAGCACGGCGGAAAGCAGCCGCGTGAGATGCCGAGTGTACCGTATCCTGCCCTCGAGTTGGACATGGTCGATCGCATTGATCGCCTCGCGGCGATCCGTGGCGTAGAAGTCCTCGCTGAGGACCGCAAACCCCGTGTGGGTGCGCGCATACTCCGCGAAAAAAGCTCTCAGATCGCTCAGGTAAAGCTGAAAGCGCGGGGATTCCAGGCACTCCCGAAGTATGGGCCCATAGGCGAAATAGACGGGTATGCCGGCTGCGGCAGCGGTCTCCACGGTACGATCCAGCCAGTAAAGGTTGTCCGGGGAGATGCGAAAGCGGTTCGACTTCACAAACTGCTCATGGTCCTGGATATCCTCTTCCAGGGCATTCTCCCAGAAGGGCTCAACCGGGTAATAGCCCAGGTCAAGGACCTCCTTCCGGATTTTCTGGTTTCTGGCCTCGAGTTCCCCGAGGGAAGACCAGCCGTTCCTCCGGTGGAACTCAGCCAAGACATCCATCTTCGCCGCCCGTGGATCGGTGTCGAGAGGCAGAAGCGGCAGAAAGTTTTGGACCAGCGCGTTTTGGATCAAGGACTTGTAGCGATAGACGACCAGGGCACGGCCCAGAAGGATATCCATCATCCGCATAGGCTCACGGCGTCGAAGGAGGAATTCACCGGCTGCTTCTCTCAAGGGAGGGACGCACCGGTTGTAAAGGACAGGATGGATATCTCGTTCCCAGGCGTCATAGACGTGCATGAGGACGACGGCGTCCGGTGCTCGGCCCCGGTCCAGGGTTTCTTTCAGAAGCCTGAAATCACCGTAGGCGCCGAAGTAGCCGACCAGGGCGAGGCAGCGTGCCGTCCGATGGGCCTCACGGCTGACCTCTTCCGCGTCCACCGAGTAGCCCAGTGTCGAGTCGCCCAGAAAGAGTATCTCGGCCCTGGGTCCCTCAGCGCGCTCCCGCTGAAGGGTATAGAGAAGCGTGTGGTCCGTCAGGATGCCGCGGGCGAACCGGCTGAAGCCGGCGTCGGCGAGAAGAATGAGAGCGGCAGCGACGACGGCGGCGCGCAGGGACGTGGCGAATGCCGGACCAAGCATGGGGTCTGGAGCAGTTCTGGTCTAAGAATGACCACCTCATGTTAATTTTTCAGTCTTGGAGCCGCAACATGGCGCGCGCTTCCTGAGTCTTGAGTCCTGAAGACTGTTGGATGCGGCAGCGCTTCACTCGTATCCCTGTTCGAAAGTGCGGGTGCACTTCCGAACTCGTCTACTAGCCCGGATTTCTCATCCCGGCGGGATGAGAAATGGCGGCTAAAACTGGAAATAGATGAATTCACGGCTTTCAAAAGCGCCAAAAAGGATGAAGAGAAGGAAGCCGAGGGCATAAAGAATACCCCGCGCGGGCCAGGGGAGAGCGGAGAGAACCTCGGTGCGGCCGGTGATGGCCTGGGCGGTCTGCACGAGCGCCAGGGGCCATACATAGAAAAGCAGCCGGAGCGCGAGAGGCACGACGTCCGCGCTGAAGTCGAAATGGAACAGCACCTGCCCGAGAAGGGAGACGGCCTGGCGAAGGTCGGGCGCGCGGAAGATCAGCCAGCCGAAGCAGACGAGGTGGAACATCGTCACCACGCGCACGCTCCACCAGAGCCTGCGGAGAGATGCGCGTGTCTCCGGCGCGGGCAAGAAGGATGCCAGTCCACGATGGAGCAGCAGGAGCAGGCCGTGAAAGGTGCCCCAGAGAACAAAAGTCCAGGCTGCGCCGTGCCAGAGGCCGCCGAGGAGCATGGTCAGAAAGAGATTGCGGGCGGTCGCCCAGGCGCTGCCTCGGCTGCCGCCGAGGGGAATGTACAGATAATCGCGCAACCATTCCGAAAGCGTGATGTGCCAGCGACGCCAGAAGTCCCGGGGCGAGGTGGCCAGATAAGGAAGATCGAAATTCCGGGAAAGCTCGATCCCGAGGCAACGGGCTGACCCGGCGGCGATGTCCGTGTAACCCGAGAAATCGCAGTAAATCTGGAAGGCGAAGGCGTAGAGGCCGAAGAGAACCAGGAGTCCTCCGGGCGCGCTGCCTGGCCGGTCGAAGATCGGTTCGACGAAGAGGGCGAGATTGTCGGCGATGAATACCTTCTTGAAGAGTCCCCAGCATATCCAGTACGCGCCGGAGGCGACTTGTTCACGGTGGGCCGTAGGATGCGCCTTAAGCTGGGGGAGCAGGCGGCTCGCCCGCTCGATCGGCCCTGCGACGAGCTGGGGGAAAAAGGCTATGAAGAGAGCGGTATCCAGGGGGCTGATTTCGGCCCGAATCTTCCCGCGATAGACGTCGGCGACGTATCCGACGGCCTGGAAGGTAAAGAAAGAAATCCCAACGGGCAGGGCGATGCGCAGGGCCGGCGGCGCGGCCTCCTGCATGCCCAGGGACCGGAGGAGCGCGGCGAGGCTGTCAGCGAAAAAGTTGAAGTACTTGAAAACGCCGAGGAGGAGGAGGTTGAAAGCAATACCTACCCAGAGGGCCGCGCGCCGGCGGCGGGCGGCCACGCTGCTTTCGATGACCCTGCCGGCGACGTAGGCGGCCAGGATCGAAGCCGCCATCAGGCCGAGGAAACGCCAATCCCAGTAGCCATAGAAGAAGAGGCTTGCCGCCAGGAGCAGGGCGCGCCGCCATCCCTCCGGCAGCAGAAAATAGAGGGCCAGGACGACGGCGAAGAAGAGCGCAAAATCGAGGGTGTTGAAGAGCAAACGGGCTATCCGGACGGAACAAAAATAAGCGTCTAGTGAAATCCGCTGCGCCCTTCGGGCTCGCGGATTTCAGAGCCGGGATTGGCCCGGCTTCGCCGGCCCAACCCTGGCGGGGAAGAGAAGATGTTCTTGATGAAATCCGCCTTGGAGGCGGATTTCATCAAGAAATGCAGACGCTCGATGGACGGCGGCATTTCTCCTTCGGGCTCGCGGATTTCAGAGCCGGGATTGGCCCGGCTTCGCCGGCCCAACCCTGGCGGAGGAACGAAAGCCCTTACGGTCTCGGTATTTCAATCAGAGCTACGGGCGTGAGCGAGTGGATCTTCCTTTGGACTCCTGCGAAAACCACCGAGGCGCAGAGGGCCGGCAGCAGGGGTGGAGGGTGTCAGGTGTGAAGCGGGCAGTGACCGGCCATCAGTCGCCGGAATCCTGAACACCGCTCGAACCCCGAACTCTGGCCCCTGACGACATTTCGCGGTCCCGTTTTGTTGCCCTCTTGAGTTTCTTGCCTATCTGTGCAGTCGTGCAGCCGGGCGGGTGGAGCGACGGAGATATCCCGGTGTCGTAGCCGAGTGCCTCGAGTTCGGACCGGATGCGGGCGACTTCCGCCTCCGGGAGGGGCCGGAGGGGCCTGCGGACGGTTGGGCTGGGGAACCTCCCCATGAGCCAGCGGGCGCATTTCATCCGCTGGTGGGCATTGCTCGATGGCTCGCCGAACCGATAGATGACTCGGGCGAGGGCAGCGACCTTTTTCTGGGCGCGGCGTGCCGCGGGGAGGTCGCCATCGAGCGCGGCATGGACCATTTCGACGATCAGTTCAGGGGCGAACCCGGCGAATCCGACGAGGGCGCCGTCCGCGGCCTCGAGCAGGGTGGGTAGCAGATACTCGTCGTGGCAGGTCACGATGCTGATGCGCGGCGCGGCTTCCTTGATCCTTTCATAATCATAAAGCCAGCGGGCCATGTCCCTCGTCCCCATCTTGATACAGACCACCTGGGGGATGTTCACCATTTCGAGCATCTCTTCGAGCGTGTAACCCGCCTTCGTCCAGGCCGGATACTGATGCACCACGATGGGGATGCCCGCGCCTTCGGCAACGTCCTGGAAGAAACCGATCGCGGTCTCGCTGGAGCGGCCGAACCGCAGCCAGTGATGAGGCGGCATGAGCAGGATGGCGTCTGCGCCGGCTTCCTTGGCGGCCAGCGCATGGTCGATGGCCTCGAGGCTGCCTTCAGCGCTGACTCCCGAAATGGTCTTGACTCGCCGGACGCCGCAGCGCGCCTCCTGCGCCACGACGCGGGTGACCGCGGCTCGCTCCCCGGGCCGGAGGGACATGATCTCGCCCGTGTGGCCGTTGCAGGTGAGCCCGCAGATGCCCTCGAAGGCCACCAGCTCGCGAATATAGAGGCGAAGCCCTTCTTCGTCGATCGACTCGTCCGCGTGGAAGGGACACAGGGTCGCCGGAAACACGCCAGCCCAAGGATGGTCACGCCAATTCATGGTGGGATGTACTAAGCTTCCTGGCCGCCGCTGTCAAGCGCCCGTAGAGGTGCGCCCCGGCATCCTCCCCGGAATAGGGGCGACCAATCTTCGAACGCGGCCTCGCAGGGGTGCGCGTTGACGTGCAGATAACGCGAGGACGCGAGTCCGCTGCGGTGGAGCGCCAGAAGGGAGCTGGAAAGCGTTCCACGCCCGACGCCGTGCACACACGCGGCATCGGGGCCACCGTCCCCATGGTCAGCACAGGCCTGCATCAGCCGGCGGACGGCCGGGACCGCGCCCTCACCCTCGATGCCCGAGAGAAGCTGACGGCATCGGCGCAGCTTGGGAGTTTCCGGATCGTCGATGGACGGACGATTCGCCAGGAGGTGCAGGCCCGGCGAAAGGGATTCCGTTCGGATGGTCTCTGGCCCGTAAGCCGCCCAGGCCTCGCGGCCGTTGGACGCGACGAGGTTGAAGCGATTATAGGCGGACTGGCGGCACTCCTCCTTCAGCCAGTTCCGAAGGTGCGCAAGCGAGGAGGCGTGAAGGGCTTCGAGGCAGAGCAGGCCGCGGGAACGGCGGTCCGGCACGAAGGACTCCGGCGGCCCGTCCGTGAGAGCGACCACGAGGCCGTGCTCGTTCACTCCCAGCCATGTGCCTCCAGCACGAGGGTCCCGGCCGCCCCAAATTTTCGGAGAAGCCGAAAGGAGCTGGGGACTCTCGCCGGGTCGATCGTAGAACTCGTCTCGATTCGCCGCCAGGAGCAGCGGAAATTCCTCTTCGGGCCGAAAAAGTAGGATCACCAGGCACATAAGCATTGAACATACCGCGGAGCAGGCTCGTCAGCCAGACGGGGACATGGGGACCCGCCGTGAGGAATAGGCGGTGATGGCGGCGCAAGGGGCGGAGGCGGAGGCGGGGGAGGGAAGTGGGCGGTCGTGCGATGACCTGTGGCCTAGATCATGCCCTTCGTCGACGGGACTCCCGTCTGTCGCGCATCGTAGGACACCGCGTCCGCCAGGGCGCGTGAGAAGGCCTTGAACAGGCACTCGATCTTGTGATGGGCGTTCCGGCCATAGGGCACGGTCAGATGGATCGTCAAAGCGGCGTTCGATGCCAGGGCCTGGAAAAAATCTTGCACGAGCGCCGGATCGAATGTCCCTACGCGCTGCTTTCCCAGTCGGCCTCTCAGCGCGAGGTAGGCGCGGCCGCTCACGTCCACCACGGCCACCCCCAGCGCCTCGTCCAGAGGCACGCTGGCCGAGCCGAAGCGCCGAATGCCCATCTTGTCTCCCAGCGCCTTCGACAGCGCCTGTCCGAGGCATATCCCGATGTCCTCCACCGTGTGGTGATCGTCCACCGCTAGGTCGCCCCTCGCCTCCACGGTCAGATCGAAAAAACCGTGTTTGCTGAACAACTCGAGCATGTGGTCGAGGAACGGCACGCCGCTGTGGATGTTGCTGCGGCCCTCCCCGTCCAGACCCAGCTCCACCACCACCTCGGTCTCCCGGGTCTTGCGCTCCACCCGCGCTCGCCGTGCATCCCGCATCTTTCCCATGTTGTTTCTCGGCACGGTCCCTCAGGACATTGCCGCCTCCTCCAGAATGGACCTCAATTCGCGCACCAGGGCCTCGATCTCTTCGGGCGTGCCCACCGTGATGCGCAGGCAATCCTGGAGGCCCGGATGGTTGAAATAACGAATCAAAATCTTGCGGCGCTTGAGTTCCTCGTAGACACGGCGGGCCGGCGGGCGAAGGCATCGAGCCCAGAGGAAGTTGGACTGTGAGGCATAGACTTCCAGTCCCAGTCGGGCCAGCGACACGCTCAAATCCTCGCGCGTCGCCCGCACCCGCGCCACCATCTCGCGCATGTAATTGAGGTCCCCCAGCGCCGCCAGGGCCGCCGCCTGGCTCAACCGCGTCAGATTGTACGAATCTTTCACCTTCAGCAGGCCGTCGATCAGGGCCGGATATCCGAATCCCAGACCAATTCGCAACCCGGCAAGGCTAAACGACTTGGAGAAGGACCGAAGCACCAGCACGTTGTCGTGGCGGTCCAACAGTGACAAGGAGTGGAAGTCCGCGAAGTCCACGTAGGCCTCGTCGACGACCAGGATGCCGTCCACGCGGTCCGCCAGCTCGCTCAAGCTTTCCGTGGTTACCACCGTCCCCGTCGGCGAGTTCGGATTGCTCACGAACGTGACCTTCGCTCCCTTCTGTACCAGTCCGTTCGGCAGCCGGGCGAAATCCTCGAACGGGACGGAAAGCAGCCGCGCGCCCTGAATGCGGGCCAGCGTCTCATACAAGGTGTAGGTCGGGCGCGGCTGCACGATCAAGTCGCCCTCGCCGGCAGACGCCCGGCAGACCATCGCCAAGAGGTCGTCCGACCCGTTCCCGACGATGACCTGATCGGGGCGCAGGCCATAAACTTCTGCGGCCTTTTCCCGCACGCCCTGAGAGAGGGGGTCAGGGTACTTCCGGAGGTCCTCCGTCAAGGCGGCCCGCAGAGCGTCAAGGACCCTCGGCGACGGCGGGTAGGGGTTCTCGTTCGTGTTGAGCTTGATAAACCCCTGCTCCCGCGGCTGCTCGCCCGGCTGATAGCCCTGCATGGCCTCGATGTTGGGTCGAAAATAAGACATGGCCAGGGAACAGGCAGAAGGCTGACATTCCTGTTCATCCATACGCCGGCACTGATGAACAGGGATACCGGAAGTTAACCGACAAGTGTGGACAGGTGCAACCGGGTACACGAACGGGACCGCGGACCCTCCCGGTGGTCTTGTGCGCGTATTGAAGCGCCTGACAGACGCCCACTAGGCGCTTGGGGCGTCCAACTTGAAAAAGGTTTTTGAGTTTGAGTTGCCCTTTAATGGATATGAATTCTTTCCATCCCGATCCCGGCGTGCGCTCAATGGAGATGTTCCGAGATGAACTAAAAGTTGGAAATTTGATTCAGAGACTCCTGCCTAGCGGCCAGGTTGGGCAGGCGAAGCCGGGCAAACCCTGGCTCTGAAATCCCCGAGCCCGAAGGGCGCAGCGGATTTCATGAGGACTTTCTTATCTCGACGGACCGGGCGTGAGCTTCGAGCCCCTCGGCGCGAGCGAACCGGCAGAGAGCGTCACGCTCGGCGGCCAGCGCGGCCTCGGAATACTCGAGCACCGTGGTGCGCTTGAGAAAGTCATTCACGCTGAGGCCGGAATAGAACCGGGCGGTGCCGCCGGTGGGCAGAACATGAGAGGGCCCTGCGAGGTAGTCGCCCACGGGCTCGGGCGTGCTCGGTCCGATGAAGATGGCGCCGGCATGGATGATATCGGCGGCCAGGACCCGGGCCGGCCCGGCGAGGATTTCGAGGTGTTCGGGGGCCAACTCGTTGACCACGCGCACGGCCTCCTGCAGGTCCGCCGTGATCACGGCGAGTCCGAAGTCTCCGATGGCGGCCGCGGCGATGTTCGATCTCGGCAACGACGCCAACTGCAAGTCCACCTCGCGGGCGACGGAATCCGCCAGCGTCCGTGACGGCGTCACAAGGAGGCTCGAGGACATCGGGTCATGCTCCGCCTGGGCCAGGAGGTCAGCCGCCACGTAGGCCGGCCGGGCGGTGTCGTCCGCCAGGACGACGACCTCGCTCGGCCCCGCGAGCAGATCGATGCCCGCCTCGCCCAGAATCTCACGCTTCGCCAGCATGACGAAGACGTTTCCGGGCCCCACAATCTTGTCCACCTTCGGGATCGTTTTCGTACCCAGGGCGAGGGCCGCTACGGCGTGCGGACCGCCAAGGCGGTATACCTCTCGCAACCCGGAAATCCACGCGGCAGCCAGAACGGAAGGCAGCAGGCCGCCGTCCGACATGGGCGGCGAGACCATGACGACGCGCTTCACTCCCGCCACCACGGCGGGTATCGCGGCCATGAGCACGGTGGAAGGATAGGCTGCCGCCCCGCCCGGAATATAGATGCCCACCGACTCGAGGGGCCGGTACACGATGCCCATCCGCCGATCCCCTAGGTCCAGCATCGGCGGCTGCGCCAGCCGGACATGCTGCTGGAAGCGTCTGATGTTCGAGGCCGCTTCCTGCAACGTCCGCACCAGAGCCGGCTCCGTCGCCGTCACGGCCGCCTCGAGCTCCGCCTCGGCTACACGCCACTGCCCGGGTGAAAGCTTCACCCCGTCCAGCTTGCGCGAAGTGTCCACCAGGGCATCATCGCCCCGGGCCCGCACGGCCTCCACGATCCGCCGCACGCTCTCCACGGGCGTCAAGGCCCTGCCGAACACCCGGATCGTCTTCTCCACGCTCGCCGCGGACACCTCGGAAATCTGCCGATAGAACCGCTCCCGGATGTGCCGGAGAGGCTCACGTGACTCCGGACTCCCGAACTGGACGATGCGCAGGGTCGGCATGGCGTTCATTCCCACTCGATGGTGCTGGGAGGCTTCGTGCTGATATCGTAGCAGACGCGGTTGATCCCCCGCACCTCGTTGATGATCCGACTGGCCGCTCGATCGAGGACCTCATAGGGAATCCGCGCCCAGTCCGCCGTCATCCCGTCGGAACTGTGCACAGCGCGGACCGCCGCCACGTTCTCGTAGGTCCGCTCGTCCCCCATCACCCCGACGCTCTGGACCGGCAGCAGAATTACGAAGGCCTGCCAGAGCCGGCCGTACCACCCCGCCTGTCGAATCTCCTCGAGGAAGATCGCGTCCGCCGCCCGAAGCACCTCGAGCCGTTTCGGCGTGACCTCTCCCAGAATCCGGACGGCCAGGCCAGGCCCCGGGAAGGGATGTCGCCCGACGATGCTCTCCGGCAGCCCGAGTTCCCGGCCCATCTCCCTGACCTCGTCCTTGAACAAATCCCGCAGCGGCTCGAGAATCCGCAGCCCGAGCTTCTCCGGCAGGCCCCCGACGTTATGGTGCGTCTTGATGGTCGAGGAAGGCCCGCCTTTCGCCGACGTGCTTTCGATGACGTCCGGATAGAGCGTCCCCTGCGCCAGAAACCGGATGTCCGGAAGCTTCTTCGCCTCCTCCTCGAACACCGCCACGAACTCGTGTCCGATGATCTTGCGCTTCTCCTCCGGGTGCGTCACGCCGGCGAGCCTGGCCAGAAATCGTCTGCTCGCGTCCACCGGGTGAAAATGGAACTGGAACTCGCGGCCGAAGAATTGGCTGACCTCTTCGAATTCCCCGCGGCGCAGCAGCCCGTTGTCCACGAAGATGCAATGTACGCGGTCGCCGATCGCCCGGTGCAGGAGCAGCGCTACGACCGAGGAATCGACGCCGCCCGACAGGCCGCAGACGACGCCAGCCCGGTCCACCTTGCCCCGGATCATCTCCGCCGCCTGCGCTACATACGATTTCATGTCCCAGTCGCCCGAGCATCCGCAGATGCGATAGAGAAAATTTCGGATGAGGTGCGGACCGAAGGGCGTATGAGTCACCTCGGGGTGGAACTGCACCCCGTAGAAGGCGCTGCCGCGGTGCTTCACTGCCGCGTTCGGGGTATTCTCCGACTGCGCCAGGGTTTCGAATTCGTCCGAGACCGAGGCGACGTGATCCCCATGGCTCATCCAGACTACGGTCTCCGCGGGAATACCCTCAAAGAGCGGGCTGCGGCTCTCCACGCGGCACGGCGTGCGTCCAAATTCACGAGCCTCCGCCGCTCCCACCTTGCCGCCGAGAAGTTGGCAGCCGAGTTGCATCCCGTAACAGATTCCCAGCACCGGGACGGCCATCTCGAGTATCCGGCGGTCGCACGTGGGCGCTCCGGGCTGGTACACGCTCGCCGGGCCGCCGGACAGGATGATGCCCCTCACACATCGGGCCCGCAGCGTCTCCGCGGTCGTCGTGTGCGGCAGAATCTCCGCATAGACCTTCTGTTCCCTCACCCGCCGGGCGATGAGTTGAACGAACTGCGATCCGAAGTCCAGAATGGCTATCAGCTCATGTGAAGGCGCTGCCAAGAGAGATTCTCCATAGCGGGCCGCCGCTTCGTGGTGGCCGTGTCTTCCGTAAGGATGCTGCGGGGGAAATGGAGTGCGGTGGCGTCAAGCCCCTGCCCCTTCCATTTCCTCCGCAGGATTCCGTTGGGAGACGCCACCCGAGGCGGAGCAACAAATCAGGAAAAATCCCCTTTCAAGACGTTTCTGCCGCCCCGGTTCGTGCCTGTCGCAGGACGCTGAGAACTGCAGGCCCGAAGAGATTCGCCTGTCTTTGCATGATAAAGTTTTTCACCGCCCGCGCCAGTCCCGTTCAGCGGTGGAGACTGGGCTTGCGTACCTGGCGCATGGCTGAACAAGTGTGCGCGGGAAACGCCCGCCCCCACACTTGCACAGGTGTGAGGGTGAGGGCCAACGAGGGGCAGCAGCCCCGGCGCACCGTTGAACAGGTGTGCGCCGGTGACGTCTCTGCGCACACGTGCACAGGTGTGAGCAGGTGTGCGCCGGTGACGCCCGCCCCCACACTTGCACAGGTGTGAGGGTGAGGGCCAACGAGGGGCAGCAGCCCCAGCGCACCGTTGAACAGGTGTGCGCCGGTGACGCCCGCCCCCACACTTGCACAGGTGTGAGGGTGAGGGCCAACGAAGGGCAGCAGCCCCGGCGCACCGCTGACCAGGTGTGCGCCGGAGACGCCCGCCCCCCACACTTGCACAGGTGTGAGGGTGAGGGCCAACGAGGGACGCAAAGGACGTAAGCGGTCAGAATCTTCTTGCCTCAGGAATCCTGGGACCCATTGGCTTTTCTGAGAACCCAAAATCGTTTAGAAGATTTTATTGAAATCCGCCGACAGGCGGGTTTCAGAAGAAGAAATGGCGGAGGCCGAGGCCATTTCTCGCATCGTAGACGTATCGGCGGAGATGGCGGTGGTGGGGGCCATCGAACCGCTGACAGAATACGTACTAGCCGCTCAGATGCCGGGCGTGTCTGGCGATCGTCTTCTCGATCAGGTCGAGGTTCGCCCGCGTCCAGTCCACCGTCCGACTTAGCCCTTCCTCCAACTCAACCTGGGCCCGGAAGTCCAGTTCCCGCTGGGCCTTCTCGGGGCTGCCGAACCGTTTCCCGGAGTTGTCCCACGTCCGGCGCGGCAGGAACTGGATAGGTGTTGGATTGCCCGTGAGGCGGTTGATCCGGGTAGCGAGGTCGAGGATGAGGGTTTCCCGTCCTGTGGCGAGGTTGTAGGCCTCGCCGGGCCGGCCGCGCTCGGCGCACGCGATCAGGCCCTCTGCGATGTCGGCCACGAAGATGAAATCGCGCGACGTCCGTCCCTCGTTCTCCACCGGCAACGCCTGTTTCTTCAGCGCCTTGTAGATGAAGGTCGGGGTCACGTTCCGCCACACGGTCGCGGGCGTGCCCCGCCACTGGCCTGCGCCCAGGATTTCGCCGGGCCCGTAAACGTTTTGAAACCGTGCCCGGACCGCGGGCAATCCGTGCTGCTTCCAGTAGTAATTCGAGTAGAACTCGCCGAAAACCTTCGACATCGAATAGGGGCTGTCCATGTGCAGGGAAACAAGGTCCGTTTCCACCGTCGCGTGGGCTTCAGAGTGCGTCTTCTCGGCCACCGAGCATCCCGCCGCGGAATAGACAACTTTCTTCAGCCTCCGAAAGCCCTTGAGGCGCTCGTAGAGCTTCAGCGTGGTCAGGGTGTTGTTCGCATGGTCCGCGATCGGGTCGTGGATCGAGCTTTGGTTGCCGTGGTAGGTACTGAGGTGGAACACGAAGTCATACTCGTCCTCGAGGCCGCGCAGCAGCGAGTCATCCGTCACCGAGCACTCGCTGAAAGCAACCCGCGGATCGGCCGGGACGTTCACCCTTTCCGCGGAAAGGAGGTTGTCGACGATGTGGAGTCGCCGGACGCCGAGCTGGAGAAGCCGCCGGACCAGATTGCTTCCCACGAATCCGGCCCCGCCGGTCACCAGGATGGTGGAGTCGCCCAGGCCTTCCATTTACTTGTTCTCCGTGCGCCGGAGGTGGGTATAGGTCTCGGAGATGCCGTACTGCCGGTAATAAGCGATGGCCTTCGGGACGCCCGCGCTCAACGGCGTCGAGGGGATGATCCCGAAGTCCTGTTTCGTCTTCGAGGGGTCCAGGAGGATGGTGAAGACGTCATCGGGTGCGCGGGGGCGCACCTCGACGGGCTTGTCCAGCTTCATGCCGAGCTCCCGGATGGCGCACTCGAAAAGCTCCTGAATGGACTGGTCGGTGCCGGAGGAGATATGGTATGCCCCGGTTGCGCCTTGTCCGTCGATCGCCTTCTCGACAATGTCCACCAGGTCCATCACGTAGATGAAATCCCGCCTCGTGTCCGTCACGAAGACCGATTTCCCGGCGGTGAGGCGGCTGTAGAAGGTGGGGAGGGGCCCGCTGAGGTTGCGGGGCCCGTAGGCGTTGGCGAGCCGGAAGGTCACGTGGTTCAGCCCGCTGAGCCGCACGTAGTATTCGGCAGCGGTCTTGCTGATCGCGTAGCTGCTCTTGGCCGGGTGGAACGGGTGGTTGAGCGTGATGGGCTGCTCGATGGGGTCGCCGTAGCACAGGGCGGTCTGGAAGTAGATCAGGCGTCGGACCTTCAACCGCTGGGACTGCTTCACCGTGACGGCGGTGCCAACCACGTTGGTCTGGGCGTCCCGAACGAAATCGTCCGGGCTCTTGTAGGAGGCGGCGGCATGAACGACCACATCGGGCCGAAACGAGTCGAAGATGGATTCCATGAGGCGCACGTCGACGATGTTGCCTTCCACGACGGTGAGCCGCGGTTGAGGCTTGAGGTTGTCCCGCCGGCCCGTCTCGTAGTTGTCCACGCAGAGCACCTCGTCGCCCCGGGCCAGCAGGCGTTCCGCGAGATGCGAGCCGATGAATCCCGCGCCGCCGGTGATCAGAACCTTCATCGTGACTCCTTCCTCATTTCACGGGTTCGTCAAAAAACTGTCTCTGCCAAAGCTCGAGGCTCAGGAACGCCCAGAGATTTCGGCCAAATCGGGGCTCCTGCCGCATCAGCCGCTCCACGTCGAAGCCCTTTCCCAGGTAGAAACGCTGCCGCGCCCGGGCCGAACGGAAGAGGTCGAGTATGAAGTCCCGGACCACGCCCGGCCGGTTCATCCAGACCTGGAGCGGCACCGGGAAGCCCATCTTGTCCTTCCGGTTCAGAATCTCCGGCGGAATCTTATCCGCAAAAGCCACCTTGACCAGTCGTTTGAGCTCCCCGTTCTCGAACTTGATGTTGGCGGGGATGGTCGCGGCCAGCTCGACGACCTCGTGATCCAGGAAGGGCACCCGGGACTCGATGCCGTGCGCCATGCTCATCCGGTCCTCCACCTGGAGCAGCGCGGGCAGCAGCGTCTTGAAGTCGAAGTGCGTCATGCTGTCGAAATAGGATTCCTGCCCCACGTTCTTCCCCCAGTAGATCGTCTTGAAATCCTCGAAAGAGGACGAGCCGTTGAAGATGCTCCAGTCGACGATGTCGCCGAAGGTGTTCGAGCGGTTCACGAGCCGGAAGTACCGCTGATCCCGCGAATCAAAGATGCCCTGCGCCCAGAATTCCTGGAGCAGGGGCTTGTAATTCTGGAGTGTCGCGAGGTTGGGGATGATGGACTCGTAGGTGACGACGAACTTGCCGCTGTGGAGCGTGCCGTCGATCGCCCCCTTGATGCACTGTTCGAAATAGGCGATGAGGTAACGGGTGTAGCCGCCGAAGATTTCGTCTCCGCCCTGCCCCCCGAGCACGACCTTGAGATGTTCGCGGACCCTTTTCGAGACCATGTACTGAGGGAACGAGCCGGGCCCGGCCACCGGCTGGTCCAGGTGATAGATCACCTTCGGCATCTGTTCGACAAAGTCCCGCTCCGTCACGTCGATCTCGTGGAGCGTCATGCCCTTTGAATCCGTAAGGACCCGGGCGTACCGCGACTCATCGAAACTGTCGCTCAGGGAGAATTTCCCGGTGAAGGCCTGAAAACGCCCGTTCGGCCGCGAATCCCGGGCCACCGAGGCCACGAGGCTGGAGTCGAGTCCGCCGCTCAGGTAGGCCCCGACCTCGACGTCCGATCTCAGGTGCACCTCGATGGAGTCAAAGAACTCCTGCCGAAGCCGCTCGATGAAGTACCGCTCCGTGTGATGCCAGTCCAGGTCGTAATGCACCTCCCAGTATTTCCGCAGCGTCAGGTTCAGGTCCCGGTCCACCAGCCCCACGTGCGCCGGTTGCAACTGCTGGATGCCCTCGAAAAGCGTCCGGCTGCCCAGGCAGAACTGGAAGGTGAAATAGTCCCGGAGTCCGTCGAGCGAGACCCGGGTGCTGGCCTGGAACGGGAGGAGCGCCTTGATTTCCGATGCGAAGAAAAAGACATCCTTTTCGAGGAGGTAGTAGAAGGGTTTGATGCCGAAACGGTCCCGGCCGATGAACAGCTTCTGCGCCCGGGCGTCCCACAGGGCGAAAGCGAACATCCCCCGCAACCGGTCCACGCACGCCTCGCCCCACTTTTCATAGGCCCTGAGGATGACCTCCGTGTCCGACGTCGTGTGGAACTGCGCCTCACCCAGCTCGCGCCTCAGCTCGATGAAATTGTAAATCTCTCCGTTGAAGACAATGACGTTGCCGGACTCGATGCCCATCGGCTGGCCGCCGGTCTTCAAATCGATGATGCTCAGCCGCACGTGGCTCAGCCCCGCCCGCCGGCCCGGGCTTATCCAGGTGCCGCGGCCGTCCGGGCCCCTGTGTCGTTGCAGGTCGTTCTGCCGCTCCAGGATGCCGTGACACCGCTCGTCCGGCAGCGGAAACCTGGAAATGAAGCCGGCAATTCCACACATCGGTGAACCTCTTCATCCGTCTTCGGGGGACCGTTTCCGCTGGGGCGGGCAGGACCGCTAGTACACGTGTAAGGAAGTGCCAATGCACTTCCTTACACGTGTACTAGCCTCAAGCCCGGTCATGCCTGCTACCCGAGAAGGCTCGTAAAGGTGTTCTGCCGGGAGCGGGTCAGAAATCACTTGACCCACCTCTGGCGGAACGCCTATTCAACATCTTCGCTTAGTGCGTTGGTTCACAAGTTCATACCACGTTTCCAGTCCTTCGATTCATAAATTCGATGACGGATTTCTTCCCTCAGGACTCGTGCTGAGTCAGTCAACGAGGTGATCCCGTGATGGTCATTCGTCATGGTCATTGCGCATCGAAGCACTAGCGTGTACGGCCCTCACCCCGGCCCCCCTCCCAAAGGGAGAGGGGGATTGCTGATAGGGTAAGAACTGGAGTGAAAACGACGAGTCGTCCCTTGATAGACAGCCCCAAATCGAAGATCCCTTTGGAAGGGGCGAAATAATAAAGCCCAGGTCAAGTCCGCCCCTGGCGGACGCCGGCCTGGGTCAGGTGACAAGAATGGTGATTTGAGCCCTGTAAGGACGAAATAAAGGTTTCGCTAAGGAGTTACCTGATAGGTTTGTGGATCAATGAATGAGGAGATCATCTTCTCTCCCTCCCTCTGGGAGAGGGCAGGAGTGAGGGAAAATTCAAACGAACTTATGGAACTGTCCACTTAGATCATCTCGATTGATCGCATGTCGGGATCGAAAAAGTTCACATGCCACTAAAGCGCAATTCAAACTTAAAAAGTTTTTTCAAGTCTGGGGCACCAAGCGCCTAACGAGCCCAAAGACAGCAGGATTGTAACAACAGGCAGGCGCCCACAAAAATGGAAATTTCGAGGCCGTCAAGCCTTTCTGGGGAGCGCCGGGCCGAGCACCGGCTTCAGGAAAGGCTTGAGGCGGGTGCGGACCGGGAGCGGGACGCATCCCCAGACGGCATAGGGCAGGCGGGAGCGGCAGTACTGGGAGGCCCGGCTGAGTCGTTCCCGGAGTGTAGGCCGGACGCGCTGCCGGAACTCGGACGCGGAGAGGGGCCTTAGGGCCCGCCGGAGTCCACGCGCCTCCATCTCCTCCTCGACCACGCGGTCGAATCGGGCCACGAAGCTTCGGAACGAATGAGCCGGGTTGCAGGCCACCTCCTCGTAGGCCCGGTCCACCCGCTCCTGGAGTCCCCGGGTGTCCCGGAGGGATTCCACGACCTGTGGCAGGTTGCTGAAATCCTTCTTCAGGGGCACGTAGTGCCGCCAGGGTTCGAGGACTCCCGAATAGTGTCCCTCGAAGAGAATCAGGCCCGTGCGGAGCGCCGCGGCCTCGAAACAGCGCGGCGATACCTGGTTCAACTTCACCTTCCCTTCATGCGGCCGGAGAAATCGCTCCTGAACCTCTTCGAAGGCCGCTTCGGGATGCTCCGCCACGTAAGCCGACACCGTCCGTTCGATCTCGCCCGTGAAGTCGAACACGCTCGCCCCGCTCTCGACTCCCAAGGTGCTCTTGCAGCCCGATAGGAACTCCATCCATCTCCGGCCGTACAGCCTGTCTTCCTCCCGGCAGGAGATGTCACACTTCAGCCCGAATCGCGGCGCCTCTGCCAGGAATCCCTCCGCGATCTGCCATTTTTCCATCGCCAGCGCCCCATACCAGTAGGGCAGACGGCGACCCCGGTAACCCACGTCCACCGGCCGGTCCATCATCCGGGAAACCCGCCGGCCGAGAAGATCCTCGGGCACGTATCCGGTCAGATTGTTGACCTTGCGCAGGCCAGGAACGGCCTCGGGTGGATAGACCTTTTCGATCTCCTCGTCCGGCACGCACGTGAAGAGCACGGCGATTCCCAGATGCCGCATGGCCTCGAGGAAGGCGTTGATCGTGCGGTACTCGTCCTGGATGAACTGGATCTTCAGACCCTGGAAGCGGCGGATGCTTTCCTTAGCCGAGGCATCGAGGTAGGACTCTCCGAGAACGTAAATCGAGTAATGGATCACCAGGACGTCGAATGCGTCCAGGTCGAGCCGCGGCGGCAACCGGCCCAGGTTCGAAAGGACGAAGACCTGATGCCGGGAATACCTGCTGAACGAGTGGATATGGTCCACGATGGTGCCGGCATCCTTTGCGCCACGGGGTTCGTTGCAGAGGAGGAGAATCTGAAGGGTCTTCATGGGGACTAAACCGGGGGTCTTCACGGCGAGGCATGCGTCCCCCGAGTACACGAGTCTGCAAGTGCGGGTGCACTTGTAAACTCGTGTACTCGTTCGAACGTCTCACCCTGCAAGAGGAATACGGTTTGGGGCAAGATTTCGTATCCATCGATGACCGACACGATAGCGCCCGACCCACAGACCGAGCCCGAGGCCGAACCGAGACGTGCATCGATTTTGATGGCCCCGCCGGTAGCGTTGGCGTTCGTCGCAGGGTCCGCCGCCGTCACGAGGATACCCTCGGGACTGTTGGTTGCACGCACCGGGGTAAAGGTTGCAACGTTCCCTGGATTGACTGCGGGGTCCAATGAGGTGGATGCGAAAAACACGTCCGTCGCGAGGTCGGCAGGGTCTATCAGGACCTGTATCCCGGCCGTTCCTGGGCTCGTATCGCCATTGAGCTTCACTGTCTGACAAATCTCCTGCTCCGCGGCGGTGAAGGTCACGCGGAAGACGTCCACGTTCGCCCGGGCCGCCACCACGCTCTCGATCTTCACCTCCACATCCCCGGACCCGGGATTCGGTCCGCCGCTCAGGACGCCCGAAGGGCTCACCACCGTCCCCTCTGGGAGCGCTTTCGCACTCGAACTTCCATAAACGAGGGGCGCTCCGGTGACTTGCGGCTGGAGCGTGAGCCCGATGGACGCGCCCGCGGCGTCGTCGACGCAAAGCAGGGTCCGCGCCGCGGTCACCTTGAGCACCTTGAAGTAGGTCCGGCGCGTGATCTCGGGCACCCCGGTTTCCGTGATTTTCAGTACCCTGGTCCCACCGGAGACTCCAGCCCTCACCTTCGCTTGAACCGTGATCATGGCGTCGTTCACGATTTGGGCCTGGCTGACCGCTATACCCTCGCCGAGGGAGACGGTCACATCCCCCTGGAACGCATCGAAGCCTGCGCCTTGAATCCGGACGCTCACGTTCTTCTCGTCCGCGGTCGTCTCTGGAACGCCAAGGATACCTGGGCTTCCGCTGGTCACGTTGACCTTGCTAAAGAGGCCGGTCGCGGTGACGTTGGCCACGGACACGTCACTGGCCCCGCCTTTGGCCGCCGCGCCCACGCGGGCGCTCACGCGAATCTCCGTGTCGCTCACGCGGGCCATGTTCGAGACCGAGATGCCGGCCCCGAGCGAGACGGAAATGGGAAGCGTCAGGCTATTGAATCCGCTGCCCGTGATCGTCACCGTCAGGTCTTCCTCCGCTGCCGTGTCTTCCGGCACGCCCAGCACCGCCGGGCTCACCGAGCTGATGGTCACCGCGATCGGCCCCGGGGGCGCCGAGCACTCGAAATCGTACGTCGTGCACGAATTATCGAGCACAATCGTAAAATTGTCCACGTTCCCGTCGAAATTCGCCCAGATGCCGCCTACAGCTTGACCAGCCAGCACACCGAGGCTCGTGAATCCGGGAAAGTTCGCGATGGTGATGTCCGGGTCCTGATTCAGGAATTCGTCGAATGGGACAAAACAGTCGAAGGTGCAGATAGTCCCAATTTGGCTGGTGGTCCACCACTTCCCCGCCCTCGCTCCCAGGTCTGCCAGACGCCTGGGGTGACTCGCGGCTGGTGGCCGCCCGAGGCGGTCGTCGAGTAGTAGGGCTCAAACACAAGGGTGGCAAACTGCCCGGCCGACGTGAAGACGGCAATGCTCAGGTAGGGCGCAAGATTCGCCGAACCGGGCGGCGAGGAAACATAGGTGCTGTAAGTCAGCGCTTGGATCGAGGCCAGGCGACGCCCGTTGGGCGTAAACAAGCCAAGACCCGGTTTGCCACCCTGGCGGATGCCATTGACAGTCCCCGTCCCGGGTCCCGTTTCGAGCCGGACGCTGCACGAGCCCAGCGGCGGCGTGGAAGGGCCGACGACGAAGCTGATGTTGCTCGATAACTCTCCAGCCGGCGGATTCGCGTCGCCCGCGACCCAATCCCCCATGTTCGTCTCCGTGACCACCACAATGTCGCACTCGCCCGTGACCACCCAGGTAGCCGAGCCGCTTTCGAAGCCGGTCGCTGAGGCGGTGATCGTCACCCGCGCAGTCGGATCGTGCACGCCGTCGTTCACTGCGTCGATGCTGAAGGTGGCCGAGGCCGCCCCCGCCGGGATCGTGACAAACGTAGGGACCCGGACATCGCCCTCGTCGCCGCTCGTGAGCCTGACCTCCATCGCAACGCTGTTGTCCTCCGTGTTTCGCGACACGAGAGCCGAGGTCGCCCGCGCCCGTATGTTCGCCCACGGACTCTGCAAAGACCTGGACACTCAGCCTCGCGACGTCCTCGTCCGTCACCAGGATTTTGGACAGACCCTCCACGTAGAGTGCTGCGGAGGCTCGAATCTCCACTTCCTTGGGCCCATCGAAAAGCTCGTCATCCACCGCGTCCAGGTCGAACGTGGCTGACGCCTCGTTTGCGGCAAGGATCGCGCTCGATGTTGTCCTTAGCTCCGTGGCGTCACTCGTCTGAAGCGTCACCTCCAGCGGCTGGTCGAAAATGGGCGAATCCGCCGGCCGCGCCACGGTAAGCCGCGCCGCGCCACGGCCCGCGTTTTCGCCGATGATCATTTGGTCCGACGTCAGACTTTTGTTCGTAATTTCTGAACGCGATTCCATTGGGATTCATCGATTCATATCCTTGCCACGTTCGCTTCATCCAGTCCCCGTTATCCTGTTCCATCTTCCGTCACCAGAAGAAGACGACAAATCCCAAAGGGACCCCTCCCGCGGGGATAAAATGGGAGCTTTGTACCAAGCTCGGGACTCGCCTCGTTGTGACAGAGAGAAACAAAATCGGTGTGAACCACGAAGAGCACGGAGAAAACCAGCACAGGTATTCATCAGAATCTCTCCGTGTCCTCCGTGGTTCATCTTGGGTTTACATCCTCGCTATGACAAAGGTCTCTGCGCGTTGCTGGCTAATGAATACTCTCCGACTGGGGCGCCCCAAGCCCATAGTCTGAGAAAATGGAGAACGTACAGCATGAGGCATCCCTGCCTACGTGCATCCGTCGGGACCGCAGCACGATGCCGGCGAGTCGGCCGTCTTCGTCAGGTCGTAGTCCTGCCCCTTGGTCTCCCGAGGATGCCGCGCCCTCGTCGCGGCGCAGGAGAACGGCTTCGCCTGCTCCAGGGGAATCTCTTCCCTGGGTGGCACGGGAAGCACGTCCCGGTGGTAGGGGCCCCGAGGGTGAGTCAGTATCCCGAAGGTCTTGTCGCACACCGCGATGCGTTGACCGCGGTGCAGCGTGTGTCCGTCGTCGTCCCGGACCATCGACCACGGGCCCCGGTAGATGATCGCCTGATTTCGTTCGAGGCAGGGGCCATCCTTCCCTTTCCATGCCCGAAGGGTCATGGACCGGAACTCGATCCCCTCGATGACCTGCCAGGGCTCGACCTGCCGTGCCAGAATCTCCACGCCGTAGAAGCCTGCCTGCTCGAAGAGCGCCAGGAATCGGTCCTCGCGGAACGCGCCCGCAATGCACCCGCTCCAGAGTACCGGGTCGGACAGGATGGAAGGCGTGGGGTCCTCGTCGCAGACGATATCGGAAATGACCGCGCGGCCGCCGCGCCGCAGCACCCGGAAGATTTCACCGAAGAGGTGGGCCTTGTCCTCGGGCCGCACGAGGTTCAGCACGCAGTTGGAGATCACGACGTCGACGGAAGAGTCCGGCACGAGCGGGCGCTCGCGCCGCAACCGATCGCACTCGGCCTCGAAGGCCCTGAGCTGTTCGAGGTTGCGGACCGGGTGCTGGCGCAGCCATTCCTCAGCAAGGGCCAGGTCGAGGGCGAGGTCCTGGATTTTCCCTTTAACGAAACGGACGTTGCGGAATCCGATCCTTTCGGAAATGGGGTCCTCGTATTTCCGCGCCAGGGCGAGCATTTCGTCGTTAAAATCGACTCCGATGACCCTTCCCGCGGGGCCTACCTTCCGTGCGAGGACATAGCAGGCCTTGCCGGCGCCCGAGCCGAGGTCCAGCACCGTCTCGCCCTCGGCGACGTAAACGGTGGGATCGCCGCACCCATAATCCTTTTCGACGATTTCCCGTGGAAGCCAGTCCGAAGGCGCGGCATCCAGGGTCTGCGGGCAGCAGAGGCCCGGCTCGGCCCGCCTGGCCCCATCGCGGTATCGCCGGAGCACCTCGCCTTCAAGATCGGGGATCGGCGCAGCATCCGCCCCTGTAACAGGGGACTCGAGAGTCTTTCGGCTCATGGGTTCGTTCCCTCCGTGATGCAAGGTCACCTCGAACAGGGTCCTCAGGCACGGCAGATCATGCACGAAGCCGGCCCGGGCGCAAACGCGAAAGTCCCCAGCCGGGTCGTCATGGATTCCGCCTTCCTTAAGAGCGCCGCGAGCGGGCGTGCCAGAGGTCAAAGACCCGCTTCAGCTCCTCGCTCGCCTCGGGATGATCGTCCACCCGGAGGTCGAGATAGCGGTCGCCGATGTGCAGCGGGCCCGAATCCTGGCGTACCACCAGGATGGCGGCGGCCTGCCGGCCCCGCCGGTCGCCACCTGCTTTGTCCCCAGCGATCAGGGCCGCCATGAGACGTACCGCCAGTTCGCCGGTCGTGGAATGATACGCTGAGACCATGGCCTGCAGGACCTCCGGGCCGGTGAGCAGGTTGCCCTGGCAGGCATAATCCGGGCCGAACAGATGGCCTTTCCAATCGTGCGCGCTTTCACCGGTGTAGCCGAACGAGCGGCCGCGGGCGTCCACCATCCCCACCTGGCGCGTGGCCCGGCCCGGGTCCCCGGAGGTGAGGCTCTGAATCACCGTCTCCGGGTCCTGGCCAGCGCCCATCAGGTCCAAGCCGCGGGGCCCGTAGCTCACGTTGGCGCTGCTCTGCGTCGCCACCGCGCCGACGTTCGCGCGGGCGAACGGCACGACCGCCCCGACGGCCAGATATTTGGAGGCGACCACCACCCCCATGTCCCCGTTTTCAGCGTCACGAGCCACCAGTGAAAAGGTGTTGACCACCGGATCGAAACCATTGGAAACTGCCATCTCTCTCATGCCACGCTCATCTCCTCTTGGCAATCCTGCCGCTGCTCACGTCCGTGCATCGATGGTTCGAACTTGCGCACAGCTCAATATCGTAACTTCTCAATAGATTCGGGGAGATGCCCCGCCCGGATTCAGAACGGATGAGGAATCAGCACTTCACGGATTTTCGTAGCGAAGCCTTGCACCTAAGCGAAGCGCATGGTGCAGGGCGAAGGGCGTATGCGCTTCGGCGAAGCCCGGAAGGGCTTCGCCTACGTTCGCCGGGTGACAGCCCTGAATTTCTTGTAGCGAAGCCCGGAAGGGCTTCGCTACTCCGTTCATCATTCATCGATTTGAACGGATCCTCCTCCCCGAACTTATTGAGAAGATACAAGCGAGATGAACAGTAATAAAGCAAATTGACCAGCATCACTTTTTTTGGCGGGTTCGACGCCCATTTGGGGATTTCCCTTATAGAGGCCCGAACGGTAAGCCCATGCGGCTTCCCGGCCGCGCAGGAATTTCTCCTGGCTGGGCCCATTTTCACCGCGTTTTACTGGAGGTGTCCCATGGAAGCGACGTCGAACCGTACTCGTCAGGATTTCGAGGAGCTCTTGCTCGACTATGCAATGCAAGTCTTACAGGTGGCGAACGAATTGCCCGACACGCGCGCGGGCAATTATGTGGCGCAGCAGCTCCTGGCAGCCGCGGCGTCGCCCATGAGGAGTCACGCGGAAGCCCGGGCCGCGGGGAGTCTGAAGGGGTTCATTGACAAGATGACAGCAACCCTGACGAATCTGCGGGAATGCTATCGCTGGTTGACCATCGTCCAGAAATTCCCGCTGGTCAGCAAGCCCGCCTCACTGGACCCGGTGCTTCAGGACGGTGAGAAGCTGATCAAGCTCTTCTTCAGCAGCGTAAGGACCGCCACGGAGCGGCAGGAGGAACGCGAGCGCGGTCAGCAGGACCGAGCCACGGGCCGCTTCAGCAAGGCGTGACCGTCTTGGAATTTCCATCACGATCTTGTTCTTGAAATGGAATCTCCATTCTTGTGCAAGAACTTCTCTCCCCGGCGAGGAGCCCGGAGAGCGGCCATCTATGGACCAGCTTTTGACCGGATCGAGATGAGCCGGACGTCCCTGCGAGTGATGGGGACAATAACGGCGCGGCCATCCACGCGGACGGGATCGCCGAAGGCGGTGTTCTCGATCCGGCATTGGCCGGGCTGCATCTGGAGAGCCTCCCAGGCCGGGTCGATTCGGGCTTCGCCCTCCCAGTCGGAATTGTTGAAAAGGACAAGAAGGGCTCGGCCGCCAGGCTTGTTCCCGGAGTGTTGCTTCTCCCGGTAGACGCTGACGACAAGATTTTCGTCTTGCGGTTCGACGCGGGCCGGCGGCTCCTCCCAGTAACCGGTAAAGGCAAAATCCGCGGAATTGAGGCGGAGGGTTCGCGCGGCTTCGAGCAGCGAGGAGGCGTCGCCGGGGAGAGGAACGGGTCCGATGGAGACCTGGTGGAGCAGGGCGATGCCTGCGGTCCAGCGGGTCTCGCGGTCGGGATTGTCGAAGATTTCCTGGGCCTTTTTCCCGGAGGGGAAGATGGTTTCCAAAGCGCGGTGCTGAGGAGGCAGCCACGCGCAGGAGGGTCCAAAGTTCGAGCCGAGGTACTGGGCGCGGAAGGCATCGAGGCTGAGATGCTGGTAGAGGTGGGGCCTGGCCTCGCTGAACGCCTCCGCCAGGGAATCGCCATCGAGCGTCATCTCGCAGAAGGCAAGGAGGGACGCCAGCCTTCTGCCGGGCAGGTGATAGCGAATCGAGCCTTTCGGCTCGCGCGCCCGGAGCATGGCGTAGAGGCGCTTGGCCAGATCCCGGGTGCCGAGGACCACCCACTTGGGATGGACCCTCTCACCGTCGCGCACGCCGCCCCCGGCGTAGAAATTGTCGGCCAGGACGGGAAGCACGGTGTCGCAGGCGAGGCCGGTGAACCGTCTTACCTCATAGTTTTTCAAGCAGCTCCAGACGAGGAAATCCTGCCAGGACTTGGACGCGGCACAGAGGGCAAGGCTTCCGATGCCGGGCTTCAGGACGTCGTCTCGGCGGGGCGTCCATTCATAAAAATAATATTGTAGGGTCTGGGCCATCATGTCCGCGCTGGCGGGGTCGTCCGGGGCACAGAGTCCAAGCATGATGGAAGGCACGCGTTCGGGTGTGTCCTTAGCGTTGCGGTCGAAATGGAGGTTGCCGGGCTGGGCCAGGGCTGGGCTGGCCGCGCCGGGCCAGGGGATGGCAACGGAGTGGAGGTAGCCGCGAGGCTCCCAGTAACCTTCCTCGAGGTTTCCACGCAAGAAGTCCCAGTAGCCGGCTGGCCGGACGGGAGTGGCGATGAGACCGAATTCCGCGTGGAAGCCGAGGGAGAGATCGATGTCGTGGTCAACGAACGTGACCTGGAGGAGAGTGTCTTTTTCGCGGGGAATGACGCGAACGGCCTTGTCGGGTTGCTGAAGGGGCCAGAGGCTGCTGAGTTCCGTCAGCCACTGGAGGCCGCCGCGCTCGCAGCCCAGCCAGAGGGGATCGGGCCGGCGCACGAGTCCGTCCGAAGGTACGCGGCCGGTGCCGGCGAGGGAGGGATCGCCAGCATTGACGAGCGTGGCCCATTTTCGGGCCAGGGGGATTTCGAGCCGGAGGGTGGCCAGCGAGGGCCACTCCCGCCCGCCGACGAAAAGGCGCAGCCAGACCAGGCCGTCGTACTCGGCCCAGCCGGAGATGCCGGGCCGGACGGTGTCGCCCGTCGAGGAGGAGCTTTCCCACTCGGCGCGGCCGTGGCGCTGGAGGTCCAACCGGACTTCGATAGGATTTCCCGCGCCCTTACCCCACATGAGGTCTCTGGCGAGGTCACGGACGCGGCCGTTCTTGCGTTCGGCCAGAAGCGTGATGGGCCCGGCCAGGATCGGCTCTCCGCCGACGGTGATCTGATCGGGCAAGGCCGAGCGGCCAAAGTCGTAGGTCCGGCCCCAGACGCGTATCTTGCGGCCTTCGAGGGCGCGGCTGCCTTCGACTTCGACGCGCTCGAAGGGAGGTGGAATCTGGTCGCCCAGTCCCAGCGTGTTGTCCTTCCAGGCGGGCGGCGGAAACTTGACCAGCGGATGGACTGTGCGGGCCACCTCCTTCCGGTTGGCCCCGATCACGGAAATGAGGGCGTAACGCCCCTCGGGCAGGCGCGAGGTCGACAATGAATATCCGGGCGAATAGCTCTTCAAGTCCTTCCACCCTTGGCTGAAGATGATCTCCTTGCGAGCCAGGTCGATGAAGTGAACCTCGATGGCCAGGGCGTCCAGGGGCGTCGCCTGGAGGCTCGTGAGGTCCCAGGAAAGCTCCAGAACTTCGAATGTCGGGTAGTGGCGGGCGACGCAGGCGACGGGGGGACCGGTTTCCGCCGGCGCCGTGCTCTCGGCGCTTGCGACCCGGGCCGGAAGCAGGGACAGGAGAAGCCCGCTGATCGCGAGCCGGCAGGACATGCCTGCGAGACACCGGCGCGCGGAGGAGACAGCCGCAGACCTTTTCGGGCAGCTCGAATGCATCATTTCAGCGGGCATGAAGGATTTCAGACGCCTCCATACTAATACATTGGAATCGAGATCAAAGTCCATCGCAAATCTAAGAAACAATTCAAGTTGACGCCCCAAGCGCCTTGAACGCCGGAATGGGACTCCCCCAGCACATCCCGTTCCGGTGTGCGAGATGGATACCCTGATGCCGGGAGTCCGGTAAAAAGCTCTCCCGAGCTATTTCTTGAAAGCGAACGGTATGTTGTTATAATTCAGCCACCTTCGGATTTGCGTCCGAGGTTCTGCTTTCCGGTTTCATCCCCCGTGACGCCGGGAGGCGGATAAGCGACAGGGAGGACATATGAAAGACTCTCGATTCTTGCTCGGCGTTCTGGCCGGCGTGGGGCTGGCGTTGCTCGTGGCCATCCTGGTCTCGGTGAACCAGCCGAGGCTGGCCTACGGGGAAAGCGGGCCTGGACAGGCGAATCATCTGACTGCGGTGACAGGCACGATACAAGCGAACCAGGATGTTTTGTATTTGATCGACTCGCAGCAGGAAGTGCTGTTGGCCTACGTGGTCTACGGGCAGGGCGGTGGCGCGGGGCCCAAGTCGGCGAAGAAGCTCGAGTTCCTGGCCGCCCGAAATATCAAGTGGGACAAGAAGCTGGAGGACTATGGCGGGACGGGTCCAGCGAAGGTGTCCGACGTGAAGAAGGGAGTGATCAACAAGATGGAGAATGAGGAGGAAGGGTCAACGAAACCGTAGAGCAGACGGCATCCCGCTGGGAAGAGAGGCAAGCCGCCCCGTCCTCTTGACGCGAGGAAGAAGTTATGGCCAAAGAAGATTACATGACCTTCAACGAGGTGCTGGACGAGCTGCAAGTTTCCGAGGAGGAGTTGCAGCGGTTGGTGTCCGAGGTGAAGCTCCGTGCCTTCCGGATGCAAAACACGTTGAAATTCAAGCGCGGCGACGTGGCGAACCTGAAGCGCCAGTGGGAGACGAACGTGACAAAGGTCATTCCGCCGGTTCAGGCGGACACGAAGGGCAGTGGGGAGACGCTGCTGGAGATGCCGGAAGGCAAGCCGGCGGCCGGCTCGGCGGCGAAGGGCAAGGGAGCGGCGGCTTCGGAGCAGCCGGTGGAGGAAGAACTGGGGACGCAACTGTATTTCGAGGAATTGCCGTTGGGCGAGTCGGAGAAGCCGGGAGCGGGTGGCGGCGCAGCGAGCCCGCCGAAGACGACGGAGACGAACATCAGCCTGGAGAGTCTGGACGCGGGCGGCGGCGACGAGATCACGGACACGGTAATTCCGACCATCGAGCTGGGAGGCGAAGAGAGCCCGTCGGACGACACGACGGACACGGTGATTCCGACCATCGAGTTATCGACGAACGATTTGACGGACGACACCTCGGACACGGTGATTCCGACCATCGAACTTTCCTCGCAGGGCGGGTCGGACCCGGAGAGCACGGCGACGGCATTTCCGACGATCGAGCTGGGCGGCGGGGGAGTAGAGGCGGAGAAGACTGCGGATACCGGGGCGATCACGGCGGACATGAAGGTGGATGAAACGGGCGCCGAGTTGGCGCAAGACACGCAGAAATTAAGTCTAACGACGGACACGAGCGAGATGGATTTCGCGGCCACGAAGACGGAGGAGGAGATTCCGACGTTTGACGATACCGCGCCGCTGGGCATTCAGACGCAGCAGGAGGGCGCGGCGGCCGCCTCTGGCCAGGCGGTCGGTTTCGCCCAAGCGGAACAGGCGGGCGCAGAAACCACGGCGGTCGGCGCGGCGGCCGAGACTGCGGCGGCGCCGGAAGCGGGCGGGACCGCCGAAGTCGGGGCTCTCGCCCCCGTCGTCACCATCGGGGTCGCCTGGTTCTTCGTGCTCCTGCCCACCCTGGCGCTCCTGCTCTTCTCCGGCGTGGTCCTCGCCTCCGCCGTAACGGTCGTTTCTCCTGATTTCCGGTCTCCCGACTACCTCGAAAAGGTTTTGCAGATGGTGCGTGAGTACATTCTTCCCAAACTCGGTTAGAAAGGAGACCCTATGCCGGATTCTTGCGACAGGAAACCCCTCCTCCCTGTCGTCGCCCTTCTCCTCGCCTCTGGCTGCATTCCCAGCAGCCGAAAAGACCTCGACAAATTGAACTACCAGGTACGAAGCCAGCAGCACGTGATCGCCGGGCAAGCCCGGAAGATCGACGAGTTGACTCGCGAGCGGGACGCTTTGCAGAATCAGCTTGCCGATCAGGACGTGTTGATCAGCACGTACCAGGTTCAGACGGCCGACTCCGAGAAAGCCAGGGAACTGGCCTCCCAGGAACTGGAGAACCTCCGGCATCGGCTGGAGGAACTGGCCCGGCAGGACCCGGACGCATTCGAGTGGAATGCATCGGCAGGAACCCTGGGTGTGGCTGCCGAAGTCCTCTTCCGGCCTGGAAAGGCCGATCTGCTCCCCACGGGCGCTGAGGCCCTCCGGAAGGTGACTCCGCTGTTACGGGAGAGCCGGGAACTGATCCGTGTGGATGGGCACACGGACGCGGACCCGATCCGGCTTTCGAAATGGGATGACAACTGGCAGCTAGCGGGTGAGCGCGCCCGCCGGGTGCTGAAGTTTCTGGAGGCCGAAGGGATTCCGAGGGAGCGCCTGTTCTTCGCGGGCTTTGCGGATACACGTCCCAAGGCTGACAACACAAGTGCGGCGGGCAAGAAGGTGAACCGCCGGGTGGAGCTGCTTCCTCTGCCTGCGGCCGACGCCGCGCCGCCTACTGCGGAGGTTTCCCTTTCGCCAGGGAAGTGACGCTCGGAATAACCTCGCCGTGGTTGCCCAGTCCATCGGCCCGGGGACATGCCCGAGGGATTCCCGGCCGATGGACGCTCGAACCCCGTTATGTTGTGCGATTCCGAACGGCATACCTTGCTGAACTTGGCAGTCCGGTCCCTCGAAGCCCATTTGGCCCGGCGGTCCCCGCCGGACCTGGATGCCCCGACTTCCGGCCTTCTCTCGCCTCGAGCAGCGTTCGTGACGTGGAAAAAGGGTGATGAGCTTCGGGGTTGCATGGGAACGCTGCAAGCCACGGAATCGTTGTGGCAGGTCGTACGCCGGATGGCCGTGTCTGCCGGCAGCCGCGACCCCAGGTTCTCGCCTGTAACCTCCGACGAAGTGGACGCCCTCTGGGTGGATGTCTCCGTACTTGGAATCTTCCGGCCCGTCGGAGATATCCAGGACATCCAGATCGGAGTGCACGGGCTCTGGATTCGAAAGGGGCCACACTCGGGCCTGTTGCTTCCACAGGTGGCATCGGAACGAGGTTGGGACCGCGAGACCTTCCTGCGGCAGACCTGTCGCAAAGCGGGCCTGGGAGAAGAAGCCTGGCGTTCAGGCTGCGAATTGCAGTTTTTCGATGCGGAGGTGTTCGGCGAGGCGGCGGCCCGGCTACGGGGTAGCTCGTAACCAGCGGTGACTATGAGGATTTTGTTTGCTCGCAAGTCCCCAGGTGGTTAAATACTGCTTGCGGGGAAAGTCCAACGGTTCCGCTGACTCGGGATGGTTTCCAACCGGAAGGAGGCCAGCGATGCTCGTCCTGACTCGCAAGGTGGATGAATCCATCATTATCGGCGACGATATCAATATCAAGATTCTGGCCTTGTCGGGCAGCCAGGTGAAGATCGGGATCAGTGCGCCGCGCAGCCTGCGCATTCTTCGCAAGGAGGTCTACGATGAAATCGTGAGCGGGCAGCGCAAGGATACGTCGAGTGGCGGGGCGGAGGCTGATCACCGGAAAGGGCCGTCTGGGCCTGACGGTCCAAGCGAGGGGCCGAGCGGGCCGGAAACAAAATCCAGTTAGAGGCTTCTGCTGAGCCCGCCAGGGTTGGGCCGGCTACGCCGGCCCAACCCTGGCTCTGAAATCCGCGAGCCCGAAGGAGAAATGCGCCTGCCGGCGGATTTCGAGTGCCGTTTACACAAGGAGATATATCGTGCGATTGAAGGGCAGGATTGCGCTGATCACGGGGTCCGCATCGGGGATTGGCCGGGCGACGGCGAAACTCTTTGCCGAAGAGGGTGCCAAAGTGGCCCTGGCCGACCTCGACCGAGAAGGCGGAAAATCGGCAGTCGAGGAGATTCGCCGGGCTGGAGGGCAAGCCCTGTTTCGGAAGACCGATGTGGCATCGGAGAAACAGATTCGGGCGGTCGTTGCCGCCGTCGCCAAGGAGTGGGGCGGGCTGGACATTCTGGTCAATAACGCGGCTGCATTCGTCTTCGGGACGGTGGAAGAGGCCACGGAGGCGGATTGGGACCGGGTTCTGGGGGTGAACGTGAAGGGTTACGCCTTCTGTGCGAAGTATGCTGCCCGGGAGATGCGGAAGCGAGGCGGAGGATCGATCGTGAATCTCGCCTCGATCAGCGCCTTCATCGCGCAACCGGCGTTTGTGCCTTACAACACGAGCAAGGGCGCCGTGCTGCAGCTCACCCGCTGTCTGGCCTACGACCTCGCCGCTGACCATATCCGCGTCAATTGCGTGTGTCCCGGGGCCATCGATACGCCCGCCACCATGAGGCACGCACGCTCCGTCGGGCTCACCAAGGAAGAACTCGTCAATCAGCTCAAACCCATGCACCTGATCAAGCGCATGGCGGACCCCCGGGAGGTCGCCCATGCCATTCTATTCCTCGCGTCGGATGAGGCGTCGTTCATCACGGCTACGCCTCTGATGGTCGACGGCGGTTACACGGCGCATTGAATTCGGGAGCTCGGCATCCTGTTGCCTGCGCTCCGCCGTAATAGGAGCTTGGGGCGTCAAACTTGGAAAAAATTTCTAGTTCGAGTTGCCCTTCAATGGATAAGAATTCTTTCGATCCCGATCCCGACGTGCGCTTAATTGGGATGTTCCGAGATGAACTAAGAAGTACGAAACTTGAGTCAGAGGCTTCTGCTGAACCGCCAGGGTTGGGCCGGCGAAGCCGGGCCCATCCTGGCTCTGCAATCCGGGTAGCCCGAAGGGCGAAGCGGATTGCAGCGGAGAAGCTGAAAGGTGTTCCGCCAGACTTGTCCCAGTGCGAGGCGGATCGGGTGTCAGTTGATTCCTGATTCCTGAACCCTGACACCTATTCCAGCCTTGTTGAGTTGCGGGCTTCGCCCGCCTTAGGACTGAACCCGGCGATACAAGAACGTGTATTCAAGTTCTCAAGTGCGTTTGCACTTGAGAACTCGTCCGTTAGCCCGCGTGGGCCAGCATGCGGTGGAGAGCGACCAGCGCCCATCGCGAGGTCTCCTCATCGACGGTGATCGGGTTGACCACGCGGCCCTCGAGAAGGTTCTCGAGCACCCACAGAAGGTGTTCAGGATCGATCCGGTACATCGTCGCACACAGGCACATGCAATCGTCCAGGCAGAAGACGGTCCTGTCCGGATTTTCCTTAGCGAGCCGGTTGACCAGGTGCAGTTCCGTTCCGACGGCCCAGACGCTGCCCGGACTTCCCTGCGAGACGGCGCGGATGATGTATTCGGTCGAGCCGGAATCATCGGCGGCCTGGACGACCTCGTAAGTGCATTCGGGGTGCACGATGACGCGGCATCGAGGGTGGTCCCGCCGTGCTTGCCGGATTTGATCGACGGTGAAGCGCTGGTGGACGGAGCAGTGGCCTTTCCAGAGGATGATGCGGGCGCGGCCAATGGCTTGAGCGTTCGTGCCGCCGAAATCCCGATGCGGGTCCCAGACGGCCATCTGCTCGAGGGGGACGCCCATCTTGGCGGCGGTATTGCGTCCGAGGTGCTGGTCGGGGAAGAAGAGGACCTTTTCGCACTGCTTCCAGGCCCAGTCCAAGATTTTGCCGCAGTTGGAGGAGGTGCAGACCGCGCCGCCGTTTCGGCCGCAGAAGGCCTTGAGCGAGGCGGTGGAGTTCATGTACGTGATGGGGATGAGCATGGCGGAGGTGGCCTCGCGGAGCTGTTCCCAGCATTCCTCGACCTGCTCGATATCCGCCATGTCGGCCATCGAGCATCCGGCGGCCATATCGGGAAGAATCACCTTCTGGTGCGGCTGGCTGAGGATATCGGCGCTTTCGGCCATGAAGTGGACGCCGCAGAAGATGATGTATTCGGCCTCGCTGCGCTGGGAGGCCTCCTTGGCGAGCTTGTAGGAATCGCCTCGAAAGTCGGCGAACTTGATGATCTCGTCGCGCTGGTAATGGTGGCCCAGGATGACAACTTTCGAGCCGAGTGCTTCTTTGGCCGCGGCGATTCGCGAGTCGAGTTCCGCCGCGCTCAAACCAGACAGCGAAGGTGAAAGCAGATCGGGAAAGACCAGCGCGGTCATCTTGATTCGCTCCGGGTGAAAGACTCCCGTTGCGGGAAAGGATTCCCGCAACTCGGACCATCTTATATCGGATCGATGGACTCTCGTCAAAGGGCATCTGCCCGGGCCCCGAGGGCCTGGAGCAGGGCCGCACGCTCCGGAAGGCCGGGATGGACCGCGAGGGCTCGACGGGCGAAGGCCTCGACGCGACCCCACCATTCCAGGGAGACGCAGGCGGCGAGGTAGTCCAGCTCCGCCGAGGCGGCGTGGACCTTCCAGAGGGAGGAACGCGGTATAGCCGTGGCCAGGTAGGCATCCAGGCGGTCCTTGACGTCCTGCTCCAGTTGGCGCAGCGCCTCCGGATCGCGCCCTTCACGCCGGACGAAGCAGGCGGCGGAGCGCTCCAAGTAAACGAGCGCCCACTCCGAACTGCGGTGGAGATGGACCATGAGGGCGCGGTCCCAGACCATGCGGTAGGAAAGGACGGCCAGGCGGAAATGGTAGCGATCATCCCAGTGCTGAAACCGCTGGAAGATTTCAGCGTTTGGATCGGGACCGGAGGGCTCGGCCTTGACTTCCTTGTAGAATTCGAGCGGATAGCCTGAGGTGTCGCCGTTGATGAAGGCGCGTTCGGGCGGGTAGAGCAGCCAGGCGAGGGAGCTGCCGACGTCGAAGGTATTGAAGAGGGGGCCGCGGAAGCCCTGCTCGCGGACGAAGGCGGCGAGCCTCGCCGGAATGGTCGCGTCCGACCAGCCGATGCCCGTGGTTTTGAAGGACATGGAGCACGCCCGGTAGTAGCGGTCGGTAACGACGAGGAACGAAAGGGCAGTGAGCGAGGCGGCGAGCAGCGCGGGGGCCAGCCAGGCGGCGCGTTTGCTCCCGGCGCGCGGCCTATCTGCCGGCCGGCGCGACCAGGCCTCGGCAAGCGCTTGGGGACCGAAGCTGAGGGTGGCGAGGGCGGCGAAAGGCACGTTCCGGATGAACTGGAGCGAGAGGACGGCGGCCAGGCCGAGGACCAGCCACTCTCGCAGCAGCCTGCGCCGCCGGGTCAGAATGAAGCCCAGGATGGCGAGCCCCAGGGATGCGGCGTAGGCCAGGGTTGGTGCGGAGGTCGGGAAGGAAAGGTTTTGAAACAGGACGGCGGTGGGCCGGAGCTCGCGGATGGTCTGGCGCAGGATGCCTCCCTCACGGTGGAGCAGGGCGATGACCGAGACGGGGTAGAGGACGCCGCGCCAGGTCGCCGGATTGAGGAAACAGCAGGCGAGGCAGACGAGTAACGACCAGCCGAGTCCTCGCTCCGCTGTCCGCTCATATGCCCCCGTCGGCGCTTCTCGTCGGGCGCGCAGCCGGGCATCGACCCAGGCGACGGCGACCAGGACTGGGCCGAAGAAGAAGAAGCCGTGGGCGTTGACCCAGAGGACCTGCAGCGCGGCCAGGAAAGGGATGAGGGTGCGAGGCTGGTGACGCCAGCGTTCGAGAAGCGCCAGGAAGGTGGCTGCGAGGGCGAGGGAGACCATCTCGGGCCTGAGGGTGAGGCGGGTGGAGGCGCTCAGGAGGAAAAGGCCGCCCATGAGAACGCGTGCGGGTGCCGGCGCGGGGCGGTGGAAAAGGAGCGCGGCCAGAGTCCAAAGGATGAGGACCATTCGGCCGGCGATCAGCCCGGCTGCCCCCCCGGCCTGGTGCAGGGCATAGCAGGCGAGGCGAAAAAGCCACTTGTCGTCCGGAAGCGAGTAGAAATCCGGGCTGGTATAGAGGAACTCCCCGACCTGTGGGAGGCGTTGTTCCAGGGCGATGGTGCGCCCCGCGGCGAGGTGGAGTCCGAGGTCCGGGTCCGCGAGCCGGAAGGCGCCAAGGCTCAGTGCGAGGGCGAGAAGTGAGCCGTAAAGGGGAATAGTGCGTAGGAGCACCTGGGTCAGGCCATGGTCCACGGCCGCGGGCGTCCTAACCGGTCCGGCATCTCGATTCTGGGCCATTCGGAATTTCAATCGCTGTGCTCAAGAGCGAAGCGCATGGGAGCTGACGAACGTCTCAGGGCGAAGCCTAGTATCCCTGTTCATGAGTGCACCGCACTTCTGAACAGGGATACTAACCGGAAACCCTGGCGGAATTCAAGAGCCACTCCAACTTAACCACATATGAATCGGTCACTTATGAAATATCGAGTTTTCTCATTTCGCCGGAGTTTTTTATAGTAGACAACTTCCAAGTGCGGGTGCACTTGCAAACTCGCCACCTGGGGGGACCGGCGTTGGCTGGTGATTCCGCATCACGCTTCGATCCCTGCGAGGGAGCGCACGGGCGCGTTCCGATCCGGCTGGCCGAGCGCTTCAGCCTGGCCGGGATTCTGCTGCTGGCGGCGTTTCTTCGTTTTTACGGGCTGGACGAGCGCGGGATGTGCACATCCGACGAGGGCCATTACGCACACCAGGCCTGGCAGGTGCTCCGAGGGGAAGCGGACGCGATCAAGGACAAGCCGGGCCACACCGGGCTCATCGTGCTGTCGTTCAAGGCCTTCGGCGTTCGAATGACCTCCCCGCTCTATCTATCGGCTGCAGCGGGCCTGGTGGCGGTCGCCCTGGTCTGGTGGATGGTCCGGGGGTGGTGCGGCCCCGCCGCGTCGTGCCTGGCCGCGCTCCTCGCATCGTTCCTGCCCTACACGCTCTCCTACCAGCGGAGCGCGCTGTCGGACGGCCCCCTGTTCACGTGCCTCCTGTCGGGCGTCCTTCTGTTCGGGCGCGGCATGCAGAGCCTGGTGACGCCGGCGTCGTGCCGCTCCGCAGCGCTGCGATTCAGCCTTTCAGGCCTGGTCTTCGGCCTCGCGTTGAGCATCAACTATTCCGTCGCGACGACGCTGCTCCCGGCGGTCCTGGCCCTGGCGGCCTTCTCCTGGCGAAAACGGGAGACGTGGCGAACGGCCGCGTCGGGCCTCCTCGGGCTGTCGGCCGGCCTGGGCCTGGGTTACGGCATCGTGCTGGCCATTCTGTGGCCGTTCATCGAACATGCCGAGCTCTGGAGGCAGATTCGATACCATGGGAATGCCTTCGCCCAATCGAACCTGTCCCTGAGGCCCCTGCGGATGCTCTCGGCGCATGGGGGGCTTCTGCCGATGGTCTTGGCAGGCATCGGGCTGGTCCGGATGGCCCGGCGGCGTGGCCCCCTCGACGTGCTCGGCCTGTTCCTCGCGGGTTTCATGGCGGCGGCCTACGCCAGGGCATCGCAACCTTACCCCAGGGTCTATCATCCCCTTTGCCTTCCGCTGCTGATGGCCGCGGCCTCGGGCTTCGCCACGGTCCTCGGGGCTTGGCCACGGGGTCAGGCCGCGGGGCCGGTGGTCGCGGGCCTTCTTCTGCTCGGCTGCGCCGGGGAACAGGGAAGCCGCGTCCGGGCCCTCGTCACGATGCGGTCCGGCTACCAGCAGGCCTTCGATGTCCTGCTCACGGACGAGCTGCAAAAAGGGGGCACGACGCATACCTGGTGGGCGTTCCAGGCCTTCACGGCCCGGCCCTTCGGCTACTGCTCGAAGGAGATGGCGCGAAAACTGGGCGGGAAAAATTGGGAAACCGACCTCCTCCGCCTGCTCCTGCGGTGGGAACGGCAGGGCTACACTCATATCGTCATCGACTATTTTCTGTGGAATGAAATCGATGCCGCCGCGCCGGTGGGATTGGAGGAATTCACCCGCCGGCTGGCCCGGTTTCTGGAGCTTTACCGGCCGGCGTTCCGCATCGAGAACGCGGCGGCGCGGGATGAACAGGTACTGGCCGAGGACGGGGGCCTGCCCGCGGCCGGATTCGATCCGCATGCCGAATTCATTTATATTTTACGATTGAAGGACATCAGGACCGCGGCCGAACCTTGACCACAAGGAACTGATATGGCGTCTCCACTGGAACGATGGGTGGAAGAGGTGGCCCGGTGGACCCGGCCGGAACGCGTCCACTGGTGTGATGGCTCGGAGGAGGAACACGAGCGTCTGACCGGGCAGATGCTCGCTGAGGGGATACTGCACCGGCTGGACCCGGAGCGGTATCCGGGCTGCACACTTCATCGCAGCGATCCGAGCGACGTGGCCCGGACGGAGCACCTGACGTATGTCTGCACGGCGACTCGGGAGCAGGCGGGTCCGACGAACAACTGGATGTCGCCCGCGCAGGCTCGAACCCGGGTGGGGCCCCTGCTCGACGGATCGATGAGAGGCCGGACGCTCTACGTGATCCCCTACATCCTTGGTCCGGCCTCATCGCCGTACCGCCGGCTGGGCGTGGAACTGACGGACAGCCCCTACGTCGTCGCCAACATGCGGATCATGACGCGGATGGGAAGGGAGGCGCTGGAGCAGATCGGGGATACGGATCGATTTGTCCCTGGCCTGCACAGCCTGGGAGACCTATCGCCGGACCGCCGATTCATCGTGCATTTCCCCGAGGAGTGCCGAATCTGGAGCGTCGGGTCCGGCTACGGCGGCAACGCGCTGCTGAGCAAGAAGTGCTTCGGCCTGAGGCTCGCGAGCTGGATGGCCCGGCAGGAGGGCTGGCTGGCGGAGCACATGCTGATCCTGGAGCTGGAGCAGCCCTCGGGGGAAAGGTCCTATGCCGCGGCCGCGTTCCCCAGCGCCTGCGGAAAGACGAACTTCGCCATGATGGTCAGCCCCTTGGAGTCGCTCGGCTACCGCGTGCGGACCATCGGGGACGACATCGCCTGGATGCACGTCGGTGATGACGGCCGCCTCTGGGCGATCAACCCGGAGAACGGATTCTTCGGCGTCGTGCCCCTGACGAGCGAGAAGACGAACCCGAACGCGATGCGGACGATCTCGCGGAATTCCATCTTCACGAACGTCGCCATGACGCCGGATCGGCTGCCGTGGTGGGAGGGGAAGGAGGAGGGTCCCCCTCCCGCGGGGCTGATGGACTGGCGCGGCCAGCCGTGGGACGGGAAGGGTCCGGCGGCGCATCCGAACTCGCGTTTCACCGCGCCGATCGCCCAGTGCCCGAGCCTGTCGGCCCGGAGCGCGGACCCGGACGGGGTCCCTCTGTCGGCCCTGATCTTCGGCGGCCGACGCGCCCGCGTGCCGCCCCTCGTCTATCAGGCGCGGGACTGGGCGCACGGGGTCTACGTGGGCGCCACGATGGCGTCGGAAACCACCGCCGCCCAGTCGGGCAGGACGGGCATCGTGCGGCGGGACCCCATGGCCATGCTCCCCTTCTGCGGCTACCACATGGCCGATTACTTCACCCACTGGCTCACCATGGGATCGAGGCTGAAAAGACCCCCCGCCATCTTCCACGTGAATTGGTTTCGGACCGGCCCGGACGGGAGATACCTCTGGCCAGGGTTCGGCCAGAATCTGCGCGTGCTCCTCTGGATTCTGCAGCGGGCAGAGGGTCAGGGCGAGGCGGTGGAAACGCCCATCGGGCTCGTGCCGCGTCCGGGCTCGCTGCATCTCGACGGCCTGAACCTATCGGCCGCGGCGCTGGAGGCCCTCTTGAAGGTGGACCGTGACGAGTGGCACCGCGAGGCGGCGGAGCACAAGGCCTTCCTGGACGGATTCGGCCCCCGCTTGCCCGAGGCGCTCTGGGCACAGCACCAGGAACTGGTCCGGAGGCTGTGAAAGGTGCGGGGGTTGCCCCGGAGCGAAACGGGGGTGTGGGCGGGACCAGAGGTCCAGAGGACAGGAGGACCACGGACCAGTGGATTGAGACTTCAGACCTTCGGTTCTCAGGACTCAGGACTCAAGACTCAGGACTCAAGGGGCAACGGGGCACGAGGGGACACGAGGGCAAGCAGACAAGTAGACGCGGGGCACGGGGCTTTCTGCTTGCTTCATGTTCCGCTCTGCCTGCTTCTTGCTGCTCGTTGCGCGCTTCATCACGCCAGCGCCTCGTCGAGAAACCGAATTTCCTTCTCGCGGGTCCAGCCCTCCGCCGAAAAGAGGTCCGTGCGGCGGGCGTGCGGGTAAAGAACGGTTTTCCCCTCGGTTTTCATTTCCTCGATGTAGTGTAGCGCCGTGGGCGCCTGGTCCAAGCTGCCGATGAAGCCCACATGCCGGCCCGGGTCAATTTCTCCCTTCGCCATGAGGTCCAGCGTGGTCACGATGTCCCGGGGCACGCCGCCGCTGGAGCCGACGACCTTGATATCGTCATAGTGGACTCGGAGCGCGTCGAGCTCGAGGAGGTGCTCGCCCTTCTTGAGTCCGCCGAAGAGATTGGCCACGCCGCCCCGCGCCAGCCATCCCAGAGCGTTCTGCTGCACCCCGCGGACTCCCACGGCCAGGATGATGTCGTCTGCGCCGCGGCCGCGACTGACGGTCCGGATGACGGTTTCGACCTGGTCCGGCCCCGCCATGTGGAGCTGGACGCCCCGGCCCTGCGCCTTGGGGCCCAAATTCGCTTTCACCCAAGCGAGCCGCGCTGGGGAAAGGTCCGTCACGACCAGGTGGGCGGGCCGGTAGCGCAACGCCAGCTCGGCGTGAATCTTCCCCATGGCGCCTGCACCGACGATCACCGACACCCCGCCGGGTAGCAGGCCCAGGTCCGCTCGGCGCGGTGATTGCAGCGTCTCCTGCCGGATATGCACGTGCCGCTCCTGCGAGCTGACCACGCACGAGATCGGCTCGGCCATCGACGCGGCAAAATACGGCACGCCTTCGTCCGCAAGGGGCACGAGCGAGTCACCCGCCAGCACCTCCTCCTGGATCAGGATGTACTCCGCCAAGTTGCCTCCCAGCGTGTAGCCGACCGCCGTCTTGTCCATCCCCTCGCCCCCGTTGCGATACCGCTCGCGGTGCTGTATCGGCGGGTGCTCGACCGCCGGCTGGATGGCGAAGCGTTGGCCCACGCGGTAACGCCCCCGCAGATTCCGTCCCACCTCGACCAGGGTGACTGCGCCTTCGTCTCCGAGGGTCACCGGATACTGAGCCGGGTCCCACCCGTTGAAATAGGTGTGGTGGGGTCCCTGGGCGATGATTTTCAACAGCGAGGCGCACACGCCAGCCGCGTCCACCCGGGCCAGGAGCTGGTCCTCGTTGGGGCGCGGCACGGGCATCTCCTGCACGGCAACGTGCTCCCAGCCGATGCCGCTCAGGACGAGCGCCTTCATGGATGCAGGGATCGGACAAGGCTCGTTCACTCGATAGAAGCGTTCGTACCTGCTCATGGCAATGAAGCCCGGACCGTGCCGGGAGAAGAGCGGGAATGGGTTGAACGGGACAAGCTTCCCTTCTCCATCTGTCAAGGTAAACTCAGGCAAGCCGGCGGGCTGAACACCGCCTGCGGAACGGCGCGGCCTCTCAGTCGATGACTTTCATTCTTCAGGAGACTCATCATGGCGAACTGGCCTGTAGGCACCCAACTTTACGTATTCATGCAGACCTACGGCAAGGAAGGGAGGAAGCTGGAGGATAATGTGGACGATACGCTGGGTCAAATCGCCCGGGCGGGCTACTCGGGTTTCGAGGCCTTCCTCGGTCTTCTCGACACGCGTGAGAAGGCCGCGGCCCTCCGACCCCTTCTCGAAAAGCACCGGCTTCGAATGCCCTCCTGTTACGCTGGCGGGAGCTTCCTCACTCTCGGGGACGCCGAGAAATCCATCTCGACCATCCTCCGGGGCGCTGAAATCGCCGCTGGCCTCGGCGTGTCCGCCATCAACAACAACCCGTCACCCATCGGCCGGGACAAGACCGACGGGGAAATCCGGGTACAGTGCGCGAATCTGAACCGGCTGGGAGCGGAGTTGAAGAAACTGGGCATGAAGCTGCACGTGCACAACCATGACCCGGAGATTCGCAACGGGGCCAAAGAATTCCGGGCCAGTTTTCAGCAGACGGACCCGGACCTGGTTGGCCTGTGTGTAGACACTCACTGGATTTACCGAGGGGGCATGGACCCCCTGGCTTTGATGAAGGAGTGCGGGCCGCGCATCCAGAGCCTGCATATCCGCAATTCGGTCGATGGCGTCTGGACCGAAAAACTGGGTGACGGCGATGTGGACTACCGGCCCATCCAGAATTTCCTCGGGGAGACCGGATACCGCGGCTGGCTGCTCGTCGAGCTGGCCATCGAGCCGAAAACGGTCTTCACCCGCCCCCTCGCGGAGAACATGAAGCTTTCCCGCGAGTACGTCCGCGGGGTCTTTCAGAGTTAGCGAAAGATGGCGAAGCAGCCCCCGGGGGCGTCACACCAGATGCCGCCGCGCATCACGCGGCGTTCGCTCGTCGCAACGCCAGCGGGGTCAGTTTGAGCAACTGAAATCTGCGAGCCCGGGGGGCGCAGCGGATTTCATTAGGCATCCTCTTCGTATTTCCGGACGCGTTTCCGGATTTTCTTTTCGAGGTTAGGCGGCAGAGGCACGTTGGGAATGGCACGAGGGGGGGCAGGTGAGGCGACCGGCGTTGGCGGGGGCACTGCGGGCGGGCCCGGCGGCGGATACCGCGGCACATAGGGGGGCATCTCCAGAAAATCATGGAGAAGAATCCGCGCCGCTTCCTTGTCCGGGAAACGGTCCCGGCTTCCGGCCTCGATCTCGCTCGAGGTGGCGACCGTGGTGGCCGAGCCGACGCAGGATGGGCAGCCGGTGCGGCAGGGGCATTCCTGCACCACGCGGAGCACCGCCTGCATGATTTCCTCGAGCAATGTGAAGGCCTTCTCGGCGAAGCCGATCCCCCCCTCGTACTTGTCATAGACAAACAGGGTGGGCGAGGTGAGGTTGGCCGATTCGACGACGGCGCCGACGTCGGAGGGATCGCACAGGACGAACAGGGGCAGGACTTCGACCATCAGGTTGGCGATGCCGACGAGGCCATCGGTCGCCACGCGGCCGTGCCGGGCGCAGGCCTCGAGCGCGCTGCGCGGGGTTGTTAGCCACAGGGCCATGGTCTCCAGCGTGTAGGTCGGCAACTGCAGGCCCTCGTAACCGATGCTTTCCCGCGTCTGGAACTTGACCTTCTTGAACATCAGCCAGTTCGTCGTCACGCGGACCTCGCCGGTGCAGGCCTCGGTCTTCCGCCACTGCCGGCGCTGCTCCTCCTCGTCGATCAGAATCTTGTCGTCGTCCACCGCCTGCGTGTAATAGTCCACGTTCGTTTTCGATACGTGGGCCATCTTCCGCTCGGTGTCCAGACGGTTCACGAAATAGGTCTCGCCTCCGTGCAGGTAGACGGCATGGGTATGGACCTGGCCGTAGGCGCCCAGCTCGTCGATCGTGCCGATGACGCGGTTGCCGTCCGAATCGTCCTGGATGGTATAGACCGTGTCCGTCGCCGTGCGCAACTCGACGTCTCCGGCGGGGTAGTCCTGGCCCCGGCTTCTCCATCGCTCGGCCGATTTCCGGGCCTGCCCGTGCTCCTGGAGAATCCCGAGCATCGCCTGCGTGTGGGGGCCGAAGAGGTCCAGCTCCTCCGGCCCGAGCGGCAGCTCCGCCAGCGCGCATCTCAGATGCCCTATGGCGATGTGCGGGTTGTCCGGGTCCACCACCGCGTGCTCCGGGCTCTTGCCGAACAGGTAGCCCGGATGGTGCATGAGGTACTGGTCGATCGGGCTGTTCTGGGCGATCAGGAAGACGGCGGCCTCGTCCAGGCCGCGGCCAGCCCGGCCAGCCTGCTGCCAGGTGCTCGCGATGCTGCCCGGGTATCCGACGATGAGGCAGGCATCCAGGCCGCCGATGTCGATCCCCAACTCGAGCGCGTTCGTGCTGGCTACGCCCAGCAGCTCGCCCTCGGCCAGACGCCGCTCGATCTCACGCCGCTCCTCGGGCAGGTACCCGCTGCGGTAGGCGCAGACGGACCGAGCCAGCCGGGGCGCCTGGCGGCCCAGCTCGTCCTGGAGGTAACGGAGGATCAGCTCCGACCCGAGCCGCGTGCGCGTGAAGGCGATGGTCTGGATGCGTTCCCGGACAAAATCCGCCAGGAGGCGCGTGGCCTCTCCGATGCTGCCGCGGCGCTGCGTGAGGTCCTCGTCGAGGAACGGCGGATTCCAGAGAACAAAACGCTTCGGGCCCCGCGGCGATCCGTCGTCGTCCACGCACTCGAAGGGCCGATGGACGATGCGCTCCGCGAGCTCCTTGGGATTGGCGATGGTGGCGGAACAGCAGACGAAGGCCGGCGCGCTCCCGTAATGGCGGCACACCCGGTGCAGCCTTCGGATGACGTTGGAGACGTGGGAACCGAATATCCCCCGGTAGGTGTGCACCTCGTCGATGACGACAAATCGGAGCTGGCCGAAGAAGCGGGCCCACCGGTCATGGTTCGGCAGGATGGCCCGGTGCAGCATGTCCGGGTTCGTCAAGATGCAGTGCGCCCGGTCCCTGAGCGTCCGGCGGTGGTCCGCCGGGGTGTCCCCATCGTAGGTCCCGGCGGTGAAAGCATCGGGCTCGGCATCCTCATGGAATCTCAGCAGGCCGCGGAGCTGGTCCTGGGCGAGCGCCTTGGTGGGATAGAGCAGGAGTGCCCGGGCATCCGGCTCGGACGCCAGGCGGTCGAGGATGGGCACGACGTAGCCCAGCGTCTTGCCCGAGGCCGTGCCCGTCACGAGGATCGTGTTCCGCCCGCCGCGGACCCGGTCGATCGCCAAGGCCTGGTGCGCGTAGAGACGGGCGATGCCGAGGCGTTCGAGCGCCCGCTGCACGGACGCCGCCAGCGGCCATCCCAGCTCGCCGTAACGGGCCTCCCGGACCGGCAGATTCTCGACGTGCACGATGGGATTGTCGCGGCGTCGTTCGCTCTGCAACCGCGTCAAGAAACGGAAGACGGACATGAGGTCCTCGTGAGCAGAGAATTTGCGCTGGCTCAGAAGTGTGGGAGCACTTCTGATTCGGGATGCGAGCCGCTGCGGCCCTGGAGGATGTGCAGGAGGACCTCGACCATGGTGATCAGGTCCATGGCGTTGTGATGGAAGATATCCCGCAGCTCCCTGGCGTCTCCGGTACGGACAAAATCATGGTAGGCCGCGGGGATGCGCTCGCCCGGAATGTCGTCCGGACGCGTGCGTCCGCTGATGAAGCGCTCCAGGGTCTGAAGCCGGCAGTCAGGCAGCAGGTCCCGCCAGTGGCGTCGGCCTTCATGCAGCAGGTCCAGATGCAGGAACTCCCTCGAAAGCGGCGGGAGGCCCGTGGAAATGAAGCGCTCCTGGAGGTAGCGCAGGTCGAAGCTCTTGCCGTTGAAGGTGACCAGAGCGTCGCAATTCAGGCAGTGATTCGAAAGGTACGTGAGCAGGGCAGGCTCTTCCGAGTAGTCCCGGGCCAGGAGTTGGCGGATGACGAGTGACCTGCCCTGGTAGAGGAGCAGCCCGACCAGAAAGACCGGCCCCGAGGCCAGCCCCGCGGTCTCGATGTCGAGATAGAACACCCGGGCGGGATCGGCTTCGAGGACGGCCTGGATATCCGGGTGGTAGCTCGCCGGATCGGCGGCAAAACCCGCGCGGTCGAAGACCAACGAATAACGGGAGTGCAGGTTTTCGGAATCCTGGAGAATCTGCCGGACCGGCCTATCCCAGAGGAGAAAGCAGCCCAGCGCGGTGCGGACCTCTTCGCCGGGCACGGCATCGGTGAGGGGAAGGGGTCCCGCCGACGCGGGGCTGGACGGCGCGGGGCCGGGGCGACCAGCGCGCAGGGCGCCGCGGTTCAACTGTTCCAGTCGTTTCCGGAGCTCGCGAGAAAGCAACTTAAGACGCCGCTGCGGAAGGAAGGGAGGCCTTGCGACGGGACACACGAATGCGGCTTCGGGCGCTTTCCCGTGCCGAGCCGCATCCTTCGTCAAAGATTATTATAGCAGGATGCCCGGCAGTTTCCGGGGAAACTCATGACCAGGTGTGATTCAGACGTGTGCCGCGACGCTGCGCAGGAGCAGCCGTGTGGCGGCCTTGCTTTCGGACCAACTTGAACCTTCCAGTGAAATCTCGGGCGCGGCGTCAGGTACGGTGGGCCGGCCAACGCAGGAGGGGCAGCCCTGGTCGCACGGGCACTCCTCGACGAGGCGCAGGCTGCCCTGAAAGAGCTGCTCCGCCAGATCGTAGCCGCGGCGTGAAAAACCCAGGCCGCCCGGATACCGATCGTAGAGAAAAATCGACGGCTCACCCAGGGTGGTCGAGTGCACAATCCCGCCGACGTCCCATCGGTCGCACATGGCGATCAGCGGCAGCACGGCAGTGAAAACGTTCCGGGCCCCCGCCAGGGCCGCAAAACGGCGGTAGGGGCCCGGAATGTTCAGGTCGTCCGCACGGTCCAGATTCGAAAGAATCTCCGGGGCCGGAATCATCCAGAGAGCCTTGGTCTCCAGGGTCCGCGGAGGAAGGTCCAGGCTCGAGTGGCCGAGGTTCTCCAGGGTGTAGAACTTGTAACGGGCGTAGCCCTGCACCTGGCGGGTAACGGCGACGTTCCCGTAGACCAGCTTCAAGCCCGGCAGAGACCGTTCCTCCTCGGGCTCAACGACGCGGACTTGTGAGGACACCACGGGCTGGGTGTAGTAATCCGTCTCGGCGCGTTCCACCCGCGCGATCCGGGCGTCGAGGTCCAGGCCGCGGACAAGGTAGGACTCGCCGGAATGGAGATAGATGGCTTCGGGATGGACGACCTCGAAGGCGCGCGACCCGTCCACCTGTCCCATGACCTCGTTTCGCCCGCCCGTGAGGTCCTGGATGGCGTACGTATCTTCCGAAAGGGTCCGCAAGTTCGTCTTTCCCGCCGGGAACAGGGTGCTGGCCCAGTACCATTTCGCATCGATGCGGCGCAACAGGCCATCGCGGGCGATCAGTTCACACAGGCGGTCGAACAGGGGCCCGAAGAAGGCCGAGTCCTCGGGCCGCAACGGCATCTCGTAGGCCGCGCACAGGAGGTGATGCGCCAGGATGTGAGGGTTGTCCGGGTCCACCACCGCATATTCCGCGGACTGCTCGAAAAAATACTCCGGATGCCGCACGAGATACTGGTCGATGGGGTCCTGGTGGGCGACCAGGACGGCCAGGCTCTCTTCCGCGCTCCGGCCCGCACGGCCAGCCTGCTGCCAGGTGCTGGCGAACGTGCCGGGGAAACCGACGAGGATGCAGGCGTCAAGCCCGCCCACGTCGATGCCCAGCTCGAGCGCGCTGGTCGCCGTCACGCCGAGCAGCTCGCCCGAGAAGAGTTGCCGCTCGATCTCCCGCCGTTCCGCCGGCAGGTAACCGCCGCGGTAGGAACGGACGCGTCCGGCCAGCTTGGGGGACTTCTCCTCGAGCGTTTCGCGGGTGTAGCGGTAGAGCAGCTCCGCCAGCACGCGGGCGCGGGTGAACGTGATCGACGCGACTCCCTCCTCCAGGAGGCGCACGAGCAGCTCCTGGGACTCCACGTTTGCGCTCCGGCGCGCCCCCGTGCCCTGGTCCGTCACCGGTGGATTCCAGAGCACGAAATACTTGGTGCCGCGAGGCGAGCCGTCATCGTCCACGACCTGCATCCTGCGGCCCGTCAGGCGCTCCGCCAGTTCCTCCGGGTTCGCGATGGTTGCGGAGCAGGCGATGAACTGGGGACGGCTGCCGTAGAACCGGCAGAGGCGGAGCAACCGGCGAAGCACGTTGGCCACATGGGAGCCAAAGATGCCGCGGTAGGTATGGAGCTCGTCGATGACGACGTACCGGAGCTGGGAGAAGAAGCGGGCCCAGCGGGCGTGCGCGGGGAGTATGCCGGCGTGGAGCATGTCCGGATTGGAGAGCAGGATGGTGGCGCTCTCGCGGATTTTTCTCCGCTGCCCCTGGGGCGTATCCGCGTCATAAGTCGCGGCGCGGGCCACCCTCTGGAGCGCCTCGTGCCGGCCCGATAAATCCTGGAGCGAGCGGAGCTGGTCCTGGGCCAGCGCCTTCGTGGGAAACAGGTACAAGGCCCGGGCCTGCGGCTCGGTCAGAAGCGTCTCCAGCACCGGCAGGTTGTAGCAGAGGGTCTTCCCGCTGGCCGTGCCGGTGACGAGAACGATGTCCTGCCCTGCCCGGGCATGCTCGAGAGCCGCGCACTGATGGGTGTAGAGCGCCGAGATGCCCCGCGCCGCGAGAGCCTGCTCGAAAGGCGGCGGCAACGGCCGGGCGAGGGACCCGAACCGCGGGGCCCGGGTGCGCAGCGTGTGGACGTGCGCTATCTGACCCCGGTATCTCGGGGAATTTTCCAGGACCGCAAGAAAACGGAGCGCGTCCATCTTGGAGTCTAAGTGGACAATTTCACAAGCTCGTCCGGAGTTTTCCCTCACCCCGGCCATCTCCCAGGGGGAGAGGGATTCTCTCTGTCATTCATGGAACAACCAACAGGTCGGCGTCCCCCTTACCCTTTGGGAGAGGGCCGGGGTGAGGGTCGTAGAGGCTAGAAACTTGTGACGAACTTGTAAACCGATGCACTGAGGCCGTAACTTCTCCGCGCCCCGCCCACTGCGTGGGCACCCCGTGGGAACCCGGCGGAGATTTTTGAAAATGGATTTCCCCTGTTCTGCTGTTCCGCCTCCCGGAGCGATCCCGTTGGGACCGGGCGGTGCGTTAAGACCAGACGCCGGCGATCGCCCGACCGCAGTCCGGGCAGCACCCGCTCCCGTCTGCCAGGCGGTTCTGCAGGACCCGGAATCCAAACCGCTCGATCAGAAGGGCCCGGCAACCCGGGCAGTAGGTGTTCTCCCAGGGACCCACGCTGCCTGGCCGGTTGCCTGCGTAGACGTAATGGAGGCCCGCCTCTTTGCCGATCTCGGCCGCCCGCAGCAGCGTTTTCACCGGGGTGTCTTCCCGGTCCAGCATCCGATAGTCCTGGTGAAACGCCGTCACGTGCCACGGGATGTCCGGCGAGATTCCGACCAGGAAGCGGGCGATATCCCGCAGTTCCTCGTTCGAATCGTTGAAACCGGGAACGGTCAGTGTCACGATCTCGACCCAGAAGCCGGTCCGGTGAAGCCTCCGGACGGTCTCGAGGACGTTCTCGAGCACGCCGCCCAACTCGCGGTAGTGCCGGTCCCGGAAACTCTTCAAATCCACCTTGTAGAGGTCCACCCAGGGCCGGATGTATTCCAGGACCTCCGGCGTGCCGTTGCCGTTGGAGACGTAGGCGCACCGGAAGCCGGCCGGCTTGGCGAGCCGGAAAATCTCGACGGCCCACTCGCTCGTGATGAGCGGCTCATTGTAGGTGGTGGCGATCACTTGGGCATGATGCCGGCGGGCAAGCTGGATCATGTGCTCCGGCGTGATGTCCCTCGGCGGAACGACCGAACCCGGGTCGCGCAGCGCCTGGGAGGTCAGCCAGTTCTGGCAGTAGCCGCAGTGAAAATCGCACCCCAGCATCCCGAAGCTCATGGCGATGGAGCCCGGCAAGGCGTGAAAGAACGGCTTCTTTTCCGTAGGATCGACTTGCAGCGCGCCGACGTAGCCGGTGGGGACGAGAAGCGTGCCGCCGCGGTTGGACCGGACCTTGCAGATGCCGGGCTTGCCCTCCGGAATCTTGCAGCGGTGGCCGCAGGCGAAGCACCGGACCCGATTTTCCGGCAGCTTTTCGTAGAGCACGCCTTCGCGGGTCCGCTCGGCCAGCAAGTCACCCAGCGTCGTCATTTCCGCGGTCTGGTTCGCGCCCATCGGAATCCCCCGGCCACTCAGGCGGGTCGGAACAGGCTGTCTCTCTTCAAATTTTATCCCCGAAAATTTTCAAAGCTACTGAAGGCCCGGAGTCCCACAGCTTGAGCCACGAATCGAAAGGTTGTCCCCTTTGCGGCCATCCCGCGATCCGGGCCCTCCTCGTGGGCACGGACCGTGCCCGCGCGACGCCGGAGGATTACGCTTACGGCAGGTGCGAGGGCTGCGGGCTGGTCCAGCAGTATCCCCTCCCGTTCCCCGAAGAGATACCCGGCCTGTATCCGGAGGACTATCGCTCGCACGATGCGCCCGCACCCAGGAGGCCGGGCGCGTGGAATCGGTTCTTCATCCGCTATTTCTATGGCGTGAAAAGCGTTTCAACGCCCGCGATCGTCAGAAGGCTTCTCCGGGCCCTCTCCGGCAGGGTCATGCCCGGCACCCTCGAGCCGCACGGGTTGAACCGGCTGCTGGACGTCGGGTGCGGGTCGGGCGGGCTTCTGCTCCGATACCGCGACCTCGGCTGGGACGTCCGCGGCATCGAGATCAGTCCCAGGGCCTGTGAGGCGTGCCGGCAACAGGGGCTCGAGGTACACCAGGGAACGCTTCTGGAGCGGCCGTTCCCGGCCAGGCGATTCGACGTCATTCTCCTTCATCACGTCCTGGAGCACTTGCTCGAGCCGGTCGACGTGTTGAGGGTGGCGGGAGGCTATCTTGCGGTGGGCGGCAAAGTGGTGGTGGTGACGCCCCATGCTCGGGCCTGGAGCTTTTCTTTTTTCGCATCCTGCTGGCATCATCTGGACGCGCCCCGGCATCTGATGCTGTACGACGCGAAGACGCTGCGCCTCCTCGGGGAGAAGGCGGGCATGTCCCTGGCGCGGCTGAAGACGCTATCGAGCCCAAAGGCATGGCAGGAGAGCCGCCAAATCCTCAGGACGCAGGGCCGGCGCTTGCCGGCGGGTCTCGAGCCGCGCCGGAGTTTGCTGGAATCGGCCCGAACGGATCGGAAGCCCGGTGCGCTCTTCCGCCGACTCGTCTCGCCGTTGAGCCTGGCGGCAGCGGCGGTGGGCAGGGGCGATATCCTCGTGGCCGAGTTCACCGAGCCCGGAAAGTGAAACTTCTATGAGACGAGTTTGCAAGCGCACCCGCACTTCTGAACAGGAAAACTAGCGCCGGATTTCGATCACCCGGGAGCTTGCGGGCGGAAGGGCGACCTCGAGGAGAAGCCGGTCTCCTTCCCATCGGGTATCGAGCTTGGAGGTCTCCTCGGCGACCAGTTCTCTAGCCTTCAATTCGGCCCCCCTGGGGATTCCCAAGCGTGGGGCGTCGGCCTCGATGCGGACGCGGGCGGCGTCGGCCCGTGCGCTCCAGAGCGTGTAATAGAAGACGCCCGTTCGCCATTCGCCGTACCGTTCCACCCGCACTGCCGGATCGTTGCAGTCCGCCTCGGTTACCGGGGCCCATCCGGCGGCCTGGAGATCGGCCTGGAGCGTCAGATGCCGGCGAATCTCTGTCCCTGATCGGGCAATCACCGGCTGGAATTCCGGGCTGAGCCAAAGGGGGCCCAGGGAAAGCGGGATGCCGAAGAAGGTGTGCAGGTGCAGCCACGAGAGGACCGTTTGATCCCCGCCTTCCCCTGCGGGAGCGGCCTGCAGGGCGTCGGGTCCCACGATGGCCAGCAGCCTCCTCGATGGGGTGACCGCCCGCAGCCAGTCGTAAGAGTCGAGGACCGCGGGCGAGATGACCGGCTGGACCTCGAAACTGATCAGGTCGGATCGGAGGAACAGGGCGCTGAGCGGGGCATCCTCGAGGCGGATGCCGTGAATCCAGATGAACTTGCCGCGGAAGGGACCGTCGCTGGAGAGGAAGCGGCGTCTCATTTCGTTGAGGAATTCCAGGAGGGAGAACTGGCCGAGGATGCCGGCCCGCCGGCTGCGGTTCTCGTAGGTCAGGGGAAAGTCCGCGTACCGGAAGTGGGCCTGGTTGAGGTTGAGCGGCCGGCTGGAACGGACAGCGTCATGAAGGCAGATACCCGCGAGGAGGGGATGGGCTTCGAAGGTGGAATGCAGGGCGGCCAGGAGGCGCTGCCCGGCGGTGAACGCGGCCTCCTCCGGCCGGTCATCGAGCAAGTCCGGGTCCACGTTGAGCAGGAATCCCAGTTCCCGCTGGGTGATGGCCCGCTTGTCCGGGAGGTCCGGCTGGAATCCCACGAGGACGGGCCAGCCGACGGCCATCTTGGCCCAGGAAAGCTTGACCACTTTCGAGATATCGGGCCGCGGGCCCCAGTAGGGCTGGATTTCCCCCTGGAGCACCGGGTCGGCGACCCGCGTCAGGAGGTCCTCCGCGTGGGCCGGGGACTCCGGGTAAACGAAAAAATAGCGCAATCGAGCGATGGGAGAGAAGCTGCCGAAGGAGGGGATTCCCAGGGCCTGGTGGAGGCGGATACGGTCGGATGAGGGGGCCGTGGTGGAGACGTGGAAACCGTGCAGGGAGGAAGGCCGGACGCCCAGGGCCTTCTCCCGGCCTTCCCCGTCGATCTCTCCCGCGGTCACATCGTAGAGAGCTGCTCCCTTGGGCAGCGCCCGGCTTTCGAAATAGCGGGAAGCCAGTTCGGCGTAACGCCGGGCCGCGTCCCGCAGCCCCCACACGGGGTCGTGCCGGTAGAGCAGGAGTTGGCCGGAGGCCTTCTTGACGAACCGGCGTGTCTCTGGGCTCGTGGCGAGGTAGAAGATGGCTATGACGGAGTTGTTCTGGTAACGCAGCTCGGAGCAACGCGGATGCGTGGCCGGGACGGCCAAGGAAAGTCCCTGGTCGTCGGGACCCGAGAGGGCGCAGAAGGGATAGAGGGAAAGGTTTCCGGAGGAGCCCGCTTCGGCCGCCACGGAGTACATCCCGTAATCGTGTCCATTCTCGATGACCTGCAGGGTCTGCAGGCCTTCCCACCAGCCCCATCCGGGCTGGCCGACGGGGAGGACGTAGGACACGTCGAGGGCGCGCTCGAGGCCGGACTCATCCTCGACTTCGAAATCCACGGCGATGAAATCGCGGGCGGGGGTGTAGCGTATCGCCCCCTTGAGGAAAAGAGACGAGATGCGGAGGCGGAAGACGGGCGGGTTCTTGAGAACCTGCTGGACTTCGAATTCCAGGGGCACGTCGGGATGATGGGCGTCGCGAATCTGAAGTCCGCTGGTCAGGTGATTGAGGCCGAGCCGGCGGCCGCCGATTTCGACATGCTCGATCCGGCCGTCCGGCAGGAGGCCCAGGCTCAGTCCGTCCTCGGTTTGAACCACGTCCGCGGCGGCCGGGCGGACCAGCAGGATCAGCAGGATCAGGAGGACCGATTCTTTCGGAGATACTGGCATGCGTGCAAGGAGTTTCTGGGCGATCCCTTCTCCATCGTCCTGCGCATTCTAGCAGCCGGGCAATCCTGGGTCGACATCTCTCCTTGAGCTGAGCGCCTATGGGGCGAGGCCCCGGAGGTCGAAAAACAAGTCCATCAGTTCGTAGCCGCGGTCCAGCTTCAGCGTCGATCGGCGCGCCCTGGCCTCGCTGTAAGTGGATGGGCCGCCGGAGGTAATCCCGCTGCCGCAGAGCGCAAACGGCACGGGCTCCTTCACGTGCGTCCGGATGGCGATGGGAGTCGGATGGTCCGGCAGGATGAGCAGCCGGTGCTCCGGATAGGCCCGCAGCGCCTCGCGTACCGGTCCGATGACGTGCCGGTCCACGTTTTCAATCGCCCGGATTTTTTCCCGGACGTCGCCCGCGTGGCCCGCCTCGTCCGGGGCCTCGACGTGCACGAAGACGAAATCGTGGTCACGGAGCGCCGCGATCCCGGCCTCCGCCTTGCCGCGATAGTTCGTATCGAAGTACCCGGTGGCCCCCTCCACGGTCAACACGTCCCATCCCAGAATCCGTCCGATTCCCTTGATCAGGTCCACCGCGGCGACGACCGCGCCCGACCGGCCGAAGCGGCTCGAGAAAGTCGGCAAGGCCGGCTTCTGTCCCGCGCCCCAGAGCCAGATCAGGTTCGCCGGCGGCTTTCCCGACCGCTCACGGTCGCGGTTCACCGGGTGATCCGCCAGAACGGACCGGGACCGGCGGATCAGGCCGGTCAGGAGATCGCTGCCCTCGCCGGTCGGGTAGATGTCCTGGAGACGGCGTCCCATGACGTCGTGCGGAGGAAAGGCCTTGAGGACCAGGGGACCGCAGCCGCGGACCACCAGTAGATTCCGGTAGCTCACGCCGGGATAGAAATTCAGCGTTTCGGTGCCCAGCGCGGCCGACACGGCCTTCATCAGCACGTGGGCCGATTCGGTGGGGATCGACCCCGCGCTGTAATCGATCAGTTTTTCCTCGTCCGCGGTGATCAGGTTGCAGCGCACGGCGAGGTCCCGGGGACCCAGCTCGATGCCCAGGCTGGCCGCCTCGAGCGGCGCGCGGCCCGTGTAATAACGGTCCGGGTTGTAGCCGAGCAGGCACATCGTTGCGACGTCGCTGCCCGGCGAATGCGCGCTGCACGTCGTATGGGCCAGTCCCAACCGGCCATCGGAGCACGCCGCGTCCAGATGGGGCGTCACGGCGGCTTCCACCGGGGTACGGCCGCCCAACTCCCGGATCGGATGGTCAGCCATGCCGTCGGGGACGATGAGGAAGTACTTCATGTTCATATTGCGGGGACCGATTATAATGAGCCCGAAGGCCCTGTCACAAATTCATCTTTCGAGGCGATTCAGCGCGCGTCCCCTGTTGGGCCGTGGGAAATTACGGTTGGTCATCGGTATTGTCAGCGCGAATCTCCGTGGCCCGTTGCCATTACTTTTAGGCTTTCATCAAGCCCGCTTCCTGGAAGCTGTAGTGGCCTTTCCGGGTGATGATGAGGTGGTCAAGAATGCGCAGTCCGAGTATCTTCCCGGCCTCCGTCAACTGGTCGTGCGTTCGAAGATCGGCTTCGCTCGGCTGAAGTTCGCCGTTGGGGTGGTTGTGCGCAAAGACCACGGCGGCGGCACGGTCGGCGATGACATCGGCAAAGACTTCACGGGGATGGACGGGGCTTTTGTCGAGCAGGCCAATGGTGACCACGCGCTTTTCGATGACCTCGTTCGCGCCGTTCAACGAAATACAGACAAAATGCTCCTGCGGTTTGCCGGCGATGTCGGCCACGAGGGCCGCCACGTCCGCAGCGCAAGTCACCTTGACAACGTCTTTGAGCAGATAGCGACGCGCCAACTCAAACGCTGAGAGGATTTGGGCGGCTTTGGCCAGCTTGATGCCGGGAACGGCCGTGAGGTGCTGCAACGCCAGTTTGTCGCGGTGTTCTCGGATCAAACCCGCGACTTGCCGCACCATGGTGCGAACGTCTATCCCCTCCATGCCTCGCCCGAGGATGGCCGCCACAAGCTCTTCGTCGGTCAGAGCGGAAGCGCCGCGCTCCTGCAGCTTCTCGCGGGGACGGCAATGTTCGGGCATGTCTTTGATCGTCTTCATTCCTTGCCGCCTTCCGTCAACAGCCGCCCGCGTAGCGCCAGCCGCTCGCGCGCGTGCGCGATGGCCTCATGGAGTTTGCGTTGTAGCAGTTTCTTGGGCAGCATCTCGGTCCAGTAGGACGCCACGCGGATGCCGCTCTTCTCCAATTCCAGGAGTTCAATTTGTTCGCGCTTTTGTCCCGCGCACAGAATCAGACCGATGGGAGCTTCCTCGCCCGGCTGCTGTTCGTGCTTCGCCAGCCAGCGCAGATACAGTTCCATCTGGCCCTTGTCGCCGGGCTGGAACTCGCCCAGCTTAAGGTCAATGGCCACCAGCCGGCGCAGGACCCGATGGAAGAAAAGCAGGTCGAGGTAATAATCGTCGTTGTCTACCTGGATGCGTTTCTGCCGGGCCACAAAGGTGAAGCCGACGCCAAGCTCCAGGATGAAGTTCTCCAATTCCCGCATGATCGCGTCCTCGATGTCTTTTTCGAGACAGCGGTCCTTGAGGCCGAGGAAGTCGAGGAAGTACGGGTCGCGGAAAACAAGGTCGGGCGAGAGCTTGTCCTTTGTGCGAAGCTGATCGAGTTCGTGGCGAATCAACTCGTCTGGCTTCTTCGACAGCGCGGTGCGCTCGAACAGCATGCCATCGATCCTGCGCCGCAGCGTCCTCACGCTCCAGCGTTCCATCCGGCACATCTCGGCGTAGAAGTCGCGTTTGAGGTCGTCTTCGAGGGGAATGATCTCCAGAAAGTGCGTCCAGGTCAATTGTCGCATCAGTGATGCGACAATTTGCTGGTCGGGAAAAACCTCGACGAACTGAATCATCCGGCGGAGGCTCTTCTCCGAAAACCCGCGACCAAATTCGAGGCTCAATTGTTGCGCCACCGTCGCAACAATCTGCTCTCCATACTCCGCCCGCTTCTGTTTTAGGATGTCTTGGAGAATCCGCTTCCCCATCCGCCAGTGCAAGAGCACGAGAGTGGTGTTCACCTGCCGCGCCACGTCCTGCCGGGCTTCGGCGATCAAGTGCCGCAGGTCGGTCAGCAGCATCTTGGATTGCTTCACGCCTCGGGGGCTGGGCTTGGCGTTCTGGATTGCGGGTTTCATGCAGAATCCTTTTGCGCATCTTGCGGCTCTTTGCGGCCATCCTCTTCCTCGCCCCAAATCTCCGCCAGCTTGGCCTGAAGCTTTTTCTCGAACCGCGCGATCAACTCCCGATTCGCCTCCACCAGCGCCCGCTCCGACTCCAACTCGTCCACGATCTGGCGCTGGTCGGCGAGGGGCGGGACAGGCACTACGACGTTACGCAGAATGTCCTGCGACAGGTTGTTGATGTTCGCGCCGCGCCCCATTAGCTGCGTGCGGTAGGCCGCATTCTTGAACAGCAATGCATAAAACATCGGCAACGTTTTCTGGTGAACGAACCGGAGTCGAATTGTGAATGCCGAGTGCGTCACACGTTCGCCTTTGGTCCGAACCAGCAAGGATCGCCCAACCAGCGCCTTGTTGCCGTTGGAGCGTACGAACAGGACATCGCCATCATGCAACAGGTCGTCTTCCGTAACGACGCCCTTCGGGTTGATCTCGTCCAACGTTTCAATTTGTGGCGCAACCAAGTTATCTTGGAAATTGCCAACACCAATTACTTTGATTCCTTTCCCTTTATTCTCTTTCAAATAGTTAACGCCGTTCTTGAAAGTTGCGAGCGCTCTGAGCTCCGCTTCAGGCCACTTGGGATCGATGCGGAGGATGGGTTTGTAGTGGGCAAGGATTTGGCGGGCGGCTTCGATGACCTTGCGGTAGCCCTCCAACTCCGCCACCAGCCGCACCTGCTCCACCAACGGCGGCAGCGGGATTTCGTAGCTTTGCACGAAAGACACAGCTACGCGCTGTTGACCGGCTGAGCCGGTCATGTGGGCGACGCCACGACTGCGAAACTTTTCCGAAGCGATGAAGTAGTAGAGAAGTTCCGGCAGTAACCGTTTGTTGTCCGGTCGCAGAACGATGAACTCCGTTGAACCGAATCCAATGCCGTTGCGGAGTGCTCGCGCAATGCCTGCTTTTCCGTTCTCGAAGCAAGGCGTGATCTTAGCGACGAGGACGTCGCTGTCGCGGAAATAAGTGTAACCTTTAATCACTTCTTGGATTGTCTTCGTTTCAGTAGCCTCGAACGTGGGCTGATTCTCGCGCATGGCGGACATTGGAACGAAGCTCACTTCGAGGGCATTGTCCAAGTCATCCAATTCGCTCTTCGGCGGCTTGATCGTGCAAACGTCACCCAGTTTCACCATCGGCAACTTCCCATTCTCACGAACGGCGACGGCGCGGTAACGGTCGCCGGAAAGATTGCAGTCGGGCGATCCGAGCAGACGCTTCCGAGAGACGGCCAGGGCCATCTCCTTTTGCGCCTCTTGCGCCTTTTTGCGGCTATTCTTCCACGCCAACAGCGCCTCCAGCGCTTCCGGCAGGTCGTTTTCCTCGATGGAGCGGCGTTGTGCGCCGAGGTCGAACCCGTCATTCTCGACCTTCACGAACAGCACCGCGCCTGTGCGCCTGGCCAGATTGCGGTCGAGGAAGAGGATACTGGTCTTGACGCCCGAATACGGGTTGAACACGCCGGCGGGCAGGGAAACGACGGCCCAGAGATAGTTTTCCACCAGCATTTTTCGCAGGTTTTTGTAGGCGTTCTGGCTCTGGAAGATGATGCCTTCGGGCACGATAACGCCGGCGCGGCCGCCGGGGTTGAGGTGCTCGGCGATGTAGTCCACGAAGAGCACTTCGCTGCGGTTGGCTTTGATGGAAAACCGGCTGTGCGGCCGGATGCCGCCCTTGGGCGTCATGAACGGCGGATTGGCCATGATGACGTCGGAGCGTTCATCCCAGCGTTCCTCGCTGGTGAGGGTGTCGTACTCGTGGATCACCGGCTGGGGGAATCCGTGCAGATACAGGTTCACGCGGGAGAGGCGGACCATGTCCGGCGCGATGTCGTACCCGCAGAAGCTGGTCATGAGCCGGCCGCGCTCGTCAGGCGTGAGATTCTCGTTGTGCCTCAGGATGTGCTTGTAGGCGGAGATGAGGAAACCGGCAGTGCCGCAGGCGGGGTCGAGGACGGTCTCGTGTTTCTGCGGGTCAACGATGGCGACGATGAAATCAATGATGTGGCGCGGGGTGCGGAACTGGCCGGCAGCGCCCTGCGTGCCGAGGACGCTGAGCAGGTACTCGTAGGCGTCGCCAAGCCGCTCGCTGTGATCGTAGGTGAAGCCGTTGATCTCCTTGAGGAAGAGGTTGAGCGTTTCGGGGTCGCGGTAGGGCAGGAACACGCCCTTGAAGATGTCGCGGAAGAGCAGGGGGATGTTCTTGTTCTCGTTCATCCGCTCGATGCCTTCGGCGTAGAGGAGCAGACGCTCGTGGCCGCCGAATCGTTTATCGAGCAGTTGCGACCAGCGGTATTTCTTGAACTCCCCTTTGAAGAAGGACGACTTGCCGCCAAGCTCCTCGGACTGGCGATCCATGTCGTCCATGAACTTGTAGATGAGGGCGATGGTGATCTGCTCGACCTGGGACTTGGGGTCGGGGACTTTGCCGACGAGGATGTCGCGGGCGGAGTCAATGCGGGATTTGGTTTCAGTGTCAAGCATGGGTCATGGCTTTCGTCGGGTGTTTTGGCGGGTCCGGTAGAGGCGTTCGGTAAAGCCGCCATGCTGCTCGAATGCCACCGCCAAGGAAGCCAGTTGGCGGTCCAGAAGGCTGCAGGCCACCGCCAGCAGCGCAAGAACGCCATTGGCGGTGATCTCAGGATAGGTAATAGACGGAATGGACGAAGTGGACGCACCGGCTTGTCCATGCTGTCCATAGCGTCCATTCTTCACATCTATTGCCCAGGTTGCCACGGCGTCGGCATTGGCGGGGCGCCGGGCAATCAGGTCGGCCCGGCGCGGGTCATTCCAGTCCCAGAAGGGCAGGCCGCGCTGCCGGAGAAAGTCTTCGTAGTCACGCCGCAGTTCTTCCAAGCTGGCGCGCGCCACATTTGTGAGTTTCAACTCCATCTTCTTCGAGGTGCCTGATGCCTGGCTGCCTTCCGCGATATTCTGCACGCCGGAACGCGCCGCCTGAACCATCTGGTCATGGGTGCGGCTCTTGCGGTCAATGTACTTGTTGCAGAAGCGGACGGTCACATCATAGACCAGTTCCGCCACCTGAAAGCTCTTCAGGTTCCTGTAGCCCCCATGAGGCGGGATGAGTTGGGATTCTTTTTTCATGCTGCAAAGGCGTTCAGCGAGACGTAGTCCTTCACGTATTCAGGGATGACGTCCCGCCACTCGTCGAGCGCGCGCATGTCGGCGAGCGAGACCTTGGGATTATCCGCCAGTCGGCAGAACTCGCGGGTGTCAACGATGTGCCGGATGCCGCCGTCGGTGACGTACGCCTTGAAGAACTGGCGGATGGCCGGGAGATGCGCGGCGTCGGGCTTGTGGATGGAAACGAATTTGGCCAGTTCTTCCTCGAGCAGTTCGTCCCTGGTCTTGAACCGGTCAATGTCGCCAAAGGCCTTGGCCAGGATCTCGCGGAGCGTGATCCGGCGGTCGAGCGAGACGGCCTTGCGGAGCTTGTCGAGGTTGAAGAAATCTTCCGGCTTGTTGAACAGCGTCGAAACCACGACCTCTTCCGCGCCCTGGAGGTCACCGCGTTCGTATCGCTCGCGGACTTCGGGCGTGGTCTTGACCTTGTCCTCGAACTTCTCGAAGAACTTACGGTCTATCTTCATGCCGTACACAGGCACTGGTTTTTCGACGTACTGCTTGAGCGGGTCCGGGTCAACATTGGTGTAGCCGGGAGGAACTTGCGGCGGTGGCGGTGGCGGCTCCGAGCGCGGTGCAGTCGGGCGTAACGGTGGCAGTTTGATGACCTCGTCGTAGTTGAACTTCTCCTCAAAGTATTCGCAGTTGGCGAAGAAATCGAAGAGCTTGAACTTTTCCTTTTTCTTGGCGTGCTCTTCCGTGATTGAGCCCTGCTTCTCGACGTAGCGGAACGTGTATTTACGCGTGCCGCGGCCTTTGATCTGGATGAAATCGGTCGGAGAGAAGATGGGGCGAAGAAGAACGATGTTCAGAAGGTCTTCGCAGTCGTAACCCGTCGTCATCATGCCGACCGTGACGCAGACACGGGACTTGGCGCTGACGTAGCCGTCGAGGAAGCGCGTGTGGCCGTTCAGGTTGTTGTTGGCGAAGCTGACAGCCATTTGCTGCGCGTCGGTAATGGCGGAGGTCACTTGGACAGCAAAATCGGAGTTGTACTTGCCGGGGAACATTTCATCGGCCAGATCGTTCAGTTTTTTGGTTATACGGGTTGCGTGGTCCTGCCGGACGCAGAAGACGATGCTCTTGCCGATCTCGCCGCTGAGCGGGTCGCGGAGGGCGTTCTTGAGGATCGTCTCGCAGAACACGCGGTTGGTCTCGTCGGAGAAGAACTTCTTCTCGAAGTCCTTCCCGAAAAAAGTCTGCTCGACCAGTTCGCCGTCTTCGTTCTCCAGCATCACCGAGTAACCTTCGTCGGCGAGCATTTCCGTGGTGATCTCCGTCCGCGCATCCACCACGAGGGGATTCAGCAGGTAGCCCTCGCGAACCCCATCCACGAGGCTGTAGCGGAAGGTCGGCGTTCCACTTTCACAGCCGAACGTCTTGTAGGTGTCGAGCAATTGGCGGCGCTCCCATTCCCGCGGGTCGCGGACGTTGATGCGGGCGGGGTCAATCTTCTTGAGGTAGTCCTTCGGCGTGGCGGTCAGGCCGAGCTTGTACCCGATGAAATACTCGAAAACCGCCCGGCTGTTGCCGCCGATGGAGCGGTGCGCCTCATCGGAGATGACCAAGTCGAAGTCTATCGGCGAGAACAAGCGGCGAAACTTGTTGTTGAAGAGCAGGCTTTGGACGGTGGAAACGACGATCTCGGCTTTGCGCCAGTCGTCGCGGTTCTCTTTATAGATGACTGTCGGGTAATCGTTCTTGAGGAACTGTACGAAGCGCTTTTTCGCCTGATCTTCGAGTTCCAGACGGTCTACCAGGAATAGCACGCGATTGGCATTACCGGTGCGCAGGAACAGCTTGATCACAGCGGCGGCGATGAGCGTTTTTCCCGTGCCGGTGGCCATTTCGAACAAGAAGCGTGTCTGGCCCTTTCGTACGGCATCCTGGAGCGCCGCAATTGCCCGGAGCTGGTACGGACGAAGAAACTTCAACTCGGCGTCTTTGATGAAGGCCTCGCGTTGCCCGGGTTCGTTCCACCGAGGATCGTTGCCGTAGTTCGGATTCTGCGTCAATGCGACGTAATCGGTCCCGAGTCTTTCGTTGACCAGCGAATCGGGATTCGGTTTGAAGGCGTGGAAATGCCCGAGTGATTCGAGAGTCGGGAACTCGGTGATAAGGACGGGGTTCCCTTGCTCCAAGTCCCAAAAGTGGTGCAGATTCCCGTTGGACAGGATGACGAAACGGACATTTTGCGAATGGGCGTACTTCCTGGCCTTTTCCTTGCCGACAAGCGGATCGTATTGCTCGGGTTTTGCCTCCAACACGGCTATCGGGAAGCCGCGTTCGTCGAGCAGGAGGTAATCAACAAAGCCGTTGGCGGTCTTCTCGAAGTCGTCACCGAGGTCTTCGAGGGCTTTCTTCTTGAGTTTGACGTTTGCTTCGAGCGCGATGTTGGCGGGACCGTTCTCGTCGTCAAAGAATCGTCAGTCGGACCTTCGGAGCAGGTCGTTGATGAGTATCCGTGCTTTTGCTTCTTTGGGCATGCCCTAACCCTCTTTCACGCTCGGCAGCGCAAATCATACTGGATTCCAAATCGTGAAAGCAATATTTATCGTGCCTCCCGAGCGTTTCACGACCCCTCCCGTCCTCTCCCTCGGCCGACCTCCGCGTAATGCTCTTGGGCCCTTCGGATTGAGAACCGTGGGGTGAAAATCCGCACCTCACGCCCGCCACCCACTCAAGAATCCCCATTTCCGGGGTGAACTGGATTTTGCCTGCGTAACTTCTCAATAAGTTCGGGTAAATTGAGACTGCCGCATCTGTAAGTTAGTGCCCAACGACGAAGCTCACCGCGGCAATGAATCCCATCGGAATTGCCGTCC
>JACPCR010000103.1 GCA_016179685.1 Planctomycetota bacterium | reverse complement strand
GCGGGCGCTGCGCACACCTGTTCAGGTATGCGCTGGCCGCGGGGCCCCCACTTTCCGTGTCACACCTGTGCAAGTGTGGGGTGCGGGCGCTGCGCACAGTTGTTCAACTTTTGCGATGCGTTGGGTTGCAGGCAGAGGCCACGCCATGTCCCCTGCGGTGAAGGAGTATTGGCCCCGCCATCGATGAGATTCTCAAACCCCCAAGGCCTCGCTCTCAAGCTGGTGGCCTACCTGGCAAGCCTGCTCAAGTTCCGGTCGGCTCTTATCAAGACTCGACCGGAGGGTAAGGAGCAGGAGGCAGTGCTTCGCTACTCGCTCCGCACCCGGGCGGAAATCTCGCCTCGGGGCGCTTCGGCCGCCGTCGGCACGTCAATGATGACCAGGCCCGTCGCATATTCATTGACGTAGGCGTGGCCCCGGTCGGCCGTCATCGACTCGTAACAATGCTCCATATTGACGAAGGCGTAGTCCCAGTATACGCCGTCGCCGAAGTGGTACATCTTCCTCGGATGAGCTGGCTGGGTGATGTCGAAGACAAACAGCGAGCCATAATACCCGGCCGCGTACAGTCGGTCGCCAAGCACCGAGACGTCGACCCCGAATCCAGAGATTTCAACGGTATTTTCCACAAAGGGTTCGGCGGGGTTCGTGACGTTGATGACGACAATGGCGTGCGCGGTGGCAAGGTAGACGTGCCCGGCTCGATAGGCGATGGCCCTTCCGTAACTGCAAGGCGTCAGGATGCCCTCGCAGCGGCCAACGACCTTCGGCCGGGCAGGATCGGAGAGGTCCACGCACTTGAAATCGGTCCCCATGGTGAAGTAATGATCGCCTGCGACCGCGCCCGTCACGCCTCCCGCCTCCGCGTTGCTTCCCAGGACCCTTGAATCGGAAGGATTCGTGATGTCCACCACGGTGCAGTCCTGGGGGTAGATCGCGAGGCGGAGCTTCTTCGGGGGCAGCTTCTTGCCGACGCTGATTTCTCTCTCGAGGACGGTACAGTATCCCCCGGCGCCAACCGGCAGTTTCGCGTCAGGCCTGCCCAGCCCGTCTCTCTTGCCGCAGTTCTCCCTGCGGATGAATCGGGCATCGACTGGATCGGAGATATCCACAAGACCCAGGCCGGCGAAACTCCCGTGCATCATCATCGAGCCCTGGTAGACCAGCAGCCGGGAGTCGGCGGTGATGAAGGGGCTCTGTCCGCCCCCGTCCGTGAGGTAGCGCGTGCTGGCGGCGAGGACCGGCTTCGTCCGGTCCGAGACATCCACGAGGTAAACGCCGCCCCAGTTGTTTGCGCTGGCGGCAAGCCCGTCCCGAGCAAAAACTCCCAGCCAGTCGCCGCCCTGGAATCCGAGTCCACCGATGTTCTTCGGATGGCTCTTGTCGGTGACGTCGAAGACATCCAATCCGTGAAGGGCATTGTTCATGAGCACAAAATGCCCCTTCACCCAGGGCGAGTTCGATCCGGGCGCCGGGCAGCCCAGGTGGCCGGCCCGGAGCGATCCCGTGCCCAACAGGCTGGGGCTTGCGGGATTCCTGGCGTCCACGGTCTGAAGGCAATAACCGCCCACGTACACGCATCCGTCGTGGTAGAGGGGGTCCAGGGACTCGCGGCCGCTCGCTGCACGGTTGAGGTTCAATCGAGAAAGCAGCTTGGGCGAGTCCTTGGCAGAAACATCGACCAGAATGAGGTGGTAGCCGTTCTTCGGGTCGACCCCGATGCAGGGCAATAGGCCGCCGTCCTCAGAGCGCCCCACCTCCCGGAACCGGAGGTCCTCCAAGACCAGCCGCCCGAGCTCCAGCGGGGACTCCGGCTTCTCGATGTTCCAGACCAGGAAGGCCGACGCGTTGCGCTTCTCCTTGCTGCCATCGGGTCTGGCCACCTCCATCTCGATGTCCTTCGTCCCGTACACGTGCTTCTGGCCCTGGACAAAGCTGAACTCATACTCGCCGAGAGTGACGGGACGATTCCTGTCGGAGATATCGGTCAGCAGGAGCTTCCCCGTCTTGGGATTCCTGCTGAAAAACTTTCGGCCGCCGTCGACCAGCCGGATTTCCCTGAGATACTCCTGGCCTTTGAGAAACCCGACGGGCCTGGGGTGATAGGGGTCCGAGATGTCAAAAAAGGTGCTGCCATGAACGACATTGGATGCGGCCAGGAGATTCCCATCCACGGAAATCCCATGCGCAAAGCCTTGGGTGGCGAGCACCGAAGCCAGCTTGGGCCGGCTCGGGTCGCTTACGTCCGCAATGACCACGTTCAAGCCTTCGTCATTGGAATCGTAGAAGAAATCCCCGCGCAGAAGCCCCTGGTTCGGAATGCCCATGCCCAGCCAGCAGTGGCCCACGATCCGCATCGAATCGTCGTCGCCGTCGGGGAACTTGATCCGGCCTGAGTGCGGATCGATGGCGAGCGTTCCTTGCTCCACCGGGGTCCGAGGCCAGCCTGACTTGTCCGATAGGTCGGCAACGACGGGACGGAGCGGTCCGTTCCAACTGTCGTGTCCCTCGTAGGAACTGGCGCAGACATCCACGCCGTTGTCCAGAACGGTCAAGTTCCTTCCATAGAACGTGGCGCTCGCGCCCAGCTTGAGCCCGGACTCGTCTATGGGAAGCCGTTTCACTTTTTCCCCGAAAGCGAAGGCGGTCCGAACCTCGGTCTCGGAATGGCGGAAACGAAGAATGCGCAGCCCCGTCGACCCGGCGGCATAGAGGCAGCCGTGCTCGACCACGATATCGTTGAAATTCTCCTCGTTCAGGTATTGACCGCCGAGATACCTCGGCCTGGCCGGCTGCGCAATATCGAGCGCTTTGATCCCGTAGCCCCCGTCGGCGACGAAGACCGCATCGCCCTCGGCCGCCGCGGCGTTGCCCTGCCCGGTATGAAACCGGCTCAGAATCCTGGGCAGCCCGGGCTCGGAAGCGTCCGCGACATACAGTCCGCCGTCATGGTCAACCAGCAGCAACCGGTCGCCGGCCTGCTCGACATCCCACAGGTTCATCCGGCGCGTCTTCTCGTCGTACAGGCGCGAGACCATGCGGGGATTCCTGGGATTCGAGACATCGATCACCGCCAACCCGGCCCTCCCATTGGCCAGGTAGGCGAACCCCGACTGGACCCGTATTCCCCGTGGGTTGCAGCGGTCGACCAGGGAATCGTTTGCGCATCGGTCGTCCTCCAGCTTCAAGGAGCTGGCGAGCGCCGGCTGTGTTGGATTGTCGATGGCAAGGACTTCGAGACCGAAGTTGTCGCTGGCCAGGTAAGCGTAATTTCCGAGCACGAAGACGTCCTGGACGACGCCGACTCCCTGATGCCAGCTCCCGATCACCATCGGATTTTTCGGGTCGGAGACGCTGACCGCGGTCAGCCCGTCTCCCAGCTCAGCGACGAATAACGTATCGCCTTCGAGGCATACCTTCCGGGCGTAGCCGCGGGTCGGGCTGTGTCCGATCAGCTTGGGAGACGATGGATCGGCGACATCGAAGACCATCACTCCGCCTCGGCCGCAGGCCACATAAAGAAAGTCGCCTGACTTGGCGAGGCCCTCGCAGAGCTGGCCGCACGGCAGGAGGGGGCGTTCTTCATGGAGACCGTTAGCGCGAAGGACCGTTACGCGGCCGTCCGCATAGGCCAGACAAACCGAATCTTCCAGGCCTGGCCCGATCCCCATGACGCCCGGCGTCTCCGTCGTACCCAGGGCCTGCGGTCGCGCAGGATTTGAAATCTCGAACAGGTTCAGAAACGTCTTGACGCCAGCCCCCTCCGTGAAACGAGAAAGAACCCAGGCATGCTTTTCAGTAGCCGACAATCCCATGACCTCGCCACGGATCGAGGGTCCGGCCGCTTCGGGCGCGGGAATGGCTTTCCCTTCGCCCGGCCTGCTCACGTCGATGAAGTTGAGACCGAGGTCGTCACACGCTGCAAGTAACACGCTCGAAAGGAGTTGCAGCTTCCTCGCCGGCGTCGGACACGCAAACTTCTCGACCGGCGGCTTCCCTTCCGCCAGGTCGCTCAATCGGTAGACGATGACGCCATTCTCGACGCCGCCTTTGCCGGGACCCTTGACGGCGAAATAGACCAGCCCCCCTCTCAGGATGACGTCGCCTGCCTCGACACCGGGCGCGTTGAAACCGGCCATCCTCCGGATTCTGCTCGGCTGGCTGACGTCCCAGACCTCTGCCAGGGCGTTTCCGCCGAATGAGCCGGCCGCGATGGCCAGGTGGTTTTTCTCCACCGCCATACCCCGGACCAGGATTCCACGGTCTCCCCAGCCGCCCTTTCCGGGCAGCAGTCGTTCCCCGAGTTTCCTGGGCGCGGCCGGATTCGAGACGTCCAGCACGACGACCATCGTTCGCCCGCCCCAGGCCCAGTAGCCGCCATTGACGGCGACAAAGGCGCGATTCCCGTCGACCAGGAAATGGGTCGCGTCGCCGCGCTCTCCCCCGTCGGCATAGGTGAAGGGGTCCGTGACGAATTGCCCGAGCCAGGATGGAGCGATGTCCTCTTTCGAAAGATCGAACAAGGCCAGCCCCCCAGGCCCGGCAGCAACCAGCATCCTTTGACCGGAGACACAGACGCTCCGGGGCGGGTCGGGGTATGCCCCCTCCTCGCTGGGCTTTCGATAGGCATAATAAAGCGCTGCCCGGCCCACCTCAGAAATCTCCACGGTCTTCCGGGTGAAGGGGACCGGCGTCAATTTCTGTTCACATCCGGCAAGAATGCAAGCGGCAAGGAGACGCGGGACCGCCGAGTGTTTGGCCATCGGACGCCATGACGGGGTACTGCAGCGAAGCATGGTTTGCGAATCTTAAGGCGGGAGAAGCCCGCAACGCAATAAGGCTGCGGCAAACGGGACCCCTCTTCCGCAGCTCGGCCAGCAGCGCACGCATCTCGACGCGTGCCCGCGGGTCCTGGCCCTAGGCCGGCTCGTCCAGAAGTGACAGCTCCGGGTCGTGCACCCGTACTCGGGCGAGGTTGAGCCTCTGCTGCATGCCGCGGGACAGGGCCTGAATAGATTCCTCTCGCTTCTGCGTCAGGTCCGTGAGCGCCAGCACGCCGCCAGCGATCCTCTGACGCTCCGCTGAAGGAACGCCGTAGGCCGCGGCAAAAAAGTCAAGATATTCTCCGGCGACCCTGCCGCGGTAAAGCCCGAAATGCCCCGGCATGTAACCCAGCTCCGGCGTCGTTTCCGGGATCGGTTACTCCACGAAGTCGATCACGCCGAAACGCGTGCGATCGTCGATCGGTCTCTGAAAAAAGACCCACGAAGAAAACTCCGGGTTGGGCACGGCCCGGCGCGTTCGGATGAAGTTGCAGCGCCAGGTCTCCCCTGGCCGAAAAGGCCCCCCCTGCTCCGCCAGGGGAATCTTCATCGTGAGGGTCCATCTCGCTGGGCCTTCCCCGACCCGGACCGCGCACTGCTTGTCCGCAGGCGAGGTATTGAAGAAAACCGCCCTTGCATCGTTCCACCGGTTGACCTTGCATACCCCGGCAAGGCTGGCCATGAACTGGTCGATGTCGTCGGGCCGCCGGCCCGTGTCGAGGAAGAACTCCACGGAGTCGTCCTGGAACGGGTTCGCGCTGCCGGTCCTGCAGACGTGTGCCAGGTCAGGCTCGTGGCAGAGGAAGCCCAGGTAGAGGGTTTCGCCGTCGTGGCAGGCCCGCACCTCCGTCTGCACGGGCGAGAGGCCGCGCCCGCCGGAGGTCCGAAGGAAATCGGCCGCCAGGCCCGCCTGACTCCAGGCGGGGTGTTCCAGACGCCCATCGGGCTCGAAGGCCTTGACGCGGGGGCACGCAAGACGCCGATCGGATTCCCACAGGACCGGCACGTCCCAGCGTTCGCCGGTATCGCATTCGGCGTGGACCATCATTTCGAAGCCGTAATTTCCGCGGTCCGGCAGGGTCACGCGGAACGCATGAACGGCCTGGCCGCCCGCGGGAATCTGGAGGTCGACGAGGCGCTGGCCCCGGACTTCCCATTCCTCGGGCGCGTAGAGGAGAAGCCGGCAGCGCCTCGCCGCCGGCCCGGGATTCTTCACGGTGGCGCGGAGCTCCTGAGGCACGCAGCACGGCACCCGGACGAAGCTGTTGAAATGGGCCGCCCGGTCCACGTGAAAGCTCGGCCCCGGGGCCGCGAGCGCGCGCGTCGGCGCTTCACTCGCAGGCCCTGGCTTCCAGCCGGGAAGCCGGCGGCCCGAGGCACGGTCCCGGACCTCCAGCCGGTCGAAGTCCGCAGTCACCTCTCGGACGAGCCCGCTTTCCGGCTCGAAATAATGGATTCGGAGCACCTGGTCGCTGGCTTCCAGGTATCGGAAAACTTGGGCGAACGCGGGAGTCTCCTCCGCCGAGACGCCGACGTAAAAGCACACGCCGCGGGCGGCAACGACCTCTCCCGCCCTGAGCGCGCGGCGGCCCCGGAAGACGCCGCCCAGCAGCTTCTCGCCTGGATGCCAGGCGGAAGCGCCACGCTGAATCTGGTAATCGAGGCTCTGCCGCAAGTGGGTCACCTGGGGGTCAACAAACTCGCTCTCGTCCCAGTACGCCGGTTGAACTTCCCCGGCATAGCAGGCCGAAAGACGTCCGTCGAGGTTGACCCAGCGACCCGCCAGCGGGATCAGACGCCAATCGCCGCCGATGCCGGCCACGGTGAGCGGACCCTCGGAGGTCGTCACCGTGCGCTCGTTCCCGTTGGTGCCGGCATTTTCGACGGCCAGAGGCAGGGCGATATCCTCGGTCAGCGTGGCGTCGCGCCGGGCGACCAGTCTCTCGAAGTAGAGGGTGGCCCGGCCCGGCGTCGAGTAGAAGCAGGCCTGGCGACCGAGCACGCCGCCGCTTTCGGCCAGCACGCCGATGAAGAAGACGCTTTCGCCCAGCTCGCCGGCGTCGAAACGAACGAGCCGGCGCGTCGTGGCCCGCTCCGCCACGTGCGCCACGCCGATCAGGTTGTCCAGCATGGACATCGGCGGGGTCAGATAAGGGTCGTTCAGGAAGGCGCCGCCCTGGGGCACGACGTTCCCGGTGAAAATCCTCAGGTCGTGGTTGAAGCCGAAGGAAGCGTACTTCTCCGGCGTGCGATGGGATACCACCCGGCAATAGGAAAACACCGTGCGGCCCGTGCGAAGCGCCAGAAGCTCGTCGGGCGGAGGCAAGGCCTCCCAGGTCGCGGACGGGAAAACCTGGTGGAGGCGGTAGCACGCGGCGATGCACATGAGTTCCCAGTCGCGGCCGTTGCCCGCCGGCTCGTAGAAGCAGCCGGGCGACCCGAGGCGCTTCCAGTTTTGGTGCAGGTACTGCGCCGCGCGGCACTCGTAGAGCTTGGCCACCGGATCGCCGAAGACCGTCGCCATGAGGGAAATCCGGCGGAGCAGCAGGGCGTACTGGTGCTGGTAGTAGTCGAAGCCGAGGGGGAACATCCAGAAACCGTCGTCGCCCGAATTCTTCTTGATCCAGTCCCAGACCTGCTGACGCCGCCAGAGGAAGGCCCGGGGGATGGGCCGGCCCGCCATTTTGCAATAGGCGATCTGAGGGTCGAAGTAGTGCATGTAGTACGGATTCAAGAAACCATGGTTCTCGATCGTGAAATCCGGATGCGCATTCTCGGTCAGCACTCGGTCCCTCAGCGGCTTGCCGTCGATCGGCCGATCGTCGTAGTGGTCCTGGACGGCGCTCAGGTGGGACACCTCGAGATCGCAGACGCGGTCCCACCATTGTGCGGCATGGGGATGATCGCCGAAGAAGATGGCGGAGAGGACGAGCGGGTTCAGCGGGTAGGCCTCTTCGGCCGCGGTATCGAAGTACTTGCCGGACCGGATTTCGATCTGGGCGCAAACGTCGGCTTCAAAGGCGGCGACCTCTCGCACCTGTTCCCAGAGCGCGTCCTCGAGGAGATGCCGAAGCTCGTAAGCGGTGCAGAGGGCGAAGCTGAAGCTGCTCGAGCCGTGCTTGCGGGCCTCCCGAGGATTCGGGTCCAGACCCCACGTCCCGTCGGACGACACGCCGTGCTCCTTGGCGAACAACCGGTGGGTGAAGACCTTCTGGCGCACCGCGGCCAGGGACCGCTCGATCAGCCGCTCCCGCGGGGCCAGCCCGGGTTTGCCGTCGTCCTCCTTCGGCCGTTCCCGGGCCACAAAGGCGGGCAGCGGCGGCACGGGATAATCGCTCTGCCAGCAGCCGCACCGCGGCAGCCGGGGATGGTCCTTCCAGGTCGGCTCGATCTGATGGGCGAGATAGTCTTCCGCGAGGTCGAGATAGATGCGCTGGAGCGCGGACTCGGAGATGAGGCCAGGGTGGATGTCGAATAGCTTTCTCATGGGGCAGCATTCTAAGTTTTTTTGCTGCCGGGGCTAGTATCCCTGTTCAGAAGTGCACCCGTACTTGCGAATTCGTCTGCGAGCTTCTCAAAGCAGCGCCACAGTGACTCAAATCTCGTGGTCCAGTTCCCTTCGTAGCCGAAACGCGTGAGCGCCCCGGCCGGATGCCAGCGGCCCCGGCCGGATGCCAGCGGGAGACGCTGGCGCTCCCAGCCCCTCGTGACCGAAGGGCTTGAGCGCTTCGGATCGGCCCGTGCCGCAGGGCCTGAAATCTTATCGACAAGTTCTTCAGGTCTGATATGGTTACAATGGACCAGACGTTGATCCGTATGTAGTGGTTGGGAAAGCCCGTGATAGAATAACGTCCGTCGGTGTAGTCGCCCGATTCATCAAGGAAGGCCGCCCTCTCATCGTAACCCTCTATGAAATCAAATGATGTATACAAAATGTATCCGTTACTGGATGGACGGCAGCTTGGCGGCTTCCGATGATCTGGATTCGGTCAAGCGATGACGATGCGTCGAACTTCAAATCGCGGCCACTGATGACACGACACGCTGCCCAAAGAGAGCTCGAAATTCTCCTGGTCGAGGATAACCCGGGAGACGTGGACCTGATCCGCGAAGGATTGCAGGCGACCGGGCTGAATGTCCTTTTGAGGGTTGTTCGGGACGGCGAGGACGCTCTGGCGTATCTGCGGCGGGAGCGCCTGTATGCTTCCGCACCCCGTCCGGACCTGATCCTGCTGGACCTGAACCTGCCTCGCAAGGATGGGCGTGAGGTCATGACGGAGATCAAGGCGGACCCCAACCTCCGAGCCATCCCGGTGGTCGTGCTGACCAACTCCCAGGCCGAGCGGGACATCCTGGACAGTTACAATCTGCATGCCAACTGTTACATCATGAAGCCCTTCGCCCTGGATGAGTTTCTCCGGGCGATCCGATTGACGGCGGAATTCTGGTTTCGGGTGGCCTTGCTTCCGGCCCCATCGAGAGACTGAATCGGAGTGGGACGCCCCAGCGGCGCGTCCAGACGCATGAACCGCAGGGAAGTCATGGCCTGGTCGATGTATGACTTCGCGAACTCCGCGTTTGCCACGTCGGTGCTCGGCGTGGTCTACCAGGTCTACTTCACCACTCGTGTGGCCGCTGGAGCGACCTGGCTGGGCCGGGAGATTCCCGGACTTTCGCTCTGGGGCTACACGGTTGCCGCGGCCATGGCCGTGACCGTCGTGACCGCGCCGGCGCTGGGAGCGATCGCGGATTTCTCGGGCCGGAAAAAAATGTTTCTCCTCGCCTGCTGGCTGGCGAGCTGGATTTCCACCGCCCTCCTCTACTGGGTAACGCCGGGCCGTGCCTTCCTCGGCATGGCTCTGCTCTTCGTCGGCCTGATCGGATTCTCCGCCGGTAATGCGTTCTATAACGCCTTCCTCCCGGAGATCGTCCCGTCGGACCAGATGGGACGGGCCTCCGGCTTCGGCCAGGCCCTGGGCTACCTCGGTGGAGGGCTCTGCCTGCTGCTCAACCTGCTCCTCATTCGCGCCCCCAGCGACTTCGGAATTCCTGGGGAAAATGACCTCCCGGTCCGGGTCAGCATGGTCGTCGTAGCCGCCTGGTTCGCCCTCTTCGCCATTCCCGCCTTCGTCTGGGTGAAGGAGCGGCCACGGACACGCCGGCCTCCCGAGGGGCAAGGCTACCTCGCCGCAGGATACCGCCAGGTCCTGAAGACCCTCCGGAACGTGAGGCAATATCCCCAGCTCGCCCGATTTCTCCTCGCCGGACTCTGCTTCATGGAGGGCATCGAGACGGTGATCCTCATGGCTTCGGGCTTCGCGGCCCGCAACCTGGGCATGTCCCAGGAGGAGCTTGTCCGCTGCTATCTGCTGATCCAGGCGGTGGCCATCGCGGGGGCGCTTGCCTTCGGATGGCTGGCCGACCGCTGGGGGCACCGCGAGGCGATCCTGGCGAGTCTCGTCGTCTGGTGCGGCCTGATCGTCGCGGCCTACTTCGTCAAGACGGCCGGGCAATTCTGGGCCCTCGGCGTCGGCGTCGGCATCGTGCTCGGAGGGACCCAGGCGTGCAGCCGGTCCCTTGTGGGCCGGATGACGCCTCCGTCCTACCATGCGGAAGTGTTCGGCTTCTATGCGATGGCCGGCAAGGCCGCCAGCGTCATCGGCCCCCTCGTCATGGCGGTCCTCACCCAGTGGTTTCATGACAGGCTGGCGATACTTTCTATGATCTTCTTCTTCCTGGCCGGCCTCGCCCTGACTTGGCGCGTCCATGAGTCGCAGGGCATCGAGGAAGCGCGTGGAGACGGGGCCGGGCGAGAATGACCGGACACCGGACGCCTGCCCTCTCAGACCCGATGCCGGAAATACCATGAGCGTCCTCTCCGATTTCCTGCACGTGGCAGCACACCGGCCGCACAAGGTTGCCGTGGCCGATGAGCGGGGCCAGCTCACGTTCGCGGAACTGGAACGCGGCGTCCGCCGGCTCGCTGCTTTCCTGCGGGCGCACACGGCGCGCCCGCACGTCGGGCTGCTGCTGCCGACGGGGGCCTCATTCCCCATCGCCTTCCTGGCGTGCCAGGCGGCGGGGAAAGTTCCCGTGCCGATGAATTTCCTCCTCGAGAAGACGCAGCTCGAACACGTCGTCCGGGACGCCGGACTGGGCACGGTGATCACCGACGCCGCCCTGCGGTCCAAGGCCAGGGGACTCGGAGCGGGCCTCCTCGTGTGGGAGGAGATGGACCTCGATGCGTCCCGCCCGATGGGAGACGCGGCGTCATGGAAGGACGGCGACCTCGCGGCCATCCTCTATACGTCCGGCACGATCGGCCCGCCCAAGGGGGTCATGCTGACCCACCGCAATTTCACCAGCAACGTCAAGGCCTGCGTCGCCGTCGCCGGAGTGACGGACCGCGACGTCCTCATCGGCTTCCTGCCGCTGTTCCACTCCTTCGGCCTGACGGCGACCTTCCTCCTGCCCCTCCTCAACGGCGCAAAGGCCGTGTTCCTCGAAAAATTCAATCCCGGCCGGACCGCCGAGTCCATCGAGGAGCACGGCGTCACGATCCTCTTCGCCATCCCTTCCATGTACCGATTCTTCGTCCGCGCCGTGGAAAAACGCGACAACCGGTTCGGCTCGCTCCGACTCTGCATCTCCGGCGGCGAACCGCTCGAGGAGGCGCTCGGCGAGGCCTTCGAGCGGGCCCTGGGCCTGCCGCTGCTGAATGGCTACGGGCTGACCGAGACGTCGCCCGTGGTGGCCATCAACTGCCCGTCCAGCCCGCGGCGCGGGAGCATCGGCCCGCCGCTTCCGGGCCTCGAGGCCCGCATCGCCGACGAGCGGGGCCGGGCGCTGCCGCCGGGCCGGGACGGCGAGCTCTGGGTCCGTGGCCCCAACGTCATGAAAGGCTACCTGAACCTGGGGCCGGAGACCGCGGCCGTGCTCGATCCGGACGGCTGGTTTCACACGGGCGACCTGGCGCGGACGGACCCCGACGGCTACCTGTTCATCACGGGCCGCAAGAAGGACTTGATCCGATCGAGCGGCGAGTTCGTTTCTCCGGTTGAAGTGGAGCGCGCGATGGCCTTGCACCCGGCTGTTTTCGAGGTCGCTGTGATCGGCGTGCCTGACGCCAGCCGCGGGGAAGTGCCCAAGGCGTTCGTGGCGCTGAAGCCGGGCGAGTCCTGCTCGGCGGAAGACCTGATCGAGCTGTGCCGCCGCCACCTGGCAAAATTCAAGATTCCAAAGGCCGTCGAGTTCCGTGCCGAGCTGCCCCACGGACCCACGGGCAAGGTGCTCAAACGGCTGCTTCGGATGCAAGCCGAAGGCACGCCCTGAATCCGCCCGATCCGCCCGATCCGCCCGGAGCACTTCACCACCGCACGTGCCGTGAACCATGAAAACCCATCTTGAGCCCTGCCTGGTTGCCACTCCGGGCCGCTTCGCCTTCCCCATCTGGGCCGCTTGGCCCATCGATCGCGGCCCCTTCGGACACCGTTCGCTCATCCTCCGAACGGACCATCGGGCGGATGCGTTCTCGGAGTACCTGCTGGTGGACCTGGAAACGATGGAGCACCGGGGCGTCGTCTTCGAGAACTTGCCCGAGGTCTATTGGGGCTGCCTGCACCGCCGGCCCGATACCAGCGAGTACTACGCCCTGACCTCCGCGGACGTCTATCGCATCGACTGGGAACGCGGGCAGGCCGCACCCCTCGACACCGGCGGGTTCTCCGGCAAGGTCCTTCGCACCGCCGACTGGCAGGGCCCGGACACCCTCTGGGTGCTGGCCCAGTCGCCGGAGGTGGAGCTCTTCCGGCTGAGCCTGGCGGCGACGCCGCCACGGGTCGAGCTTATCGCCAGCCTGCGCCCGCCCGTGCGCAAGGTCGGATTGGATTACGTGCCTCAGCAGCTCCGCGTTACGCCCGGCGGAAAGGTCTGGGCGTCCTTGTCGCCCGGCCTCGTTGTGTCGTTTTTCGATCCGGCAAGACCGCCCGCCCGATTCTTGTGCAACCTCGGGAACGATGAACTCGAAGCAGAGGGAGGGGGCCGTCCCACCCCAGTGCGTTTCCTCGGCGATCGAGTGCGGATCGGCATGGAGGACTACGACCTGGAGACGGGCGATGGGCTGGGCCGGGCGGAAGATGCCGAAGCCGAGCCGGACGCCCCGGCCTGGCTTGGACTGGTCCCGAGGCCGGATGGCTGCCTTTACTTCCCCGGTAAATCCGGGCAGGCTGGCCAGCTCTGGGGCCAAAGGCCGCCGGATTTTCTTCAACCCCATCCGGAAGGCGATCACCGGTGGCAGCGCAGCATCGGTTGGCACGCGGTGCACGGCGAATACGCCTTCGGCACCAGCTCGCATCTCGAGCCCAGGATCGGCCTCCTCACCTGGCACGGCCCCACCGCCCGAATGGAGTTCCGGGCAATCCCGTGGAAGCCGAGCCGGCCGCAACAGTTCTACTCCATGCACGTGGGGCCGGACGGGGCGATCTATGGCTCGAACTATAGCATGGCCCTGTGGCGGATCGACCCGGAGACCTGGGAGTGCCGGACGCTCGGCTGGGCCATCCCGCCCCGTGCAGGCGGCGAGATTTGGGCCTTCACGAACTACGAAGGCCGAATGTTCTTCGCGGGCTACACCCACAGTTGGCTCGGCGTGTATGACCCCTCCCGGCCCTGGCAGGCGGGCACGGGCCCGGGGGACAATCCTCGGAGTCTCTTCCGGCTGTTCGATCATGCACCGGACCAGCACCGGCCAAGGGCGCTGGCCGCCGGCAGCGACGGCCGAATTTACATGGCCTCGTGTGCGGACTACGGGAAGACTTCGGAAGGCGCCCTCGCGGCCTACCATCCCCGGACGGACCAACTCGACCTGGTCCGATGTCCCCTCATCCCGGGCCACCAGCTCTCGAGCCTGGCCGCGCCGCCGGGCCGGCCCGAAATATACGCCGGAAGCTACCAGGGAGGCCTACACGGGCGGTCCACCGGCGGCGCTATGGCCGTCTGGGACATCGATGCAGGCCGCCTTAAGGCCGTCCTGCCGGTCAGCCGCATGGTGAGTTTTCTCGCGGCCACGGACGACCGCGTCGCCGGGGTCGTCTTCGGGGAATGGAAGGTGTTCTTCTACGACCCCGCGACGGGGGCGTTCACGCCCCCGTCGCTGCTGGGCGGCCGCAAGTGCTTCTATCTCGGCCTCCGGCCCTCGCGGGGCACATTCCTGCTCCAGCAGGAGGGTCAGGCGTTCGAGCTGGACCCGAAGAGCCTCGAACTCAGACGATTGAGCCCCGAGGGGGTGTTTCTGGACGGCAGCAACTTCCTCGAAGGGACAGATGAGCGAATCTATTACCGTCACACCCAGGGCTTCGACATCTGGAGCTTCAGGCCGGTGGACGTGACGTGAGCACCCTCCTCCGCGTCTTGTGGGCGATAAGGCCGCCAACGGACAGGACGGCAAAGTCCTCGAAGCTCCTCTCAGGGCTGCCTGGCCTCGAGCCACTTCTCCCAGGCGTTCAGGTCGTGGCCCAGCCGGGCCTCGAAGGTGGCCTCGAGAATCAACGGGAGCACCGAGGAAAGATAGGCCGGAAGCGCCTGGCGCTTCTTCAGCAGCTTTCGCGCCAACGCGGAGTCCCTCTGGCGAAGCGCCGCGATGAAAAACGAGCCCTCCTGTCCCCATTCGCCGCGCTCGGCCCGATCGGCGAGCGCCGCGGCGAGCTTCGGGTGCGACCTCCTCACGGCCATTTCGAGAAGGAAGTCCGGACCGCCCGCGGGCGCGTTTCCGAGCCACCGAGTGAAGGCCTTCTCATTCCCGCAGACCGCATCGAGCCAGAGCGGCTGCTCCTCGGGCCGGCGTCCCTGTCGTCCAAAGGGCCCCAGGGCGATCTCGAGGGTCCTGTCCGAGTCCAGCCGGCTCAGGAGCTGAATGCCTTCGCGGCGGACGCGGAGGTCCGGGTCGCCGAGGGCCGCCTCGGCGGCCCGCAAGCCCGGGGCGCGGCCGCCCGGAAATCGGTCGGCGAGAGCCGCGGCCGCACGCACCGCCTGCCGGCGCACGAAGGCGTCCGCATGCTTCAAGAGGCGGAGTGCGTCCCCTCCGTCTCCCTCGTCGCCGACTTGACCGAGGGCGAGCATCAGGTCGCCCATCGCGTGGGCGTCCCGTTCCTGGGCGAGGGCGGCGCGGAGGGGCCCCGCGGCAGCGGCGTGTCCCATGCGGCCGAGCGACTCGGCGGCGGTCCGGCGCACCTCCCAGCGGGCATGCGCGAGGAGAGGAACGACCTGCTCGCCGAGGCCCCACTGGGGAAAGAAGCCGGCGAACCAGGACCCGGCGGAGAGCGCGCGCCAGTCCGCCGATGACAACTGCTCCCGGGTCGCGGCCTGCATGGCGTCGAGCCGGTCGTCTCTCGAAGCCGGCTGACGCCGGACGAGGACCATCTGGCCTTCATGGAGCTCGGGGAGCGTCATCCAGGCACGGCCGTCGCGGTAGTCGAAGGGCAGGGGGTTGAGCCGGAGGCCGTCGAAGGCCTCGACGCTCTGGGGCTTTCGGGGCTCGCGCAGCCCGATCTCGAGCGCTCGCCGCGGGGAAGGCTGCATGTTGTAGAGGATGATGACCGTGCCCCGGTCCGTGCTCAGCGGCGCGGCCATGACCAGCGGCTGGGAAAGCACGAGCTCGCGGTCCACGCCGCGCTCGTGAAGAGGAACGGTCAAGGGAGCACGGCCCGTGTCCGCCCACGCGGTCGGAAATCCGTTCAATCGGACGGCCTTCCAGCTATAGGTCAACCCGGCGCGGTGGCCGAGGTAGACGACACGGCCCTGGCCCGCCGGCCATTCGAGCCAGGCCGGGCTGCCGTCGCCATACCGCGCTCGGATTCTGGCTTCGGCGGCTGCCAGGGGGCGCGGTCTTCCGTTCCCCGCGACGGCATGGGGCAGGAATTCGGCCTCGCCAGCGACCGCGGAGAAGTCATCCACCCCAGGCCCCATCTCTGCCCCGTCCCGCTTGAAGTCACGCTGGAGTCCGACCAGGCTCTGAAGAAGATCGGCCGGCTCGTTGAATTCGTTTCGGGTGAGCGCGTCGGCGCAGGACCAGAGGCATCCGCCGCTGCGGACCCACTCGCCGATGCGGTGCTGCACCGCGGACGCGACGATGGGATCGAGAACATAGAGAGCGTCATAGTCTTCGAGGTCGCCCCGGAGGACCTGGTCCTCCGTCACCAGCTCGGGCTGGTAGTACTCGTGGGAGAGGGCGAGGAAGGAGGCGCGCTTGTCGGCGAAACTGGCCTGTGCGTTCCAATATTCGTTGGACATGGCATAGAGCATGGCGACGCGGCTCGGCCGCACCCGGGCGGAGGCCAGGACGTCGTCCACCTGGGCGGCGCGGTTGTTCGTCAGGTGCGCCGCCACGTAGCAGCCCGGCGACTCGGACCAGAATCCTTCCGTCACGGCGTAGTAGGGTCCGTAATTGTAGAAGCTGATGTAACGGACCTGGTTGGCGAGCATCGTGTAGGCGCGGAAGATGCTGGGCCAGACGCAGTGCATCATGGGGAAGGAGACCGGATTCCGCCCGCGTTGGCGCGCGCCCGCGTTGAAGAACGCCACGGAAAACGCCACCGCCTGGTGGCTGTCCCACCGCCACCCGCCGTAGGTCATCCAATCGCTGATGCCGGGCATCATGGCCGGACTGCCGGACCCGAGCTGGAACATGTCGAGCGGCGTCTGGCTGGGGAAGTAAAGCGAATGGCCGCTGAGCGCCACGAACCCGAGCATGCTCGGGTTGGGCGCATGTTTCTGGATGGCCTCGGCCGCGAGCGCGAACATCCGGGGAGTCAGGTGGCCGCTGTACCGGCGGCTGTGGTAGAAGAGTCGGGCCTCCTCGGGCTTCTGCACCAGGGAAGCCACGGTGAGCATGTGGACGTCTTCCCAGGCCTTCTGGCCGAAGAGGTCAGGGGTGAGGCCCTGCCCGGCGGCCCAGCGCCGGAAGCCCTCGTGGGCCTCGGGCATCCCTCCGCTGGCGACCCAGTCTTCCCGGACCATGGCCTCGAGCGGCTTGGGCCTGGCCCAGCCCGGAGTCTCCTCTTCCTCCATGTCGAGGTCCCCGACGTCGAGGCGGCCGCCCTCTTCGTCACCGCCAGTCTGGTCCTCCAGGGACGCCGCGCCCGAGGTCTGCGAGACGATGTGCTCCTGCTTCCCGATGCGCCGGAAACGAATCTCGCACACGGCCTTGGGGGGTCCCGTGAATCCGAAGCCGCCCCGCCTCGGCAGTCCGTCGTGCTGGTGGACGAGCACGCCGTTGAGGTAAAGGGCGGCGGCCCCGCCCTCGTAAATGATCTTGAAGGGAGTCGGTTCGCCGCCCACACGGGCACCCGGCCGCGTCAGGGTCGCCGCCGAGGCGGGCTCGATCCCCACCTTCCCCACGGCGAGATTGATGGCCTGACTCCAGCTCACTTTTCCAAGATGCCAATACACGTAGCGCTTCGGCTTCTCCCCATCGTCCAGTGCCGCCCGGAAGCCGAACCAGGTCCCCTGCTGCTGCACCTTTCCTTCCAGCACGCAGTCGTGATAGTCCACCCGCCGGGTGTTCAGATCGCTGTTGCCCGGATCGTCCACCCATCGCCCGCCGTCCTTCGACGCCTCATGACGCCACCGCGGCGCGCTCATCTCGCTCTGGGCAATCTCGGCAGGCTCGTCGGCGATCTGGTAGACCGTGACGCCCTCGTAGACCTCACGCTCCCGGTCGAAGAAATGCTCGTAATGCGCGTCGTACTGGCGGCGGGCGCTCTCCTCGTCGAAAGGCATGAAGGAGGGCGGCCAGTAGTGGCCCGCATGGCTCGACCAGCCATAGAGCTTGCGGCTGCCCACGGGATCCGTGGACGCGTCCACGCAATTGAAGCCCAGCAACCGCAGGGTCTTCACCATCATGTCGAACGTGCCGGCGGCGTCCCGTCCCCAGGCGTTGCCGAAAAAGAGGTCGCCGCGGGTCAGCGGGTAAAGGCGGCCGCCCGTGGCGTCCAGGGCGCGCTCGTAACACTCCCGCGCGTGGTCCCGGAATGTCCGGAGCAGGTGCAGATGATTCTGAAAATCCATGGCCATGGAAATCTGGAGGCCCTCCGGCTCGTTCCACGAGATCTCGCGAAGCACCTGGTCGCGGTGCGGAAACACGGCAAACTGCGTCGCCCCTTCGACTTCCTCGCTCGCTGAACCGGCCCCGGAAACCTGCAAGAGCAGGTGCGCCTCCCCGGCCCCGAAGCCCGGAGCGTGCTCGATGTCCTGGAGGCGATACCAGCGGGTGAAGCCCGTCTCCGTGTGGGCCTCCGCTTTCGTCAGGCTCGTGCCGGACGGGTTGAGCCACACCCGAGGCGTGTTCCAGGGCTCGTAATGGATGCGAAGGGAAGCACCGATCTGGACGCCGGCCTCGGGGAGTCGGGCGAGGCGGAAGCGGACAAAGCTGGCCGGCGCCGCGTCGAGATCGCCCGCATAGGGATAGACGAGCGCGCCGAAGGTCGTCAAAAACGCCGCGTCCACGCGGGGTGCACGATCGCCTTCCGCTTTTTCCTGAGGCCTGAGCCGCAGCTCGCACCGGCCCGCCTCGAGCCGGACACGGCCCACTTTCCACCAGGTGAAGGGCCGCCCATCGCCCGGATGCTCGATGCGCATCATGTGGACCCAGTTCTTCTTCGACCGGGCGCCTTCGCCGAGCGCATCGAGCATCTCCTCCTCGCCGATCTGGCCTGCTGCATCGTCGCCGTCGCGGCCCGCGGCGATCCCGTCTCCTGCCTCCGCCGTCTTGCCGTCCGGGGTGACCTTCATCGCCTGCCGCGAGTAAGCTTCGAGGCCCGCAGGCCCGCCTCGGCCTGCCGCGCCTGGCCCGTCGTTGAAACGACCCGAGAGCACGGGCACGCCAGCCCGGGCCAGCTCCGCCTCGATGGGAGTCTGTATCCCCTTCGCCTGCCCGGCCCGGACCCAGAGCGTGTATTCGCCCCCGTCGAGCACCTCGAACCGGGCGCATACGGTCTGGGACACCTCGATGGCCTGCTGCCCGAACAGGGCGTTCTTCTCGGGGAGCATCGGGGCGGCCATGCCGTCCGGACCCGCGAAGTCCTCCGGCCGAACGATCACCAGGGACTGGTCGTCATGCGGGCTGGGGGCCCCGTTCCAGGCGTGAGCGGCGAGCATCCCCGCCGCGTGGAGGAGGAACGCGAGGACCGGGGCCCGTACGGGGAAGGGAAAGGACGCCGGGGCGCAGGAGGTCATGGTTCTTGCTTGGATGAAAAGTCTCCCTGGGAGACCTCGGCGTCGTCGATCCAGTACCGCACCTTGATGCACCGGCCTTCCTCGTCGAACTGGCGCTCGATCCCCTGGAACAGGTCGTCTCGGACCGGCACCTCGCGCTTGGGCCTTCCGTTGTCATGAAACTCCCGGACCACCCCGTCCACCTTGCCCATGCGGTAGGGAATGATCTTCTTCTGCTTCCCCGTGAGGGGATAGAACTCGACCATTTCACCGTCGGGCTTCCCCTCTTTGAAGGTCGATTCCTTCTGAAGACGGCCGGCCAGGTCGTAGAAGCGGCTCACGCCCGTGGCCACCCCGGCGGCGTAGGGGGCCTCGGACATCACCTTCCCGTTCGGATGGTAACGCTTCTTCACTCCGTCGATCTTCCCGTTCTTCCAGGGAATCTCCACCTGGAGGACGTACGCGTTGCCTTCGCGGGCAAAGAGCTTCTCCGTGCCATCGATCACGCCTTTCTTGTACGGCACGATGCGGGTCGTGCCCCACATGAATTTCTCGATGAAGTGCGCCTCGCCGTCCGGCACGCCCTGGGCATCCACCGGCGTCAGGCTTTTGATGATGAGGACGAAGCCGACCTGGTCCCGATGCACCCTTTCGTAGTCCACATGGACGTCGTAGCCCTGGGGCAGCTTGGCCTTGAAGCGTTCAATGAACTGTTTCTGATACTCGTCCGGCTCGGCGATGAGCGAGGGGAGCAGGCCGAGGAGGAGAAGCAGGAAAAGTCGCAGGGATGCTCGATGGAATAACATCGCTTATTTCTTGCCCGGATCGTGGCGGCCATACACGATGCGGAAGTTGTGGGGCGGAACGTAAAGGGGACCATAGACCTCTCCGCGCACCATCTTTTCCCCCCCGCGCCCGCGGGCCACCACGTCGCCGTCCTCGGGGTCCTTCAGCACCGACGTCGAGCCCTCCTCCCACCCGAACCGCAAGGATATGCCCTTGAACGAGTCCGGGCTGACGTGCTGGAACATCTCGCCCTGCGGCAGGGGCGGCGGGCTGAGCGCCCCGCGCACCTCGGCCAGGTCGAGATTGTTCACGCCGCCCAGCAGCCGGTCGGGCTGGAGAAGAGTGAGGTGCGATCGCACCGGCTTCTCGCTCTCGTTCTGGATGATGAAGAGGGCCTGGTAGCCGCGGCGGTTGTTCACCTGCTGGAAGGGCCGGCGATACACGCTGACGTAGACGCGGGCATAGGGATCACCCGTCGTCAAAGCGAAGGCATCCTCCTCCCGGAAGGCCTCACCATAGCGGACAAGGCCACGGGATCGCCAGTAGGGAATGAACTCCGTGTCCGCCTCCTCGAACGCGCCGAATTCGTGGAGGATGCGGATCACCCGGATGGCCTCGGCGGTGTGGACCAGGCCGCTGATTTCGACGCCGATGTCATGGAGGAGGGCGCGGCCGAGGATGCCGCGATCGAGCCTCTTGTCGTCGCCGGGATGGACGACCTTGCCGAGGTTGGACGTGATGCGGGCATGCAGGCCGGTGAAGGGATGGGCCATGTAACGGAACAGGGAGATGGGATAGGCCGTGATGTTGTCCAGCTCGAAGGAATTGACGTAGGCCGCCGCGCCCTCGATGAGCTGCGTGTCCCAGACGGTGGACTCGAGGAGCGTGGCGGAGTTGTTGGCCCAGAGGTAAGTGCGGTTCGCCACCCCGTTCGCCTTGAAGAGTCGGGCCAGGCGCTTGAACAGGCTGCGGCAATGGAGGGAAGCGAAGTTGGACTGGATGGGCAGCTCGTCGGCCTTCACCTCGTCCGGGTTGCGGAAATAGGCCCCGCCGCTGGCCACCCCGTGCGCGCGGAGGGGCGGGAAGGTCTCGTCCCACCACCAGCCCTGGACCCCGGCAAGGCGGATTTGCCGCTCGAGGTGATAGACGGTGAAGTCCTCCCAGCTTGCCCCGAACTCGATGCGGGGCGAGCCCGCGCCCGGCCTCGTCCAGGGCTGGCCGTACTTGCCCTTCGCGTCCATGGGTGTGCTGTCCACGCGCTGATGGTTGCCGAGCCATTCGCCCGTATAGGCATTCTTCTGGAACTCGGGCAGGCCGACGTTGCCCCAGTTGTTGATGTAAAGTCGTGGCGGGTTCTTCGGATACCGCTGCCGGAACAGCTCCATGGCGAGGTCCGAGCCGTCGATGGCCCCGGGCCCGTTGTTGGGCAGAGCGTTGTTCGTCGCCTCGCCGTCCCAGTAGGAGCCGTAGAACCAGGCGAGCCGGCGAGCATCCGGTGACTTCGGCTTGGCCGGATGCACGAGCAGGAGGAACTCGATGCTGCGCCGGCCCGTCACCGCAGCCGGATGGTTGACGAACCGGACGCGCCAGGTGACCTGCCCGGCCTGGTCGCGCTCGAGGGTCATGGTCGATCCGGCGCGGTCGATCACCCAGCCGCGGTCGCTGTCGCAGACCCAGGTGAAGCCGCGGTCTCCATTGCCGAAGAAGAAGAAAGGGACGAACCGGCTGTAGTAGAGGTCTGCCGGGTCCAGGTGCACGGCGCTATCCCAGACGACGCCCTCGGCGGCGGGGAGGGAAAGCTCGAAGCCTCCGGTGGGGGCCATGCCGGCGAACGTGCCCGAGCCCTGTTCGCCGAGCCGCAGATCGACGGGCCCGGCGACGTCCATGAGCATCTCGAAGGCCTCGATGGGGGCCGGAGCATCGCTGCCGTAGGTGAGGCGGGCGGTGAGGGACCCGTCCACGTCGTACTGGGTGACGAGGTCAACGTCCAAGGGCCCCGCCTGGAGACGGCTGGTGAACTCGGTTTCGCTTTTCCATGACCGGGTGATGCGGGCAGGCTCGACGGCCTGGGCAGGGATTCTCTGCCCGCCGGCCTGGACCTCGAGGCGGAGGGGGGCCCTGAGCTGCGGCCCGCGCCCGATGGCGGCCAGGACATCCGGCGGCACGGGCCCCTGTGCCGCGCGCAGCTCGAGCGGCAGCTCCCGCGGCTCCGGCTGAATCTCGATCTGGGCCGGCAGGCCCGTCGCGTCCACCGTCACCCGATGCCGCAAGGTCTCCAGCACGCTCCCCTTGACCTCGATGGGCCGGAAGGGCTCCCAGACCACGTCGTCGCGTCCGAGCGCATTCTTCTCCCACTCGAACTGGCCCCTGCTGAACGCGTCGGGGTTTCGCTCGCCGACGATCCTCTGGTTCGCATCAAAGAGGAGGAGGGAGACCTTGTAGGGGCCGTTCTTCAGGTCCAGAGGCTCCGTGAGCAGGGTAGCAAAATCACCGCGGAAGGGAACGACGAACTCCGCGACCACGCTCTCGTCCCCCGTGGCCTCCAGCAGGGCCAGCTTCGCTTCCACGGCGCGCTTCGCTTCCTCGCTCGCCCCGTGGATGCCGCGGTCCACGATCGCCGATAGACGCCGCGTGGTCGGCGAATAGATGAACTGGAAATCAAAATCAACCTTCGGCGGCCGCAGCCGCGCAATGTTGTCGATGCGGCGCTCCCGGAAGCCCGGCAAGTCCTGGGCGTGGAAGTCGATGAGCCGCGTCTGGAAGATCGCCTTCGCCGGAACGGCCGCGCTGCGCACGTCGAACCAGAGAACGTTCCCTTCCTGGGAAATGCCGGGAAACTTCTTCTTCAGGCGAAGCTGGCGCACCTCCCCGGGCACCAGCTCGATGCGCCCGTCCCGCGTCGCCGGGTCCTCGTAGCTCGAATAAATCAGGCCGCCTGCGCTCTCGACGAAGAACCCGACGCGGACGGTCTCGGACCGGGTGTTGTGGTTCTTGGCCGTCACCGTGAGATCGATGTGGTCATCCATGAGCGGGCCCAGGTCGTTCACCTGAAAACTCGGGGCCTGGGAGTCCAGAATCATCTTCGTCTTCGTCGTGTTCCAAACGTGCTTGTCGAAACAGTTGAAAAATTCTCCGTTGCCCCCGATGCCCCGGGTGAACCAGACGCGGAATCCCGTCTCGTCCGGCGGAGGAAGCACCACGAGGGGCTGTCCATTCTCCTCGTTCCCTGCGTAGAGGTCCGTCTTCATCGCCTGAAGAGGGATGGCGATCTCGATGGTCCATTCCTGGGGCGTCACGCCGCAACGGACCTTGGCGGCGGACTTCCATTTCATGCCCTCGCCAGCCTGGAGCGTCCAGAGTTGGTCCGAATACGTGCCAATGGGGTTGACGAACCACTTGAAGAGGCCCAGGGTGTAGCCCCTCGTCGCGTCGTGATAAGGCCGAATCTCCAGCTCGATGTGGTCGTCCCATTGCAGGCCGTAGAGCGGGTGCGCGATGACGTCCGGGAAGCGCGCCCGGGCCTTCATCCACGTGGAGGCGGGATAAACGGGCGAACGATAGGCGAGGTACAGATGCTCCTGGTCAAAAGCCGCGGAGACCTGCACCTGGGTCTCCGCCGGAGCGAGGTATCGGAAATCCGACATGTTGTAGTCGTACCAGAAGGCGGAGAAGGCGGAGGAGTCCTCCCATTCCTTCCCCTCCATCTTCCCGTCGATCTGCGGCGGGGCGCGCATCATCGGGATGCGGAAGATGGGCGTATCCAGGAGGGAGACGGGGCCCGCAGAGGTCGGACTTTCTTCGGCGATGCCGGCCGCCATGAATAGGAGTACGGCTGAGAAGCCGAAGAGATTCTTCTCGGCCATCGCTTATTTCCGCGCGTGAACACCGTCCAGCACGCCCCCGGCCCAAAGTCCGTGGGCGCGATCCTCCGTCAGGCAGCGGATGGGCAGCGGGCTCTCGAGGGACACTTGCCAGGCCCTGCCGTCCCAATAACGCAGTCCCCCCGTCGTCTGCGTGCTGATCCACACGCGGCCGTCCGAGGTCGCCGCCAACAGGTTGACTCCGCCTTCCTCCTTGAGGTCGTTGACCCACTTATCGCCCTCTTGACGCCAGAGGCCATTCTGGTTCGTGGCGACCCAGACCGTGCCGCGAGCATCCTCAACGACGTGGAAGATGAACGATTTTTCCTTGGGAAGATGGCGCGTCCAGTTCTTGCCGTCGTAAACCACAACGCCGCCCTCCCAGAGGCCGAACCAGACGTGCTTCCTCGAGTCCTCCATGACCGTGGTGACGTTGCTGCCCTCGAGGTGATGCGTCGCCTGGTCCAGGGACTTCCGCGGATTCGCCGCCATCACGCCGTTGCCGTCCACCAGCACCCAGAGCGTACCGTCCGACGTCCGCTTGAGGTCCACCACCTTCTCGTCCTTGAATTTCTCGATCGCTTCCCAGCCCCCTCCCTTCCACTCGACCAGGGAGTTCTTCTCGGTCGCCCGATTCTTGCTGATCGCCCACACGGCCGCGCCATCCAGCGGGACGACCGGGGCAACGGTGGTGCCCTGGAGAAAGGTCTCCTGCCGATCGCCCTGGAGGTGCACGACGCCGCCCGAGGTGCCGATCCAATAGCAGCCCGGCGACGCCTTCAGGATGTCCCAGATTTCGATGCCGTCGAGCCGCGTCGAAAGCTTGCCATTGGAAAAGAAGCTCAACCCGGACCTCGTCCCGATCCAGAGTCCGCCGTCTTCGTCCTCCTTGATAAACTGAATCTCGTTGCCCGAAAGACCCTGGTCCGTCGTCAGGTTCTCCCACGTCTCGGCCGCGGCAACCATCGAACCAGCGCACAGGAGAAACGGGGTGGCCAGAAGGAAGCGTCGAATCATGGCTCGATTCTTTTCATAAGGCTTACGGACAAAGTGAGTATATCTGTGCGACCCGTCCTGCTCAAGATGCACAGACTTCCTGGATGACGCGTTATCGGAAGTGCGGATGCGCCTCCGATGACGTGTACGAGTCTGCTTTCATTTTCTTGCGGCCTCAGCTTGCGCCGAATCCGGGGTAAGAGTTAGAGTCTGCTGCGGAAACGATACGCTTCCGCAGCGGAGGTCTGCCGGTGAATCACGCGTCGTGTCCACCCATCACGAGGGTCCGGCTCGGCCGCACGGGCCTCGAGGCGAGCATCCTCGGCCTCGGCTGCGGCGGCCCGAGCCGCATCGGCCAGACGGCGGGCCGGACCGAGGAAGAATCGGTCGCCCTGGTCCGCAAGGCGCTCGACTCGGGCATCAACTTTTTCGACACGGCCGAGACCTACGGCACGGAAGCCATTCTGGGCAGGGCGTTCCAGGGCGTCCCGCGTGAATCGTTCATCGTCTGCACCAAGAAAAGCGTGCAGGCCAAGGACCAGCGCGTGAGACCCGAAGACCTCGCCCAGGCCATCGATGGCAGCCTCGCCCGGCTTCGCCTCGGCCATATCGATATCTTTTATCTCCACGGCGTGCTGCTCGAGGACTATGACTTCACCTCGCAGGAGATACTGCCCGCGGCGCTCCGGCTGCGGGAACAAGGCAAGTTCCGTTTCCTCGGCCTGACCGAGAATTTCCGCACCGATACCCGCCACCGCATGCTCGAACGGGCACTTCAGGACGACGTCTGGGACGTGGTCATGGTGGGCTTCAACCTCCTGAACCCCGGCGCCCGCGAACGCGTCTTCCCCGTCACTCGCCGGAAGAACATCGGGGTCGTCAACATGTACGCCGTGCGGCGAGTCCTCGGTAACCCGGCCCGCGTGCGGGAAACCGTCGCTGAAATTCAGCGCCTGGGACTGCTCGGGGCCTCGGTGGACGAGGCCGACCCCCTCGGCTTCCTGGTTCACGCCGGAGGGGCGTCGAGCGTCGTCGATGCCGCCTATCGCCTCTGCCGGCACGAGCCGGGCGTCCACGTGGTCCTCTCCGGGACGGGCGATCCCACGCACCTGGAGGCGAACGTGAAATCCATCCTGAGCGCTCCATTGCCGGAGGGAGACGCGGCCAGGCTCCGTGCCCTGTTCTCCAGAGTGGACTCCATCTCCGGAAATTGAAGAGGGAGCCCTTCGTGAGCCCGTCATCTCATTCGACCCCTGCGCCCCCGGGCCACGTGCTCAGCGACCTGTCCATCGCCGAGCCTCGCTCCGCCCTGTCCGAAACGCCCGTTCCGGACCGTTGGCTGATCGTTCCCTACGAGGGCGAGGTCTCCGGCAAGATGCTCTGGTGTCCGGTGCGGGCGCAGCCGCCGGACGTCTCCGTTCCTCTGCCGCCGCTGGGCCGATGCCGCATCTACGTCGGCCTCTACAGCAGCGGTACCGTTCCCATCTGGTTCAACCTCTTCGGTGCCCGTTCGGCCACCAGCAAGGCCTGGCATCAACTGCGCCTGCGGCTCTCCGACGAGGACTGGTACGACATCCTGACGCCGGAGGATTATCCCGGCGAGCCGAGATTCTTTCACATCGCCGAGGCCCTCTGGAAAAGCGCGGACGTCACCGGTAAATCGCTCGTCCTCGCCCGGAATCGCAAAGAGGCCTTCGCCGATACCCACGTGCTGGTCGCTTATGTGCGGCTCGTCCCGGCGGCGGAGCCGGAAGAGTCCTGGCCGAAATCCACCAAGAGGCTGGTGGCCTATTTCGACAGCAACTTCTGCGGGCACTACGTCGATAGCGCCGCCGACGTGAAGTCCTACCTCATGCCGCTCGCTGAGTCCGATTTCGACACCGTTCTCTGGACCACCTGCCGCGAGGACACCTGCTACTACCCGACCCGGGTGGGCAACCGATTCGAGTACAACGGGACTTTGGGCGTATATCCCTATTGGGCGGGCCGAGACCTCCAGCGCATGCTCGAACGCGGCGAGGACCCCCTCCGGGCCGTCTGCGACGTGGGCCACCAGTCCGGACTCCAGGTCTTCGCCAGTTACCGCCGGATGACCTGCCGGCTGCCGCCCTTCGTCTTCCCGCTGCACCCGGACGCCCTCTTCATGAGGCGGCCGGACCTCCGATGCGTGGACCCCCGCGGGGAGAGCCTGCCGCATCTGAGCCTCGCATTCCCGGAAGTCCGCCAGCGCATGATCGACCTGTTCGTCGAACAGGCGGAGAACTACGACATCGATGGCGTCCATCTCTACTTCTGCCGCGGGGTCCCCTTTGTCTTTTACGAGCGGCCGTTCCTCGAAACTTTCCAGGAGGCCTGCGGCAGCGTCGATCCACGCACCCTCCCGCTCGATGATCCCCGCTCCTGCGCCGTGCGGGCCCGGTTCGTCCTGCCCCTGCTGCGCGACCTTCGCAGCGCCCTCGACCGCGCCGGTCAACGCCGCGGCAGACGCGTCCAGGTCGCCCTGCACGCGATGAATACCCTGCGAAACTGCCGTTTCTACGGCTTGGACGTCCCGATCATCATCCGGGAGCGGCTCGTGGACCTCCTGATGCCGGCCGCCGCCCATTACCTTCCGGCAGAAATGGGAGAACGCCACTGTAGTCCCGAGTCGGTCGTTGAGTTCGTCGATCTGGCCCGAGGCACCGGTATCCGGATTTGCCCCGAGCTGAGCGCCTCGTTCTCGGGCGGGAAAATGTCCCTCGCCGAGGCCGCCGCTTCCTTCTACCAGGCCGGCGTTCATGGCCTTCAGACCAGCCCGGGGGCGGGGCTGAGATCGGCCTGCGCGGTCGCCCACCGCCTCGGACACGTCCAGGAGCTCCATCGCGCACCGGAATGGGCCCGCGACGCCGCCCGAAAGGTCGGGGTCCGGACCGTCGGCGGCTACCGTATGGACCTGGACTTCGGCATTCAGACCGTCGGTTAGGAAACGGCGGCGACTTCGCCGCTGTTCCCTTCTGATCAGCAGGGTTGCTCAGTTCGCGCGCTCGCTTCGTTGTGGCAGAGAGAAACAGGGGTTGAGGTGGCCGGGGTAGAGTTTTGCTCGTGAAAATTTACGCGTCGCGCGAAGAGGTTGGCGTCACGCCTTGAGGCGTGACGCCGCTCGTACAGCGGCTAAAGCCTGTCTGCGCCGCGCAGCGAAGCGGCGCGGCCGGCAGGCCGTCACCCCAACTGGGGCTGAGGCCTTCGTAACTTCTCAATAAGTTCGGGGAGGACGATCAGGTCAAGCCCATGAGGTATGAATTCCGTAGCGGAAGGCGTCAGCGTTCCGTTCGAGAGATGAGATTTGAGGGTCCAGACGAAGCGCTGGCGCGCTTCGCTACAAGAATCCGCGAAGCGTTGAATCCTCATCGGTTACGAAATCGGGCGGGGCCGTCTCCCCGAACGTATTGAGAGCTTGCTTTGTTTTTCAGCAGGGATTTCCGACCATGATCACGATCCAGATGCTGGTACTGCACGTCCTCGTTCTCGGCTCGGGCTCTGCCGAGTCGCAGGGCTACGCCTCGCATGAGCCGCTGCGGCGCGCTCCGCCTCCGGCAAGCCGGCCCCTCGAAACGGGACCCCGTTACTTCGCCGATCCCCAGCGAGGCGACGACGCCGCGGCCGGAACGGAGACGGCGCCCTGGCGCACCATCCAGCACGCCCTGAACCGGCTTCAACCGGGCGACACGCTTTACTTGCGCGGCGGCGTCTATTACGAAAACGTGCAAGCGCGGCTGGCCGGCCGGCCCGGCAAACCCATCACCATTGGCTCGTTCCCCGGGGAACTGGCCGTTCTCGATGGCGGTCTGCGCGAGTTCTTCGAATCGCCTGGCGAGGCCTGGTCGCCCTTCGACGAGGGCGCGGCCGGAGAATTCCGCTCCCTGCGGGCCTATCCCAATCTCCGGCACGTCCTCGGTTGCTTCGGCGATTCGCTCATCGGCCTTCATGCCTACTACCATGCCAGGGACCTGAGGTCCACTCAAGAAACCATCGGGGCCGATGAAGCCTCGGGCGACATCCAGCCGCTCTACTGCGGGCCGGGGCTCTGGTATGACCGCGAGAGCGGCCGCATCCACGTTCGCCTCGCCCACACGGGCCTCCCCCAACTGGAGAACTACAGGGGGGAGACAGACCCGAGGAAGCTGCCCCTGATTCTCGCCCCTTTCCGCTCCCTGCCGCTCCACCTCGACGGCGCCGAGCACCTCCGATGGCGCGATCTCATCATCCGCGGGGCCGGTTACCACACGGCGCTCCTCGAGCAAAGCTCGAACCTCGAGTTCGATAATGTCACTTTCTGGTGTGGGACCTTCGGCATGACCCTCGTCGGCGTCCGAAACCTCCGGATCACCCGGTGCGGCTTCTACGGCAGCGCACCCCCCTGGGCCACCCGGCACGAGGCGGGACTGAACACCTATCCGGGCCGGAAGACCCGTGACATCACGCGTCTGAACACCCACGCCCTTCTTGTCGCTGACGCCAATCGCGAGTTTTCCGTGTATGCCTACCCCTTCAACGACGACTGGGAAATCGCCTATTGCGACTTCGCCGATTCTGGTTCCGATGGGCTCTACCTCGGCGGCGTCAACCTGAAGTTCCATCACAACCGCATCGAGGGCATGCGCGACGACGGCGTCTATCTGAGCCCCATGTACCCTCGCCATTTCTACCCTGGCCTGGGCGCGGCTACCCTCCGTCTCTACCAGAATTTCTTCTCGGGCTGCCTCACCGTCCTCGCCTACGGAGGGACGGAGACGGTGACCCAGGACCGCATCTACTTCTACCGCAACGTCATCGATCTGAGGGCCGCGGTCCCCACGGCCCGGCCCTCGGCCAAGAATCCGGCTGATGTGAGTTTCAATTCCGGCAAAGTGACGGGTGACCACGGCTCGCCGCCGTGGCCTTCTTTGTTCGCGTACCAGAACACCTTTTTCACCCTCGAGCCCTGGAACGGCCACGAGATGTGGCTCGCACGGGGCGCCGCCGAGCAGAGGCCGCGCCGCCTGTTCAATAACATCCTCGTCCACGGGGCTCGACTGCCGGGCCATTCGCTTCCAGAGAATCCACACGCCCACGTCGACGCCAACCTCTATTGGCAGCCCGGGTTCGACCCCGCCAAGGCCGGCACCTATTTCCAGGCCTACAGGGCCTCGCCTGCCTTCGAAAACAGCAAGAAGGTCTATCCCGATGGCTTCGAGGCCCATTCCCTGGTTGCAGACCCGAAATTCCTTCGGGGCGATCCGGACCCGAAGACCGCCAATGACTACCGGCTCGACCCGGGCAGTCCGGCCATCGACGCGGGCATTGATCTTCCGGCGGACTGGTCCGACCCGCTGAGGGAGCGCGATGCGGGCCGGCCGGACCTCGGCGCCCTGCCCCTGGGCGCAGCCGCCTTCCAGGCGGGACGCGAAGCCGCGCCGGAGGGGCCATGACCCATGACCCATGACCCATGACCCATGACCCATCAACCATCAACCGAGAACCCGGACTTGTTCGCACTCCGGTCCTCAAGCAACCAACCCCGCGAATGGTCCGGGGTTGCAAAGCGTCCCAATGAAATACTTGAATCCGACTTCAAAGAAGCTTTTCGTGACCCTCACGCTGACCGCGCCTTCTACCTATGCTTCCACGGGTGTTTCAGGAGCGATCGAGTGGTTTCTGTTAATGACACTCTGGGTTCTTGCGATCACCGGACTGATCGCCAATGGTTTGACCATCGCCGCCTTGATCACCAAGGGGTCAAAACGCAGGCGCCTGTTTCTCTTTCTTAAAATTTACCTGGTGAGCACCCTCTTGTGGATGACCTTTTGGTGGCAAAGCCCCATGGGAATAGTCCACACCTTCGTTCCTATCAGATGGTTCTCGATCAACCGTGAGCTTTTCTACTTTCATTGCTTCGTTTCGTTCTTGCTGTTCGTTGTCCTTGCCGCGTGGATCTGGATGTATTTCAAGGGAAAAAATCGTGACTTTGCTCGGAATCGTACATGCGCCTGACTGAACTGCCTCCGCCGAGCCGGTCCGCACGCCCGGTGTCAAGGAAAGGTTCCCTCGGCCGCACGCGGCCCGCAACGCTCGCGGCGCTCCTGGCCCTCTCGGCCCTCTTTCCCGACGGTGGAGACGCCGAGCCCGCCCGGTTCGCCTCGCACCCCCCCATGCGGCCCCTGCCCGTCGCATCGCACCGGCCCCGGGGCCCCGGGCCTGCACATTTTGTGGACCCGAAAGTGGGGGACGACCGGAGCGAAGGAAGCGAGACCCATCCCTGGCGGACCCTCCAGCACGCCGTCGTTCAGCTCCATCCGGGCGATACCCTCTATCTGCGCGGAGGCACGTACACCGAACACGTTACCGTGACCGCGTCGGGCGCGCCCGACAAACCCATGACCATCCGTTCGTATCCCGGCGAGCTGGCCATCATCGACGGCGGTCTGCGGGAATTCTTCGAAAGCCCCCGGACCGCCTGGAATCCGTGCCCCGCAGGGGCCCAGGGAGAATTCTGGTCGGTCAACACCTAGCCCGGCCTCGGGGACTCCGAACCCGGCACGAACCTGCTGGGCCACTTCGGCGACTCGATGATTCCACTCCACGGTTACCGCACGCTGGCGGACCTCCGCGACTCGAGCATGTTCTGGGATGTCAGGGACAAGATGGACGCCCAGGAGGGGATTTATTGCGGGCCGGGCATCTTCTACGACGTGAAGACCGGGCGGATTCACGCTCGGCTGGCTCACACGTCCCTGGAAGGTCTGCACGAAGACAACTACCGCGGCGAGACGGACCCACGCCTGTTGCCGCTCGTCATCGCCGGGTTGAAGGCGGGGCCCGTGCTCTCTCTTCGGGGGGCCCGCTGGTTGCAGTTCCAGGACCTGGTGGTGCGCGGCGCCCGCACCGCCGCCATCGACGTCGAGGAGTGCGCCTGCCTCCTCTTCGACGGCCTCACGGTCTACGGCGGCGCCGCCGCCTTCTCCATCCGGGACACGACCGGCCTTCGTCTTCTTCATACCGCCTGCCGCGGCATCGCCGCTCCGTGGACGTTTCGCGGCAGCCTCAAGTACCGCGCTATCGAGGCCCGTATCTTCTCCGCAAGCGGATGGGAGCCCACGGGAATCGACAACCAGGATTTCGAGCTTGCCTACAGCGAGTTCACCGACTGCGTCGATGGCGTCTTCATCGGCAACGTCCGCGGCGTGTGGTTTCACCATAACCTCGTGGACAACATCAGCGACGACGGCCTCTTCCTCACCGCCGCCACCGGCTATGACGGCGTCACGCCCGGCGGCGACATCCACATCTTCCAGAACCGCCTCGCCCGCTGCCTCACCACCTTGGCCTTCGGCGTCGGACACGGGCGCCAGAAGACCATCCCCGGCGGGCATCAGACCGGCTCGGGCGTCCACATCTACCGTAACGTTTTCGACTATCGCCGGCCCGTGATGTATGTCCAGCCGGGCAAGCCCGAGGATGACCAGGAGATTACGAGCCGGGGCCGATTCGCGAGCGACCATGGCAGCCCGGCCTGGGAACCCATGAACATCTACCACAACACCCTGATTGCGGGTGACCCCGCCTCGGACTATGGCGCCTTCGGGCTCGGCGATCATCTGCTCAGCGGGGGGGCGCGCCGGGTGTTCAACAACATCATCGTGCAGACCGAATCCGTGCCGGGCCAGACCCTGCCAGACCTGCAAGCGCCTGCAGCGTCTTCCACACCGCCTGAAGCCGGCGAGGCCGGAGCATCCGATCCCGATCCCGTCGATGAACTGGTCGGCGGCGATCCGAAGAGGAAGGGCAGCGTTCGCTCGACGGTCCAGGGCACGGTCCAGGGCGAGAAAGTCGATTCCGGCGCCGACGACGAGGTCGAATCCGATGCCGCTCGATCTGCCGGACCGGCCTCGGAGAAGCCGCCGGCGGAGATGCGGGTCCGATTCGAAGCGGATGGAAACCTCCACTGGAGCCCTCGACACGGGGATTCCGTCAGCGATTTTCTTGGGGCCTTCCGCCGCTCCCCCCGCTTCGAGGCCTCCAAGAAGGCTTATCCTCCCGGCTGGGCCAATCAGGACCTGTATGCCGACCCCGGCTTCACCCGGTTCGATCCTGGCTGGAGGGCGACCCTGGACTTGCGTCTGCGGCCAGGCAGCCCGGCCATCGATTCGGGTGTCCCGTTGCCTTCGGAATGGCCAGACCCCGTCCGGGCCGGTGACGCGGGCCTGCCGGACCGGGGCGCTCTGCCTTACGGCATGATGCTGTGGCGCGTGGGCGTCCGCGGCCGCCTCACCCTGTCCGGCGAGGACGCCCCCGCGCTCGACTTCGACTGCCACACCCCCAAGGCCTTTGCCGGGCCGCCGCCCCAGACGGCTTCGACGGACCCGCCGCCTCCAGGCGCCCCGGTCGATGGAACGTGGAAACCTGCCCTCGTTCTGCCCGGCGACCGCGTGACGGACGAGCCGCTGCTGCTCTTCGCCCTGAAGCGACGCCGGGTGTCAGTCCACCGTCTTGCTGCTGGCTGGCCTGACCCCGCCGAGTTGGGCCGCCACGGCCTCGTGGCGGTCGCAGGCTGCCGGACGGGACCCGAGGGAACATCGAGGCGATTCGGCCCGGCCGAATTGCAGGCCATCGAGGTTTTCCTCAAGGACGGGGGCGCGTTGCTCCTGGGCCGCGCCAGCCTGGAGGCCTTCCAGACCCCGGAGGGACAAGATTTTCTTGACCACCTCGGCGGGATGGCCCTGCAGGCCTCGGCTCCCAAGCTGGAAATCCTTCAACCGGACCACCCGTGGGTGAAGCACCTGGACCCCGGGCTGGCCCGGCGCGTCGTGCAGCTTCCCGGCGCGCTCGTGGGCCCGGCGGAGGACCAGGACATGGCCGAACCTCCGTCCATGGTGTCGGAAATCCGATGGGAAGCGTATCTCGATCCCACGCGGGCCGCTCTCATCCACGCCCGGGAAGGCGACCGTCTCATCGGTGACGCGAAGGGAGCGACCTCTCTCTACCGGCTTCGGGTGGGTCGTGGCCAGTTCATTTACATCGGCTGGCGGATGATCGATTCCCTCCCGCCGGGCCGTTCGCCTTCCACCGTCGACCAGGAGAGGCTCTTCGAGCAACAGATGCAAATCCTTCTGAACCTTGTGGAAGAAATCTATTGAAATCCGCTGCGCCCATCGGGCTCGCGGATTCCAGATGAGCGCCGGGTTAGGAGATGACCATTCCCGCGTAGCCGACGACGCTGCCATAGTCGCCGCTCACCTCGCCGCTCGTGGCGTAGCGGACCAGCTCCGCCCGCGTCGCCCCGAGGTCCTTGGCCGCACGGATCATGAGGACAGCCGGACCATATCCGCACATGCTGATGCGGTGACTGCGGACCGTGTTCCACAGCCCGTCTTCGTCGAGCCGCAGCATCTGATCGATGGCGAGCCGGTCCTTCGTTCGCGCCGACTCGTGGCTTTCCCGGTGCGTCATGTCTGAGCTGGCAACGATCAGCGCCGGCCGGCCATAGGCCCGGATGGCCATCGCGAGCCCGTGCCCGAAATCCTTGAGAGCGTCCCGGTGCGAGGCCCGGACCACCACCGGCACGATCCGGACCCCAGGCTGGATTTTCTGGAGGAAGGGCAGGTGGACCTCATTGGCGTGCTCGTCCAGGTGGGCGTCGCAGTCGCTTTCCGCTCCGGGACAGCACTCGAATATCCGGTCCGCCAGCTCGGTCTCCACCGGAACTTTGCCCAGGGGAGTCTCCCAGGCCCCTTCACGCCAGAGGGAGAAGTCGACCGGCACGCCGGTATGGTTCGGGCAGGCGAGAACGACGGTCTCGGGGACCTGGACGCGGGCATAGACCTCGCCCGCGACGCGTCCGGAGTAGAGGTAACCCGCGTGGGGTGCGAGGACGCCGACGGCGGGCGAGCGTACGCCGTCGGCGGGGATGCACGCCTCGAGCTCGCGGAGGAGGTCCTCGCGGCCGTCCGGGTAGAAGCTTCCGGCGACGCAGGGCTGTCGATCGGGCATGACGGCCTCATTGCACAGCTTTCACGTAGCGCATGCGGAGATCATAAAGGCACTCGACGAACATCTGCTTCTCGGCCGCGTCCAGATTGCCACGAGTCTTGTCCTCCAGCATCTGAAGCATGTCAATGTTGTACTTGGCAAACTCCATGTCCTTCTGCTGCTGACCCGTCAGCGGGTTCTTCGCCACGCCCAGCCCCACGAGAGCCTGGGTGTACAGACCGACGCACAGGCCGGTCAATGTCGGCTCGGGCAGGGGACCGGGGGCACGCTCGGCTTCGCCCGACTCCTGGCCCCGCACCTCCTCCTCGACCTTTCGGGAGACCCGCTCCTTCTCCGTCTTCGCCTGCTGTTTCCAGGATTCATCGACCTTCTTGCGATGTTCAGCGTCACCCGGCGATTCATCCGAAAGGACTATCTGGTCCGATTCAGCGGGCTCTCCCTCCTTGGAGGAATCATCCTCGTCTTTCGTCTCCTCGCTTCCAAAGGAATCAGGGAGAATGATGCGCCTCGCCGGCTCATCGGGTCCGCTTTTCGACGGTTTCTTTTCCATGACTACGCCTCCTTTCACGCCAAATGGGGATTCAAGGCTCTCGCCAGAGACGCCCAGTCGGCGAGCTCGCAGGTGCGGGAGCACTTGCGAGCTCGCCGACTAGGGTTGCCCGCGCCTCGCCAGCGCGGAACGGATAAAGTCGCGGAACAACGGATGCGGGCTCAGCGGCTTCGACTTGAACTCCGGATGGAACTGGGTGGCCACGAACCAGGGATGATCATGGAGCTCGATGATCTCGACGAGCTGGCCGTCGGGCGAGAGCCCGCAAAGGATGAGGCCGTGCTCGGTCAGCGTATCGCGGTATCGGTTGTTCAACTCGTAGCGATGGCGGTGTCGTTCGGAGATTCGCGCCTGGCCGTAGGATTTTCGCGCCACGCTGCCCTCGAGCAGGTCGCACGGGTAGGACCCGAGGCGCATGGTGCCTCCCTTGTCCTGGAGGCTCTGCTGGGTCTCCATGAGGCTGATCACCGGGTGCGGCGTCGTGTGGTCGATCTCCGTCGAATGGGCCCGCTGGAGATCACAGGAGTGGCGGGCGAACTCGATGACGGCGCACTGCATGCCGAGGCAGAGCCCGAGGAAGGGGATGCCCTCCTCGCGGGCAAAGCGAATCGCCTGGATTTTGCCCTCGACGCCGCGGTAGCCGAAGCCGCCCGGCACGATGAGGCCCGAGAGGTCCTTGAGGAACGCCGCCGCGCCGGCTTCCTCGACGCGCTCGGCCTCGATGCGCCGCACCTTGACCCGCGCCTGGTTGGCGATCCCGGCGTGGTGAATGGCCTCGTAGACGGACTTGTAGGCGTCCTGGTGGGTGATGTACTTCCCGACCATCCCGATCTCGATCTCATGGCTGGGGGCCTTGATCGTCTCGACGAGCCGGCTCCATGGCCGGAGGTCCTCCGCCGTGCTCTCGAGCTTCAAAGCCGATACGATGTAGTCGTCCAGCTTCTGCTGCCGGAAGATCAACGGAATCTCATAGATGCTGTGATCGACGTCCTTCTCCTCGAAAACGGCCTCGGCGGGCAGGTTGCAATAGAGCGCCGTCTTCTCGATCGCTTCCCGCGTCAAAGGCTTCTCCGTCCGGCAAACCAGGACGTCCGGCTGTATGCCGATCTCCCGCAGCAGGCCCACGCTCTGCTGCGTCGCCTTCGTCTTCATCTCGTCCGCCGCCCGCATGTAGATGATCAGGGTCAGATGGATGTAGAGCACGTTCTCCCGGCCCACGTCATACCGGAACTGGCGGATGGCCTCGAGGAACGGCAGGCTCTCGATGTCCCCGACCGTGCCCCCGATCTCCGAGATCACGACGTCGATGCCGGGCGTCGCCAGCCGGTGGATGCTGTTCTTGATCTCGTTCGTGATGTGCGGGATCACCTGGACCGTCCGGCCGAGGTAGTCGCCCCGTCGCTCCTTCTGGATCACGGAGTGGTAAATCTTCCCCGTCGTCACGTTGCACTCTCGCGTGATCTTGGCGTTCGTGAAGCGTTCGTAGTGCCCGAGATCGAGGTCCGTCTCGGCCCCGTCCTCCGTGACATAGACCTCGCCGTGCTGGTAGGGGCTCATCGTCCCGGGGTCCACGTTGACGTAGGGGTCGAACTTCTGCAGTTGCACCTTCAGGCCACGGGCCTCGAGGAGCGTGCCGATGGCCGCAGAGGTGACCCCTTTGCCCAGGGAGGAAACGACACCGCCGGTGATGAAGATGTGTTTGGACATGTAGAGTTAAAATTATAACGCACCGCGCCGGGATGCGCACGGTCGCGCCGGGAATTCGTCAGGGGCTTTGGGAGGAGCTGGGAGCGCCAGCATCTCCCGCAGGGATTCCGCTGGGACTGCTGGCCTGTACGACGTCGTGCCAGGAATGCGTCAAGGAGAAGTTGATAGGCGTCCCGCCAGACTTGCCCCAGTGGGAGGCGGGTCGGGTGTCCGTGGATTCCTGAACCCTGACACCTGTTGCACTCTTGTTGGGTTGCGGGCTTCGCCCGCCTGAGCAGAAGTGACGAGGAGCATTTCTATCCGCCCGGGAGGGACAGGAGCGGGAAACCGTGCTGACCCCGCAGGGATTCACTTCGACGCGGCAGCCGGAGGCGAGGCGGAGCAAAGCCGCCCCTCGCAGAGATAAAGAAAATCGGCGGTCAACCTCCGCGCCTGTTCTTCATCATGAGTCGTGAACAGGATGGTCGCCTTTTTCCGCGCGTTCAGGTCCTTCAGGCACGCCTCGGCACAGGCGACGGAGGCGCGGTCGATGTGAGCCGTGGGCTCGTCCAGGAGGAAAGCGTCCACGTCGAGGCACAGCGCGCGGGCGAGCGCGACCCGCTGGGCCTCGCCGCCCGAGAGCTCCCGGGCCGGCCGCTCCGCCAGGCCACCGAGCCCGAGCGCAGCGAGAGCCGCACCCGCCCGGGCCAGCGCTTCCCCACGTGGAATGCTCCTCACCTTCGATCCGTAGAGTGCGTTCCGGAGCACGCTTCCGCGGAAAAGCGTGGTCTTCTGGCCGACAAGAACGATCCGCCGGCGCAGCGACAACCCCCGCCGGCCGCTGAATAAAGCCTGGCCGAAGACTCGGATTTCACCCTCGTCGGGTGCATCCAAGCCCGAGAGAAGACGCAGAAGTGTCGATTTCCCTGACCCGTTCGGTCCGATCAGCGCGGTGATGCGGCCGGCCCCCAGTTGGAGGTCCTCGATGCAGAGCTCGAACCCCGAGGGGAAGCGCTTGTGAACCTTTCGGACGTCAAAGGCGGGCGGGCTCATTTGAGGTTCGAGGTTGCCGTGTTCTGTTGATGCAACCGATGGAGCAGCCCGGGCCCAGCGGGCTAGCTCCACGTGCAGATCCCCAAAGCCGGTCATCGACCGAAGCAGGGGGCGACGCCGCTCCCGGGCCGATGAACTACAGATCGAAGCCGGCGTATCGGACCACCTGGGCATAGAGCTTCTGCCAACCAGGCCAGTCGTAAAAGATGGGCTTGTCGGTATGTTCCTGCGGGTCTCCGAAGGGGAGCGCGAGGACGAGCAGAATACGCTGGCCCGGCTTGGGGGCATACTCCACGATGAAGGGATCGCCTCCCGCTTGCATGAGAACCTTCGGCTCGGCGGGGAGGCCGCCCTTGGGGACCGGTTTGTGCACGTAATAGGCGTAGGGGAGCGTCGAGGTGTCGATGCCCTGGAAGATGGGATGCTCGGGCCGACTGACCTTCAAGGGGACGACGTTTTTCTGGATGCGGGTGCTCTCGAAGGGCAAGTAGCCATACAACTCATGCGAGGCATCCTGGCGCGTCTGGCCGAAGGTGTTTTCGCCGCCGCCATAGACAAGGCCGCCGCCGCGTTCCAGATAGTTGGCGAGGATGGACATGCCGACGTGCCGGGCGACATCGAAGATCGAATTGTTGAAAACGAGCACGCGGAAGTTGAAGAGACGGTCGTAGTCGTAGGGAAAGTCGGTCAGACCCGTCGAGGGTGCCAGAAAGCCCGGGTGATACCCGGCCTCGAGATCGGCCTTCGGGATGGCCCGGATGGCGTCCTCGAGGTGCAGAACGCGAGAGTTGGCCCCGAAGAGGCCGAAGACGTGGAAGTCCTTGCGGTTCACCTCGAGATGCTCGGACGGGGTAGGGATGAAGGGCGACTGGCGTCGCCGGGCCAGGAGGCGCACGGGTGTCCGCATGTCCTTGCGGACGTTCGCGCCGAGGCTGTAGTCCCCGACGTGGAAGTGCTCGAACTCGCGGGTCACCTGCTGGCCGTCGGCCAGGTCGATGAAGGCCCGGGTACGAATGACGATGGGATCGGAGGACTGCCCGGCGAAGGTGGACTCGCCGATCTGGGGCTCGATGCCGAGCTCCGTGAATTCCAGGGTGGGGAGCACCTCGGTCTTCCCCTCGGGCCCGAGAAGGTCGTGGACCAGCTCGGGCACGAAAGTGATCTTCCGGGCCTTTTCATAGCTCGAAGTGACTCGATAGGTCAGACGGAGCTGGCCGTCCGGGCGGGCGGCCTGGAGCTGCACGATGAAATACTCGGTGGCATGATCGATTTTCTCGAGCCCCATGGTCGGAATGATGTAAATCCGCGTCTTGACGGGCCGATTCTTGAGGACCAGAACGTTGTCGTAGACCCATTCCTCGGTGAAGGTCGCGCAATTGTAGAGGAAGCTGAGGTAGTCGTAGTCCATGAGGTAGACGACGCCCTCGCGGCGTGAAGGGGCGACGCAGGCGGACCAGCCGTGGTTGAAGTCGTAGACGTACTCGTCGCCGCGGCCGGGCAGATGGTTGATGCCGCGGGCGCACGGGCGGAACACGTGGTCGGGCGCGGTGATGTCGATGCGACAACTGTTGTGCGCCCAGTAGAGCGGGAGCTTGGTGAACTGCCCTTCGTTGATGAACTCGACGTCGAAGAGGAAGTAGGGCGTGCCCTGCCGAAGCGTGACCGTGCGGCGGATTTTCAGGTCCTCGAGGAGCTTGGACTTGATACCGCTGTCCTTGGCGTTGATCCAGCCTTCGAGCTTGGTCTCGAAGACGACCTGGACCTCATCGGGCCCGGACTTGGTGATCTGGTAATCGTACCACTTGCCGCGGAGCTCCTGGAAGCGCCAGTCCTGCTCCCAGACGTTGTCCTGGAGCAGGCCGCCGCCGGCCTTGAGGTTCTTGGGCTGGACCACCTCGAGGATTTCGTTCTGGGTGGGCCGGAAGACGAAACTGCTCACCGTGGAGCCGAGCGCCGGCATGAGCCGCATGCTGATCCAGTCGGTCTCCATGATGATGACGAGGTCCCCGTCCTCGTCCTCCGTTTCGGCGATGAAGGCGCCCTGGCGCTCCTGCGCAGGCGAAGGCGAGAGTCCGAGGAACAGGAGGAGAATGAGGAACATGGGAGACAGGATTATAGATTTGAGGAAATCCTCTGCCACGATTTGTCCAGAGTCGCCCCATCTCCCACTCTTGATCTCTGCCCAGTGGTTTGTCCTCACTTCGTTAAGAAAGCAAAGATTCAAAGCAAGAGGTCCATCAGCCCAGTTTCTCACTTCAGGCGGGCGAAGCCCGCAGCCCAACAAGGCTCGCAAGGGTGTCAGGTGTCAGGGATGAACGGACACCCGAAACCTGACACCTTTCAGCATCTCCACTGGGTGCCCACGTAGTGGGCGCGGCTCGGCGCGGGGCGCGGAGAGATTACACCCTAAGGGCCTGTTAAGAAATAACTGTCACTAGTTGGGTAAATTTGGAAAAAGACTATAGTTCCATTCTCCATGAAATGAGTGTCGGCAAATTTTGATGGTATTTAGTAATTTATTAGATACTTTAATACCTTTAGGGTAAGAGTTAGTGTCAAGCTGGCATTGGACTTTAAGCCCGGTAGTGGTAGTAGTAGCCGCTATCAGGTTAACGATAATTTGATGGTTGAATAGGGGTTTGCCTCTCCAATTTTGGCTAATAAATGAAAATAGGCAATGTTCGATCTTGTTCCATTTACTTGTAGATGGAGGAAGATGGCAAACACTGATAGTCAAGCCTGTTTCATTAGCAAGCTTTTGTAACTCTATTTTCCAAAGTTTTACCCGAGACCCATTGCTACCACCCCCGTCAGCTATAATGAGTAGGTGAGTTGCTTTCGGATAACCTGTGCGACCCATAACATACCACCAGCGACGAATACTTTCTGCGGCAAAAGTTGAGGTATCATGGTCCACCCCAACATTGACAAAGCCAAGATTGTACGTCAGGTCATATACTCCATAAGGAGTTGCTCGGCCAAGTTGAGGAATAATAAAGTCGTATACGCGAACTTTTTCTGGGTTTCCTTTGGGACGTAATTCTTTGCCAACGTTTTTAAAATCACCAACCAATTCTTTTTTTTTGCATCTACGGAAATAACAGGTTGGCCTATGACTTGATACTCTTTAATTTTTTGGCCTATATATTCAAATTGTTTGTCTCTGTCGGGATGGGATTTACCTTCTTTAATTTTTTGATTAGCTTGTAGGCTATACTCCATTTTATGCAAAAGTTGTGATACAACTACATACGAGACTTTATGTCCCATACAGTTTAGGTTTCTGGCAAGATTACGAACGCTTTTGCTTGTCCAGCGTAAGGAAGATTCAGGGTCACCTAATGTAACAGGTTCTATAAGATTTTCTAAATCACTTATCAGTTTAGTATCTTTGAGTATCGCTGGTTTCCGTCCGCCTCCCTTCTTGCGGATTCGCCAGAAATATTGAACTTCTCCAGATTGTTCTTGAAGTTCTTTGATTCCCCTTATGATTGTTCGGCGGGATATTCCGGTGGCTTTGGCTACTATTATAATACCTCCATATCCTATTGCCATTGCCTCCGCCGAGGTAAATAGTCTTCGTTGACGCTCATTTAGGAAAGGAGCTATCGTTTTAAATCGTTTTTCAATTACATCTGGATTCATGCCGTCATTATATGTGTCACCTTACAGAAGTGACAGTTATTTCTTAACAGGCCCTTAGTTTCTTGATAAAATTCTCGTGGGTTTCTAACAGATGTCTGGCCGTTGGCCCTAACCAACCTTCCGGTCGAAGACGATGCT
>JACPCR010000018.1:1622-12366 GCA_016179685.1 Planctomycetota bacterium | reverse complement strand
CTAACCTTCTCCTGCACCAGGATGGTAGAGGACTTGAATGTGGGGCTGTTCTCCCACATTCTCACCTCCAGACGCCGAGCATGCCCGGCACACGTAGCCCGGCGTTTCAACGCCGGGGTCGGAGATCGAATCGCACAAATGGGCCGCGTCGCGTAGCGACGCCCTGATCGATGGAGCGAACCACAATGGCCAATACCTACACCAGCCTCCATTACCACGTCGTGTTCAGCACGAAAAACCGCCACCCGTGGATCCAGGCAGACATCGAACAACGCATCTGGGAGTACCTCGGTGGTATCGCACGACAAAACGACATGAAGGCTCTCCAAATTGGCGGAGTCGAAGATCACGTACACGTGGTACTAGGCGCCCCACCTACCCTGGCGGTCAGCAAGGCCGTGCAGTTGCTCAAGGGCGGGTCGTCCAAGTGGATTCACGAGACGTTTCCGCCGCTGAAAGGCTTCGAGTGGCAGGACGGCTATGGTGCGTTTTCGGTGAGCAAGTCGCAATTGCCTGGCGTGATCGAGTACATCGCAGGCCAGCGTGAACATCACCGCGTGCGGACATTTCAGGAAGAATACCGTGCGTTGCTCGAAAGACACGGGATTGAATACGATGAACGATATCTTTGGGGTTGACCTCGATCGTCGCTACGCGACGCCGGCATCGTCATGTGCCAAACGTGACCCGGCGATGAATCGCCGGGCGACCATCGGGCGTCGCTACGCGACGCCGGCATCGTCATGCGCCAAACGTGACCCCGCGATGAAATCGCCGGGCGACCATCGGGCGTCGCTACGCGACGCCGGCATCGTCCAATGATCCCGTGTTGATTGAGGAGCGATCCAAGTGACTCTGCACGTCCATCAACTGAACGGCTGCTCGCCGACACCCTTGGCGAACTATCTCAAGGCGCTCGGAGTCCTGCGACTGGTCGTCGAGCAGCGTGCCGATAGCGAAGCACGCGGCTGGTGGCTGGGGGAGCACTTCTGCCTGATGTCGAAGGTCTCACGGGACCAGTTGGAAGCATTTTTCCTGGAGAGGTACGAACCCACGCCGCTGCTCTCGCCGTGGAACAAAGGATGCGGTTTTTTCAAAGCCAACGATCCTGGACTCGCACCTCTCGAAAACTCCCGCGCGGCTCGATTCGAACGTTTTCGATACGGCGTTACTCAATCGCGCCTGTTGCTCGATGCCGTGGCACAGGCAGACGCAGTCATTCGCGCGATCAAAGCCCGCACGAAAACCAACAAGGCGTTTCAGTCGGAGCAACAACGCGGACTGATTGCAAATAGCGCGACGTTTCGCACCTGCCTCGATGAGATTCGCACGCAAACGGCCAAAGCCGATCTCTCTCCGACCATACGCGATGAACTCGCGGCGGACATCGCGGCGATCGAAACACTCGTGGCCAAAGCGACCCAACCACCCTCGAAGGGCGAAGCGGACCGGCTGAAAGCCAGTCCCGGTTACAAGCGGTTGCTCGCCGCAGCCGACCGCCGATTCAAATCGCTCAAGGCAACGCTGATTCCCGACTGTCGCCGGGCATGGCGCGGACCGCACGCGGAATGGTTGTCCGCTGCGGTCGTGCTCGACGAAAACGGGAATCCTCAATGGCCTTCGCTGTTGGGGACCGGCGGTAACGACGGTAATCTCGATTTCACCAACAACTTCATGCAACGGCTTGGCGAACTGTTTGACTTGACCTCCGCAGACGGCATTCCATCACCGGAAAGCGCCGAACTCCTTGCCAATTCGCTCTGGTCAGAACCGGCCAACAAGCTCGCGACTACGGCCGTTGGCCAGTACCAGCCGGGCGCTGCCGGCGGGGCCAACAGCAGCACGGGAACAGGCGGCGACAGTCTGGTCAACGCCTGGGACTTCGTGCTGATGATGGAAGGCTCGCTTCTGTTCAGTTCCCGAGCAACGCGCCGCCTCGATCCGAACGCGTTCAGCCGCGCCAGTGCGCCGTTTGCCGTTCGTTCCCATGCCGCCGGATTCGCGTCCCCCGGTGCGGAAAAGGCCCAGCGCGGCGAACAGTGGATGCCGTTGTGGTCGCGACCAGCGACACTCGCGGACGTGGTTGCGTTGTTCGGCGAGGCGCGAGTCCAACTCAATCGCCAGACGGCCAATAGCCCGGTCGATGTGGCGCGCGCGATCAGCCGACTCGGCGTCGCGCGCGGAATTGATTCTTTTACACGGTACGGATACCTGGAGCGCAACGGCCAGTCCACGTTGGCCGTTCCCTTGGGCCGAGTCAACGTTCGCCAGCACCCACGCGCCCACTTGATCGACGACCTCGCGTCTTGGATGGACCGGCTGCAACGTCGAGCCAGGGACAAGCACGCGCCGGCCAGGCTGATCCAAGCGGAGCGGCGATTGGCCGATGCGGTCTTCGCGGCGCTGACGCACGACTATTCACCCGATCGTTGGCAGGCGATTCTGCAAGCTGCCGTGGCGGTCGAATCGCTCCAGGCAGCCGGCAGCGCGATTGATGCAGGGCCGATTCCAGCACTTCGCCCTGAATGGGCTTCCGCAGTGAACGATGAATCGGCTGAAGTCCGGCTGGCGCTTTCACTGGGCAGCGCGGCGGCGGGTTACTCGCGCGAAGGACGTCCGTTCGACCCCGTCCGACATCACTGGCTGCCGCTCAAGCCAAGGGCATCGCAATTCAAGATTTCCGACAAGCGTCTCGCGCACGATTCACGAGTGGTGATGTCGGGTCGCGATGCCTTGGCGGATTGCTCCGCAATCGTCGAACGACGACTGGTAGAGGCGGGCATGAAGGGCCAACGACACCTGCCGCTAATGGCCGCGAGGGGATGTAGCGCGCGGCTGAGCGATCTGGCGGCGTTCGTGGGCGGCACGCTCGACTTCGGCAAGGTGCTTGATTTGTCCCGCGCGTTCATGGCGATTAAGTGGGACCTATGGTCGCTCGATCACGGCCCCCGTGCACCGCGTTCGCCGGAACAACCGGAAGAAGCGTGGCTAGCGCTTCGCTTGGCCTGCCTGCCCTGGCCGCTCGCCAGCGACAAGAATATTCCGGCGGAATCGGGAATCGTGCGGCGTCTGATCTCGGGCGACAGCGCCGGAGCGATCGGAATCGCTTTTGCACGGCTTCGCTCCGCCGGCATCCGCCCGCCCCTGCAGGCCGGTTACACCGACGCCCAGACGGCGCGGCTGTGGGCAGCGGCACTCGTGTTTCCCATTGACCATGGCAGTGCCCTGCGCGCTGCCGCCACCCTTGACCCCGCCATGAAAGGACCGATCCATGCGTGACCTCAAAGCGTTGGACAATGCCAGCCGATTGCTGATGACCGTTGCACTGCGTCCGGTTCAGGGCGATCGATTCCAGCCGACGGGTTTTCCCAGTCTCGGTGCGGCCACGTATCAAACGAAGGACGGACAGAAGTTACTCGTGGAGAGTGCCCAAAGCATGGCGAACCGTCTGGAGGCGACCTGCTGGGACAGTTCCAAGAATGCACCCGTTGCGGCGCTGAGCGGTATCAGCCACGTCACGGTCAATCGCAAAGGCGCGTTCCTGACGGACTCCATGCTGGAGGCGCATCGCATCAACAGTCCGTATCTGCTCGAAGGCAAGGACCGCAAGTTCTTTGACAACCTCAAGGCCGAACTTGGTGGCCTGGAGGAAGGTCCCATCGATCGCAAGAAGCTGGCGGAGGTGCTGCTCAAGTTCGACGTCGGCAGCCTGATTCACGGCGTCTTTCTCGCGAAGAAGGAACTGGCCGGCGGAAGGTTGCGCATTGCCCGCGCCTTGTCCGCCTTCATTGAAGCGTCGGGCGTGAACGTCGCCGCGTCGGGCGGCGTCAAGAACGACCACGTCAATCCTTCGGGCGATACGAAGAGCGGCTTCGGAAACGTCCCGTTCTCGCGTGATGAGTTCGTCGCCGAACGGATCGATTGCCACATCAATCTCGACCTGGCTCAGATTCGCGGCTACGGCCTGGCGAAGAACGCCGAAGAGCTGCTGATTCTGCTCGCTCTGTATCGCGTCCGCAAACTGCTGGATGGGGACCTGCGGCTGCGAACCGCTTGCGACCTGGAGCCCGTGGACCGCGAGAACGTGATTGCGTCGCGTCCCAAGGAATTCAAGCTGCCGTCCCTGACCGACTTGGAAGCGGCCGTGAAGACGGCCATCGCCGGTTGCAAGGATTCGATGACTCACACGACGGTGACGTTCGAGGATGAACTGAAGAAAGGCAAAGCAACGGAAGCGGAAACCGAAGAAGCCGGTGAAGACGATGCCGGAGAATCCTCAGACGAATAGGAGCCAGCCGTGCCTACATTGCGACTGCGATTTCCCGGTGGGCGCTACCACGCGACTCCGTGGGGGCATCACGTCAACGAGGGCCAAATCGAATGGCCGCCCAGCCCGTGGCGTCTGCTGCGCGCGCTGATCGCCTGCGGTTTCACAACCCAACGCTGGCGCGAAATCCCGCCGGTTGCCGGTCGGCTGCTCGAGAAACTGGCCGCGACGCTTCCGTCATACCGCCTTCCGGCGGCGAGCGCCGCACACAGCCGGCACTTCATGCCGATCGGCGCGCTCGACAAGGGACGCGAGAAGACCACGCTCGTGTTCGATACCTGGGCCAATGTGGGTGATGAGGCCCTGGTGATTCACTGGGACTGCGACTTAACGGACGACGAAACGCAGCAACTGCGACAACTCGCGGAATGCCTCGGCTATCTCGGACGTAGCGAAAGTTGGGTCGAGGCGGAACTGGTCCCAGACGGCGTGTTGCCTTTGAATCATTTCGATGCTTTCCCCCATCGGGGCGGAGCGCGCCCCGGCCCGCAATGGGAGCAGATTTTACTCGTCGCAGCGATTCCTCCACTCGATTACGTCGCGTGGCGGCGCAAGGCGACAGAAAAAATTCTCGCGGATTTCCCCCCCCCGGAGGGCCAAAGGAAGCCCCCGGCAAGACTGCTGAAGGACCGCGCAAATGCAATCGCGCCCTATCCCGATGACCTGCTCGATTGCCTCGTCAAGGATACCGCGTGGTGGAAGCAGCATCGCTGGTCCCAGCCGCCGGGGTCCCAGCGCGTCCTCTATTGGCGGCGATGTGATGCGATGCAGGTTGGAGTGCCTCAGCGCGCCAAGCCGCAGGCCGTGAGACCGGTGACGACCATGCTGCTGGCCTTGACTACTCCCAGCGGAAATCGTTCGGCGTTGCCGCCGTGCAGTCGGACGTTGCCGCAAGCGGAGTTGTTCCATCGTGCGATCGTGGGACGCGTCGCCAAAGGACAGCGGGTCCGTTGTCCGGAATTGACGGGCCGAGATGAGCAAGGCCAGCCACTGCGAGAATGCCATCGGCACGCGCACATTCTGCCGATGGACCTCGATGCCGACGGCCATCTCGATCACCTCATCGTCCACGCGCCGATGGGACTCGGGGAAGCCGCCCAGCGAGCGATCCGTACCCTGCGGCGCACGTGGACCAAGGGCGGGGTGGGCGACTTGCAGCTCGCGCTGGCCGGAAGCGGCGATCTCGATGCGCTACGGTCCCTGCCCGCACCGTTGGACCGGCGCATCGTCCAACTGTTAGGTCCCCCTCAAGGCGCTCGCGTCTGGGTGAGCGCGACTCCGTTTGTTCCGCCCCGCTTTATCAAACGCCGCGGAGCGAACACGTTGCTGGGACAGGTCAATGCCGAGCTGGCTTCGCGCGGCTTTCCACCAGTGGATCAACTCGACGAGCCGCCTCGCAACGCCGAAACGCTTCCGTTGAGGCACTTCGTGCGTTGTCGTCAGCGAGGAGGCGCGCCGCCGCCGATCGATGTCGGTTACGCCCTCCGATTGGAATTCGTGCAACCCATCCGCGGTCCACTGATGCTTGGCTATGCCTCGCACTTTGGGTTGGGGCTGTTTGTTGCTGTACCGTCTCTCCCATCCTGAAAGTTCACTCGAAATGGCAGTTTTTCCCGACACCTGCACCAGGTACAAGACCGTGCTGATCTTCCTTGCCGGCCTTTCCGGCATCCGGAACTGCCTGCTCACCGTGGCCGACTCCGGCGGCGGGCAGGCGGTGGTCATAGGGGGAGTACGTCAGATTGCTAGGCAATGTGGCAATGGCCTTGACGTTGCCACCTTACATAACCAGTTGTGTATGAACGGGTTATGTTTAGCATACCACCTTTCCAGCCTGACCCGACGGCCCAGCGTCAGCCTGGAAAGGCTGACGTACCGCTCGTCTTTTCCGGCTCGGTCCGCGGCCCGATTTGCCTCGGGCATTCCCCGCACTTCGGCCTGGGGCTATTCGTGTCGGCGGGAATTTCCCGAATCTGACGCGAATCGACAAACCAGCCGTCGAACTGCCAGCGTCAGAAGTTATGATAGGGGATGAAGACATAGACCCGAAACGAAGGGAGAACTCGCATGGCCACGCGAATAGCCAGTCATGTCTGGTTGGACGCCGACGGGGTCGCCTGGATTGACGACACGAACGTGAAGGTGATCGAAATCGCCTTGGAAAAACTCGCGCACGGATCGTCACCCGAAGAAATCTACGACCAGCATCGCGGCCATCTATCGTTGGCACAAATCCACGCGGCGCTGACCTACTACTTTGATCACCAGGCCGAGTTGGACGCCGAGATCAACCGCCAAGTGGGCGAGTTTGACAGCCTGCGTGCGGCGACGCTGAACTCGCCGGGCCGGCAGCGGCTACGTGCCCAGGGGAAACTTCCGTGAGCCTGAAGCTCGTCATGGACGTCCATGTCCGCTGGGCGATCACGGACGGACTCCGCCGCCGCGGTGTCGATGTGCTGACGGCGCAGCAGGACGGGGCGGCCCGACTCGATGATTCCCCGCTGTTGGATCGGGTAACGGAACTGGGACGTGTGCTTTTCAGTCAGGATGAAGATTTGCTTCAAGAGGCCTCACGGCGACAATCGGCCAACGAGCCCTTCAGTGGTGTCATCTATTCCCACCAACTTCGCATCACGATCGGGCAGGCTATTCGCGACCTCGAGTTGATTGCGAAGGTGTTCGAGCTAGAAGACATCACGAATCGTGTGGAGTACATTCCGCTATGAAGCAGCGGCACCTGGGCCGACAAGTCGGACGGGCCGGCGTCCTTCCCGCCCTTACAGAGGCATAACGATGATGGTCCTCGGCGACCTTTCCGGCATCCAGAGCTACTTGCTCGACGTGTCCGACTCTGGCGGCGAACGGCCGGTGTTCATAAGGCGAGTACGCCAGTATGCTATGTTAGGTGGCAATGGCCTTGACGTTGCCACCTAACATAACCCATGGTATGTGAACATCGGCACGCCGAGCGTGCCGACCTGCCTGCCCTGTCTGCGTGCGGCACGCACAGGCAGGCGCGCCGTGCGCGGCGCAGACAGACCCGCCTTTTCCCTCCCGTAGGGGTCCCGGTGGGAAGCGGGACCCCTGCGGGAGGCGGGTAAAGTGTGTGTTGCGTGTTTTTCTGCACCCAATGGCCCACTTAGATACCCGTTTTTTGGAGGCGCGAAGCGCCTCCAAAAAACGACTAACAGTCTCGGAACCCCTCTCAAAATTGGTCATCGTTGGCTCGCGATTGAAATTCCGAGACTTTTAAGGATCACCGTCATGCAACCGCTTCAGCTCCGTACTGGACTTCCAAAACCTCAGCCCTCGACTCAGGGCTTCACACGGTCCGCCGCCTCGGTCCCCGACCTCCTCCCGGCGCGCATGGTCAACGCCTTCGCTTTCTGCCCGAGGCTCGCCTACCTCGAGTGGGTCCAGGGTGAGTGGGAAGAGAACGAATACACCGCGGATGGCCGATTCCAGCACCGAGTCGCCGACCGCGAGGAAGGGAGGTTTCCCCAGCCGCCAGACCCGGGCCAGGTTAACGGCGCCGGCGAGGACGCTTCCACACTTGCCCCTCCCACAGGGACAAGTATGGGAGGACCCCTTCGTGGAGGCGCTCCCGGGCAAAAAGAGGCCGGCGAGACCGCCGCGCCCACAGGAGAATCCGCCTTCCACGCACGGTCCGTCTGGCTCTCGGCGCCCCGCGAAGGGCTTACCGCAAGAATCGACGTCATCGAGGGTTCCGGCGGAAAGGTCATGCCCGTGGACTACAAGCGCGGCGAGGTGCCCGACACCCCCGAACGGTCCTGGCTGCCGGACCGCGTCCAGCTCTGCGCCCAGGCGCTCGTGCTGCGCGAGAACGGATACGCCTGCGATGCAGGGGTGATCTACTACGTTGCTTCCAAGACTCGCATCGAGATTCTCTTCGATGACGAACTGGTCCTCGCCACGCGGCGAATGGCCGATGGGCTGCGCGAGACCGCCCAATCCCAGAAGATGCCGCCCCCGCTCGCCGACAGCCCCAAGTGCGCCGGCTGCTCCCTCGCCGGCATCTGCCTGCCCGACGAGACCCATTTCCTGGAGCAGCCTGCGGCCGCCCACACGCCGCCGGAGGACGGACTTCGCCGGCTGGTCACGCCCCGTGACGACACCCTGCCGCTCTACGTCCAGGAGCAGGGCGCCTACCTCGGGAAGAGCGGCGAGCTGTTCGAGGTCCGCAAGAAGGGACACAAGATCGGCGAAGCCAAAATCTTCGAGACGCCCCAGGTCTCCCTCTTCGGCAATGTGCAGGTCTCCACCGCCGCCATCCGGGAAATGTGCGCCCGCAACATTCCCGCCTGTTACTTCTCCACCGGCGGATGGTTCTACGGCCTCGTTCAGGGACTCGGCCACAAGAACGTCGAGCTGCGGGCCCGGCAGTTCCGAGCCGCAGAAGACCCGGGCCTTTGCCTGCGGCTCGCCCGCTCGTTCGTCTCCGCCAAGGCCGCCAATTGCCGCACGCTGCTCAAGCGCAACCATCCGGGCCTGCCGGAGGCCGTGTCGAGCGACCTCGCGTCCTACGCGGAGCGCGCGCTGGCCGCGCCCTCGCTGGAGACGCTCCTGGGTATCGAGGGCGTCGCGGCGAGGCTCTACTTTCAGCACTTCTCCGGCATGCTCAAGACGCGGGGAAACAAGGCCGCACCCGATGACCTGCCCCAAAATCCTGCCGTCGAGTCCGGCAACGTCAGTGTCTTTGACGCTTTGACAGACGCTTTCAAGGATTTGCCCTCAGCTCCTGCCGTCGAGTCCGGCAACGCCAGTGTCCTGGGGTTACCGGTGGAGGCAGGCGGCCGCGCCGGCCATCCAGCTCCCGCCTCGGACGCCCTACCCGGGCCCGATGACCTCCGGCCCGGGGTCCCGCCGCGGGGCGACCAACCCTCGGAAGAGACATTCGATTTCAATTTCGAGGGCCGCAATCGACGCCCGCCCCTCGACCCGGTCAACGCCATGCTCTCCTACGCCTACTCGCTGCTGGCCAAAGATTGCATGATCACGGCGATGAGCGTTGGCTTCGATCCCTACCTGGGCTTCTACCATCAGCCGCGCTATGGACGGCCCGCTCTGGCGCTCGACCTCATGGAAGAGTTCCGGCCCATCATCGGCGATTCCGTCGTCCTCTGGGTCATCAACAACGGCGTCCTGAAGCCTTCGGACTTCATCCGGCGCGGACCCTCCTGTGCCATGACCCCGGAAGCCCGCAAGAAGTTCATCGAGGCCTATGAAGCCAGGATGGATGCCCTGGTCACCCATCCCGTTTTCGGATACCGTATCAGCTACCGCCGGGTGCTTCAGGTCCAGGCGCGGCTGCTCGGACGTTTGCTCCTCGGAGAGATTTCCGAGTACCCAGCGTTCCGGACGCGTTAACGGTCTTGAATTTCGATCGCTCGCGACACTTGAAGACTTTAGAGAAATCACGGACGTTGCAAGGCGAAGCCTAGTACCCCGGAACGGGATGTGCCGGGGGAATCCCGTTCCGACGTACTAGAGCAAGAGTCATACAGGCTGCAGGCTTTGGACTCGACTTCGAAATCCCAAGTTCATCGTTCATCCTGACACCTGACACCTGACACCTGACACCTACTTCCCAAGCGTTGAACCGTTAACCCATACTGATGCGTACGCTCTATATCGTCACCTACGACGTCTGCGACGACAAGCGCCTGCGCCGCGTGTTCAAGACCATGCGCGGCTACGGCGACCATCTCCAGGATTCGGTCTTTCGCTGCGAGCTGTCGGAGCGCGAGCGCATCGAGTTGGTGGAACGGCTGACGAGGGAGGTCAAGCACGATGAGGACCAGGTCCTGTTTTTCCCGCTGGGTCCCGCGGGCGGTGTGCACGAGCAAGGAGTTTCTTATGTTGGCCGGTCCTATTCGCCGAGCCTGAAGGTGGCCGTCGTGGTATAGAGTTACTCGTGCAAGTTTGCCCTGCCCTGGTCCCCTGGTCCCCTGGTCCCCTGGTCTGTGTGCGTGCACCTTTCTCTGAATCTTCGTCTTCCTCTAAGTCTTATCCTAAAAAGGAATTGAGACGAATATCTCAAAAGTCTTAGGAAAGGGCTGCGGGGAATAACCCTTGTACAAAAGGATTTTCCACGCGTTCGGTTGCGACCGTCTGGCCGTGGTATGATAATCAGTGATCGAGCGGCGACGTGGCGCCTTGAACGCCGGGATCCGCTCGAAGAGATTAATTTGTTGTGTGAAAGGAGGTTAATGACACTTTCCCTTGACATGATGCTCGTGTTTCGATCTCATCCTGGTAACCTCTCGAAAAGGGGTCTGCAAGTCCGGGTACGCATGCAGTTTACGACGACTGCCCCTTCCACGTCCGAAAGGGCGTGGCCCCATTGAAGCAAGAGCGGAACTTCAAACATGGGGAGGAGTTCACAATTTCCTTCCA
>JACPCR010000018.1:0-1573 GCA_016179685.1 Planctomycetota bacterium | reverse complement strand
GAAGCCTCGTACTCCCGTAGCGGCCGCGGAAATCGCCGCGGCCTTCCACGTCCGAAAGGGCGTGGCCCCATTGAAGCCGATTACGTATCCGTCGCCCTTGCGCACAAGGGCTATCCTTCCACGTCCGAAAGGGCGTGGCCCCATTGAAGCTACACGACCGTTACGGGTGGGGCCGAGGTAAGTGCCCCTTCCACGTCCGAAAGGGCGTGGCCCCATTGAAGCCCGGGGATACCCGTCCCCGGGGTGAGGTTCGCTTCCCGGCCTTCCACGTCCGAAAGGGCGTGGCCCCATTGAAGCGAGATATGGCAAAGGGGTACTGGTCCGTTTGGTATCCTTCCACGTCCGAAAGGGCGTGGCCCCATTGAAGCCGGAATGAATTTCGTCAGTGAGTTTCCGAAATGTTTCATGCCTTCCACGTCCGAAAGGGCGTGGCCCCATTGAAGCGCTTCGTCAGCCATGATCATTTCCTCTTACTCGCGGCCCTTCCACGTCCGAAAGGGCGTGGCCCCATTGAAGCCGATACTGTTTTGTCCATCATGGACGCCCTGGCATCCCTTCCACGTCCGAAAGGGCGTGGCCCCATTGAAGCGGCGGACGCTGGTTCGGGTCATGGCCGTTGCCGCCTAATGTCCTTCCACGTCCGAAAGGGCGTGGCCCCATTGAAGCGGCTTCTCCTTTTTAGTGAACCTATCGTCGGTCCGCTCCTTCCACGTCCGAAAGGGCGTGGCCCCATTGAAGCGCGTCCCAGGGGATCATCCTGCTCGGCCAAGGCGGGCCTTCCACGTCCGAAAGGGCGTGGCCCCATTGAAGCTGGGCGGTGGAGATTCTGGGCGCCTGAGGAGCCGGGGCCTTCCACGTCCGAAAGGGCGTGGCCCCATTGAAGCAGGTGGACGACGACCTGAGGAACGACGTCGGTGGACCCTTCCACGTCCGAAAGGGCGTGGCCCCATTGAAGCTGCGGTATACTGATAGTGCGTCGATTGTGCTGGTTCGATCCTTCCACGTCCGAAAGGGCGTGGCCCCATTGAAGCCTCTAGAGTGAGCATTAATGCCAAGTGTCTGAAGTTCACCCTTCCACGTCCGAAAGGGCGTGGCCCCATTGAAGCCCGTCGGGCTGCGCGGAAGCAGCCCGAGATGCCGCGCCTTCCACGTCCGAAAGGGCGTGGCCCCATTGAAGCATCAGTGCCGCGCTACACGCGTGACAGTAGCCGCGGTCCTTCCACGTCCGAAAGGGCGTGGCCCCATTGAAGCGCCCATTCCAGAACCGGATGTTCGGCACTCATGATTTTCCCCTTCCACGTCCGAAAGGGCGTGGCCCCATTGAAGCAATTTGAACCGTGACTTTTTGTGTCATGGTCCTGTCCTTCCACGTCCGAAAGGGCGTGGCCCCATTGAAGCTGCCATGCCAGGAGTAAATCTCCCAACCATCTGGACCTTCCACGTCCGAAAGGGCGTGGCCCCATTGTGAAATGGGCTTCGGCCGCTGGCCGAATCCCATTTCAAAGCTCGCCTCGCTGTGGCAGCTTCGGCGAGCACAAGAAGCCTCCAAAAGCCCAGAACGACTGCCGGCCGG
>JACPCR010000102.1 GCA_016179685.1 Planctomycetota bacterium | reverse complement strand
ATGCGCCCAAGTGGCCAAGACAACGCGTTCTTCGGGGGACAGGACAATCCGGGCTGCGATTCTGCTCATGAAATGGGATCATACACGAAACTCTGAAATAAGTCAAGTCAATTTGGGGACGCTACACGAGGCGCTATGCTGCCGGCGTCGCCAACGAGCGCTGCCATCGCCTGCAATCCTCGGATCTTAAGGCGGACGAAGCCCGCAAACCCAACAAGGGTGCAAAAAGGTATCAGGGTTCAGAAATCAACTGACACCCGACCCGCCTCCCACTGGGACAAGTCCGGCGGGACACCTTTCAACTTCTCGGGCGGGTGCCCACCGGGTGCCCAGGTAGTGGGCGCTGGGCGAGGAGAAGTCACAGCCTAGGACTCTAATCTGCGGGCCCACAGGTCATGTTCGTTCTTTCGGCTCTTTCGGAACTTCAACTCTCGTAAGACTTTAGCGGAATCAAAGACTATGAGGCGACTTGGATTCACCTCTGTCAGAAGTAACATGCGGGCGCGTGCAGCGGCTGGACGGTGACGTCGTGCACCCGTGCTGCGCCGTCCTCGAGGAAAATCCCGGCGCGGCCGCCACGCCGGCTCATCGTCAGCGCGGACAGCCGAACGCGGTCGTTCACGCTGACCTCGATATAGGGTCCGTAGGCCACGGCGCGGACGCGGTAACGGCGTCCGGGCTTCACCCCCAAGTGAGTGGCCTGCACGAGATGGCGGCCGCGCCAGAGCGCGTTCGGACCCCGCTCCAGGTTGTGGAGCACCTTCACCAGTTCGACGCGGTGAATGCCCGGCGCACATTCCGCAAAGGTCCCCTGGTCGCCCGTCTCGTCGCACCGCAGGGCCAGGCCGAATTCCCTCGGGGGCATAGACCGGTCCAGCTCGAACGTCGCCTCCACGATGCAATCATCCAGATTCTCGGGAAGCAGCAGAAACCGCGTGCCCGGATCGGCCACTCCTTCGACCACGCCGCCCTCCGCTTTCCAGACCCTCCGGTCCGCTCCGGGCAGCCAGGCCCGCGGCTTCACCGGCCTGGCCTTTTCGCGAGCCACCGCGTCCCAGCCATCGAAGGACCTGAGCCACAGGGAGCCGTCCCTCGAGGTCCGCACCTCCTTCGGGGCCACCAGCGCTGCGCAGGTCTTCAAGGGGCCCGGCCAGTCCGTGGCCTGCGACCTCAGCCAGTGAAACAGATAAGTTTTTCCACGGGCGGAACAGGGCCGGCTGGAACTGTTCGTCTGCGGTAACACCGAATCGTCCGCGGGCCGGCGGTAGGGACCCTCAACCCGATCGGCCACACGGTAGACGTCCCGGATGCCGGCCAGATTGGCGGTCATGTAGAAACGGCCGCCCACGCGCATCACCGACGGCACCTCGAAATCCCAAGAGATGCGCGGCGTGCAGGACGGCGGCCTGCTCTCCCAATGGTAACCGTCCTTCGATACGAGATGAGCCGCACAGCCTCGGCGGTTCAGAATCCCCTCGTTCTCCCGGGCCGCCACGAAGGCGTGGAGCACCCCATCCACTTCCACGATGTGCGGGTCCCGGAAATCCACCCGGCATCGCTCCGGCGTCGCCTCATACCATCTCGGGTCCGCACTCGCCACCGGATTGCCCCCGTACTTCTCCCAGCGCACTAGGTCCCTCGACGTCGCCAGACCCACCCGCTGCATCCGCCCCCGCTCCGACAAGGCGGTGTAGAGCATGAAAAACATCCCCCGGAACTTCACCACCCCCATCGTCCAAATCTGATCGCCGTCGAACTCGTCGGGCTCCCCCGTCCGGACCGCCGCTGGAAGCTGCTGCCACGTCAGACCGTCCTCCGAAATGAGGTGGCCTACCGCGTCATGGCTCGGCAACGCCAGATGAAAGACGTGAAACCGACCCTCGTGGTAAATGGCCTCGATGTCGCCAATCTCGTTCCGGTTCGCCGTCGGTGTCAGATACATGCTCTTTCCTCGCCCGTGAAATCTCGTGCCCTGCTCCGGCGCCCTACAGGAGTTCGACCCGCCTCCCGTGCAGGTCTCCCGGTTCGTCGTGCTATCGCCTGGGTGTCGCCTTCTGGAAGGCCTGAACGTCGGCCAGGGGCCGGATGCCCGTGGTGCAGCCGACGGCCAAGATGCAGTGGGCCGCCGTGGCGTTGCCCAAGTCTGCACACTCCTCCAGGGACAGGCCCCGAAGCAGGCCCGCGAGGAAACCGGCCACCCAACTGTCCCCAGCGCCCGAGGTGTCCACCGGCTGGACCCGATAAGACGGGTGAAGCCGTCCCGCCTGGGGGCCCAGCACATAACAACCCCGGCTGCCCAGCTTGATGGCCACGACCTTGCAGCCCTGGTCCCGGAAGAACCGGGCCATGTCCTCCGGCCGGGACCGGCCTGAAATCCGTTCCGCCTCCTCCACGGACGGGAGGAAATAATCCAGGTGCTGGAAGCAGGGTGCCATGAGCCCATACCAGTCGGGGATACGGTCGTTGTAAGCCGTATCGAGGCAGGTCACCAGCCCGCGTGCCCGTGCCGCGCGCAGGGTAGCCGAGGTGCCCTCGCCGTCGAAACGAGGCATGAGGTAGGACCCGCCGATGCAGAGGACCCGGGCCTCTCCGAACAAGTCCAGCCGCACGTCCTCGAACCGGAAGGTGGCGTTAGCGCCCATGGTGTGCAGAAAACGCCGTTCCCCGTCGGAACTGACCATGATGAACGTGAACGACGTCGAAGCCTCCGGGTCCCGCACCACGCCGCGGGTATCCACACCGGCCTGCTCGAGCGAATGGATGAGGAAATCGCCGAAGCCGTCATGCCCGACCTTGGCGATCAACCCGCTCGAGAATCCGAGCTTCGAGAGTGCGATCGCGGTATTCAGCGGGCATCCGCCCGTGTGCAGCTCCATCCGATCGAACAACGCCAGCCTCGCCTTCTCCGGGATCACGTCGATGGGGCGGCCGATGGCGTCGGCCACCGCGATCCCAAGGCACAGGACGTCCATGATGAACCTCCCCAGCGTCAGAAGGCATTCTTGAAAAGCTGAATATCCGGCCTGCGGTCCGGCGTGTCACCCAGAATCACGGTCACGACGTCAAAACGTACCGGCGGCCTTCGCAGTCGGAGCTGGACGATGAAGCGTTCGGCTGCGCGCTGCACGAGCTTCTGTTTGCGGCGGGTGACCGCGAGCATCGGGGAGACGCGGTCCCGGGACGACCGCGTCTTGACTTCCACGAAAACCAGCACATCGCCCTCGGCCGCGATCAGGTCGATCTCGCCGCCCGGGTAGGCGTAATTGCGCTCCAGAATCCGATAACCGTGTTTCTGAAGGAAGGCCGCGGCCACGTCCTCTCCGGCGTCCCCGAGGGGCGTGCCAGAAGACTCACCGGGCCGCTGAAGATTCATCGCCCACCCGCAGGCACTTCCTGGGACGCGGGCTGGGCCGGCCGGGTGGCCGCCACCTCCTCCGTCCCGCCCGCCTCGGCCTCGACCCGCCCGGCGTGGGGGCGGCGCTCCTGGACCTTGACTGCCTTGCCGACTCGTTCGCGCAGAAAGTAGAGCTTCGCGCGTCGTACGCGTCCATGTCGAACGACGGCAATGGAATCGATCTTGGGCGAATGAAGAGGGAAAACACACTCCACGCCCTCTCCTTGAACCATACGGCGTACCGTGATATGGGCCTGGACCCCGCGCCCGCCGCGCGCCATCAGCGTCCCCGTGAACTTCTGGATGCGTTCCTTCTCGCCTTCCACGATGCGGATGCGGACCTCGATGGTATCCCCGATGCTCAGTTCAGCGAGCTTCTTCTTCAAATAGGTCCGGGTGAATTCCTCGATGCACCGGTTCATAGCGTCCCCTTTCATGTCGGTTTCAGCAGATCGGCACGTCGCCACATCGTACGCTGCAAAGCTTGTTCGCGCCGCCAGGCCTCGATGGCGGCATGATGGCCCGAAAGCAGGACATCCGGCACCCTCATCCCTTTGAACTCCGATGGCCTCGTATACTGCGGAAAGTCCAGCATCCCTCCCTGAAATGATTCCAGCCGGGCCGATTCCGGATCGCCGAGAACGTCCGGAAGAAGGCGCGCCACGGTGTCGATAACCACCAGGGCGGCCAGCTCGCCGCCCGTCAAAATGTAGTCCCCGATGGACACTTCCAGGGGCTTCAGGGCCAGAAGAATTCGTTCGTCGAAACCCTCGTAACGCCCGCAAACCAGGATCAGCCGGCGTCGCTCGGCAAGCTGAGACGCCAGAGCCTGATTCCAGACCCGCCCCTGGGGCGTCAAAACGATCAGTAATGCTTCCTCATCGCCTCCCCGGACGGCATCGACCGCGTCCAGCACGGGCTGGGGCGTCATGATCATCCCCGGCCCGCCGCCGTAAGGCCGATCGTCAACCTTGCCATGCTTGTCCTTCGAGTAATCCCGGATATTGTGAAGACGGACATCCATGGCCTTCTTCTGAACGGCGATCTTGAGAATGCTGTGCGAAAGAACACCTGGAAACATCTCCGGAAAGAGAGTCAATACATCAATCGTCATGCTGGCGCGGCCGCGCTCGAATGCGGCGATTGCTTTCGCCCGGCCTCGGGATGTATCCCGTGCTTCCGGAGAATCTGGCCGACGATGAGCGTGGGCTTGGCGCCTACGTCCAGCCAGTAAATGATGCGCTCCCGCTTGAGCGAGACCTTCCGGGTCTCGTCCGCTACCCAGGGATCGTAAAATCCCAGTTCCTCGATGGGCTTCCCGTCCCTCGCCGTGCGGGCGTCAAACGCCGCGATCCGGAAAAAAGCCCGATTCTTACGTCCGTACCTTTTCAACCGCAAACGAACTGCCATGAGATGCAACCTCGTTGAGTCTTGACAGGGCCACGCCGAACACGCTCCAAACATTTGAAGGTTCGCTGGAGACCGCCGCCGCTGCCCTGCCGGTGCGGTCTCGGGCCGCGCCTACCCATCCGGAGCGGAACTGTCCATACGCTCCACCCGAGAAGCACCTCACCCGGCGCGGCGTACAAGCCGGAAACCCTGGAATTCCTGAGCTTCCTGACGCTAAGCGGTCCACCTCTTGCCTTCTGGCGCGGGATTCCTTTCCCGAAACACACGTCATTTAAGCAGAAATCCTGGCCGATTCAACACCTACCTTCTCTCTTTCAATGTGTGCGCCCAAGGCACGCAGCTTCTCCTCCAGCCGTTCATAACCGCGGTCGAGGTGCTCGATGTTCTGAATCCGGGTACGCCCCTCCGCCACCAGCCCGGCAAGGACCATGGCCGCGCTGGCCCGGAGGTCCGATGCCATGACGGTCGCGCCCGAAAGTCGGCGCTGGCCTTCGACAATCGCATGGGCGTTTTCCTTGCGAATCCCGGCCCCCAGCCGATTCATCTCGGCTACGTGCATGAACCGGTCCGGAAAAATGTACTCCGTGATGACGCTGATCCCTTCGACCGTGGTCAAAAGAGCCATCATCTGCGCTTGGGCGTCCGTGGGAAAGCCCGGGTAAGGGTGAGTCGTAATGTCCACCGAATGAAATCGGACCATCTCGCCGCAGTGCACGGAGACCCAGCGGTCACCCGCTTCGAGCGGCACGCCGATCTCGCGGAAGGTATCGAGGATGGCGAACAGGTGCTCGGGCCGGGCATCAACCACCTTGACGTCGCCACGGGTGATCGCCCCGGCGATGAGGAGCGTGGCTGCCTCGATGCGGTCGGGAATGACGAAATAGTCCACTCCGTGGAGGTCCTCGACTCCCTCGATTTCCAACCTCGGAGAGCCAATTCCCCGGATTTGAGCCCCCATGAGGTGCAGGAAGTTGGCCAGATCGTCCACCTCCGGCTCGCACGCGGCGCTATGGATCACCGTGCGGCCGCGTGCGAGCACGGCGGCCAGGAGGACGTTGACGGTAGCGCCGACACTCGATCCGAAGTGTCCTCCCAGGTAAATCTCGGCGCCATGCAGCCCCTGGGGCGCCCGCGCGATCACGTTGCCGCCCCGAACCTCGATCTCCGCCCCCATGGCCCGAAGCCCCTTGAGGTGAAGGTCCACCGGCCGGACCCCGATGACGCAGCCGCCCGGCAGCGGCACGCTGGCCTGACCCCGCCGGGCCAGCAATGCGCCGAGCACCCAGAAGGAGGCCCGCATCTGCCGAACCCATTCATAGGGCGCTTCGATCCGATCGTCCTGGACCACCTCGACCTCCATCCTGTGCTCCCCCTGCCACCGGACTTTGACGCCGAGCTCCCTGAGCATCTCCCCCATGACCCGGACGTCCTTCAAGTTCGGTACATTCCGGATAACGCTCTTCCCCCGGGCCAGCAGGCATCCGGCCAGGATCGGGAGAATGGCGTTCTTGGCTCCGCTGACCTGGACGGCGCCTTGCAGGCGTCGCCCTCCCTCGATGACCAATTCTTCCATATAAACTCCTTTCAGGTGAAACCGGAACGGATCGTTACGCGGTCTATGGACTGGGCATCGGATAAGAGGGACGCGTGAAAGACGCGTGGAATTCCAGCGTAATCGGAGACCCTCTGAGGCGCATCGTAGCATCCGGCCTCGTGAAACAGGTGCTGAACGGCGTCGGACTGCCCGGCCCCTACCTCGAGAAGGAGCTTGCCGCCGGGCTTCAGGAACGCGGGTGCGGCGGCGGCCAGACGCCGGTGGAACGCCAGACCGTCGGGGCCGCCGGACAAGGCGATGCGCGGCTCGTAATCCCTCACTTCCGGCATCAGCACCGCCAAGTCTGCTTCCGAGACATAGGGGGGATTGGATACGATAAAATCGAAATGGGCCCGCAAGTTCCCGGGTAGGGCGTCGAAGAGATCACCCTCGTGGAACGCGACTCGTGCCGCAACTCCTAGAACCTCCGCATTCAGACGAGCGACCCGAAGTGCCTCGGCTGAGACATCCGTGGCATGGACCTCCGCATGAGGCATCTCGCACGCCAACGTCACGGCCACGTTCCCGCACCCTGTCCCAACGTCCAAGAAAGCAGGTGCCCGGTCGGGACATCCCAGCTTCCGGGCGGACTCAATCGCCGCCTCGACCAGCAACTCCGTCTCCGGCCGCGGGATCAGGACCTCCGGCGAGACGCGAAATGGCCGGGAGAAGAACTCGCGTTCTCCGAGCAGATAATGCACGGGGTAACGCTGGGCCCTCCGGCGCACCAGTTCCCGGTAAGCGTCCAGCTCCGCCGGTGTCAGAGGCCGGTCGAACTGAGCGTAAAGCTGGATTCTGGGGCATTGGAACACCTTCGCGAGCAGCAGTTCCGCGTCGAGCCGCGGCGTGGACACGCCACGCCCGCGGAAGAATTCTTCCGTGGTACGGAGAATTTCAAGCACCGACCAGGTGCGCGGGACTGGCGCTGGACGCAATTCCGTCGGCATGAGATGGCTGCACGAATACCCGGATTCGAAAGTGCATCCGCACTTCTGAATCGGGAAACGAGCGGGAAACAACGCGTCGTACGGGATGTGCCTCCCGGGGGACGGAAGACACAGAGGCTTGCCGAGCTAGAGGCGGGCGGGGCCCGCGGGCAGCGCCGGAGCGCCCGGCGTCGTCAGAGCCCCGATCGATGGGTTGGACGTGACCAAAAATTCAAAATTTTTCAGCTTTTCCAGGCGCTCCTGCTCCTGCAGAGCTTCGAGCACCCGGTCCAAATCTCCGTCCAGAATCCTTTGTAATCCGTGGGTCGTAAAGTTGATCCGATGGTCCGTCAGGCGATCCTGCGGAAAATTATAGGTCCGGATCTTCTCACTGCGGTCCCCCGTGCCCACCATGGAGCGCCGTGCCGCCGCCCGCCGCGACTCTTGCTCCGTCTGCAAGCGATCATAGAGCCGTGCCCGAAGTACCCGCAGAGCCCTCGTCTTGTTCTTGTGCTGCGACCGCTCGTCCTGGCAGTCCACCACCAGGCCCGTCGGCCGGTGCGTGATGCGAACCGCCGAGCTGGTCTTGTTCACGTTCTGACCGCCGGGACCGCTGGAACGATGGCACTCGATTTCCAAGTCCTCGGGCCGAATCTCCACCTCGACCTCCTCCACTTCGGGCAGGACCGCCACCGTGGCCGTCGAGGTATGTATCCGGCCGTTCGCCTCCGTCACCGGAATTCGTTGCACGCGGTGGACGCCGCTCTCGAATTTCAGCCACCGGAACACGCCATCGCCCTCCATCGAAAAGACCACCTGCTTGAGTCCGCCCGCCTCGTTCATCGAGGTGTCCATGGCCTCCACCGTCCAGCCGCGCCTCTCCGCATAACGGGTGTACATCCGAAACAAATCCAAAGCGAAAAGACCGGCCTCGTTCCCCCCCGTGCCCGCGCGAATCTCCATGATCACGTTCCGCATGTCCGTGCGCTCATCTTGCAGCAGCAGGTCCTCCAGCTCCTGACACAGCATCTCCTCCCGTTTCGTCAGCTCGATCAGTTCCTCCTGGGCGAGCTGCACCAGCTCCTCGTCGTCCTGCACTGATGTCGTTAGCACTTCCGCCTTCCTCTTCTCATCGAGAACTCGAAGGAGCTGGCGAAATCGCTCCACCCGCTTGAATAACGCCCCTCGCTCCTTGGTGAAGGTCCGCAGCAGAACCGGATTGGAAACCACGGCCGCGTCCGCCAGAAGCTTCATCAATTCCTCGTAGCGGTCCGCCATGGCTTGGAGCTTGCCAAGAATGATGGGGTCCACAATGGTCTCAACCGAGCGCTTGGCCATGGCTGGTCTCGCTTCCCGTCACGCCGCCGCCGGAATACGGCAGAAAGACGCTACGCGGCAGGCTCCTCGAAGCGCCGGCGGCCTCCGAACAGGTCACGAAGGATTGCCGCCCGATGGAGTAGCTGCGGCGACAACCACCTCGGCGGATACGGGCGGCTGGGAGGCAGCAGGAGACTCGGCGGGAGGCGCTGAAGCAGCACCCGGGGAAGCAGCATCCTCCGGCTTCGCCGGCTCCTCCGGCTTCCTCCCCCAGTTGTACCGCCTCTGAAACTTTTCCACTCGACCGGCGGTGTCCACGAATTTCTGCTTCCCGGTATAAAACGGATGGCACTTCGAGCAAATTTCTACCGTAATCTTGGCGACGGTTGACCGGGTATGGATGACTTCGCCGCAGCCGCAGACGATGGTGCAGTCCATGTAAGCGGGATGAATATCTTTCTTCATGAAATTTCTCCGAGAAAGCGGCGTGCTCGAGAAATGGATCGAGCACTCCGCTGAGTCATTGAGCGTCTATCACGAGCCCGAAAGTCTATGTTCAACCAGCAACCGCCCGTGACTCAAAGAGTTAAGACGATCAAACCAAGGAATGGCCATTATAACCCTGACCTTGATATCTCGCAAGGGCTCAGTCTTCAAAGTGGCCAACGATCGAACCTTCACGGGCCCGTCCGCGTTACCGTCTGCCGTGCGCCCGGCCGCTGTTTCCGTTACGCCCGCTGCCACCGGGGAAGGGGGCCGGTGCTGCCGGAGCGGCATCGCCCGGCAGACGAAGAAATCGGACCACTGCCGGAGGAATATTGAGGAAAATCGTTTCCCGTCTGAACTGATAGTGCCGGACGTAACCATCCAGCACCTTCTCGACCGCGCGGCAGCGTCGGCGGTAATTCTTGTTCCCAAAGGGCGACGTGATCTGCCGAATCAGCAGATACTCGAAGAAGCTCAGGGATCCGCCCGGCTTCAGTATCTTGCAATATCGGTCCATGACCGCCGCGGCGAACTCTTCACCCAAACTGTTGAATGGGAGGCCCGAGACAATGTAGTCGTACCGGGGCACCTGAGGAATGTTGAGGACCGAATCCTCATAGATGCGCACCGCTGGCCAGCCCGGCATCCGACCCGCGCCCGTCACAAACTCCTTGTGGAGATGCCCCGCAAACGAAGAGTTGATTTCATAGATATCCAGCTTGTCCCGGGGGCCCAGGGTGCGGACCAGGTGACGCGTCACCGCTCCTGTCCCTCCTCCGGCCTCGAGAACCGAGATGGGACGGTCCGGCCTCGAGTTCACGTGGGCGACAATCGTCCGAGCCAGGAAAGGGGAACTGGGCAGGATCGCCCCTACGGAAGCCAGGTCCTTTCTCGACTCTTGGAGAAACGTGATACCGGCCTTCAACTTCATGGGTGTGACGGTCCGGCGGCCATGGATACATCCTTCGAGTCGCTCCCGATTCTAGCGAATTGGGACGACAGGACAAGTGACTTCGGTTGCCGGTTGTGATTAAATTTATTTGTGTCGTTTTTCGGTCACTCGGACCCGTCAAAAGGAAACCCGAATGCCAGACTCGAAACGACTCGAACTGCTGCGCAAGGCGGTGGAAAAGTCGCCGGAAGCGGATTTTCCCCGCTATGGACTTGCCATGGAACTGGCCAGCGCGGGCGAGACCGAGGAGGCGGAGAAACAATTCCAGGAGCTCCTCGAGCACCATCCTGCCCATGTCCCAGGCCACTTCATGCTCGGCAAGCTTTATGAACGCCTGGGCCGCACCGAGGAAGCACGGGTCATCCTTCGCCGGGGCATCGACGCCGCCCAGCGGCAAGGCAACACCCATGCCCGGCAGGAAATGGAAGAGGAACTCGAAAAACTGGAGTAGGGCTGGCCATGGAACGAGTCATCGGCATCGACCTCGGCACGACCAACTCCTGCGTCGCTGTCATCGAGAACGGCGAGCCGGTGGTCCTCCGCAACAGTGAAGGTGGGCGGACCACTCCTTCCGTTGTCGCCTTCGGGTCCGACGGCGACCGCTACGTTGGAGAGGTGGCCAAGCGGCAGGCCTTGACGAATCCCCGCAACACGGTCACGTCCATCAAGAGATTCATGGGCCGCAAGTACGACGAAGTGCGCCGCGAGGCCGAGCTCGTCCCCTTCGCGGTCCGGGCCGACCTCCTCGGCCGAGCCATCGTCGAGCTGGACGGACGCGAAGTCGCCCCGCAGGAAATCTCGGCCATGATTCTCCAGAAGATGAAGCAGACGGCGGAGGATGCCCTCGGCTGCGACGTGGCTCGGGCCGTCATCACGGTGCCCGCCTACTTCAACGATGCCCAACGCCAGGCCACCAAAGACGCCGGCCGCATCGCGGGCCTGCAGGTCCTTCGCATTCTCAACGAGCCGACCGCCGCCGCCCTCGCCTACGGCCTCGGCAGACGCCGCGACGCCCGCATCGCCGTCTACGACCTCGGCGGCGGCACCTTCGACGTCTCTCTCCTCCAGATCGGCGAGGGCGTCTTCGAAGTCCTCGCCACCAGCGGCGATTCACACCTCGGCGGAGATGACTTCGATGAGCGCGTCATCCAGTGGCTCATCGGCGAGTTCCACCGCCTCCAGGGCATCGACCTGCGCGAGGACCGCATGGCGGTCCAACGGCTCAAGGAGGCCGCAGAGAAGGCCAAGTGCGACCTCTCCTTCTCCCAGAGCGCCCTCATCACCATTCCCTTCATCACCGTCGCCCGCGACGGGCCTGTTCACCTCAATATGAGCCTTTCCCAGGCCCGCCTCGAACAGCTCGTGGACGACCTCATCGAAAGGACCCGGCTGCCGTGCGAGGAAGCTCTCGCCGCCGCAGGCCTCGCCCCCAAGGATATCGATGAAGTCATCCTTGTCGGTGGACAGACCCGCATGCCCGCCGTCCAGCGTCTCGTCAACCGGATTTTCGGGGTACCCATCCATCGCGGCGTCAACCCGGACGAGGTCGTCGCCATCGGTGCCGCCATCCAGGGCGGCGTCCTCGCCGGTGAGGTCGACCGTCTCGTCCTCGTCGACGTCATTCCCCACTCCCTCGGCGTCGAGACCGAAGGCGGCCTCTGCACCTGCCTCATCGAGCGCAATACCACCATCCCGGCCCAGAAGAGCGAAATCTTCACCACGGCCCGCGACGGACAGGACCGCGTCGAGATTCGCGTCCTCCAGGGTGAAAGGCCCCTCGCCTCCGATAACAAGCTCATCGGCCATTTCCAACTCACCGGCATTCGGCCAGCACCTCGGGGCGTGCCGCAAGTCGAGGTCACCTTCGACCTCGATGCCAACGGGATCCTCAACGTCTCGGCCAAAGACCTCTCCACCGGCAAGGAACAGGCCATCCGCATCGAGTACGCCAGCGGCCTCTCCGAGGAGGAGCTCACCCGGATGGAAGATGAGGCCGACCGCTTCGCTCGGGAGGCTCGAACCCGCAAGGCGCGCCTCGAAGCGCGCAACGAGGCGGAACGCGTCGCCTTCGACGCCCGCAAGGTGCTCGGCGCGTCCGAGAATTCGCTCAGCCCCGCCTATCGGGAGTCCCTCCTGCGCGGCGTGGGCCGCATCGAGGCCGCCCTCGCCAGCGGCGACCTCCTCGAAATCCGTGAGGCCACCGAGGAGCTGCGCAGCCTGCGCGAACAGATCGGAGGTTGAAGTTTGATTTGTGAAAGTTTGCACGTCGCGCGTGTGCTCTCCGCTCCGGAGGGAAGCGTCCCGCTTCCCTCCGGAGGCGCGCCCGCAAGCGGGCACCCGCTCCGCTCCCCAGCGGGTTGCGGCCAACGGCTGCAGGAGAGACTTCAGGAACACGCTCGCAACGCCCACTTCCACTCGTCAGTCTTTATTGAAATCCGCCGGCCGGCGGATTTCAGAAGAAGAAATGGCCTCGGCCTTCGGCCTCTGCCATTTCCCGCCGCGCCCTCCGGGCTCGCGGATTTCCGGATATCCTGCGTGCGTCGCCCGCGTTATGAGAACCCCGCCGAACATTCCTTCTGACCCTGCTCACTTCCTCCTCGCCCTACTCTTCCTCGCGGGAGCGGGCGCAGGCATTCATCTGCAGGTCTTGTCCGGCCACCTCGTGAACGTCCTGGGGCCTGGCGATCCTGCCGCAGCTTCCGCTCTCGCCGCTTTCTTCCTCGCCGCCTCCGGCGGCCTCTGGTTCGCCGCCGAGCCCTCGGAGAAAAGCGCCAGGCCCCTCGGCGTCCTTGCCGCCCTTCAGATGCTCGCCGCTCTGCTTTCCCTCGCCGTACACGCGCTCCTCCACAAGCTGGACTCCAACTGGACTGGGCTCTGGCTGAGCACACCTCAAGCCAGCGGCATCCGCTCCTTCCTCGCCTTTTTCACCGGCTACCTCATCACCTTACCTGCCGGGGCCGTCTTCGGAGCCTCTCTCGCCGCGGCCGTACCCGTGCTCCACCGCCGCGGGGGCATCCCCACAGCACTCGCCCTCGCCCTTACTCCCGTCTTTTTCGGGCTCGCCGTCGGATTCCCAGCGGGCCAGCTCTTCGAGCTCGAAGCCCGGTCCTGGACGGGCAACGCCGTGGCCGCTTTCCTGCAGGGTATCGCCGCCGCCCTCGCCGCCGCGGCCTCCTGGCTGCACGAACGACACCCACAAATCCTCGAGGCCGCGCCATCGAGCCCCGCCCCCGCTCCGCCGAGCGATCGGACGTTCTTTCTCGCCGCACTGGTCGCTGCCGTCGCCGCGCCGGCGCTTTTCCTGGCGGGCCGGCTCGTCGCCTACGCCCTCGAGGCGGACGGACGCGGTCTCGCCGGCATTCATGCCGCACTCCTCGGCTGCCTCGGCCTTGGCAGCCTGGCCGCCTCGCCCCTCCTGAAACGCTCACGGTCCCTCCAGCACGCCCTCGGCCTCGGCCTCGCCGCCGCCGCTTTCGGCCTCACCGCGTCCTCACTCGCCTTCTCCCACGCCTTGTCCGGAGCGGGTTTCACCAGCCGCCTCGCCGCCCTCGAGCCGACTTCCTTCCGGCAGGCTCTCCATGACGCCGGCGCGGCCGTCCTCCCTCTGCTCCTGCCCGCGGTCGCCTTTGGCCCGCTCCTCCCGAGCCTGGCAGGCCTGGCCCGGGAGCGCGGCCACCCGCACGCCGCCGCCGGCAGCGGCATCCTCGCTGCCGCGTCCCTCGGATGCGCCTCCGGCCTCGCCCTCTACACCCTCCTCGTTTCTCTCGCCGGCCTCCAGGGCGGCATCGCGCTCGCCGCTGCCGCCCTCGCTGCCCTCGCCGCCACCCAGCTCGCACGCCGCCCAGCCTGGGCGCTGCCGCCCGCCGTCCTCCTCCTCTACGTCTTCCTGGAGCCTCCGCCCCTGCCGCCCCACGTCTCTCACCCCGGACTCCAAACCCGCGAATATCGTGAAACACCCTCGGGACCCTACCACGCCCTCGGCGACGCGCAAGACCCCGTCCGCATCGCCTGCCATAAAGGTTATCCCGCCGTCCGCCTGGACAGGGCCGACCCTCACCCCGTCTTCGATCACCTTGCCCTCTCCCTCTCGTCCGAGCCTCGCACCGTCCTGATGCTCGGATTCGACCCGCACACCGCCGCCGAGATTCTGTCCGCCTACCCCTCCGTTACCCGAATCCGCGCCCGCGTTCCGTCGCCCGCCTTCGAGCCGGCCATGCTGCGGGCCTTCGATCGGGCGCTCCGCTCCCGCTCGAAGGCCCGAAACGACCCGGTTGAAAGACTCGTGCTCGAGGCCGGCGAGCTGGTCCCCTTTCTCTTGGCCGGTGGCGAGAAGTGGCCCATCATCCTGGCCCACCTCGAGTGGCAGCCGGGACCCGCCGCCAAGGCCCTGATGATGTCCGGCGACCTCCTCCACCTGGCCCGGGAATGCCTCACCGCCGCCGGGCTTCTCGCCTTCGCCCTGCCGGCAACTCTCCCGCCGGACGTCTTCGCAGATTCTCTCGACGCCTTTGCCCGAGAATTTCCCGACGGACAGATATGGGCCTTCGAGCCCCACGAGGTCGTTCTGCTCGGCGGGCCCGCCCCCATCGACGTTCGCCTCGATGTCTTCGAAGAACACCTCGCCCAGTGGGAGGTACAGAACACCCTCCAAACGCTTCACCTCCATCTCCCCGAAGCCTTGCTCGGCAGCCGCGTCTGCGACGCCGCACGCTGGAAACGCCTCCGGCGCGAGGAGCAGGGGCCTCCCTCCGACCCCTGGACACGGCGGCGCGACCTCGCCCGCTTCGAAAGCGGCCGGATTCGCGAGGATTGGCGCCAGTCCAACCTGGCGCGGCTCGCAGCAGCCGTCGATCCCCAGCCCATTCCCATCGAGACCAGGGACTACAGCCTGTCCGCGAGGCTTCTCGACTACACCGGAGGCTTGAAGTTCCTCCTCGAGGGCCTCTCTCAGGCCCCCTCCGAATCGGACCTCTCAGCGGCCCGGAAGACCTTCGAGCGGGGTACGGATGGGTCCCCGGGCGATATCCGCCTCGCCGCCCTGCTGCAGCGATGCCGCGGCGAGCGGCCTGGCTCGGCCGGGCCGGGACGGGCGCGGCAGGCCGTCGGCCCGACCGAAGCCACCCCCGACGCTTCATCGGGATGGCAGGAATCTGCCGCCCTTGGCGAGGCCGCTTTTAACCGCGGCGATTATGCACGCGCCCTCTTTGAATACCGTAAGGCCGAACAGGCCGCGCCCGGCCAGGACGAGCCGAGGTTCGCCGTCGCCCTCGCCCTTAGTCGCCTTGGCCGCCACGAGGAGGCCGCCGAACGATTCCGGGCGCTCTGGCGCGCCAGCCCGACTCTTGTCGAGGCCGGCATCAATCTCGGCTTCTCCCTCGGCCAGCTCGGCCGGTGGCCCGAGGCCGAGACCTGCTACCGCGAGATTCTCATACGCTCCGCGCACCACGAGGTGGTCCACTACAACCTGGCTACCGCTCTCCGCGAGATGAACCGCATCGAGGAGGCCATCGAAGAATACCAGGCCGCCCTGTCCCTCAAGCCGGAATATCCCGAGGCCATCTATGACCTCGCCATCCTCTTCTACCGCGAGCAGGAATACTTTCAGGCCCTTCCCCTCCTCAGGAAATTCGAGACTCTCGCCCCACGAACCCTCCAGGCCCGCGAGGCCCGCCGCCTGATCGGGGTGCTTGAACATAAGCAGCAAAAGCCGTAGCCGGAGCGCGTGAGCGTTTCTTCTGCTACCCCGGATTGTGAAATCGCTCGACGGCGTCGGCTACGCGCGTGAGCGCCTCGGAATGACGCCGCGCATCCCGCCTTCCTCGTAGCGAAGCGTGTGAGCACTTCGGGAGAATGCCAGCGGGTCCCAACGGGACCCCTGCTGGAGACGCTTCCGCAGGATCCCTCCCACCAGCAGGGCCAGGCGCCGAAATCGCGGGCTTTGCAGCCGGAGGGCACGACGGTCCGCCGAATGCAGGCTGCGGCGACGTAACTGCTGAGTGATCGTCGCCGGAGGCCTGTTTCTGTGAGTCCCGTAGGGACGTCCGAAAAAAGCCAGGGCACAAGTTCGCCGAAGCCCCGCGAAGGCGAACGCAGCCCTGGGAAGGGAAGCGCATCAACCACAAGAGTCCCGTAGGGACGGCAGAAGTTTTCGCTAAGGAGTTACGCGGCGGCATCACTGGTTTCTCCGGTTTCCGTGGATACGATATGGCCCATTTCATGGAACACTACTGCGAGGAACGACCATCATGTCCTTCAAACGATCCGAAAAACTGCTGGGCCGGGCCCGGAAATCGCTTGCCGGCGGCGTCAGCAGCCATTTTCGCGCCCTGGATAAGCCGTTTCCCATGTTCTTCGAGAAAGCCCGGGGCGCGACCATCGTGGACGCGGACGGCAACCGCTACCTGGACTACACGCTCTCGCAGGGCCCCATGATCCTTGGGCACTCCTGCCCTGAGATTCTCAAGGCGGTTCGGGCCGAGCTGGCCCGGGGCCAGCTCTTCGCCGGTCAGCATGAGGGCGAGATTCGGCTGGCCGAGCTGTTCCAGCGCCACGTGCCTTGCGCGGACATGACGCGTTTCAGCCTGACGGGGAGCGAGGCGATCCAGACCGTGCTGCGGCTGGCCCGAGCTCACACGAACCGTGTCAAGTACATCAAGTTTGAGGGGCATTATCACGGGTGGTTTGACAACGTGCTCATCAGCGTCGCGCCTGCGGCATCCGATGCCGGCCCCGAGGAGTCGCCTGAGGCGGTGGGAATGACCCGAGGCCAGTCTCCGAGCGTCCTCGAGGAGGTCATTGTTCTTCCGTGGAACAACCTGGACGTGCTCCGGCGGACGATGCAGCGCCGGGAGCGTGAAATTGCGGCAGTCCTCATGGAGCCCGTCATGTGCAACAGCGGCTGCATTGCGCCGCGGGAGGGATATCTCGAAGGCGTGCGGGACCTGTGCGATCGCACGGGCATTCCGCTCATCTTTGACGAGATCATCACGGGATTCCGGTGTTCGCTGGGGGGCGCCCAAGGGATGTACGGGGTGACGCCGGACCTGGCGACGTTCGGCAAGGCGATGGCTGGCGGCTTCCCGATCAGCGCCATTGCGGGCAAGCGGCATCTCATGGAGCTGATTGCGAACGGGCAGGTGATGCACGCGGGGACGTTCAACACCTACAACCTCGGCGTCGCGGCGTCTGTCGCGGCCATCGAGCGACTCCGCCTCGGACGCGGGGCGGTCTATCGCCAGCTTCACCGGATGGGAAAACATCTCATGGAGGGCATCCGGCGAATCGCTCGCGACCAGAACCAGCCCATCCTGGTTCAGGGTCCGGGCCCCGTTTTCCATGTGGGCTTTACCGATCGCTCGGCGGTCCAGGACTACCGGCAGTGCCGGTCCTACGATGGCGCGCGCTACGGAAGGCTGGTGCAGGCCATGCGGGAGCGCGGCATCCGCCTGATCGGCCGCGGCATCTGGTATATTTCCGCGGCTCACACCGAGGAGGACATCGAGCGTACGCTGGCCACCTTTCCGGAGGCCCTCCGCGTCTCGAGTCCTTAAGAGACGCGTTCGGAAGTGCGGGTGCACATCCGAACGCGTCTCCTTGACTCATTTCCAGGGCCGGCCGAGGCTCAGGGTTTCCCGGTCCAGGCTCTTGCCGAGCTCGATCGCGTCGAGGTCGTCGAGCACGGCGGCGGCGGTGGGATAGCGATGGCGGGCATCCTTGGCGAGCAGCCGGGCGATGATGCAGGCGGTCTCATGGGTCATTTCTCGAAACTGTTTTGGATTGGGGACAGGCTGCTCGAGGTGGAGCTTCAGGGTTTCCTCAGCCGACTTGCCATGGAGGGGCTTGACTCCGCAAAGCATGTAGTAGAGCGTGATACCGAGGGCATAGAGGTCGGCCTGAGGCGTCGGTGGGCCGCCCTGGAGCACCTCGGGGCAGAGGTAACCGACCGTGCCGGCGACGCAGGAACGCCGGGGTCCTTCACGGGGCTGGCCGATCTGGACGATGCCGAAATCGACGAGCTTCACGGTCTGGTCCCGAGCGACGAGGATATTGCTGGGCTTGATATCATTATGGATGATGCCTGCGTGGTGGATGAAATCCAGCCCGACGAGGGACTGGCGGAGGATTTCGAGGGAATCCTCGATAGGGAGCTTGCGGCGTTCCTCGATCAGATTTCGCACATTGGTGCCTTCGATGAACTCCATGGCGATATAGAGGCTCTGCCCATGGAGTCCGAAACGGTAGATTTTGACGATGTTCTTGTGGAAGAGGCGTGCCAGGGCCCGGGCCTCGTTCTCGAAGGCTTCGGCCAGAACCTCAGCATGGCCTCGGCGGGTGTAGAGCATCTTCAGGGCCACGTTCTGATGGGTGGCCGGATCGATGGCCAGGAAGACCTTGCCCATGCCTCCCGACCCGACCTCGCGGACGATCCGATATTCCCCGATGGTCAGGCCGGGTGCTGACTGGGCATTGGTTGTGAGCTTGACCGAGCTATAGATACCCGAGACCTCGAGGTGGCGGATGGCGAGGCGGCCGAGACGGGCGAGGCAGGTATGGCAGGAGAGGTCCTCGACGGTGATGAAATCGATGATCTGGACCCGGGTGCCGCACACGGGGCAGGTGACGATGGGTTGAGGTCCCTCGGTCGGCTTCTCATGGCCGGGGGCGTCTTGCGGGGGAGGCTCGCCCGCCTCCGCCGCGGCGCCGAGAACGGCATCCGGCGCAGGGAAGGCCGGTTCGGGGCTCTCCTCGATCGTTCGGCCGGAAGCGGCGTAGATGCAGCGGACCCGGCCGAGGAGGAAGGAATCGCCGTGCTGGGGCCGGAGCTCCCCGAGGAGCTTGCCCCGCATCTGGATGCCGTTGTTATGGCTGATGTCTTCGAAGCGCCACCCGTCCCGATCGAACGAGATGCTGAGGTGGCGGCGGCTGATGGACTTTTCCTGGATGACGATCTCACACTCGCGGTCACGGCCCAGGATGTAGCGCCGTGCGGGGTCGAGCTCGACGACCTGTGTCGTGTTGCCGCCGTACTCGAGGATGATGCGGTCACTGGGCGTCATGGGAGGGATGCCGCGGGCTGGGACGAAGCGCCCGCTTCGCCCAGCAACTTGGCTCGCAACTTGAAGAGCTCGGCATGCTGGGCTGGCGACACGGTGATCTCCTTGACGGTTTCGAGGGCCTTGGCCCGGCCGCCGCTGGCCAGAAGGCACAGGGTGTAGAGGTAGAGGTAATGGAAGTGGAAGGCATGGTGTGAGACGAGCCGGCGGGCGAGGTCGAGGGCCTGATCGCCGCGGCCGGCGTGGAGCAACGCCGTGACGTACTTGGCATCGAGGTCGGCGCCGCCGGGCCGGGCGTTCCGGGCCTGCTGGTAGAGCGTGACCGCCTGGTCATACTCGGACTGGGCGTGGGCGAGGTCCCCCAGTTCTTCGAGGATTTCCGGCGATTCGCCCTGCTGGATCAGCAGGTGCTTGAGAACGATCTCGGCCTCGAGCCACCGGCGGGACTCCTTGTAGAGATTCACCAGACCGCGATGGGCGTCCGGGTGTCCGCTCTGGTATCGGACGCAGCCCTGGAAGTGGGGAATGGCGTCCTCGTTCCGGCCGAGGGAGACATAAATCCGGGCGAGCTGGAGATGGCCTTCCCAGTCTTCCGGCCGGGCTTTCAGGGCCTGCTGATAGAGTTCGAGGGCGCGGTCGAGTTGATTGCGGGAGAGCATGCAGTCGGCGAGCAGCCGGAGTCCGCGTGGGTGTTCCGGGTTCTTGTTGAGGAGTCGGGTGCAGAGGATGACGGCTTCCTGGACGAGTTTGGCCCGGCAGGTGCATCGGGCCAGCTCGTAGAGCGCGTCGAGGTCGTCGGGATTCCGATCGGACAGGCTCTTGCGCATTCCGACGGCCTTGGGCCAGAAGGCTCGCTCCTCGTAGATTTCGGCCAGGGCGGTCATGATTTCGGCCGAGTGGCCGTCGATTTCGTGGGCCTTCTCGAAGGCGTCCACGGCGGCGTCGAGATCGCCCAAGCGGCGTGAGACGTGGCCGAAGGCCCTGAGGTTGGCATAGTTGGGGCTGACCTCCATGGCGACGCGGTAATGGGTCGCGGCCTTGCGGTCGTTCCCGAGCTTCTCGCAGATTTGGCCCATGAGGCGCGAGGCTTCGGCGTGGCGCGGCGCCCGCTCCAGGAGCTTCTCGCAGGTCCGCAGGGCCGCCAGATGGTCTCCGGCGTTGATCTGGGCGATCACCACATGAATCTGCTTCCGCGGCTCGATCTTGCGAAAAAGGGACATCTCATCACCCTGCGGAAGGAGGCCGCAAGCCCTCCGGCGGTTCGGCGGACTGCGCCACCGTGGCCGGGCGGTGGACACCGGTCGACACGTTCGGCTTGAGTCGGCCGATCAGATCGTAGAGTCGCGCAATATCAAAACGAGTTTGCTCGATGTGCTTGCGGATGGCGGCCAGTTCGGTCTGGAGGCTCTCGACGGCTTGCTCGATCTGACGCAGCCGGAGAGGGATGCCATCGGCGCTTTCATCTCCACGCGGGTGCTGTCCGCCGGGCGCTGGCCCCTCGGTGGCCCCGTGGTGTCCCTCAACGACCTCTGGCCTGGGGGCGGGCGACCTGGGCCGACGGGCGGGTCGGGGCGGATCGCCCTTCTCCGGCACCTCCAAGACGGACTTGCAACGCGGGCAGGTGATTTTCTGGCCGATGAACTTGCGTTCGGCCCTGAGGTGCTTGCCGCATCCGCAGTGGAAGCGCACCACGCTGCTGGGCTGCTCCTTCTCCGGGCCGCCGCTTCGAGTCTCCGCCTCGTCCTTCTTCCCAGCAACGAGGAGGTGCGGGTCGATCTCCGTATCCTCGTCCTCTGCAGCGCCGGACAAGGGGTCGAGTGGGAGGAGGCCCGTCTTCTCATCCCCTTCCTCCGGCATCCTCATCAGCAGCTCATTGATGCGGCCGGGGTCTGGGGCCGGGGCGTCTCCGGAATCTTCGCCTTTCAAGCGCGCCAGGTCATCCCGCTTGAAGCTCAGCGTATTGTGAAAATGGTAAGTAGGAAGCCGTTTCTGAGATACCCAGGCCTGGAGCTGGTCCGCCGGGAGCTTGAATTCGCTGACGGCTTCATCGAAGGTGAGGAAGACTTTTTGCGACATGACGCGGGAACACTTCTGCCGCCATTCAATTTCCCGGTGGACGGCGATCCTGACGTTTCATGGCCATGACCTCGCAGCGCTGGAACTGGAGTGTATTCTTGATGCGAAAGGCCCGAATCTTGAGCTCGGAGACGAGCTGCTGCAGCGCCTCCTCAGAAATCTGGAGCTCCTTCATCACTTCGTCGAAAGTCATCATGGGATCAGGTTTCATCATGCTCCTGGCGCGGCGGCAGTCTTTTCAAGAAGTTACTTTCGGCCGTGGAAAGCGGTCTCACGGGTCCGTTTCCGTCATCATCGGCGGCCCGGCGTCGACGCGGACCCACGGCCCAAGAGAAATTATAGGTGGGACCTCCGCACGGTGCAATTGAGCCTCCGGTTTCGTGCCTTCAGCATCACGAGGGCAGGAAGGTGCGGCGGTGCGGGCAGGCATGGACGTCGGAGGGTTCAGCGTGTTTTTCGTCTCATCGGGGCAGGAATCGTGCGAGGTCTCGGGAGAGTCTTCGGGCCGCGGCCTCGACGGCCTCCTCCCACCGTTCTTCACCATAAAGCTCTTTTTCAGGCGACTGCCGGTAGGCGAAGATGACGGCGCGGGCGGCGTTGACGACTGCGCCGAGGCCGTCGGGATTGAAGCAAGGGGCGACGTCGTCGGCGGAGGCGCCCTGTGAGCCATAACCGGGGACGAGGAAGGGGGTGAAAGGCATGAGGCGGCGGAGTCGCGCGGCCTCGCCGGGGTAGGTGGCCCCGACGACGGCCCCGACGCTGCTATAGCCGCTCCGGCCCAGCATGGCCTGGCCCCATTCAGCGACGCGTGCAGCGACCTCCTCGTAGAGCCGGCGGGCCTCGAAGCCGAAATCCTGGAACTCGCGGGCGCTTCGGTTGCTCGTGCGAACCAGGATGAACAGTCCCTTGCCGCGGGCCGTGGCGGAGTCGAGGAACGGGCGGATGCTGTCGCTGCCGAGGTAAGGATTGAGGGTGACCGCGTCCAGTTCGATGGCGGGTCCGAGGGACCCCTCCTGCACGGGCCCGAGGTACGCCTCGGCATAGGCCTGGGCCGTGGAGTCGATGTCGTTGCGCTTCACGTCGCCGATAACCAGAAGTCCGTTCTGCCGGGCGAAACGGACGACGGCTTCGTAAGCGGCGAGGCCGGGGGGACCGAGGCGCTCGAAAAAGGCGATCTGAGGCTTGATGGCGGGGACGAAGGGAGCGACCCGTTCGATGATGCGGCTGGCGAACTGGCGATAGCACTCGGCGGCTGCTGGAAAATCCCGATGCGCGTCCGGAAACCGGGCCAGCAGGGCTCGGGGCAGCCACTCGAGCCGGGGGTCGATCCCGACGACGAGGCAGGAGCGCTTCGACGAGACGGCCTGGATCAGCCGATCGGAAAAAGGTTCAGGCATAACTCGTGCCCGGTCCGTGGGATTCGAGTCAGGGCTTCTTGTAGAGTCCGGCGACGGATGCTTCGTAGCCGTTGAAGAGTGTCGTCGGTGCGCGTTCCCGGGTCCCGATGAGGCGTTCCGAGGCCTGGGACCAGCGCGGATGCGGCACCTTCGGGTTCACGTTGGCGTAAAAGTCGTATTCGGTGGGAGCGAGTTGATTCCAGAAGGTGGACGGCTGGCGGTCCGTGAACTCCATTTTCACGATGGACTTGATGGACTTGAAGCCGTATTTCCAGGGCACGACGAGGCGGAGAGGGGCGCCGTGCTGGGGCGGCAGCTCGTGTCCATAGATGCCCGTCGCCAGGAGCGTCAGTTCGTTCATCGCCTCGGCAAGCGTCAGGCCTTCGAAATAGGGCCAGGGATAGTCCGAGTTCTTCTGGTTCGGGGCCCATTCCGGATTCAGGAACGTCCACATGCGCACGTACCGGGCCTCCGCCCGAGGCTCCACCTTGCGGACGAGCTCGCTGAAAGGGAAGCCGGCCCAGGGCACGACCATGGCCCAGGCCTCTACGCAACGAAACCGGTAGATACGCTCCTCGTGCGCGAACTCGTGAAGGAGGTCGTCGATGTCGAACGTCCGCGGGTTGCGGACCAGTCCAGTCACCTCCACCTTCCACGGCCGCGTCTTCAGATTGCGGGCGAGGGTCGCCACGAGCGTCTTTTCCTCGGTAAATTCGTAAAAATTGTTGTAGCGGGCCGCAATATCTTCGCGCGTCATCTCTCGGTCCTGTACGGCGAATTTCGTATTGCGCTTCGCTGGAAAGACCTTCGCCAGTTCAGTGCTGGCCGCATCGGCCGCGTCGGCCACACCGATGGAGGTCTTGTCCAGCGACCACGGGGCCAGGAGGCCCATTCCGGCCGCGCCAACGGCCCGAAGAAAGCGGCGGCGGTCCAGGTAAACCTGTTCGGGAGTGACGTCCTTTTCCGGTATCCTCCAGTTTCGGGGAAGGTGAATCGAAGGCATGAAGCAAGCTCCTGGAGTTGATGCCAGCCGGACGCCGCCGATCCCTGTCGTCTCGGATCGGCCCGGCTGGGATGGGGGAGAGCAGGATTGTAGCGAACTCGGACCCGGATTTCCCCCGGGGTCATCACGATTAAGCGATCTCTGTAACAGAGACGACGCGGCTCAGAGCGATTCAGCGCGCGTTTCTCTGTGGCCTGTGAGAGATTACGGCCGGTTTTCACAGGGTAGGTTAGCGAGGCTCCAGAGCTCGTTTTATGCTACGGCCCGGAAGTCCGCCAGCCTTACACCGGAAAGGCGTTTCCGTTCGAGTTTTCACCTCAAGAGTCACCTCCATGAGATGTCGAATGAGGCTATACGGCTGACAGCCATCTACGGGTGCCGGACTTGCACCGGCAAGATGCGCAGCCTCGTGGGCTGCGACGATCCCGATCCCGATCCGGATCCCGACGTGTGCTCAATGGAGATGCGCCGAGACGAACTCAGGAGCAGGAAACCTGAGTTAGAGACTTTTGCTGACGCGCCAGGGTTGGGCCGGCGAAGCCGGGCCAGCCCTGGCGCTGAAATCCGCGTAGCCTGAAGGAGAAATGCCGCCGCCCTTCGGGCGTCTGCATTACTAATGAAATCCGCCGGCAGGCGGATTTCATTAGGGACTCGCAGGCCGCATTTCTCACACGATGTGTTCGAAATGCGGCCTGCGGGCTTCGCCTCGAACGACTTGTGCCGTTCTCGCTCAGGCTAACCCGGATGGAGGTGCCAGGAAGGCCGCGTCGAAGCCTGCATTGCAACGAATTGCTGCACAGGCGGATATCGCGTGCACCCTTTCAGTTTGTGAGAAGTCCGGGTGAGTTTCCGGAACGGGAGATGCTGGGGGGAACTCCGTTCCTGGCGAGAGCGAGGGCCCGGAGCTCCTGCACCTCACGCGGGCGGAGAGGCCGGAAGCGGCCCACGGGAAGCCCGAGGTCGGTGAGGTTTCCGAAACGGACGCGCCGGAGATGCTTGACCGGGTAACCGAGTTGGGCGAGCATCCGTCGGATTTCACGATTTTGTCCCTCGTGGAGGGTGATTTCTATGGTCGAGGTTTCATAACTCGAGTATCGGATGGCGGCGGAGCTGGCCGCAACGCGTCCTTCGGAGAGGTGGATGCCCTGGGTGAGCCGGCTCAGGATCGAGGGGTCGACGAGTCCCCGTACCCGGGCGACGTACGTCTTGGGCACGCCGTAGCTGGGGTGGGCGAGGCGCTGGGCGAGCCCGCCGTCATTGGTGAAGAGGAGGAGGCCTTCGGACTCCTGGTCCAGTCGTCCGACGGGGAACACCCTTTCCTGGACCCCGGCCAGGAGGTCCGCGGCACGCCTTCGGCTGAACTCGTCACGTTGGGTGACGAGGTAGCCCTTGGGCTTGTTCAAGAGGTAATAGACCATGGGGGCGGCCCGGATGGGTCTGCCGTCAACGCGGACGTCGTCCGAGTCGGGATCGACCTGGACTCCCATGCGAATGATTTTCTGGCCGTTGACGGCGACGTGTCCAGCGGCGATCAGGACCTCGCATTGGCGGCGCGAGGCGACTCCGCATCTGGCCAGGAATTTGTGAAGGCGTTCCATCATTCCACGTTCATGACCTGCTCCCGGACGCGTTCGATGACGCCTTTGAGTTCCACGATGAGGACGGAGAGGGCGGCGTCATTCGCCTTGGAGCCGATGGTATTCACCTCCCGGTGCATCTCCTGTGCAATGAATTCGAGCTTGCGGCCCACCGGCTCGGTCCGGCCGCAGGCCTCCCGGAACTGGGCCACGTGGCTCTTGAGCCGCTGGGTCTCTTCCGCGATATCGCTTCGTTCGGCGAAGATCGCCAGTTCCCTCAGCAGGTCGTCCTCGGCGACGGAGATTCCGGAATCATGAAGCAGTTCCTGGACCCGGGTACGAAGCCGCTGCTGGTATTCAGCGAGCACGGCGGGGCGTCGGCTTTCGATGGATTGGGAGAGTTTGGTGATCTCGTCCATCAGAGCGAGGAACTCCGTTTCTTGGGCCTGCCCCTCGGCCCGGCGCATCTGGCCAAGCACCTCGAGGGCCTCGCGAGTGGCCTCCAGGGCGAGACCGGTCAATCGATGGGCCTCGCCCTCGTCCTCGACCTCGGCCGCGTCCCCGACCACTCCGGGCAAGGACGCCAGCCAAGCCATCTCGACGGTGCCAGGAATCTGAAGCCGCTTCTGGATTTCCTCGAACTGCTTGCGGTATCGCTCCAGCACGGCGACGTGGATGGCGACGCCACCAGCCTCGCCCGATTGAATCCGCAGGGTCAAGTCCACGGTGCCCCGTGAAAGCTTCTGTTTCACGGTCTCTTCCAGCTCCATCTGCGCAGGCAGAAAGACCTCCGGGGCGCGGAAATTGATCTTCAGGAATCGATTATTGACGGAGCGGACTTCGGCCTCGACCAGGAAGTCGCCCTCCCGGCGTCTTGCCGCGCCATAGCCGGTCATGCTCATTAACATAAAAAAAGGGCCGATTCGACTAAAGGGCTTGAGGTCTGGAAACTGATGCGCAGAAGGGCAGGAGGTGCGGGTATATTTCCGCGCCCGTGGCAGCTACTGAGCGAAACGATGATCTCGCCCCTCCCCAACTTGTCCCTCCCGGAGGGACAAGTTGGGACACGGGAGGGATCTTCGATTTGGGGCTGTCCGGGAAGGTGCGGCTCGCCGTTTTCACTGAGTTCTTGCCACCCGAGTACTCGTCTGGACAAATCATTCTGGATCGCTTGGCTTCTCGGTCCCGGGTTCGCCGGGCTGCGCGCCGCCGGGCTGGTCCTCGGTCACGCCTTGAGATTCCGATGGATTCTTTTCTCCGGGGGCCGGCTCGCTGGCCTTGGCGTCCGGCTCGGGGGTTTCCGTGCCGGCCTCGCGGGTCTCCTGCGTTTTTTCACGGAGGGCGTCTTCACCGTTACGCGGCCCGCTCGGCCCTGCTTCTGGAATCGGAGAGGCGGCAGGCTTCCCTTCGGACGCTCCCCCGGTCTTGCCGTCTGCCGGGGTCCCGGCTTCCGAGCCCGAGGCGGGACTGGCGCTGGGATCACCTGGGGCCTGCGTCTCGTTCTGCTCCACCGGACCCGGCGTGTTCTGGTGGGTCTCCGTGGCCGAGCCCTGGGTCGAGCCGGCGTCCTTCGAGGTTTCTGCGGCGTCCATATCCGAAGTCACGCTGCGGGTGGTCCCCGGCGAGACCCAAGCGAGGAGGCAGCAGAGGATGAAGAAGCCTGCGGCGAGTCCGGAGGTCCAGCGATTGAGGGTCACGTTTCCCTTGGAGCCGAGCAGCGAATCCTCGACGCCGCCGCCGAAAGCGCTGGCGAGGCCTGAGCCGCTTCCGGACTGGACGAGGACGAGGAGGATCAAGAGGAGGCAATCCATGACGAGGAGGAAGATCAGGAAGCCGTAGAGCATAGGAGACCACCCCGAGGGAGGAACATGGAACGAGAACCGCTTTCCATCTGAAGTTTAAGGGATTTCCAGGCGGATTACGAACAGGATCGCAAGCGACACCCGCGCGCGATGGCGAGGAAGGCCTCGGCCTTGAGGCTGGCGCCTCCGACGAGCACGCCATCGATGTCGGGCTGGGCGACGAGTCCTTCGATATTGTCCGGTTTGACGCTGCCTCCATAAAGAATGCGGATACCGGCGGCCAAGGCGTCACCCCAGAGCTGCCGTATCAGGCCGCGGACGAGCCGGTGGACCGTATCGGCCTGCTGCGGCGTGGCCGTCAAGCCTGTCCCGATGGCCCACACGGGTTCGTAAGCGATCACCAGGTCCCCGGACGCCCGCGGTGCAAATCCGTCAAGGCCCCGCCGGACCTGCGTGGTAATCACCTCTTCCATCTGGCCGGACTCGCGGTGCTGGCGCGTCTCGCCGACACAGAAGATAGGCACGAGGGAGTGCCGTTGGGCCGCCCTTACCTTGCGATTCACCTCATCGTCCGTTTCCTTCAAGACGTGGCGACGCTCGGAGTGGCCGACGATGCAATAGCGGCATCCGACCCATCGGAGCATGTGTCCCGAAATCTCGCCCGTAAAGGCGCCCTCGGCCTCCCAGTAGAGGTTCTGGCCGCCCAAGGCCACGGGACCGTTGCTGACCACCCGGGCGACGGAAGCCAGGTAGACCGCAGGCGGGCAGAGCACGATTTCGACGCCCGGAAGGCCCGGGGCGGCATCGTGCACGGCCCGGGCGAGCGCTTCGGCCGCATCGGGCGTCAGGTTCATCTTCCAGTTTCCCGCAGCAACCGGTGTGCGCATAGCAGGATGTTCCTTGTGCGGCTCGTTAGGGACACGGCGGGCTTCTCACACGCTAACCGCTACGGGGAAGGAGCCCAGCACTCGCAAGTAACTGGCAATGGTCCGCAGGTCATCGAGGGCCTCATGGACATTGGGATCGTCCTTGTGGCCCTGGATGTCCAGGAAGAACACGTATTCCCAGCCGAGTTCCCGGGACGGCCGGTAGTCGAGCCAGGTGATGTTCAGATTCCGTTCCTTGAGGGGAAGGAGCAGCTTGCAGAGCGCGCCGGGCTCATTCCTGGCCCGGAAGAGGAGCGAGGTCTTATCGTGTCCCGTGGGGACCGTCGTCTGGTTGCCCAGGACGATGAAGCGGGTGACGTTTCGTGGCCCATCCTCGATGGCTCGTTCGAGAATCTGGAGCTGGTAGACTTCTGCGGCGATTTCGCTGGCCACGGCGGCGGCCCCCGTTTCCTGGGCGGCCCGCCGGGCCGCGCTGGCGGTGCTGGCCTCATCGACGCATTCGGCCTGAGGGAGGTTTTCCCGCAGCCAGCGCCGGCACTGCGCCAGGGCCTGCGGCTTGGAGTAGACGCGGCGCACCTGCTCCCGGGGGCACTTCGCCAGCAGACATTGCGTGATGGGGACGAGCAGTTCCGAGCAGATCGAGACCTCCACCTCGAGGAAAGTATCCAAGGCATCATTGACGCCCCCCTCGAGGGAGTTCTGCACGGGGACGACGCCGTAGTCAGCCCGGCCCTTCACCACGGCCAGGAAGACGGAAGGGATGTCCGTCTCCGCCAGGAATTCCACGCACGATCCAAACTTGCGCCGCGCGGCCAGGTGCGAGAAGGATGCCTCGGGCCCGAGAAAACTGACCCGCAGGGAACGCTCGAGCTCGAACGAGCCGGACATAATCTCCCGGTACACGGCCAGGAGGCACTGGGTACTCAGGGGCCCCGGATTTTCCTTGAGCAGACGCGTGTAGATTTCGCGTTCCCGGTTGGGGTCGAAGATATGCGAATTTCGCTGATTCTTGAGCTGTCCGATCTGCTGGGCGATCCGCGCCCGCTCATTCAGCAGCCGGACGATCTCGCGGTCGTAGACGTCGATCCGGGAACGGAGTTCTTCGAGGGACATGCTGGAATGCGGTAGCCGAGGCGAAGCGAACCGGATTCTCACAGACGGGTACGGGAGAGCACGACTACTTCGGCACCCGTCAATTTCTTTTCAGCGGTGGAAATGCGAACGCGCATTTTTGCCGCCGAATACGAGTAGACGAACTCGCAAGTGCACCCGCACTTGCGAGTTCGTCTACTCTAGGAAACCCCTCCCGGAGTGACCTTCGAAGCGAAATAAGGAATCTCGATATTTCATCAATAACCCATTTACATGTGATCAAGCTGGAGTGACTCTTAGATTTGGCCGGGGTTTCCGGCTCGTATCCCCGTTCATCAGCGCGGGTGCACTGATGAACGGGGATACTAGCATGGGGTATCTTGAGCGTCAACGGAGCGGCAAGGTTTCGGCGGTCATCCCACCTTCCCGACGAGCAACTCCTTAGCGAAAACTTCTGTCGTCCCTACGGGACTCTTGTAGCTTATGCGCTTTCCCTTCCCAGGGCTGCGTTCGACTTCGCGGGGCTTCGGCGAACTTGTGCCCTGGGCTGCTATGCCAGGTGGCAGTGTCCTTGACGTTGCCACCTTGCATAACCCGTTGTATGTAAACGGTCTACGTATAGCATGCGTAACTATTTCGGACGTCCCAACGGGACTCACGGAAACAGGCCTCCGGTGACGATCACTCAGCAGTTACCCCGACGACATCCGCCATTTGCTGACGCAACCGATCGTGACAGGTCCCGTTCGTGATCAAGGAGGGACCGTGGTGGACGAGCGGGACGGCTTTCAAGTCGTACTCGAATGGCTGCCCATCCAGGAGAGTGGCGATGGCCCCCGCCTCCTGGGCGATCAGGATGGGGGCAACCGTATCCCAGAAACTGACACTGTGATGATTGAAATAGACGTCGCCTTCCTGACGCACGAGCAGCCCCACCTTGATTCCCACGCTGTTGATGGTCGGTCCCGGGAGAAGGCCGATGCGTTGGTGAAACGCGTGCCGCCATTCCTCGGGCATGCCCGGGGACCCGATCAGGGCCATGGTGTGGGGGTCGCGGCGGGTGGAGACCTGGAGGGGGACCCGGCGGGTCTGGCCCGGAGGCACGCCGGAAGCGCCACATCCTGCGACGGCCTGGTAGAGCCAGCCCGAGAGCGGGTCATAAACCACGCCCAGCGCCGGCTTTCCGTCGTCCAACAGGCCCAACATGACGCAGAATCCGGGGACTCGGCGGACAAAGGCTTTGGTCCCGTCCAGCGGGTCCACGACCCAGAGCCGGCGGCTGTCGATCGGTCCCAGGCTGCCGGCTTCTTCCGTGAGGATGGCGTCCTGCGGGAAGGCGGCCTGCAGGCCTTCACGGATGAACCGGTCCGAGGCGTGGTCCGCATTGGTTACCAAGGAGTGGTCCGGCTTTCGCGCCTGCGTGAGGCCTGACGAGGCGATCTGAAGAATTCGGCCGCCGGCCTCCCGAGCCAGGCGGGCAGCCACGGAAAGCCGATCGGCAAGTTCAGGGTGAGGAAGGGGAGCGGCGTTGAGGGGCATCAGAGCTTCTTCGGTCTGAGATGAATGCCGCACTCCTTCTTGTCGTCGGGCTGCGTATTGAACCATCGCCAGCGGCCCGCCCGGTGCGACTCGTGGGGGAGCACGGGCGTCGTGCAGATGGCGCATCCCAGGGAGGCATAACGCGCCCCGTGGGGCAGGGGGTCGAACAACCGGTTATAAGGAACGTCCTGTTTCTGGATGTAGGCCCGGACCTGCGCCTCGTTCCAGTCCGCGAGCGGGCAGACCTTCAAGATTCGGTGGTCAGCTCTCTCGATGATTTCCAGCCTGGCGGTAGCTTTTCTGCCTTCCGACTGATCGCGGCGAAGTCCCGCGATCCAGGCGTCCAAAGTCGCCAGAGCGACTTCATGGGGCTCGACCTTGCGCACGTTGCAGCAGAGTTCCTGTTTCGGCTTACTGTCGAAGAAGAGAAACTCTCCATGCTGCCGGACCATCGCGTCGAGTCTTGCCGGGTCGGGGCGATAACGCTCGATCTGGATGCCGTACCGCTTCTCCAGCCGCTGCCAGATTTCGTAGGTTTCCGGATGGAGTCTCAAGGTATCCACGGCGAAAACGCGGAAGGGGACACCCGCGCGGGAAGCCATGTCCACCAGGACGCTGCCCGTAAGCTGACCGCTGGTGCCGATGGCCGCCCTGGGCCCGAAACGCCGGAAGACCTGCCGGACCAACTCCGCCGGTTCCGCGATGGCCTGAAGCTCATCGAGGAGCGTCACGTCGACGCTGGCGACTGGAGTCTCTTGTGAAGTCATCGCAACACCTTCGTTCAGATGATCCCGTGGCCGCTGAGATAGCTCAGGACGTTCCGGGCCGATTCCTCCACGGACTCCTGGTCAGTGGCGAGCACGATCTCCGGCCGCTCCGGCGGCTCGTAGGGAGCGCTGATCCCGGTGAACTCCTTGATCTCGCCGGCCCGGGCCTTCTTGTAGAGCCCCTTGGGGTCCCGCTTTTCGCAGGCCTCGATGGAGGCCCTGCAGAAGACCTCGACGAACAAGCCCTTGGGAAGCAGCGACCTGGCCTGGTCCCGGTCGGCCCGGTAGGGTGAGATGAAGGCCGTCAAGGTGATGACGTTGGCTGCGGCCATGAGCTTGGCCACCTCCCCGATTCGGCGGATATTCTCTACGCGATGTTCGGGCGAAAAACCCAGATCGCGGTTCAGCCCGTGCCGGATGTTGTCGCCATCGAGGACTGCCGCGTGGAAGCCATTTTCGACCAGGGCCTTTTCGACTTCACGGGCCACGGTGGACTTGCCCGAAGCGGACAGGCCGGTGAACCAGACGACGGCCCCTTTCTGGTTCAAGCATTTCACCCGTTCCTCGTCCGTCAGTTTTCCGTGATGCCAGGTGATGTTCTTGCTGACCGGTTCCTTCATCCTTGTTCCCCCAGCGAGTTGCGAGATCAGCTTCCCGGGCGTCTTGATGACGCCAGGTCCATCGTTTCAGACGGGCGATGATGGCGACCGAAGTCTCGTGCCGGAGGAGGGAGTCGAACCCACACGGGCTTATCGCCCACTGGATTTTGAATCCAGCGCGTCTGCCATTTCGCCACTCCGGCTCGTACACGCTTAGGGAAGCCCCCCCCGCACATCCCTAAGCGAATACTATCAGTAGCCTGCTTTCTTGTCCACGAGCCCGACGAGCGGGCATCCGGCGCGGTAACGCCGCAAGTTTTCACAGAACGTTTCGATGGCCCGATCGAAATGTTCCCGGGAAACGATGCGGTGGAAAGAGATTAGGAGATTCTCCAGCGCCCACAGAGGGGAATCGGGCTCGGGCACGATTTGCAGGCTCGCCCCGGCGATCCGGCGGGCCTGGAGCGCCCGGGTCAGCGCACCGATATCGTAGATGGCCGGGCGTCCCGACACGTCGATGAGGTATGCCGTTGGCCTCATCACGGACAGCTCGGCTTCACCGATCATGCCTCTGGTTTGCTCGGTGAGCGGCACGGCGACCACCACGAAGTCCGACCGGGCCAGCAGGTCCCGAAGGCGTTCGGCCGTGAACCATTCTTCGACTGTTGCGGGGGCCTCGCGCGGACGTCGTGCTAGGGCGAGTACTTTCATTCCAAAGGCGCGGCATCGTTTGGCGATCTCCGCTCCCATGCTTCCGAAGCCGACGATGCCGGCCGTTCGGGCCCAAAGCTCGGTGGGCTCGGACTCTTCGAAGGTGCGGCAGGCTCGCCGGCGTACGTCATATTCAATCCTGCGGGTGAAGGCGAGCATCACGCCGAGGGCGTACTCGGCAGCCGGGATGTCGAAGGTTCCCTTCAGGCTGGTCAGAGGGATCGGGCTGGCGACGAATTCCGGGAAGAGCAGGTGATTCACGCCGGCCGAGAAGGCGTGGACCCAGCGAAGCTGATGCGCCGCCCGGAAGATTTCCGCATCCCAGTGTCCGACGCAAGCCACGTCAGCGTCCCCGATGCTGTGCAAGATTTCAGCTCGAGTGTGGGTGGCCTGGACATCGAGACCGTCGAGGCACGTCCGGATGCGCTCCAGCCCCCGCGGGGGTTTCCAGGTCAGAAGCACCTTCGTCATTGCTTCCTCGAGGGGTAGAAGCGGTCGAGTTTCCGGATGGCCTTGTGAACGAACCCGCCCAGACCGAGCCCTGGCCGTTCCGGCAGCGGCAGGCATCCGTCCTTGAGGACGGGCGGATATTCGACGATCTCGCGGTTGTTGAGCCGGACTTCATCCCGGGTCCGCGGACACCAGCCGAGGGACTTCAGGTTCGGGTATTCGATCATGTCGCCGTTCTTCAAGGTGGCGAGGAGGTGGAGGTGAGCGGCGACGGCCATGGCCGTCCAAGGCCCATGCGGCACGCAGAGGATGCCTGCCCGGCCGGCCTTGGAGGCGACCTGGTGAAACGGGGTGATTCCCATCTGCTGGGCGTCAGGCTGCACGACATGGAGGGCCTGGCGCTCGATGAAGGGATCGAACTGGTCCGCGGTGGTCAGGCTTTCGCCGGTGGCGATCGGAATCCTGACGGCATTGCATAGTTTTCTGAAGCCTGTGACGTCATGCGGGGGGAGCGGTTCCTCCCAGAAGTAGAGGTCGTACTTTTCCAGGCGGCGTGCGGCTCGGATGGCCGCCTTCAAATCCCAATCGCCGCCCCAGTAAGCGGGGCATCCCAGGTCCAGCATGAGCCGCGTCTCTGGTCCGATCCCCGCTCGGATGGCTGCCAGCCGGTCTTCGTCTTCTGGGCCGAAGCTGTTTCCCCAGCCGAACTTGATGGCCTGGAATCCCTGTTGGAGCGCCCAGCGGCATTCTCGGACGAGGAGGGAGGCGGGCTTCTTGATCCATGCGCCGTCGGGCGCTTCCGTGAACAGTGTGGAACTGGCGTAGGCCGTGACGCTCCGTTGAACGGCATCGCCGAGCAATTGATAGACGGGTTTTCCGGCCGCTTTCCCTGTGAGGTCCCAGAGGGCCATATCGATGGCGGCCATGGCGTTCACGGCCAATCCGGCCTCGCAGCCCCTGCCGCGGCGCGCCGGCCACCGTACGGACATTTTTCGCCAGAGCCGCCGGGGATCGCTGGGGTCTTCACCGACCACCAGGCTTTTCAGAGAAATCTCGCCGTGTTCGAGGATGGGCTTCACGATCAGGACGGGCGCATCCGTAGCGCCGATCCCGGTGATACCATCGTCGGTTTCGATTTCGACGAAGGTGGTATATCCCGCGAGAGGCCCCAGCGCTCGGACGTCCGTGATCTTCATAGAGGAGTTGCGAATGGGATAACGCTAGCAGGCGAGTGAGCAAATGCGGGTGCACTTAGAAAATTTGATGGCCGGCCGCCTCCTGGCTCGGATGACGAATTTAACCTACCTCAGTCCCCGTGAATTTATCAACTACGAAGCCGAGGGGACTGAGCCAAAGTGAGAGTGGATTTCCCGTGTTCGGAAGGCGGTAGGATTTGTTTCGAAGGCAGGGAAGTCGGAACCGCCAGAAGTGGCGATTTGGCAGGATTTTGCAGCGTTTCCGTGCGGGTTGTGCTCGCCTCTGCGAAGCTGCAAATTGGTGGAGGATAGGGGGCTCGAACCCCTGACCTACAGACTGCCAGCCTGTCGCTCTCCCAACTGAGCTAATCCCCCTGGAAATCGGGGCCGGGTGAGTGAATGGCTTGACCCAGCCAGGAGTGTCGAGTATAGCAGTGCCCTCCAAGGCTGTCAAATCTAATGAATTTATCACTTCCGTTCAGGCTGTTTTTCCTCAGCCTCCTGCTCCTCTTTTTCGAGCTGGCCCTGATCCGTTGGATAGCGGCGAACGTCTACTACGTGGGATACTTCACCAACTTCGTCCTGATGTCCTGCCTCCTGGGGATAGGTATTGGGTGTCTCGTACGGGTTGAAAGAGGGGATCTTTTCAGATGGTTTCCCCTGGGGCTGGCCGGCGTGGTGGCCGTGGTGCAGTCCTTCACGTTCGAGGCCGGCATCCCGATGCAGGAGGAACTGCATTTCCAGGCGACGGCCAGGGCCAATCCTGTCCCCCTGTGGATTCTCATTCCTCTCCTCTTTCTCTCCCTTGGGGGCCTGATGGCGTGCCTGGCCCAGCCTCTCGGGGGGCTTCTCAAAGCCTTGCCTCCTCTCCGGGCCTACACGCTGAACATCCTCGGAAGCCTCGCAGGCATCCTGGTCTACACCGCCCTGGCGTTCGTTGGCGCGCCGCCCATCATCTGGTTCGGCCTGTCCCTGGGCGGGTTCTTCGTGCTGTGCTGGAAACGGTGGCGGATCGACCAGGGCGTGGCCGCGGTGGCCATCCTGGCCTTCTTGGGGCTCGAGCAGGCGGGAGACGTCTACTGGTCGCCCTACTACAAGATTCGTCTTTCACCGCACGTTCGGGCCGGAACATCCGTCGGCTGGGATTTGCAAGTCAACGGGGTCGGGCATCAGGTGCTGGTCCCGCCGGGCCCGGAGTGGACGGGCAAGATGTACCATACTCCTTACCAGGTGCTGGGGACGGAGAAGCGGCTGGAGGACGTGCTGATCATCGGCGCGGGCGGCGGCAGCGACGTGGCCGTTGCGCTGTCGTACGGGGTCCGGCGCGTGGACGCTGTTGAGATCGATCCCGTCATCCTGGACCTCGGCAGCAAACTGCATCCGAGCCTGCCCTACCAGGATCCTCGGGTAGAGGTCGCCGTGGACGACGGCAGGGCATTTCTGAGGAAGACGGAGAAGAAGTATGACCTGGTATTGTTCGCTCTTCCCGACTCCCTCACGCTGGCCAGTAGCTATACGAGTCTGCGGCTCGAGAACTTTCTCTTCACCCGGGAATGTTTTCAGGCGGTTCGCGAGCGTTTGAAGCCCGACGGGGTGTTTGCTCTCTACAATTATTACCGGGAGTACTGGTACATCCAGAAGCTGGCCAAGATGCTGGAGGAGGTTTTCCGGCAGAAGCCGCTGGTGTACGTCTGGGGTCAGGAGGAGCTGCTGCCGGCGGTGTTGATGGTGGGGCCGGGGATGGATCGGCTGCCGCCGGACGTGCGGCCCGGGGCCTTTCGGGAAGACGCTTCACTGGCCAGCGCCACGGATGACTGGCCGTTCACTTACTTGCAGCGGCCGGCGATCCCGGCGCAGTACCTGGCTCTGTTCGGCATGCTGATCCCGATCAGCCTGGCGGCGGTGTGGGCCGCCCGCGGAAGGGAGCGGGGCCCAGCGGTCTTTTCCTGGCACTTTTTCTTCATGGGCGCCGGGTTCTTTCTCCTCGAAGCGAAGTCCCTCGTCCAGTTCGCCCTGCTTTTCGGTTCAACCTGGCTCGTCAATGCGCTCGTCTTCTTTGCCATCCTTCTGGCGGTCCTCCTCGCCAATGGCATCGTCTCCAAAGTGCGCATCAGCCGGGCCTGGCCGCTAGGCACAGCGCTGGCCCTCTCCCTTGCCTTGAATTACTTCATTCCGCTCGAACGACTTCTTCTGGGCAACTGGCTGCTCCGCTATCTCCTGGCCAGCGCCATCCTTTTCTCGCCCATCTTCTTTGCTAATCTGCTCTTCAGCCGGTTCTTCAGCGAGACCCGGGATGCCGACGTCGGATTCGCCTCGAATCTTCTGGGTGCGCTGGCCGGGGGCTTCTTCGAATACGTCTCCCTGGTTCTGGGATACCGGCATCTGACCCTGGTGGTGGCTTTGTTTTATGCTCTAGCCATCATGGCGCATCCCGCCGGGATGAGCCATGACGGCTAACCCGCAGTGGCGCAGACAGGAGCGCCGACCAGGGAGGAACGGCGCGTCAGGTTTCCGGATGAGGGAGAGGCGGTGGCGAGCAGCGGGAGCAGTAGCCGGAAATGAAAAAGGATCGGGAAGCCGGGGTGAACTTGTAGCGCTCGCAGACGCTGGCCTGGATGCGGTCCAGGTCCTCATGGGTGAATTCGAAGATTCTATGGCAGGAGAGGCAGTGGAGATGCTCGTGGTATTTGTGGCCGAAGATATGCTCGTAGCGCGCCTGACGGTCGTCGAAGGTGTGCCGCCTCACCAGGCCGCTTTCGACCAGGATGTCCAGGGTGCGGTAGATGGTGGCCTTGGAGACCCGTTCTCCGGCCCGGCGCACTGCCATGAACAGCTCTTCTGCGTCAAAATGCTCATGAGTCTCGAACACCAGGCGGAGTATAATGACGCGCTCGGGAGTGAATTTGAGCCCATTCTTGCGGAGAAAACCCTGAAAGATTTCCGCTTCCTTGGACATTCCGGGGAGCGTTCGAGAGGAGGCGTGCCGCATGATGAACGGACGTTATCCGACGGGTTTTCAGGCGTCAAGCGAGGCCGGACTCATCCTGTAGATGAAGCCCATAAAGAGACAAGAAAGCAAGATGAGGAGTAACAGACGCAATGATCTCCCTTAAGGCGGGCGAAGCCCGCAATCCAACAAGGGTGCAAAAGGTGTCAGGGTTCAGGGTTCAGGAATCAACGGACACCCGACCCGCCTCCCACTGGGACAAGTCTGGCGGGGCACCTTTCAACTTCACCGCGTGCCGCCCGCGCTAGCGGGCGCGGAGGAGTTACACCCTAAGACTTTAGCGGGGCGCTTCTGGGGTACGACGGATGAGCCAGCTCAATTTTCTGGACGAAGGGATCGAGGAACTTCGCCGGCAGGGCCTGTTCCGCGAGCTTCGAACGATCGAGGGCAGTCAGGGCGCCACAGTGGAGCTGTGCGGTCGGCGAGTCCTGTGCCTGTGCTCGAACAATTACCTGGGACTGGCGGACAGGGAGGAGATACGCGAGGCGGCCAAGGCGGCGATCGATCGATATGGCGTGGGGGCCGCCGCATCCAGGCTTGTTTCGGGTCATATGCGACCTCACGAGGACTTGGAGGCGGAACTCGCCGCTTTCGAGGGGGCCGAGTCGGCCCTGGTGTTTCCCACGGGCTACATGGCGAACCTGGGCACGATCCGCTCCCTCGTGGAGAAAGGAGACTTGATTCTGGGCGATCGTTGGAATCATGCGAGCCTGATGGACGCTTGCAGGCTGTCTGAGGCGACCTTTCGCGTCTACGGACACGGGGACATGGATGCTCTGGAGGGGGCCCTGGGGCGGGGCAGCACCTTCCGCCGCCGACTCATCGTGACGGACTCCGTCTTCAGCATGGACGGAGACATTGCGCCCCTGAGGGAGATCGTAGGACTTGCGGACCGCTATGACGCCCTGGTCATGATCGATGAAGCGCACGGCACGGGTGTTCTCGGGGCCCATGGCCGCGGCGCCGCTGAGGAGCTGGGAGTCGAATCAGCCATCCCGGTGAAGATCGGCACCCTCAGCAAAGCCCTCGGATGCGTGGGCGGATTCGTCACCGGAAGCCGCAAGCTCATCGAGTTCCTCCGGAACAGAGCACGTACCTTCATCTATACGACGGCTATCCCTCCCGCCATCTGCGAGGCCGCTCGCTCCGCCGTACGGATCGTCCGGTCCGAACCCGAACTTCGCCAAACGCTCCAAGGGCACGTCTTGTGGATGTGGGAAAGACTGGGCTACAAGCCGCCTCCCATTCTCTCGCCCATGATCCCCGTTCTCGTGGGAGAGGCAGGCCGGGCCGTCCAGCTTTCGCAGTTCCTTCTCGAGAAGGGAATTCTGTCGCCAGCCATCCGGCCGCCTACCGTGCCCGAGGGCACCAGCAGGTTGCGGCTGAGCCTGATGGCCACTCATAGCCGGGAACAGCTCGAACAGGCCTGCTGCGTCATCCAGGCGGGTCTGGAACGCTTCCCGTAGGCGCTCGGCAGTCTTACCGCGGATTCTTTCCGAAACCAAAGAAGACGTAAGTGATTTTAAAAAAATGTCTTATCTATAGTGATTCCCCGAACTTATTGGGAAGCTACGAACGTCTGACGCTCAGGAAAGAGGCGGTGGCGGCCAGCACGGCCAGGGCCATACAACTCAAGGCCGCCCCGAGAAGGAATGACCGAGGGTGATAGACCCACCGAACCTCGCGGTCCCGGGTCGAATCTGCGGGAGGCAGCCAGATGCCCCGGAAGAGGATATCCACGGGGACGGCCGCGGCCTGCACGCCGTCGAGATAGGCTCGCCATCCAGGGTCGAAAGCATCCGTCAGGATGAGCAGGCCAGATGTCCCGGCGGGCACCCGCATCTGAATCTCATGGGGACTATCGAAGGAGATGACCGGCAAGGTAACGGGAGCAGCAGGCGTCGTGTGCGAGGACCAGTTCGGAGGGGGCACTTCCACGAGTGCGATATCGTCCCAGTTCCAATCATGGGACTCCAGAAGGGCTGTCAGGGCTTCAGGGCGTGCGGTCACCAGGGCGCGGTGCACCACAAAGGCCCTGGGGAACGCCCGGGAGTTGCGCAGGATGCAAATCTCACCGGAATAGACGGACTCGAATCCCTGCGGCAACTGTTGGGGTGTCGAGGCGAGAAGGAAATAGCGCACGCCCAGAAGATGGTACAGGGGCGATTGAAGGTCACCAAAGTGGGCCGTCGCCAGGATCGGCACATCGGCCAGCGTCCTGAGCGTCTCCATGAATAGCCGGTAGCGGATGGTGAGAAGGGACTCCTTCGCCCGTACGTCGTTCAATCTGAAGGCAAGCGCAGTGTCGGGCGGGAGGAGATCGCCTTTCCACCGGGCTCGCAATAGATTTTCACGAAGTTCGAGGAATTGGGGCGAAAGAGCCACCTGCAAGGAGTCAATGGTTTCGGCCGAAACAGGTGGGATAGGGGGGTCGATTCCGCAAATCCGTTCGGAGGCGGCGTGGTCGCGCAGCCAGCGAATGGCTTCGGTTTCCGGGCAGACCAGAGCGGGGTCCACGAACGGGTTGTAGCGGCAACCGAAGAAAAGGAGCTCGGCGGCAAGGGCAACGGGCATCGCCGTTGGCGTTAACATTTTTTTCAAGGCGGGCAATGCGCATAAAGCCTTTATACAAAAAAGGATAAATCGTCTGAGCGGCCTGGAGATCGGCCCAAATTCATTCGAGGACAAATCCTGAAATCCCACGGCGAGTGTGGTCAGGAGGCAAAGGGATGCAACAATCAGGCTGGCCAGCGGGAAAATGACGGAGGGCCACAAGAACAGCGTGCGAAACCGCTCTTGCTGTTGGGCAAGGTGCTGAAGTAGCAGGGGAAGTTGTTCCTTACCATTCGAAAGCCCGGTGAAATGCAACAGGGTCTCTACGGCGAACAGCATCGCCAGGAGGCCAGCAGCCAGCCAGATGGCGGCCGAGACGGCCGTCAATCTGGAACGAATCGTGTTTTTCAAAAGGTCTTCGAGACCATATCCAGCCAGCAAACCCACGCTGAAGGAATAGAGGAATAGGACGCGTTTGTGGTGAACCTGCCCAAACCAGGGCAGGAGATCGGTGATGAATTGGTGGACGGGTGGCCTGAGCACGAGGAGGGTCAGCAATAGGCCGGAGGCCACCAGGGTGAGGAAGCGGGGAACTCGAGTGTGACGACACGCCGATGCGCCCCAGATGGCCAGGAACAGGCTCAGTGTGCCGACGAAACCGCCATGCTTGCCAAGGTAGGAGCTTCTGAAGAAGCTTCCACCCACAAAGTCCCGGTTGCCTGGGTTTCCGAAGAAATCGGGGAAGGGGTAGGTGAGCAGTTCAAAGACCCGAAGATAATTCTGGGACTCATACCGGTTGGGGGGACGGTAACCCTGCCGCACGAGTTCAGCGGTAGTCAGAATCTGAGTAGCGGCGAGGAAGAACCCGAGCAGTCCGCAAAGTGCGATGATTGCGGCGGTCTTGGAGATGATGCGGAGGCGATGGGTGGCCGGTGGCTGATGCCAAGTCATGACAACCGCCAGGCCGATGGAGAAGGCCGCGGCGTATGAGGCCACCTGGGCTTGGCCGCCAAGGAATGCGAAGCCCAGAGTGAGTGCCGCGGGCCCGAGGCATGGCCAGCCTCCTGGAAGCAGCGTCCTGGCGAGGAAAACGGTTGTCCAGGGCATCCAGCACACGGCGCCCAGCCAGAACTGGAACTCCAGCCAGACCATTGAGGTTTCGGAGAAGCAGGCGATGAGTGAAGTGATGCAGGCGCTCCGGCGGCTAAGTCCGAGCTCGCGGCTCAGGGCATAGGCGCCGGCGGCCAGAATACAGAGCTGAATCAAGGGCATCAGCGTGAACGACCAGAGGAAGCCCAGGGGCCGTGTCAGCAGTCTGAGGGGGGCGAATGGGAAGGAGGCATTGTCCGCCAGAAGGGGCATGCCGGCGGCGATATGGGGATTCCAAAGCGGCACGATGCCTTCCCCGAGCCTCCGGTCGGCTTCAAGCTGCAAGGGATAGACATTGAGCGCAGGGTCGTCCAGTTCGGTGTTTTGGACCTGGACGGTCGGGTCTTTCCACGGGTGGAAGTGGTGGACGACCCAATCAGCATTGAGAGGGATTTTGCCCTGAAGGAGGAAAGGGCAATAGAGGAGAGAGAGGCAGGCCGTTATGAAGAGTATCCAACCATAAGAATCGTGACGGAAACAGTGCCGGACTCTTCCCGGCCGACTTGCCTTAGGATTCACGGCAAGATACTCGGTCCCATCTTCGAAAGACTCAACATGGCAAAAGAAAAGGCAGCCACAAGATGAACTTGTGGCTGCCTTAAAGGTTTTCCTGCTGCTGAGCTTAGTTACGAAGCATGTCCAGCGGCTTGTTCTTGGCAACGTCAGTGGCCCTCACCTGCGAGGTGAACTCCACGTGAGCGTCGAAGAACAACACGTTGATGCCGTCGTCATGGTTCTCCGGGTCGTCGTTGTCGTCCGACATCTGGACGGTTGACGTGGGCATCTTGTCCACGACGACTCCCTTGATACCGTTACGACCAGCATAGGACACGTCCGTAGGAGACATGGGAGTAAACTTTCTTCCCAGTCGCCCGCCCTTGTCATTATCGTCCACCGTGCTGGGGCAGATATACAGATCGGGCTCGTTCAAGAGGGAAACCCAGTAGAGAGAAATAATCCACTGGGCGCCGTTGAACGAAGCCGCCTTCTGCGATGGCCACGTGTAATACCGACCCTTGCCGAACTGGTCGATATACTGGGCCATACCTGTGCCCAACTGACGCAGGTTGTTCTTGCACTTCATCTTGCGTGCCTCCTCGCGCGCACGCGCGAGAGCGGGCAGCAACATTCCAGCAAGAATAGCAATGATGGCAATAACGACGAGTAGCTCAATCAGCGTAAATCCCTTCTTCGCTCCCTTTTTCATTTTCTCACCCCCTTTCAATTAAGGAACGCAAACAGAGAAGTACACTTGAACAACGCCCGAGTATACCAAAGTATTCCTGGCTGTCAAGACCCGGCGCCGCAAAAAAAAAGGGTGGCCATGGGCGAATAAGCCCATGGCCACCCTTAAAGGTCTGCGTATCGCCTAGTTACGAAGCATGTCCAGCGGCTTGTTCTTGGCAACGTCAGTGGCCCTCACCTGCGA
>JACPCR010000101.1 GCA_016179685.1 Planctomycetota bacterium | reverse complement strand
TCCGACGTGAGCGTAACCTCTACCGAACCGCCGTATACGAGGCCCGTACGTACGGTCGTGTGACAGGGAAAGCCCGCGAGGGCCTACCTATGTCGATGCGCACGTCAGCGCGTCAGCAGCGTAGCCGAAGCGCTCCTGCGCTTCGGGACGTATCGCGTTCGATGCGCAGAATTTCGAACGATGCTGAAGCGCTGGTGTGTTTTTGAGAAAAGTCGCGGGGTGTCCGACGCCTGAAATTCATCGCCGTAGGAAGGCGCAGACACCGGACCCCCTTGTCCATCGACCCTTGAGCATGGGCCCGGCACCAAAACTTCATTCCTGCTTCAACTCCTCACCGTGGCAGCCGGGTTTCCCCGCAGGGCGTTTTCGACCACCTGCGCCAGGCGAGTCAGCTCCACAGGCTTCTGCACCCAGCCGATGATACCGCGGGAGAGAAAGGACCGAACATCCTCGTTCTTGGGGTAGCCGGTCATCATGACCACGGGCAGGCTCGAATCCCTCGCTCGGATTTCGAGGGCCAGGCTCATGCCGTCCATATCGGGCATGATGGCGTCTGTAATCACCAGGGCAATCTCGTCGCGATGCTGCTCGTAAACCTCGAGGGCCAGGCGGCCGTTGGAGGCGCTATAGACGCTATAGCCCAGGGCCTCCAGCATCGCCTCGGTGACCGCGAGAACCATGGGCTCGTCCTCGGCGAGCAGAATCGTCTCGCCCCGGCCCTCGGCGACCGGACCGGCGGACCGGGACTGCCGGGTCTCTTTCCGCTGAAGGGCCGGGAAATAGAGGTGGAAGGTCGCGCCCTGTTTCACCACGCTCTCCGCCACGATGTAACCGGAGTGTTGCTTGACGATGCCATAGACCTGGGCCAGGCCCAGGCCCGTGCCCTTGGTCCGGTCCTTGGTCGTGAAGAACGGCTCGAAGATGCGGGGAAGGACTTCCGGCGGGATGCCCGTGCCGGTATCAGAAACGGTCAGGTGAACCCAGTCGCCGGCCGGCATTCCGGGATAGGGCGGCGTATCCTCGGAACCGAGAGGCAGCCGGGCGAGGCCGAAGGAGAGTCGGCCGCCCCGCGGCATGGCGTCGCGGGCGTTGACGGCGAGGTTCATGAAGACCTGCTGGAGCTGGGTGACGTCGGCCTCGACCCAGTATTCTCCCGACTGGCCGTCGAGGTGCAGATCGATGGTTTCGGGGATGACATTGCGGAGGAGCTTGACGACCTCCTTCACAAAGGGGTAGAGGTCGAGGGGCGCCCTTTCCGACGGGGACTGTCGGCTGAAATCCAGAATCTGGCGGTTCATCCGCGCGGCCCGCAGCCCCTGCTCGCGAATCGACTCGAGATACCTCTTGGCCCCGGCGGGCACCTCGGGTGAACTCTTGAGCAGGTCCGTGAAACCGAGGATGACCTGCAGCACGTTGTTGAAGTCGTGGGCGATGCCAGCGGCGAGCTGCCCGACCGAGGCCAGGCGCTCCTGAAGCAACAACCGCTCCTGCGTGCTGCGCTCGCGAGTGACCTCCCGGAGGACCAAGATGAGGCCGTCGGGATGCTCCGGCGTCCCCACCTTTCGGGAGGCGATCTCGAAGACGCGGCTCGACGCGCCCCGCGTCTTCAATTCATGCCATTCCTTCCCCTCGGAGGGCGACAGGATGGCATCGAGCGGCTTGCCGCCCAGGCCCGTCAGATCCCCGTCGAGCCGGCCGGGCGTCAATTCCTGGAGATGGGCCTGGGCCGCGGGGTTGGTCAAGACGATGCGCCTCCGCGCATCGAGCAGAACCACTCCTTCGGGCAGGTTCTCGACCAGGGCGCTGAGCTGCTTTTTCGCCCGGCTCAGGGCCTCCTCCGCCTGACGCCGCTCCTGAATCTCTTTTTCCAGGCTTTCCTGCGTCTTGTGAATCTCGCGGGCGTGCGCCTGTACCATGCGGACCAGGTGCAGCGTCCAAAGGAAGAGCCAGGCCATCAGCAGGCCGACCAGCAGGGCCACGTCAGGCAACGGAGATTGCAGGCTGGAGAGGACCGCGGGGGTGGGCCAGACGCGGACCCGCCAGGCCAGGTTGCTGGTCAGGAACGATCGGTCGCTGGCCCAGGACTTCTCGAGTTCGCGGGTCGTGTCCATGCGAGCAAAAAGCTGTTCACCCGCATCCAGAACGGCGACCGAGTAGCCCGGCGAGGGCTCGCCTTGCAAAGCGGTGACCAGGAAACGCTGGGTGTCCAGCGTCCCGCAGATGAATCCGCGCAGCTCGGAACGATGAATCAGGGGCTTGCAAGCGAGAAGGCGGTTCTCCCATCGGGTCCAGAACACCGGAAGCTCCGCGGCGCCCTGCGCGGGTGGCCGCAAGGACTCCAAAAGGACCTGAGGCCGGACCCGCAGGGGCGTCCCAAGGTCAGGAGATGCGCCCAAAGGCCCATTTTCAACGGCGTCCACGAGCTTCAGCGAGGCGTCCGCATACTCGATGCGGGTGAACCCCGGAAAACTCTGCAAGCAGGAACGGGCATCCGACTTCCAGTCCTCGACGGCGGCTGCCGCCAGGCTCACAGAGCCGTAGGAAAGGCAATCGATGGCCTTGCCGTAGACGGAAAGCTGGCTGGCGATGGCCTTCCGGGCGGCCGAGGCCTCGGACTCGATGACTCGTTCGAGCTGGGCCTTCTGCTGCACCAGCAGCGCCTGCCACAGGCAGAGCATGGTGGCCAAAACGCCGATGGAGACGGGGACGGTGACCCAGCGGGATGTGCCTCCCTCGCGGATTTTCTCCTCATCGCGTCCGAGGGCGATGAAAGCGACGCTGAGGACCGCGAATCCGGCCGCAGTAAAGAGGATCAATCGGACCAGGTTGCCCCAGTCATAGGCCGAGGTGATGATGTGAAAATAGCCCAGGAGGGTCGAAATCCCCAGGAGCAGAATGATGAAAACCAGCGATTTCCAAATCCAGGGATGGGTGCGCAATCGAGATGAACGTCGTACGATCAGGAGGGCCGCGCCCGTCAGGGCGAAGCAGAGGGCAGTCGTGCGAGCCACGCCCCCGAAATAGAAGCGCTCGACGGAAAAGTACTGTTCCGAGATGACGCGATCGAGGCCGGCGTCGATGCCGAAGAAGCTCTCGATCCAGCCCAGGACGCTGACCACCACGGCCACGCCGACAAAGGCGATGGCGAGGCGCGGCCACCCGCCGGCGCAGAGGAGCAGCGCCGTTCCGCAGAAGAGGAATCCGAGGGCGAAGTTGAAGTGCAGCGGAACGATCGAGCCGACCCAGTGCCCGAACAGGGTGTGCTGGAGATACAGACCCGTGAGAAGGGCGAGTCCGAGCGCGGACATCGCTGCACCGAGGACCAGCACCAGGAGGCTCAGGAATCGCCAGGACCGGAGGGAATGTGACATGGGAATGGGGGAAGAGTGATGACGCCGAGAGGGGCCATGAACGGGTGGATGGAAAGAATGGGGCCGGGGCATCAAGGATGGCATGTATTCTAGCCGAATTTCAGATGGTAGGAGAAGAAAAACTCGACAACCCTGGAATTCCTTCGATCGCGATCCCGACGGCCGCAAGACCATCATGAGCCTGAAATGGCGACACGGTAAACTACCGGCCTCCGGGGGGAACGCCCCCCCGGAGGCCGCGGGCACAGACAGTCGGCGGCGGGGTTTGTGCCAACTTCTGCCCCGGATTCAACATCGGACGACGATCAGCGTCCGATCGTCGGCCGCATGGCCGCCCGTGTGCCGGGTCCACGCGGCTTGAATACGGTCGGCCAGACGCTCGGCGTCCTCTGAGGGATGGCTCATCAGGATGCTCTCGATGGGCGTCCGGCCGAATTCCTCTTGAGAGGCGTTGATTCCTTCCGTAATTCCATCCGTGAAGCAGGCGAGGACGTCGCCCGGGCCGAAGGGGAATTCGGCCTGCTCGATACCAGCGTCCTCGGCCATGCCCAGGATCGGGCCGGTGCTCTTCAAGTCGACGCACTGCTTCCTCCCGGCCTGGAAGAGGAGGGGCGGCTCGTGTCCAGCATTGGCGTAACGGATGACCCTGGCGCTGGCGTCAAAGAAGATGCAGACGAGGGGCATCAGGAAGCCGGCGCCCGTATCCCGGCAGATGGCCCGGTTCACCTGGGCCAGAAGCTGAGCCGGGCTGAAGTCGCCGTTGCGGCGGTAGGCGCGGACGTAAGCCCGCGCCGTCGCCATCAGCAGCGCCGCGCTCGGGCCGTGCCCCTCTGCATCTCCGAGCATCAAGTAGAGCCGATCCCAGCCCGGGCTCTGGTAGTCGTAAAAGTCCCCGCCAATCTTTTCGCAGGGCTGATAGCGGATGGCGAATTGCATACCCGGCAACTGCGGCGGCTGCGCAGGCAGCAGATTCTTCTGCACGTCCTCGGCATAGGACATCCGAGCATCGATATCCGCCCGCTCCTGCCGCATCCGATCCTCTTGAATGTCCCTCATGCGCAGGATCGCCCGCACGCGGGCCAGCAGCTCGTCCGACGGCACCGGCTTCGTGATGTACTCGTCCGCTCCCGCCTCCAGGCCCTGAACCTTGTCCCGACCCGTGGCCAGAGCCGTCAACATCATCAGAGGAATGCCCCGGGTCCGGGGATTGGACTTGATATGCCGCGCCACGTCGCGACCGTTCATACCCGGCATCACCGAGTCCAGCAGAATCAAGTCCACCGGTTCCTTCTCGAGAATCTCCAGGCCCCTCGCGCCGTCTTGCGCCTGCAAGACCCTGTGACCGTCTTGACTCAGGAGAAGGTCAAGATATTCACGGAGCTGCGATTCATCATCGATGGTCAAGATAGTTCGTGAGACCGACATGGTTTAGCCCTCAAAGTGCCCATCAGGGGTGCCCGATACCGTCTGGGAGAGGCTTTTCGCAAGTCCATGTCCGTCCCTGCGATTTTTTTGGGATTTAATCTCAAGTCATTTTTATACAATAAGTTAAATCTGAACTTCGCTTGCCATTTCTTGGCAAATTTTCAATAGTATGGAAATGGGGCTATGGCTGAAGTTCCTTATTCATTCACGCATAGTGTGGCCCTATTCCCGAATGGAATCTTCCCGAGAAATAACTTGACTTCCGAATAAGTTCGGGGAAGACGATCAGGTCGAGCCCATGAAGTATGAATTCCGTAGCGGAACGCGTCAGCTTTCCGCCCGAAAGATGAGATTTGAGGGCCCAGACGAAGCGCTGAATCATCATCGGTTACGAAATCGGTCGGGGCCGTCTTCCCGAACTGATTGAGAAGTTACAAATCACGCTCATAAGAACCAGATCCATCACCGTTTGAGTTGCACTTCAAAGGCTTCCGTTTCCCCGCCAGGCTTGGCCGGCGAAGCCGTGCGCTTTCTGTCTCCGCGGCTATACTCTCCGTCAATCCCCTGACCCTTGCCCACAGTTGACACCGTGGGTTGCTCAGCCTGGCTTTAGCTGGCTTCTCGTCTGCCACCATCTTCAGGTGGTGGAAGGAGGGTAAGAGGCCGATGGAGCCGACTTCAGTCGGGCTTCTCGAGTAGGATTCATCCATCCCTCCGGAGCAGGGCCTGAAGGCATGCACGAGAAGCCCGCTCCAGCGGGCTGAATCTGCACTCTTGTCCATTCCCCACCAGTTCGAACGGGTGGCAAACGGGTGGCCGGCTAAAGTCCGGCTAAAAAATCACAGAATCCCGCGGCGTTAACTGTGTCCAAGTGACAGGTCAATCCCCGAGGACGCCCCTCCGTGCCTTTCTGCGCAATCCAGCGACTATTGGCGGAACACGCCGGGCCCGCCAGCCTTTTCGTCGTCTTGACCCTCCTTCTGACCTGGCCGCAGGTCCGGGACATCGATTTCAGCCTGCCAGGCACGAAGGAGGGCGTGGTGCATGCGGACCCGCTGCTGAACGTCTGGACCCTCGCCCAAGCGGTTGAAAACGTGCTTCACCCGGGCCGCGGACTCTTCACGAGCAACGCCTTCTGGCCGCGCCCGAACACCCTGGCCTATTCCGATCACCTCCTGGGTTGGCTGCCGCTGGCCATGCCTCTGGCTGCCTTCACGGAGAACTTTGTTTTCATCTTCAATCTTCTTTACCTTTCCACCTTCGTGCTGTGCGCGTTCGGCGCGTACCTGCTGGTGCGCGAGGTCACGGGCCACAAGCTCGCGGGCGTCCTTGGCGGCGTCCTCTTCGCCTTCTGCCCCTTCCGCATGACGCAGGCTGGACATTTCGCCGGGCTGGCCTTCCCCTGGCTGCCTTATGCCATGCTGTGCGTGCACCGCTACCTCCAACGGCCCCTCCTTCGCTATGCCTGGTGCGGCCTCTTCTGCGTCTTCCTTCAGACCCTGAGCAGCGGCATCTATGGGCTCTTCTTCTGCGTCTTCCTCGTTCTCTTCCTCGGCGCGAGGGCGCTCCGACGCCGGGTCATCTGCCTCCGAGGACTCCTGACTCTCTCGGCTGCCGGCATCCTCCTCGCCGGCCTCCTTCTCCCCTTCTACTGGCCCAATCTCGCCTTTCGCCGTGAGCTGGGCTTCTTGCACTCCCAGGAGGAGAACGTCCGGCTGGCCGCGGACCTCCTGGCTATCCTGGGCGTCCCGGAGCACAGCGTGTACGAGCCGCTGGTCAGCGGGCGGCTGCCCGCGGGTGAGGGCATGTTCCCGGGTCTGCTGGCTCTGGCCCTGGCCTTGGCCGGGGTGGTCCGTTCCTGCCGGCGCGGCGGGCCGGATCGCGAAACGGCTCTCGTCTACCTGGCCGCGGCCGCAGCCTGCTGGATGCTCAGCCTTGGCCCGAGGGTGAAGTGGAACGGCCAGCCCCTCTTCCCGGGTCCCTATGCCCTGCTACAGATTTTTCCGGCGTTCGATGTCCTGCGCATGGCCAACCGCTTCGGGGCGCTCCTCATGATGTGCCTGGCGGTGCTGGCCGGTCTGGGCGCACGCGACTGGCTGGAGAAGAAGCCGAAGGCGTGGCGCTCGCGCTCGGCCCTGCTCCTCGGAATTCTCCTCCTCGAATACACCTGCGTGCCCCGGCCCCTCGGCGCGGCCCCCGACGCGGACGGCATCCCCGAGGTCTATCGCTGGCTTCGGACCCAGCCGGACGAGAAGGTGCTCATCGAGATGCCCTACACGCACGGCTACGGCGACGCCTACTGGATGTACTTTTCCATCCACCATCGGAAACGTATCCTGAACGGCTACTCGAGCTACACGCCCCCGGAGGGAAAGGTCGCCGTGCTGGCGCTCGCCCGCTTCCCGTCCCCGGAATCCGTGGACCTCTTGGGTGCGACGGGCGCAGACTATGTGGTGGTCCACGGTGAAATCTTCGGCGCGCCGATGGATGTCCCGCCGCCCGGCCTGGAGCGCGTGGCCCGTTTCGGAAGCGATCAGGTCTTCAGGCCCCTTCGGACGGTCCGCCGGACTGTGCGGCCTTCAGGTCTGATGCCGGTGCCCGCCGGGCAGGTCCGGCTCTCGGCCACGCCGGATTCGGGCGACCCGGGCCCGCTCCTCTCCATGGAGGGCAGCCCGTGGCCTTCCGGCGGCTTCGTGCATGGCCGGACCGAGTTGCGGCTGGAATGCTCCGAGTCCATTCCGATCCGGTCACTCGAGCTACAGTTCGAGCCGCACGCGGACCTGTTCCCCGCCGCCTATGAGGTCTGGGCGGAAGCTTCTGAAGGGGAATGGAGACCGCTTGCCGTCACCCACCACCTGACGGACTTCTATCTCTCCGCTCGCGAGCGCCCCCGAAGGCCTGCCCTGTGGATCGATCTGCCGCCCCTGAGCGGCTCGGTCCTCCTGCTGCGGCCAGGCCTGCCGGGAGGCCATCGGGCGTGGCCCCTCGCCGGCCTCAGGCTCTGGAGACTTTCTAGAGAAAGCGCCCCACCTTGATGAACTGGATTTCAGATGCTTTGCCTCCTATCTTTGATTTCACGTCTCAGCGGGAGCAGCCATGTCCCATAAGCCTTGTTTTCAGTTTCGCACCTTGGGCGGCGTCTGCGCCGGCGACCTTTGGATTTGCGACCGCGGCGAGCCCATCGCTCGTCTCGAGCACCAGGTCGTCGAGCAGCCGGAGCAGAACCTGCGTTACTTCGACGGCAATCCGAAGCCCGTCAATCTCCGGGACCTGAAGCTCGCGCCCGGTGGACGTCCGTTGATCTCCGGTGTCCAGCTTTTCTGGGTTTTCCAGCATCGTGTGCTCGCCACCACCGAGCTGGTTCGGCTCGAGACCCTTGGCGAAGGCTCGGACCGATTTTCCCTGGCGGTGACGACGAGGGACCTGGGCGGCGTTGCGACGTCCCGTCGAGTGGTCACACTCACCTGGGACGAGGACCTCGGCTCCTACGTCTATGACTTCGAGTGTTTTGCGGACATTCATAGCCCGGAGGTGCTGGACGGACCCGAGCGGGTCGCCTTCGAGTACGCGGACCCGTGGTACAACGACATCCCGGGCCCCAACGTGGCCTTCCCGGGGATGTGGGAGAAAAAATACCAGTATCTCCTCGCTGAGGCCGCCGACGGCAAGGTGTGGAAAATGCCCATCAATCACATGGCCACCGGCATCCCCAAGCCCAAGGCCTTCCGGCGCGGCGGCCTCTTCCTCCCCGCCTTCGATCCCGGCAACCATCCCGCCTTCGAGCTCGTCGGGGAGACCGCGGACCGCACCAGCTTTGGCGTCTGCAACTGGGGCTACGACATCCACCTCATGGCGCATTATGACCGCGAGGAGCTGGGGCGTACCCTGTGCCCCCATTTCCGCATCCGGTCGTGTCCCGATGAGCAGGCCCGGGCACTCCTCGAGCGGGCCGAGCATGTCCCGCCCGTCACCTTCAACGGCTTCGATGAGCTGCCGGCCTACGAGCGCAAGACGAGCTTCGCGGCCGGGATGCGGCTCGACGAACCGAGTCCCGGCGCGACGGACCCGTGGCCCTGGCTGCCCCAGGGCGAGGGCGCGCAATGGTGTCGGGACTTCGGCCGGTCCGACCGCTGCTCCTTGAAAATCTCGAAGCAGTCGCCGGGCCCGGCGGAATGGGTGATGGACCGCGAGGGGGACGGGGCGTGGACTCAGCGATGGACGCCCGGCATCGGCTTCCGTGTATCAGGTTACATTCGAACCGAAGGCGTCGAGGGCCGCGGCGTCTGCCTGGCCGTGCGCTGGGGCGTCTATAATTACCCGGAACGTTACCCCTACGTCTGTTCCCGCAGGCTCTGCGGCACGAAGGACTGGACGCGTGTCAGCGTCGAGATTCACGGCCCCCCGCCGCCCGACGTCAGCGCCATTTACTTGATCTTCAGGCAGGACGGCCGCGGCACGAGCTGGCTGGATGACCTCGAAGTGGAGGTGGTTGGAACTTGAAGAGGGTCAGTGATACAAGGGATCGAGGGATCAGCGCCAGCATGACTCGAATTTCTCCTGAGAAACAACGTAACTTCTCCATCAGTTCGGGGAGGACGATCAGGTCAAGTCCATGAGGTATGAATTCCGTAGCGGAACGCGTCAGCGTTCCGTCCGAGAGGTGAGATTTGAGTTTTCTTGCTACCTTCTTCTTGCTACCTGCTTCCCAGGCAAGACCCACCACCCCATCATTCACTCCTTCAATCCCTCAATCACATATCTGTCCAAGAGTGCTATGATCCGCCCATGCTGCTGACCCTTGGTGAAGGAAACACGCCCCTCGTCCGGTCCCGCCGGATCGGGCCTTCGGCCGGTCTCTCGCGTCTCTATTTCAAGCTGGAGAGCGCGAATCCCACGGGCTCGTTCAAGGATCGGTTTGCTGCTGCTGCGGTCTCCGACATGCTGGTCCGGGCGAAGAAGCTCTGTCTAGCGACGTCGAGCGGGAACACGGGCGCGTCCCTGGCCGCCTACTGTGCCGCGGGGCGTGTGGCGTGCTCGATCGCCATCGTGGAGACCGCGCCGGAGTCGAAGCTCCGGCAGATGCTCGCTTACGGCGCCCGGCTCTATCGCATCCGGGGCTTTGGACTCGATCCCGCGGTGACCGCGGAGGTCCTTGCCGTGCTCGAGGAGCAGCAGTCCAGCCGGCCCGACGCGTCTCTCCAGATCAGCGCCTTCCGTTACTCGCCCGTGGGCATGGCCGGGGTAAGGTCCCTCGCGCACGAGCTGGCCCGGCAGATTCCGAGCGGCATCGACCATGTTTTCTGTCCGGCGGGCGGAGGCGGCCTCGCCGTGTCGGTGGCCGAGGGCTTCCAGGAGGCCGTTGGACAAGGCCGGGCGGCGCGGCTTCCCCGCGTCGAATGCGTGCAGCCCGAAGGCAACAACACCATTGCCGGGCCGCTCCGCCGCGGCCTCGACCGCGCTCAGGCGGTGACGTGCACCACGAGCGTCAGCGGCCTGCAGGTGGCCACCGTCATTGATGGTGACGCCGCGGTCCGGGCTTGTCGAGCCACCCGCGGCAACGGCCATCTCGTCAGCGATGCCGCAGTCGCCGAGGCCCAGGCGCGCCTGGCCCTTGAGGAGGGCATCTTCAGCGAGCCCGCAGGCGCCACGGCTCTCGCCGGCGCCCTCGCCGCCCGCGCCTCCGGCGAGGTTCAGGCCGACGCCGCCATCGTCTGCCTCGTCACGGGTGTCGGTTTCAAGGACGAACGCTCGATCCTGAAACTGGTGGAGAAGAAGCCTTGCCCCATGCTGGATTCCGCCGGCGATTTCGCCCGCGCGGTTCAAAGCGAATCGTGAGGGGGCGGGAAGCGGGCCGTATGCTGCCTGAACGCGCAGGCCCGGTCTTTCTCCATGCCATCGCTGGAGGTATACTTTCCTTTCTCCATGGCCAGCGGACAGCCTTTCCCTTCCTCCATCGCCCTCCTCGCGGACAGGCCCTTAGGTCCTGTCAGGCCCGAAATGGTGGAATCGCCCCTGGGGCCGGCCGCGGCCATCCACTCGGGATGCCGCAACCTGCTCGGCCGCGCTCTTTCGCAGGGCAACTCCCTCGAAGGTCTCTCCACCCGAGCGCCGCTCTCCCTCGAGGACGGCCCAGGCTGGTCCGGCCCGGGCATCATCGTCTGGCGTCCCCGATGCCGGGGCGACTTTCTCGAGATCGAACTTCCCGAGGTGAATCCCGCTGAATATCTCAACGGCCGCGGAAGCGGCATCTTTGTCGCCCTCTGCCTTCTGCTGCGGACGCGGACGACCGTGGCGCTCAACGTGGAGATGGCTGGCAGGAGCGACCGATCCACCGAAGCCACGCCCGGCTTCGTCGCTGCGGACGCTGCTTCGTGGCAGCGCCTCGCCGCCACGGTCCGCGCCATGGACACCGATCGTGCCCGAGCGCGGCTCGTCGCCTTCGGACCCGGAATCGTCCACCTCGATGGCCTCCAGTACGATCCCAGAACTTACGCGGTCTGGCAGGTCGGCGAGCCGATGCGCACCGGCCTGTGGGGACGCTGGACTCCGGGCGGTACGACTTGCGGGCCGGACACGCTCTGGGCCGAGCTGCGGCCCGGCGACGTGGGCCCCTCGGGCAGCCTGGCAGCGTGGTTTCAGCCGGACTGGCCTGCCAGCGATTTCCCGCACGTCCTGTTCGATTCCGGAGAAGAGGCCCTGGGCTGCCTCTTCAACAACGGCCGTCTCATCGCCGCGGCCGGCGGCAGCCAGGCCTGGATGTATCTCTCTGGCGACTGGCGGGCCATGATGCGGTTCGAGCCCGGACGCTGGCATCACGCCGTCTTGACCTGGGATGCCTCCGGCGAGGTCCGCCTCTACGTCGATGGCGAATGCTATGCACGCCGGCGCTCACCGCCGGCGCTCCGATTCGAACCCTCCCGTACGCCATCGCGGCTCTTCCTCGGCTGCCCCTCGCGGCAGCCGGGCCTCCAGGGCCAGGCGGACATGCCAGCCCGGCTGGACGGCCTCCTCGCGGCGGTCCAGCTCCTTCCGGTCGCCCTCGATGACGATGAGGCAGCCGCGCTCCACCTCGCCGGCCGAAGCCGCCTCGAATCCCTCCCTGCCGAAAGGGTACGGGTCGAGACCGGCCCCGACGTCCGGGTCGCCGAGTCCGATTTCTACTGCTGGTTTCCCAACAAGCTCGCCCGCATGCCGGACGGGTCCGTCGAGCTGTTCTGCGCCTCGGGACCCGACTACGGCCTCGAGGCGCCTCGGTACTGGCCGCGGGACGATCGCCGCCACTTCCGAAGGGCACGGCTCGAAGACCCGTGGGAGGAACAACCGGCCGGCAGCGCTATCGTGCGGAGGCAGCCCATCCGGCTGCCCGACGGCCGCTGGCTCGCCTCGGCTCTCGTTCCGGCCGATGACGCCTCCGCGTCCGCCAGGCGTCTGTGGTCCCGCTTCGTGGTCTCCTCGGACGGCCGGCAATGGCAGCCCTTCGAGGCCGAGCTGGACGTGCCCGAGCACGAGAACATCACCCTCGCCCAGGTGACCACGGACAGCCTGGGCCGGGTCCTTCTCCTGGGCAGCATCCGGCTTCAGGGCGTCTCGGACCGGGCGGGCAGTCTGCACGAGGCGCTTTTCGGGCCCACTCGGGGATCGACCCATCTCTATCTGGCGGAGAGCCGTGACTCCGGCCGTTCCTTCCATCTTCTTTCCCTGGTCACGGAGGGACGCCGGCCGCCCTTCGGCGACTTCTGCGAGGAGAACGAGATCGTGGAGACCGCACCGGCCGGAGGCGCGGCAGGGAGCGTGGGCCCGGAGCTTCTCCTGGTCGGCCGCATCCGCGGCCACCAGACGCCCTGTATCCAGATGCGGTCCCTCGACGGGGGCCTCACCTGGTCCGCCCTCGAACTGTGTCCCTTCGGGGCCGTCTTCCCGCGCCTCCTCCGCCTCCGGAATGGACTCATCCTCCTGCTCACTGGGCGGCCCGAGACGGTCGTCCACTGGACTGCGGACGGCGGGCGTCATTGGAGTCCGCCCATGCCCCTGTTCGACTCGCGGGAACAGCCCCTTCAGTCCGAGAACATCTGGTACGGCCCGTCGACGGGCTACGGCTCCCTCGCCGAGGTCGAGCCAGACCGCGTCTGGGCCTCCTACGACCGCCTGGGAGCCTACGACCCTTCCACTCAGAAGCGCCTGAATCAGGTTCGTGTTCGCGAGCTTCGTTTCCGCCGCCTCGGGGAAGGCCCGTGGAGCTTCGTTCCGGCCAGCCGCTTCCGGCTCACGGGCGACTGGCGCGGGCTGGGTGAGGAGGTGCGGTGGACGGGGGATGCGGACGCCCAGGCGGAGTTGAGCTTCGAGGGGACGGCCGCTGCGCTGGTGCACCCCTTGCTCCGGCACGGCGGCCGACTCGGTGTCCGGATCGACGGCCGACCGGCGTCGGACGTGAGCTGCTACCATGCGCTGCCGCACCACGCCGCGGCCCGCACGATCGTTGCCAGCGGCCTCGGTCCGGGCCGGCACACCCTCGTTCTCGAGGCGAATCTCTCCTCTGCGGAACGCCACGCGCACGGAGACGGCGCGGAGCTTTCCGCTCTCCTCTCGTGGCTGCATCTCGCCCACTGCGGGGCCCGGCGCTGGTCCGGATTCTGCGGGCTCGAGGTCGCGCCCGCACGCCCATGAGCACCAGCCGGTCCACTCGGCAGACGATCCTTCTCGCCGCCGCTGTTCTTCTGATCGCCCTGTCCGCCTTCCTGCCCGCCGTGCAGCACGACTTCATCAACTTCGACGATCCGAAGTACATCACGGAGAACGCGCCCGTGAACGCGGGCCTCACCCGCCAAGGCGTCCTCTGGGCCTTCACCACCTTCCATGCCTCGAATTGGCATCCGCTCACCTGGCTCTCCCACATGCTCGATGTGCAGGTTTTCGGACCCGATCCGAGCGGGCATCATCTGACCAGCGTGGCGCTTCATGGCCTGAACGCGGTGCTCCTGTTTCTTGTCCTAGCCCGGATGACCGGCTCGAACGCGGCCAGCGTGTTCGCCGCGCTGCTCTTCGCCTTGCACCCGCTCCGCGTCGAGTCCGTGGCCTGGGTGTCCGAGCGCAAGGACGTTCTCAGCGGCCTCTTCGGCCTGCTGGCGCTCCTGGCCTACGAGCGGTATGCGCGCCGGCCCGGCGTGGGACGTTACGTTCTCGTCGCGCTTCTTCTTGCCCTCGGCCTCATGGCCAAGCCCATGCTCGTCACGTGGCCATTCCTGTTCCTGGTTCTCGACGTGTGGCCTCTCGGGCGATGCCAGCCCACGACCGGGCTGCCCCGCGATGACCGGCACGCCCCGGCGTCGGGCCCCCGCACGGCCGCCGCCGCCGCGTCCTTCGAGCGGCTCGCGCTCGAAAAGACCCCCCTGTTCGTCCTCGCGGCCGCGTCCGCCGCCGTCACCTTCGTGGCCCAGCAGCGGGGCGGGGCCGTGACGGGCCTGCACGCCCTCCCGCTCAGGGAGCGCCTCGGCAACGCCGCCTGCGCCTATCTGGCCTACCTCGGCAAGACCTTCTGGCCTGCGGATCTCTCCGTGTTCTACCCCCTGCCCGATCTGCCACGGCCCGCCTGGCAGGTCTCCGGCTGCGCCCTCCTCCTGGCCGCCGCTACGGCCGTCGCCCTCTGGCAAGCCCCGCGCCGCCCGGCGCTCGCCGCCGGATGGCTCTGGTATCTCGTGACGCTTCTTCCGGTCATCGGCCTCGTGCAGGCGGGTGCCCAGGCCATGGCGGACCGCTACACTTATCTTCCGCAGATCGGTTTGTTCGTCATCATGGGCTGGTGTGCTCCGGGCCTTGTTCCGGCCTCGTGGCCGCGGCGTCGCCTGCTGCTTGGCCTGGCGGCCGGCCTGGTCCTCGCGGCTCTCGCGGCCGGCACCTCGGCGCAGATTCGGCACTGGCGCAACTCCGTCACCCTCTTCCGGCACGCCCTGAGGCTGAACGAGCGGAACGCGCTGGCTCACGTGAACCTGGGCGCCGCGCTGGCCGAGATGGGCAAGTACGAACACGCGGAATCCCATCTTGCCCGCGCCCTGGAGATCGACCCGGATGACGCGGAAGCGCACAACAATCTGGGCGTCCTTCTCGCTGGCCGGGACCGTCCCACCGAGGCCCGGGAACACCTGCGCCAGGCCGTGCGCCTGTCCCCGCACAACGCGGAAGCCTTCAACAACCTGGGCAGCCTCGAGATGAAGGGAGGGGACCTCGACGCCGCCTCCGCGTGCCTGGCCGAGGCTGTCCGTTTGCAGCCGGGGCATGCCGCCGCCCATTTCAATCTGGGCCTCCTGCTCGCCGGAAAAGGTCGCCTCGAGGAGGCCGAATGGCATTTCCGGGCGTGCCTCGAAGCCCGATCGGACCATGCTGCCGCCCACAACAACCTGGGGAATCTCCTCGCGCGCCGCGGCCGACTGGCCGAGGCGGTCGAACACCTCCGGGAAGCCCTGCGCCTCCAGCCCGGCTACTCGGGCGCCCGCTACAACCTGGGCATCGTGCTGTCTCGGGAGCGACGATGGACCGAGGCGGCGGAACAGTTCAGCCGCGTTGTCCAGGCCGATCCGGGACATGCAGAAGCCTTCTACCAACTCGCACAGGCGCGCTTACGAACAGGCGAAGCGAACGAGGCCGCAGCCGCCTACCGGGAGTCCATGCGGCTCAAGCCGGATTGGCCAGCGCCGGCTCTCGATCTGGCCTGGCTGCGGGCGACGCATCCGCAGGCGGAGCAGCGCGACGGGCAGGAGGCGCTGGCGCTCGCCCGGCGGGTCCTCGAAATCGCCAGAGAGGGGTCCGCCCGGGCGCTCGACGTCATGGCCGCAGCCTGGGCGGAGGCCGGAGATTTTGCCGAAGCGGAGCGCTGGGCGGCAGAAGCCCAGGAAAAGGCCGCAGCCGCCGGGCAGGCGGTCTTGGTGGAATCCATCCGCGAGCGGCTCGAAGGCTACCGCGCGGGCAGGCCACATCGGGAGCGGCCCATCACTCCGGAGCGTGAGTGAGCGAAGAGAGCTGAGTGAGAAACCTTCGCACGCCGCAACCGGCTCCCTGCGGGAGGACAGGTCCGGGAAATGGGACCTGGTAACCCGACCTTCTCCAGCCTGCCTGCCCCGTCTGCGTGCGTGCCGGACGCAGAGGCAGGCGCGCGGTCCGAGGCGCAGGCAGGGCCGATTTGGCCGCGTAAACCTCAATGGATTTCATTAAGGATACCGCACCGCGATGCTGCGGCCCTTCTGGTGGGAGATGCCGGCATAGTCGAGCACCTGGATCACGCGCCGCGCCCATTCGGGCGTGATGATCAACGGCACGCCCTCCAGCAGATGGTCCCGGATGTTCGCATAGAACTTGTGGTGCTCCCCTTTCGGGTACTTGCAGACTTTGGGAACGACTTTGCCGGAACGGCCCACGCGGTGCACGGTGAAGGACTCCCAATTGGCGGTGATGGCCCCTTTCGTGCCGAGGATGCGGAACATTTCCGCGCCCGCGGCCGCGATGCTGCTCATCTCGAGCCTCGCGACGGCCCCGTTCCCGAATCGCACCACAGCGATGCCTTCGTCTTCATTCGTGACGTGATCCCACACCCGCTTCTGAAAGTAGCCAGAGATGTCCGTCATCGGCTGGTCCACAATCTGAAGCATCCACTCGACAAAATGCGCGCCCCAGTCGAACATGAACCCGCCCGAAATCTTCTTGTCGCTTCTCCACCAGGTACCCGGCCTGCCGTAGCCCGCCGAGGCCGCCTCGACGCGAAAGACGTCGCCGATGCAGCCCTTGCGGATCGCTCGAGTGAGTCCCAGGACGTTGTGGTCCCAATGCCGGTTATGGTAGGTGCTGAGCATGCGGCGGCCTTTCCGGGCGGCTGCGATCATGGCATCGCATTCCTTCACCGAGATGGCGAAGGGCTTTTCCGTGATGACGTGCCGGCCGGCCTTGAGGCACTGGATGGCCAGCGCGGCATGGGTGTTGTGCGGCGTGATCACGGTCAGGAGCTGGACCGGCGACTTCTTGAGCATCTCTCCCACGTCCGAATAATGTTCGAGGCCGGGGAAATCTTTGCGGGCCTGTTCCACTCGAGCGGGGTCCGCGTCGCAGATCGCGCAGGGCACGAGCCCCGCGGCCGCCTTCATGGAGTTGAGATGGTGCATCCCCATGTTGAAGGAGCCGCCGTAGCCGATCACCCCGGTCAGAATCTGCCTCCCGGATGATTTCCTGGCCATTGTTCTTCCTTTCTGAGTTCTTGTCCGAAAAGAAATCAAGCGAGCCCAAAGAGTCGTTCCGCGTTCCCGCAGAGAATCTGGCGCTTCTCCTCGTCCGCAAGCTGGGCGTGGTCGATTCTCGCCCGCTGCATCGGTGCGAAATAGAGCGGGGTGTCCGTGCCATAGAGAAGACGGTCGGCCCCGATCTCCTTCACGGCCCATTCGATCAGGCCCGGCATGATGCTCTGGGCGCTCGAGGTGTCCACGTACACGTTGCCGTGCCGGCTCTTCTGGATGGCCCGGACCTGATGGCCCGGGTCGCCGTCGTGCCCGCATCCGAGATGGGCGAGGATCAGAGCCATTTCCGGGAAATCGTTCGCCAGGTCCACCAGGTCCTCGGGCATGCTGTGAGCCTCCCCGCTGTGGGTGAGGACGATGGCCCGACGGCCCGCGGCAAACTCGAAGAGCTTCCGGCCCTGCTCGCGGACCGGGTAGAGATGCTCCTCCGGGTGAATCTTGATCCCGACGCAGCCGCGCACGCCCAGCATCCGTTCCGCCTGCTCGAAGGTCTTCGGCTGAAACGGGTGGAGGACGACCCACTGGAGGAGGCCGGCGACCTGGGGAACGATGCGAGCGGCCTCCTCATTTCCGGCAGCGGCATCGGCCTGGCCGCGGGGAAGCAAGGCGAGAAGCGGTGAGACGATGGTGAGCCGCGTGCGGGCCTGATGGGCGCGTTCGGCCACCCTCTGCCCGTCGCCCGTCATGAACTCATCGACGAGACCACTACGGCCGCGCCGGTAGTGTCCATAGTGCCCATGGACGTCAATAGCGAGAAGATCATCGGTGGACATGCATTTCCTGGCGCTTCCTGCACGGGGGTCCTTGTTCAGTATTCCGTAAATTCCCGGCGGCGCAGGCCATTCAAGTCGAGCGTCCCTTTCCTGGGATCGAGCTGGATTTCCCACCGCTCCAAGGTGAGCGCGCCAATGATCGCATCGAGGGCATGCCCATTGGCCGGCCCAGGGTTCTTGACCGGAACGGCATCGCCGAAGAAGCTCAACCCTTCGATCTTTCCGTCCATCAAGCAAATTTCGGTTATGGCGATCTTTTGTCCGCCAAGGGCCACACGGACAGGCTTCTTGACTCTTCGTCGCGGGGCCTTGGCCAACAAGCTGGCCCGGACATAGGTGTAAGTTGCCCCCGTGTCGAACAGCGCCACCGCTGGTTGTCCCTCGATCTCGATGGTTTTGATGATTCGGGCCATACAACGATGAACCGCGCTCAGGTGCCAGCGGAGTAATCGGTGCGGTAGACTTCCTGCTCGGGCGTGAGGGCATCGATGGAGACGCCCAGGGTCTCGAGCTTGATGCGGGCGATCTCCTGGTCCTGCTCCCGGGGCAGCTCATAGACCTTTTTCTCGAGGGACCGGCCTTCCTCAGCGAGCTTTTTCAGGGCGAGGAACTGGTTGGCGAAGGACATATCCATGACTTCCGAGGGGTGGCCCTCCGCGGCGGCGAGGTTGACGAGCCGGCCCTGGGCAAGAACATAGATGCGGCGTCCATCCCGCAGGGCGTATTCCTCGTTATTGGATCGAATCTCGCGGCGACCGGACGCCAGGGCGGCGAGATCGGTCAGGTTCAGCTCGCAGTCGTAGTGTCCGGTATTGCAGACGATGGCACCGTCCTTCATCTTTTCGAAGTGACGCCGGACGACGACGTCCTTCATGCCGGTGGTGGTGATGAAGAGGTCGCCGACGGCGGCGGCTTCATCCATGGGCATGACCTGGAAACCTTCGAGAGTGGCCTTGAGGGCCGCGATGGGGGCGACCTCGGTGACGATGACGAGGGCGCCGAGCCCCCGGGCCCGCATGGCGACGCCGCGGCCGCAGTGTCCGTAACCGGCGACTACGAATTTCTTGCCCGCGATCAGCACACTCGTGGCGCGCAGAATGCCGTCGAGCGAAGACTGGCCCGTGCCGTAAACATTGTCGAAGTCCCACTTCGTCTCCGAGTCGTTCACCGCGATCACGGGGAACTTCAACACGCCGTCCCTGGCCATGGCCCGGAGGCGGTGCACCCCGGTTGTCGTCTCTTCCGTCCCACCGTAAATCTCGCGGCACAACTGCGGATGACTGCGGTGCGTCGTGAAGATGAGGTCCGCCCCGTCGTCCAGCGTCAGGGTGGGCCGCAGTTCCAGGGTCCGCTCGATGCAATCGTAGAACTCGTCGCGATTCTGCCCGTGCCAGGCATAAATGGGAACGCCCTCGGAGGCGAGGGCGGCAGCGACATCGTCTTGAGTCGAGAGCGGGTTGCACCCGCTCCAGGAGACTTCCGCGCCGGCCGCGACCAGGGTGCGCACGAGCACGGCGGTCTCCTTGGTCACGTGGAGGCAGCCGGCGATGCGCATGCCCCGGAGGGGCCTGGACTCCCGGTAACCTTTCCGGAGAGCCATGAGGACGGGCATGCGGGATTCGGCCCACTCGATGCGGAGTCGCCCGGCCCCAGCGAGGGAGATGTCCTTGACGTGGTGTTTCATATGCCCGCCGCCTTTCTCAGCTCGTCGGCCCGGTCCGTGCGTTCCCAGGTGAAGCCGGCGTCTTCGCGTCCGAAGTGCCCGTGGTAGGCCGTGGCCTCATAGATGGGACGGCGGAGGTCGAGCGACCGGATGATGCCAGCGGGCGTCAGGTCGAAATGGTCGAGGACCAATTTCTCGATCTTTTCCTCGGGGATTTTGGCGGTGCCCTCGGTGTAGACCATGACGGAGAGGGGCTTGGCGACGCCGATGGCGTAGGAGACCTGTATCTCGCAGACGTCGGCGAGGCCGGCGGCGACGATGTTCTTGGCGATCCAGCGACAGGCATAAGCGGCGCTGCGGTCCACCTTGGTCGGGTCCTTTCCGGAAAAGGCACCGCCGCCGTGACGGCCCCTGCCGCCATAGGAATCGACGATGATCTTACGGCCCGTGAGGCCCGTGTCGCCGTGCGGGCCGCCAATGACAAAGCGACCGGTCGGATTGATGTGATAGACCGTATCGCCGTCGAGGAAGTGGCCGGGAATGGTCGGGCGGATGATGTTCTCGATGATGTGGGAACGGAGGGTCTCGTAGGAGACGTCATCGGTATGCTGGTTGGAGAGGACGACGGTATGGACGCGCCGCGGGCTGCCGTTCTCGTATTCGACGGTGACCTGGGATTTTCCGTCGGGCCGGAGGAAGGGGAGGAGGCGCTGCTGGCGGGCGCGGGCCAGCGCGGCGACAAGCCGGTGAGCGAGGGAGATGGGCAGGGGCATGAGCTCCGGGGTCTCGCGGCAGGCAAAGCCGAACATCATGCCCTGGTCGCCGGCGCCCTGCTCCTTGCGGAGTCCCTGGCCGCCGGTGACGCCCTGGGAGATGTCGGGCGACTGCTTGCCGACGGTAACCACCACTGCGCAGCTCCGGTGGTCGAAGCCCGTGGCCGGGTCGTCGTAGCCGATGCGCTGGATGGTGCGCCGGGCAATGGCGGGGATGTCGAGCGACGCCGAGGTGGTGATCTCCCCGGAAACGACCACCAGACCCGTGGTCACCAGGGTCTCGCAGGCCACGCGCCCCATCGGGTCCTGCGACAGGACAGAATCCAACACGCTGTCCGAGATTTGGTCGGCAATCTTGTCCGGATGGCCCATGGCCACCGATTCCGAGGTGAAGAGGTGTCGGCCACGCCTGCTCATGGCTTATGCTTCCCTTCTTCAATGAACTGGCGCAAAAGTTCCAGGGTCTTTCGGGCAGCGCCCTGATGGGCCCGGAAGACCGCCCGGGCACGCTGGCCCATGGCTTCCATCCCGGCAGGGTCATTAAACAATCCGAGGAGGCGTTTCGCTACTCGATCGGCCGAGCCGCAGGCCACGGCGGCCTCGGCCGCCACGAGGGCCTGGGCATCCGCCTCCTGTTGAAAGACGTGCGGGCCGAAGAGCACGGGCTTCCCGAGGGCCGCGGGCTCCAGGAGATTGTGGCCGCCCACCGGCATCAGAGTCCCACCGACGAAGACTACCGTGGCCAGGCTGTACAGAGCCCGAAGCTCCCCCATGGTGTCCAGCATCAGGATTTTCGCCTCGCCGGGCGTCTCGGGCAAGCCGCTGAACGGCCGGACCGACTTTCGAACCGTGGACTCGCCCAGCGCGGCCACCGAGCGCTCCAGTTCCGGCAGCTTTTCCAGATGCCGGGGAGCGAGCACCAGCCTCAGCGCGGGATGATGACGCCGGACCGACTGGTAGGCCCGGACCAGGATGCCCTCCTCCCCGGGATGGATGCTGCCGCAGACCCAGACCGGCTCGCCGGGCCGCAGGCCCGTCTCTTGCCGCAGGCGGGCCTGCTCCGCATCAGGCACGGACAGGGGCACGCTGTCGTACTTGAGGTTGCCCGTGACCTCGATGCGGCCGGAAGGGACAGCCAGGGCCCGCAACCGCTCCGCGTATTCTTCGGTCTGGACTCCGAAGCACGCGACGGCCTGCAGGGCGGGTCCGATGACCGGATAGAGCCACCGGTAGGCCTGGAGCGAAGAGAGGGTGATGCGGCCGTTGACCTGGAGGACGGGGACGTTGCGGCGGGCGGCTGCGGTGATGAAATTGGGCCATATCTCGCGCTCGACGAGCGCCACGCAGTCGGGCCGGATGCGGTCCAGCACCTTGCCGGCGATGGGGCTCAAATCCAGGGGGAAGGTGAGCACCCGGCATCCGGGGCAGGCCTGTTCCGCCAGCCTCCGGCCCGACAGGGTCTGCGTCGAGATGACGAGGTCCAGGTCGGGCCACGTGCCTCGGCACTTCTGGACGAGGGGCCGGCAGGCCTGGACTTCTCCGACGGAGGCCGCGTGCAGCCAGAGGCAACGGCGTCCCCCGGCCCGGGGCGACACGGACCCGAGACGCTCGGCCAGTCCGGCCCGATAGCGCTCCGAGGTCCGCAGCCGGTAAAGCAGGAAGGGGCTGGCCGCCACGAGGACCGTGCCATAGGCCAGGTCCAGCAGCACGGAGCGCATCACTCCGTTGGAATCGGGATCGGCGTGGCGTGGAGTCGTCATGAGTGGGGACCTGCCGGCGAATGGGAATCTCCGGAGCGAGCCAGTCTCGCTTCGGCCTCGGCAATATCCTCTGGCCGATTGATGTTGAGCCGCCAACCTTTGATGCGAGAATAGCCCACGGCCTTGCCGCGGGCCAGAAGGAGAGGAATGGCGTCGGTGAGGTACTTCTCACCGCCGGGCTGGGTCGGAACCTCCGGCAGAACGGCGTAGATTTCCCGCTCGAACAGGGCGGTGCCGGCGAAGGCCAGGTTCGAACGCGGCCGGACAGGCCGTTCTTCCATGGAGAGAATCCGGCGTCCGCGGATTTCGACGATGCCGTGGTTCGAGGGCTCCGCCGTCTCGAAAAGGCTCAGGGTGGCCGAGTTCCCCTGCTCCTCGTGCTCCCGGAGCAACGGCCCGAACGCGTACTGGCACAGGTTGTCCGCGTAGGTCATGAGGAAGGGCCGGCGGGCCAGCGCCTCCTGGGCGGATTCCACGGCACCCGCCGTGCCGTTGAGGGGATGCTGCCGGACGAACTGGAAGTCGAGGCCGAAGGGCCGGCGATCGAGGAGATACTGCTGGACCTCCTCGGCGCGGTGTCCGAGGACGACGATGGCGCGGCGGATGCCGGCCCGGGCAAGAGGCTCGAGACTGTATTCGATGAGCGGCCGGCCGCCAACGGGCACGAGCGGCTTCGGCTGGTCCGAACAGGCCTTCAGACGCCGGCCTTCTCCCGCGGCAAGGACCAGCCCGACGAATCCTGTAGAAAGCTCGTCAAGCGGTGGCATGTTCATGAGGGCCTCCGTGCATCGATTCCTAAGTTTGTCGTAGGTTTTTCGCACCCGCCATCCTCACCCCGGCCATCTCCCAAGGGGAGTGCGGGATGCTGATGTGTTTGTCTATCAATGCATTACAGACCCAAACTTTCTCCCCCTTCCTTGGGGAGAGGGCCGGGGGTGAAGGGGACCCCACGACGAATTTGAAGCCATGTGCAGTCAGGACGCAACTTCTCAACGCCGCGCGCAAAGGTTTGAAGCCATGTCACGTGTTTCTTGAAACCTGACTTCTTTCCCTTCCTTGTTGGCTTGCGGGTTTCGCCCGCCTTCTCCGCGCCACGCGGAGAAGCTGGAAGGTGTCCGGTATCAGGTGATTCTTGAACCCTGACGCCTTTCCGGGCCTTGTGGGGTTGCGGGTGTCACCCGCTTTAAGCGATCGAATCCTTTAACATGCAGCAGTTCTTGTACTTCTTGCCGGAATTGCAGGGGCAGGGGTCATTCCGCTTCACCCTCGGGGTCTCACGGCGCTGGGGCTCGAGGCGCTCGGGCGTGGAACCGGCGGCGGCGGCCGTCTGGCCTCCGGCCTGGCCCTGGAACTCCTCGTGGATGGCCTGGCCTTCATGGTAGTTCTGGTCCAGAATCTCCTGGGCCTCCTCCTTGGCGATCCGGACCCGGAAGAGATAGTCGCCGACCTCGTCCTTCATCGAGTTGTACATCTCTTCGAAAATCTCGTAACCCTCCTTCTTGTAGACGATCTTCGGGTCCACCTGCCCGTAGCCGCGCAGGCCGATGCCGGCCCGGAGCATGTCCATGGAATACAGGTGATCCTTCCACTTGGTATCCATGGTCTCCAAGAGGAGGAAACGCTCGATGGTCCGCATGTTCTCGGGCCCCTCGGCGCGTTCACGCTCCTCGTACTTCTGGCGGACCCGCTGCAGGAGCAGGTTCTGGATGGCCTCGCTGGATTTCCCTTCAAGGTCGGCGGGGGCGACCTCCACGGTGAACTTGCGCTTGAACCACTGGCAGAGGCCGGGAATCTGCCACTCGCCGGCCCGGGGATCGCCCGGCAGGAAGTGATCGATCGCGCCCGACAGGCAGTCGTCGCTCCATTCGAGGAGCGTTTCCTTCATGTTGCGGCCCTGAAGGAATTCCTGGCGAAGGCCATAGATGAGCTTGCGCTGCTCGTTCATGACCTCATCGTATTCCTGGAGGTTCTTGCGAATCTCGAAGTGGTATTCCTCCACGCGCTTCTGGGCGCGGGCGATCGAACGGGAGACGAGGTTGGACTCGATGGGCTGGCCGTCGTTGAGGCCGAAACGCTGCATCAGCGACCTCATCCGGTCCGACGCGAACCGGCGCATGAGGTCGTCTTCCAGGGAGAGGAAGAAGCGGGACGAGCCGGGGTCGCCCTGCCGGCCGGACCGGCCGCGGAGCTGGTTATCGATGCGGCGGGCTTCGTGCCGTTCGGTGCCGACGATATGGAGGCCGCCCAGCTCGGCGACTCCGGGCCCAAGGACGATATCGGTGCCGCGGCCCGCCATGTTCGTGGCGATGGTGACGCGTCCGTTCTGGCCCGCGAGGGCGATAATCTGGGCCTCGCGCTCGTGATGCCGGGCGTTCAGCACCTCGTGCTCGATGCCCCGCCGGCGCAACCGCTCGCTCAGCATTTCCGACCTCTCGATGGAGATGGTGCCGACGAGGATCGGCCGGCCCGTCTCGTGCACCTCGACGATCTCCTCCTCGATCGCCCTGTACTTCTCCTTCGACGTGCCGAAAATGAAGTCGGCATGCTCGATGCGCCTCAGAGGCTTGTTCGGGGGAATGGCCACCACCTCCAGCTTGTATATCTTGAAGAACTCCGCCCCCTCCGTCATCGCCGTGCCCGTCATTCCCGCGATCTTGTCATACAGCTTGAAAAAATTCTGGAAAGTAATCGTCGCCAGCGTCTGGTTCTCCTCCTTGATCCGCAGGTGCTCCTTGGCCTCGATGGCCTGGTGGAGTCCATCGCTCCACCGGCGGCCTTCCATGAGGCGGCCGGTGAATTCATCGACAATGACGATGCCGCCATCCTTGACGACGTAGTCCACGTCCTTCTTGTAGATCTCTTTTGCCCGGATCGCCTGCTCGAGGAAATGCGGCCAGTCGATGTTCCGGCCCGTGTAGAAATCATCCACATTCAGGCTCTCCTGGGCGCGGACGATGCCGCGTTCCGTCATCATCACCGAGTGATCCTTCTCGCTGTAGACGTAGTCGCACTGCTGCTCGAATTCCGACTTGTCTTCGTGGCCCTCCGTGAGCTGCTCCCACTCGTTCTTATCCATGCCCTTTAGGCGCTTGACGCACGCATGGGCCTTGTAGTACTTGTCCGTCGATTCCTCCGTGGGGCCGGAAATGATGAGCGGCGTGCGCGCCTCGTCGATCAGCACGCTGTCCACTTCGTCGACGATGGCATAGCGGCGTCCCCGCTGGACCTGGCTCTCCAGCGACGGCTTCATGTGGTCGCGGAGGTAGTCGAACCCGAACTCATTATTGGTCCCGTACGTCACGTCGCAGGCGTACATCTGCTGGCGCTTCGAGTTCAGCATGTTCGACTGGATGGCGCCGACCGTCATCCCCAGGAAGTCGAACAGAGGCTCCATCCAGTCGCGGTCCCGGCGGGCCAGATAGTCGTTGACCGTCACCACGTGCACGCCCCTGCCCTCGAGCGCGTTCAGATAGGCCGGAAGCGTCGCCACCAGGGTCTTCCCTTCGCCCGTCACCATCTCCGCAATCTTCCCCTGGTGCAGAATGATCCCCCCGATGAGCTGCACGTCGAAGTGCCTCATGTGCATCGGCTGGCTGTCCTTCGTCCGCAGAACCCGCTTCGCCGCCTCCCGGACCGCCGCAAAGGCCTCTGGAAGAAGATCATCCAACATCTCCCCGTGGGCCAGACGCTCCCGGAACCTGGCCGTCCCGGCTTTCAATTCCGCATCCGTCCGCCGGACCATCTCCGGCTCCAAAGCGTTGATGCGCTCCACCAGCGGGTAAAGGACGCGGAGGACCCGCTCGTTGTGCGATCCGAAGACGGACTTGAGTGTGCGGACGACGACGGGCGGGAATCGCTGGAGGAATTCGCCGAGGGACTCCAGCCGCTCCAGCGTTTTCTGGCCGAACGTCGGGGTTTCCTGGCTCATGAGGCCTCCCGTTCAGAAGGGATTCTGACGGGAGAGCTTCCGGGGTGGGTCTGCCAGTCGTCCGGAACGTGGTATTCGGGAAGCGTGACGGGCTGGTCTTCGGCCACGAGGATGCCGCCGAGCCGCGGTTCGAACAGGTAGCGGCGGGCCTCCAGCACGGCCTGCGGGGCCTTCTCACGGTGGAGCACCGTGCGCCCCCGCAGGCCTTGGCCGCTGAGTTGCCAGGCTCCGTACTGATTCTCGAACTGCCAAATCTCTACTCGCCAGATGAGGTCATCCCCCATGTGATGGACGCGGTCGCGACAGAGGTCCATCAAGACCTTCGCCCGCCGCTGCGTCCCCATCACGAACAAAATATTTTTCCGGTTCATGAACTCGTCCATCTTCCTGATGATCGAGTGCAACGCCTCGCGGTCCGTCTCGGTCAAAGCTTCCGGTCCGTCCCCTTCGACCCGGAGGTCGGCCCCCTCAATCGTGCCTTTGTCCGTGCGAAGGACAAGGTCGTAAACACCCCCCCTCAGCCCGCGGACGGCGAATTGACCCGATGCGGCGTCCCATTCGCCTGGAAACTCCGCGCGGCGAATCTCGGTCATCGTGTTCTTCAACCGCTGAACCGCCAGAACGGAATGGATGGCCGCTGCCGGGGCCAGTCGTCCGAGAATCTCGCCAGCAACGGTCGCCTCCACCGCCACGACGACGGAGGGCAAGGCGACCAAAAACAGCGAGGAGAAGGAGGTGTCCAGCATGGACCGGATGTTCAGCAAAGAAGGACCCCGTAGACGAGTACGGAGATGCAGGTGCACTTCCGTACTCGTCTACGGGCAGACGTTTCCTGACGCCGAATATTATGAGAGATTTTCGGCCTGATTCAATGCTGCTGAAGCACCAAGAACTCGAATAGTTTCTCTCGGTCCTCCAGGGCAATCTCGTTGAACGCCAGGCCCATGGTGCATTGTTTGCGCGCCTCGTCAACGGCCTCGACCCAGGCCACGCGCGCTAGAGCCTTGACCACTGTCTGCGGCTTCGGCAGCCGAATCTCCAGCGAAAGAAGGACTTTCTGGGTGAGGAGCGGGACGACGAGATCAAGAGAGGGAAGCGTTCCGCTGAGAAGAATGCCCTTCGGGTTGATGTCGATGGTCTGACCGTCTCGGACCCCGTCGGCGAGCGGGATGTCCGAGACGCTGAGCAGGCGATAACGGACCGGCATGATCTCCTGGATTCGATCGAACTCGCGTCTCTCTTCCTCTAGCTTTTGTGTGATCATCTGGCGCAATTCCTCGACAAGCTTCAGCTCATACCCTCAACAGCCTAACGCCAGGATCGTGGGCCGTCAATAGGGCCAGCGTGTGGTGTGGAACGGTGCGTTACGGTAGAGTGCTGGAATAACTCCGCTCCGATAGGCTTGTCCCTCTGAAGCCCTCAGGCTGTGAATCCATGAGTAACCCGCTCGAGCCGGCTCTTGCCGTGCGGCCCCGCTCCATCTGTTACATCAACTTCGCCGAGCATCTGCTCAACGCCTATAACCCGAACCTGGTGCATCCGGGCCTCCCCTACCACTGGTCGGACGGGGAATGGTTTCAGTTCATCGACATGATTGCGGGGTTTGGTTTCAATGCCTTCGAATTTTGGCTCGTGCCGAAGCTTTTTTCGCGGGGGGGCCTTGACTCCGATTTTGGCCGCGAATTCGCCCGCCAGATGAACGAGGTGGTCAGCCACGCCCGAAATCGCGGCGTCCTCGTCGAGATGCTCTGCCCGCTCACCACGGTGGGGGCCGACTGGCGCACCTGCTGCCCGAATGACCGGGAGGAATGGGGCGAGGTTCTCGGCCTCTGGGATGCCTGGACCCGCCGCCTGCCGGGCCTGGGCATCGTCGGTATCTTCCCGGGCGATCCAGGAGGCTGTTCGCGAAATGGCTGCACCGCCTGTACTTATGTTGATGCCTCCATCCAGGTATCCGAGATCATCCGGCGCAACCTGCCCGAGGCGGAAATCGAATTCGGAACCTGGGGTCCCCCCTTCTTCGGCTGGGGTATCCTGGAATCTCCGCCCGGCTGGAAAGGTGAATTCATCCCCAGATTCCAGCATTCCGGCTGGAAGTTCGACCCGGGCCGCGTCGAGAAATCCATGAGCTATCTGGTCCGGCGCCTGCCCGACTTCCCGCCAGGCACGTCCGTGGCCATCAACCTGGGCTTCAATCCGGACGGGAATCCCGTCGGGGAGCAGGATGCCCGGGCGTGGGCGCGGGAGGTCGCGAAGACGCATCGGATTCTCACGTGGGACTTCAGCCTGACGGAGGGTGAGAACGCCATTTATCCTCACTACCGTTTCGAGCGGCTGTTTCGCAGGCGGCAGGAGGAGCGGGCTGCCGCGCCCTATTCCGGAGGCATTTGCTTCACCATGACCCCGCGGCTCAACCAGCTCTCCCTCTTCGAAGCGGCGCGGTCCTTCGTAAATCCAGAGGCGAGTCCCGCCTCTCTCGCCGGGGAGTTTTTCGAGAAGCTGTTCGGAATCCAGGGCCGGCAGGTCGCTGACCGGATGCCGCTGTTCGAGATCGTGCCCGACTGGGGGCATTATGCAAAGCTCCAGATCGGCCGAGAGGACTACCACCGGAAGATGCAGGAATTCGTGAATATTCTGCGGGGTCTGGAGGGCCAGGAGACCGGGCAGATGCCCTTCCACCCGACGCCGGGCGAATACCGCCGCGAGATGCTCTTCTTCGCCCAGATTTTCGCCGATCTGTCGGGCCCCTCCCCGGACTACGAGGCGCTGTGCAGGTCTTACTGGGAGCGTGTTTATGCCATCTACGACCGCCTGCCGGAGCACGTGGACCCCCGGCCCCGAGGCGCGACGGAACGCCTGGTGCGCTTTTTTTCGGAGATGCGATGATCACTGGAATAGTCGCCGCTCTGTTTCAGCAGGCGGCGCCGTCCAGGTCGGCTTGACGGCGGACCAGGTCCTCGCGGTGAAGGAATCCGGGAAGCGCCACCCGTCGGGGCGAACTCTGGGCGGTGTCGAGACCATCGAGGGCCATGACGTGTTTGCCGATCTTCATACGACCTTGGGCTATGCGGGCCCCTCCATTCCCGGACTGAAGGCGAGGGCGTGGCATCAGGGCAACAACAGCAACGTCAAGGGCGTCGCGGAGTCCAAGTTGAAGAACGCAGACTATGAGACCGTATGGACGAGCAGCCTGGGCGGTGATGGCAAGTGGCTCTACGTGTTGAACCAGCTTCCCGCGGGCGGCTCGGACTGGAATATCAGCCATAGCGATTCCCAGGGCTGGAACTGGGGCGGCTGGGGCCAGCGCTGGCCCCTCAATTTCTGCTGGCGTTGGGATGGGGTGATCAAGTTTCCAAGGACGGGCCGGTACGAGTTCAATCTTTATGACGATCGGTACGGTCATAATTTCGCAGAGATGGGAATCGGCGTGATGGGCCAGGGCGTCAATGATCCGACCAGCTTCACGTTCATGGGTCCGCCGAACCAGGGCTGGGCCTATAACAAGCAGATCAATGACAACTCCGATTCATACCCCGTGCAGTTCCTCTACTGGTCCGGCAGCGATTGGCACGGAAATTGGCGCTACAACTGGCGCGTGCAGGACGGTAGCGGCAACTACGATTCGCTGCTGGGGGGGGCCGGCGGCCAGGTCATGGACACCACCCACCTCAGCTTCTATCCGTGGCCTCACCGGAGGTTCTAGGGCCAGAAGGCGCACAGAGCGCAGCCGGTGTAGAGGGGAGTGAGACACCACGGGCCGCTGAAAAGGTGATCGCCCAAAACCAGTCCCTTGTGGACGAGTAGACGCGTTTGCAAGTGCAGGCGCACTTGTGAACGCGTCTACTCGAGCAGTCTGAATCACGGCGCGGCAGCGGCCCCATTTCCTTCGCACAGGGATTTCAGGGCCGGACGCGACCGCATGGCATCCAGGATAGCCTGGGCCGCCAGGGCGTGGCCGAGCGCGTTCGGATGCCCGTCGGCGAAGCTCACCTGCAGTTCCTTCGGGGAGTGCTGGCCGTAAATTGTCAAGAGGTCCAACACCTCCGCTCCGGCGTCCCTTGCACAGGACTCGATTTGCCCGTGCACAGCCCGGAAGGGATAGTCGCCGAAGGATGTCAGGATGGGGAAGATGACCACGAGGAACGGGACGCACTGTTCCCGCGTGGAGCTCACCATCTCGCGCAGGTCACGCTGGCAGGTTTCCCAGCCAGGCTGGCCGGGCTGGAAAATCCGATGGACGTGCTCGAGGTAGGTGGGTCGGAGGCGCAGGGCCTGGAGGGCGCGGTTCGTGGAGAAGCGAAAGAAGCTGAAGGCATAGGACCAGCCGAGGTCTGCTTCCCAGTTGTGAGGCAGGAATCCGCCCAGCCGGAATCCGCCTTCAGGCGTCTCCGCGTCGTTGAGGACGAAGCCAAGAACGACGAGGTCAGGCTGCCAGGCAGCGTGGGCCCGGCGCAGGGCATCCCATTCATCGCTGGTGTTCCAACCGGAATGGCTGAGGTTGACGACCTCGAAGGCCTGGCGGCCGGCGCCGCGATTGAGCGCCTGTTCGAGGACTTTGGGGTAGGTCTGGTCGAGGTCAACGCCGGCGCCGAAGGTCACGGAATCGCCCAGGGCGATAATGCGGCGAACGCCCGCCGGCTTGGGCCCAGGTGGCGTTGCTCCGCGCTCCTCCTGCCCGGACTGCCGGTAGTGCCGATCCGCGAAGTCTACCTGAACCGCGTCCTGGGGGAGTCCGTATCCGACGGGACCAAAGGCGCGGAGGGCGAGCTCGGCCGCGAGGAAGGCGATGAGGAAGGCGTGGGCGAAAAGAAGCCAGCGCCAGACCGAGGGGAGATGCAGTCGAAGACAGGGCCAGGTGAGCAAGGCCGGCATAAAGCCCCAGAACAGGGCGGCTGCGTGCCGCGGCCAGCCTACATCAAGCCGAGGGAGTGTCTGCTGGCTTCCGAAGTGTCCGAAGTAGACCCACGCGGCCAGGAAGTAGGCGGTCAGCCCGGCGATGGCCATGGCGCGGAAAACCGGCCGCGTGTGGAGCACCCTGAGCAGCCCATCCAGGTGGCCGGGCGAGGCCAGGGTGAGCGTGAGGAGTCCGAGCCAGGCGGCGAGGAAGAACCAGGATTCATTGGCGGCCCCCATGAGGATCGTCCCGGTGCTGAGCCCCCAGGCGAGGGGCCGTGCCGCGGGTATTCGGCCGGCCGCCGGATAGAGCAGCACGGCCATGGACAAGACCAGCGTGAGGGATGTCCAAGCGGGCCGTTGTCTTTGGAGGGTAAAAGCGAGGGCGAGTAAGCCACCGAGGGCTACGAGTCGAGCGGCGGCGGCGGCGACCCGGCGATCCGGCGACTCCAGCGCCCAAAGGAGTCGGGCAATCCATTCTGGCCGCGCGTGAGCGAGGGTGAAGAGGAAGAGGATGGGACAGTAAGTGGCTATTCGAGAATAGCTTAAAAAAGGCAGCGCAAGCGCCACGAGGGCGGCAAGACCCAGCCAGAGGCTTTCCCGCGTCGTCCGATCAGTTTGGATGGAAACACTTCGGGACACGCAGATATATTAGCGTCCTTGCAGAAACTTCGCGAGCCCACTAGAACTCTCCCCCTGGATTCGTCGCTACCTACAAATACCCTTATCGGGAACCTTGTTAGAAAGGGGCCATGACATTTGTGATATCAGTTGACATTTAAGCATTCTATTATATCATGTAAGCATGAAGCGAACCCAGATTCAGCTTAGTGAAAACGATTTTGATGCTCTTCGAAAGATCGCGGCTGAAAAGAAACGCTCAATTGCGGATTGTATCCGTGAAGGTATTGCACTCTTCCTCCAAAAAAGCACTCGCCAGCCGGGAGATTTCTCGTGTGTCGCGGGCAGGTTTCATCCTGTGCCTGATGATCGCCTCAAGAGCCATGACCTATGGTGGAGCCAGTCCATCGGGAAAAGGCGAGATTGATGCCCCGGACGAAGACGGTCTTTGTAGATACTTCGGGTTTTTATGCCCTTTTGGATGGGAGCGACACCTTCCATCCAAAAGCGAGAGATTGTTTTGAACGCTCGCAGGCCGAGTCGTGGCAGCTTGTGACCACCAACTATGTCATTCATGAAAGCTGGGCTGTGATTCAAGCGAGGCTGGGCTGGGAGGCTGTCGACGCTTGGCTGGACCGTGTTCTGAGGTGCTGCGATATTCTATGGGTCGATCCTGAGCTCCACGCCCTCGCTATGGCGCGATGTCGTCAAGCCCGAGAAAGGCGACTGAGCCTGACGGATTGCCTTTCCATTGAAGTCATGCGACGGCGGGGCATTTCAGAGGCGATTGCCGAGGACGAGCACTTCGCGCGGGAGGGTTTTCGGCTTCCCTGACCCGCAAAATTTGGGGTGCTTTCGAGCAGTCAGTGCCACAGGACTAAAATTTCGAGACTGTTCAGAATCCGCAGGAGACAGAAAGTCATGCGCATCATGGATCAGTTGGCCTGGAACGACGTGACGGACGAGAACTTGAACTTCTTCAAGGCCATTGGGGTTGACGACGTGATCGTTTTTCTTCCGGCCGAGATGGCCGACGGACGGGACCACACCGAGGAGTTCAAGCGGCTGAAGAAATTCATCGAGGCGCACGGCCTCGAGCTGCATGTCTTGCATTGTGGGGGTCTGCCCCGCGAGAAAATCTGCTACGGCTGGCCTGGCCGTGATGCTCAGATCGAGAACTGGTGTCGAGTCGTGCGGGCCATTGGGGCCGCGGGGGTTCACAAGACGGCGACCACGTTCTTCGCGATCAGCCATTTTCGGACGCCCTCGACGGTCGGGCGCGGCGGCGCCGCCTACAGCACCTTCGATTATGAGGAGTTTCAGAAAAAGCCCGTGCATCACCCGGGGAAGGAGATCAGCGAGCAGCGGCTCTGGGAAAACCTGGAATACTTCTACCGGCGCGTCATGCCGGTGGCCGAGGAGGCCGGGGTCCGCATTGCGCTGCATCCGGATGATCCGCCGGTGTCCGAGCCTCTGGGCGACGCCGCGCGCATCGTAGTCAGTATCGAGAATTACCTGCGTATCTTTGACCTGGTCCCCAGCGAATCCAACGGCATGCTGTTCTGCCAGGGATGCGTGGCCGAGATGGGAGTCAACGTATTCGAGGCCATCCGAACCATCGGCTCGAGAAACAAGATTTTCTTCGTTCACTTCCGCAACATCCGTGGCGGGCGCTACAAGTTTCAGGAGGTCTTCATCGACGAAGGCGATGTCCGCATGCTGGAGGCGATGAAGGCCTATCGTGACGTCGGCTTCAAAGGGCCTTTCATGATGGACCATACGCCCGGCATTCCACATCCGTCCGGACACTGGGCCGGCCGTGCTTACGCCAACGGCTACATCCGGGCGCTGATTCAGGCCGTCTATATTTAGTGAAATCCGCTCCGCCCTTCGGGCTTCGCGGATTTCAGAGACGGGCCTGTTCCGGCTTCCCCGAACCAGACCCGTCAGGAAGAAAAGAAGCAAAGAAATGTTTAGAGGCCTCCGCCGTCTCGGCTGAGGCCTCACAAGAAATGCTGACGCCCGGAGTCCGGCGGCATTTCTCCTTCGGGCTTCGCGGATTTCAGAGACGGGCCTGTTCCGGCTTCGCCGAACCAGACCCGTCAGGAAGAGAAGAAGCTCCGATGGCCGTTCAAACCCGCCAGGACCTACAGGCGCTGCCCAAGATCGACCTCCATCGCCACCTGGAAGGCTCGGTTCGGCCCGCCACGTTCTTAGAGATTGCCCGGACCCGCCACATTCCCCTGCCGACTGATGACCTAGAAGGGCTCTGCCGGCTCATTCAGGTCACCGATGACCCGCCTGATTTCCTGCAATTTCTGAGCAAGTTTGATCTTTTTCGGGGGTTTTGGCCGGACCGTGAGGCGATCGAACGCGTCGCCTTCGAAGCGGTGGAGGACGCCGCCCAAGACCATGTGGTTTACCTCGAGTTGCGCTATGCGCCCGTCCATTTCGCCCGAAAGAGCTGTTTCCGCGCGAAAGACGTCATTGAATGGGTGACCGCGGGCGCTCGGTGCGCCGCAGCCCAGTACGGCTTACGCGTCGAGTTTATCGCCACCGTCGCCCGGCACTATCCTCTTGAAGTCAACCTGCCCGGGATTGAGGCCGTCCTCGAGATGGGCCGTGATCGCTTCGTCGGCTTCGACGTCGCCGGTGACGAGATTCATTTCCCGCTCGACCCGTTCGAGCCCTACCTGCGGCGCGTCAAGGAGATCGGACTAGGCCTCACCCTCCATGCTGGCGAGGCCGGTGGGGCCGGAAACGTCCGCCAGGCCATCGAACGATTTCAAGCAGAGCGCATCGGCCATGGCGTGCACGTGATCCAGGATGAATCCACGGTCCAGCTTGCCCTCCAACGCGGCGTGACCTTCGAAATGTGTCTCACCAGCAATCTCCAGACGGCGACCGTGCCATCTCTCGCCTTGCATCCGGCGAAGGACCTTCTCGACCGCGGCCTTTGCATCACCCTGAATACGGACGATCCTTCGATCAGCCGGACGAACCTGACTCGGGAATGGGAGCTAGCTCTCAGTGAAGCTAGATTCCTTCCCAGCGATCTGCTTACGGTTTCAAGGAATGCCGTTCAAGCTGCCTTTCTACCGGAACGGGAAAAGTCCAAGATTCGACAGATTCTGTTGCGAATACCGAATTATGGACAGAAGGAATCAGGGCTTCCGGGCCCTGTTTCGTGAATTGTTCCTGTTCGATTCAGCAGCCGGCCGAGCTTAACTGTTTTCAACAAAACCCGTTAGGATTCACGCGCCGGAACTCTGTCCGAGTTGTGACCCCCTTCGATTTCAAGAGGATCGCAAATTGCTTTTCGTTAGTTCCCGTGGTATAGAGTTAAACGTGACCCTCCACGAACACGCACCCTTGAAGAATCATCGGTCAGACCCTCCTTCTCCCGTGTCCCCTGCGAATGCCAGGCGGACCTCTGCCTTCTCCCTGCTGGAACTCATGATCGTCATCGGGGTCATGTTCGTCCTCGCCTCCATTGCCGTGGCGATGATGCACAAGACCTCCGAACTTTCTCTCCAAGCCCACTGCATGACAAATCTGAGAACCCTGTTCACCGCGGTCCAGGACTACAATCTCAACCAGCGTGTCTATCCGCTTCAGTACCCTCAGCCCGCCTTCCCCACCCTGTTCTCGTCCTATTCCCTGTCCGAGGGCACGTTTACCTGTCTGGCCTACGATGAGATTGACGGCGATTCGACGGATGTGTATAGCACCTTTTACATCCGGCCCCGGGAGGACATGGCGGAGTTGTTGGTTCTTTCGTGTCCGTATCATGACGAGAACACGAAGACGGTAACGCTCACCAACCGTGGGCGGGGCGAGGTAGCGGAAAGCGCCCAACTCGTCTACAAGGATGCCGAGGTCGAGCCTACAGCCGAATTCGAGGGCGACACGATCAACATGGCCGACGGCAGCCTGGTGAGATTGCAGGCCGGACTGAACGTCGAGCTCATCGCCACCTACCAAATCCGCAAGCGCAACTACCTCGCCATCCGGGTGCTGCAGGGAGAGACCGGTGTCATGGACGTCGAGCTCCAGGGCGGGAGCGCGGTCTCCCTCGTTTGTGAAGCAGGAGTGGCCGTCATGGACGCCGAACCTTCGCCCACCCAGTTCCGGGTCAGCCTTCAGACGGTCGGCGGCAACCCGACGGCAACCATCACCGTGATGACCGGTTCGGGCAAGGCCACCGTGTACGGTGACAACATGGTAGCCAATTAATTTTCACTGGCGGAGATGCGGAAACGCTTTTTCGCCAATGAAAATTACTCGAGGGCAAGATTTCACCCAGGACTACCGTCCTCGAGTCATACCGAATGAGCCTCCACGTTTGTGTCCTCGCCAGTGGCAGCAGCGGAAACGTCATCTACGTCGCGTCCGGGAGCACGCGTCTCCTCATCGATGCGGGGCTTCCCGCCACCGAGACGGCCAAGCGCCTCCGGGAGATTGGCACGGACATTCATGAAATCAACGGCATCCTTCTGACCCACGCGCATCTCGACCACTGCCGGGCCGCCGGCACGCATTATCACCGCCATCGCATTCCCGTCTTCGCTCCCCAGGCCACTTTCGAAGCGATGGACCGGCAGACCGGCAAAGGCCGCGGCCGGCGCATCCCGGCCCGATCCGAAGTTCCATCGGCCATCGGCGATGTGTCCATCGAGATTTTCCCCACCCAGCATGGTCACCCGGACTCCTCTGCGGGAATGACACTGGGCTATGTCCTGCGTCGAGGTTCGGCCTCCGTCGCCGTGGCGACCGACCTGGGCGCGCCGACCGAGGCGGTGCTCCGTGCCCTCGAGGACGTCCAGGCGATTGTCCTGGAATCCAACTACGAGGAGAATATCGTAGAGCAGAAGCTCGGCGACCGGGCCTTCGAGCCCGACTGGGAATACCTCCAATGGGTCCGGGGCGGCTACGGTCATCTCTCCAACCGCCAGTGTGCCGAAATCCTAGCTTCCGTCATGTCTCGTGGCCGGACCACGGACGTGTTCCTCGCACACCTCAGCGAGAACCACCACGACCCGCGGCGCGACAACAACCGCTTCGACCTCGCTAGAGACGCGGTGCTGAACTGGCTGCAACACCGGGGTCTGGCGGCGCCTCGCCTCCACCGGACCTATCGGCGTGGCTTGACGCAAGGCAAACCGAGCGCGGTGGTGGAAGTGTCCCCTTGCCCCGGATTTTTGCCGAATCCGCTGGCGGATTCATAAAAAATCCGGGGCAAGCGCCTGTCACGATACGTGAAGCTCTGGAAATCTCCGCTTGCAGCTCATACCATAAGCCGCGGCTTCTTTTCGCCGGGCGTGACCTCCCTCTCCTCTTCCTCGAAGACCAGGCCTTCTGCATGTCCAAGGATGCCCTGTTTGACGCTGGATTCGGGAAGGCGGATATCACGCCTCCCCTGTCCTTCGGACCGCCGGGTTGGGCCCCAATCCTGGGCTTCTGGTGGGAACGCGCAAAGCCCTATCGAGAAATCCACGATCCCCTGATGGCCCGTGCCCTGGCCCTGCGCGACGGACGCCAGACGGCCGTCATCGTCTCCTGCGACACCCTCGGGGACCGCATCGGCTTCGGCGACCGAGCGGCGTCCCGGATCGAGAGAGGCCTGGGCATTCCCGCCAGCCGGGTGCTGATCGCCTCCACCCACACGCACACAGCGCCGGAGACCATCGGGTTGTGTGGCCGCCCGATCGATCCACGGTGGACCGACCAACTGGTAGAAGGGATCGTGAGCGCGGCCGCCCAGGCCGTCGCCGACCTTTCACCTGCCCGTCTTCTTTTCCACCGGGGCCGGACCGAAGGCATCTCGATGAATCGCCGGGCCGATGGGGTTCGTCAGCGCCAGGCCGACTGCCAGGCCTCTTTTTCGCCCGAGGAATTTGCCCGGCTCTGCTGGCACGATCCCCGCATTCAGGTCCTCGCCATCGAGGGCGAATCCGGCGTCCTTCGCGGCGTCGTCGTCCACTTCGCCTGCCACCCGATCATCATGCAGACCGCGCCGATGATTTCCGCAGATTTCCCCGGAGCGGCCATGGCTTTTCTCGAAAAGAGACTGGGAACCCGGTCGGTCTGCCTCTTCCTCAACGGCGCCTGCGGCGATATCAATCCCTGCTGCAAGGACACCCGAAACTACGCGGACGTCATTTCCGTAGCGCGCCGAGTGGCCATCGCCGCCTCGCAGGCCATGGCCCGGCCGGGTCCGTCGGAAGTCCGAGGCACCCTCGCTGCCGCCCGTACGGAGATCGCACTCGCTCGCCGGGCCACCGCCCCGGCCCAACACCTCGAAGCGCAGATCGACGCCCTCCGCCGCCAGCAGGCAAATACAAATTGGAACGGTCCCCCGGAAAATCAGCCCCTGGGCCGCCAGATTTACGAGCTTCAGGAACAACTCGAAGTGGCACGCATGACCGAGACCCTTCAGGCGATCGTCCAGGTCATCCGCATCGGCAACCTGCACCTCGTCGGGCTCTCCGGCGAGCTTTTTGCTTGCCTCGGACGGGACGTTCAAAACGCGCTTCCTGGCCCCGCTTTCGCCATCGGGTACGCCAATCGCTACCTGGGATACCTCTCTCCCCGGGAAGCCTACCGGCTCGAAGGCTACGAGGCCCGGATGGCCCGGTGGTGTCCCTTGGCCGAGGGCGCCGGGGAAGCCGTCCGTGACGCCGCCGTCGGTCTGGCTCGAAGTCTCATTTAGTTCTCTACGGCGGAAGTGCAGGAACACTTCCGCCGTAGAGAACTCTTTATGTCACCCGAAGACCGCCTTCTCTTTGCCCGAATCGTCCTGAAGAACAACCTCGCTTCGGAAGCCGAGGTCAAGGCCTGCATCGAAGAAGCCGAGGAACGCCTCAGGAAGGGCCAGAAGGTGCCGATCACCGACATCTTCCTCCGCCGGAAGCTCCTGGAGAAGGGGCAAGTCCGGGCGGTCCTGGACGCCCTCCGCCAGACGCATCAGGTGCAGGCCCTCAACCGGAAGATTTCAGGCTACCAATTCATTACCGAGCTGGGGCATGGGACCGCGGGCACCGTTTACCTGGCCCGGCAGCTCAGCATGGGACGCGAGGTCGCGATCAAAGTCCTGAACGAAGACGTTTCGGACGACCCGGATTTCATCGAAAAATTCCACCGGGAGGCCAAGAGCGCGGCCAGGCTCAACCATCCCCACGTCATCCAGGCCATCGACGTTGGGGAGGGCCAAGGAGTCCATTATTTTGTGATGGAATACGTTGAAGGCGAGAGCCTCCAGCGCATCCTCAAGCGCGACGGCCGCATCGATGACGCCCGCGCCGCGGACTTCGCCCTTCAGGTCTGCAAAGCCCTGCAACACGCGCATCGTCATGGCCTCATCCACCGCGACATCAAGCCCGGCAACATCCTGATCAACGCCCAGGGCACGGCCAAGCTGTGCGACCTCGGTCTCGCCCGGCCCGTGGGCTCCCAGGCCACCAGCACCGCCACGGGCCGGACCGCGGGCACCCCGGCTTACATGTCGCCCGAGCAGGCGCTGGGGAAGCCGAACCTGGACGTCCGGACCGACATCTATTCGCTCGGGGCAACCCTTTACCACGCGGTGACCGGGAAGATTCCCTTCGTGGCCCATAACCTGCCTGAGCTTCTGACACTGCTCGTTCGAGGCGAGTTCAAGCCGCCGCGAGACCTTTGCCCCGAAATCGCCGAGGCCACCGAACACGTGATCCTGCAGATGATGGCCACGGAACGCAGCCGCCGTCCCGCATCACCGGAGGACATCCAGGCCCTCTTCGAGGACCTCCTCGCCCAGCTTCCGCCAGCCCCTCCTCTCGTCCTCCAGACGCCTTCGGGCAAGCAAATCCTTCCTCCCACCGGCCTCAGCCGCTCCGGCGAATTCCGCCTCCCCGTCCTCCTCGCCATCTCCGGTACCGACGCGGGCAAGCGCTTCGTCCTCACCCGAAACCGGATGCTTGCCGGACGCCTCTCCACCGCCGATATCCGCCTCCATGACGTCTGGATTTCCCGACACCAGTTCCACATCCTTCAAGACCAGGCGGGCATCCGCATCGAAGCCCTTACCGACTCCAACGCCACCGAGGTCAATGGCCTGCCCGTCCGGGTCGCGCGGCTCAAGCCTGGGGACGTCATCTCCATCTTCAAGACCAGCCTCAAGCTCGAGTTTGAAGCTCCGTCTTAACGCTGCAAGGAAGCCTGTGCGAAGGAGCGCGGGCGCTGCGCGACCGCAGAGGAGCGCGGGCGCTGCGCGACCGCAGAGGAGCGCGGGCGCTGCGCGACCGCAGAGGAGCGCGGGCGCTGCGCGACCGCAGAGGAGTCAAGTAGCCCGCCGACGCAGCGCCTGCCTGTCCCGCCCCGTCTGCGTGCGTGCCGCACGCACAGGCAGGCGGGACGCAGTACTTACAAGAAGGTGATGCCGGAAGAAGGCTCCGGGTAATTTAAAGCAGGGCGGGGCTGCTCCGAAACCGGTCATGGACCGAATTTTCTGAGGAATACCCCGCTTCGAACCGGCGCTTTGCTAACGATAGAGCCAGGTGTAGAGCCACCGGTAGGCTCTGAAAAACCTTTCGAGCTTCCGCGTCGAGTAGGGATACCACCACAGCTCCTTCCGGAACGGGCGGAATCGTTCGTCATGGACGTGTCGGACCTGGCACATTTGCTTCAGCCCCTCGTCGGAATGGACCAGCCCCAGGCCGCTTTCCTTCAGTCCGAACCATGGCGTCTCCGGGAACGCAAAGGTGCTCAGCACGTCATTGACCATCACCGTTCCGGCCTCGATGCGACGGGCGACGCGCTGGCCGCGGGCTCGGTCCTCCGTGAAGACGTAGGCCAGGAGTCCGAGGTTGGACTGGTTGGCCAGCTCGATGGCTTCCTCCTCGGACCGGAACGAGGCGATGGGGAGCACGGGCCCGAATATCTCGTTCCGCAGGATTTCGGAATCTTTGGGGCACTCGTCGAGCAGGGTCGGCTCATAAAAAAGCCCGGGCCCCTCGCGTCTCCGGCCGCCGCAGAGCACCTTAGCGCCGTCACGGACCGCGCCATCCACGAGCTGGGCCACACGCTCGATCTGCTGCGGCTTCGTCATCGAGCCCACGTCGACGTCGCGGCCCGGCGGACCCACTCGCAGCGCCTTCACCTCCCTGGCGAGCGCACCGGCAAGGGCGTCGTGCACGCCCTCATGCACATACACCCTCTCGACGGAAGCGCAGACCTGCCCGGCGTTGGCGAACGCGCCCCAAGCCAGCGCCGCGGCCGTGCGCTCCAGGTCCGCATCCTCGAAAACCAGCGCTGGCGCCTTGCCGCCAAGCTCGAGAACGACCGGCACGAGCCGCTCAGCGCACACGGCGGCCACCTTCTTCCCGGCGGCCACGCTGCCGGTGAAGAAGACCTGGTTCACCGGGCTGCGGACGAGGGCCGCGCCCGTGCTCGCGTCACCCGTAACGACCTGAAACAGGTCTGGAGGCAGTCCCGCCTGGTCATAGAGCCTCTTGGCCTGAAGCGCCACGAGTGGGGTCAATTCTGATGGTTTCAGCACCACCGCGTTTCCTGCCATCAGCGCCATGCTCGCCTGGCCGATGGGTATGGCCAGCGGAAAGTTCCAAGGTGAGAGGATGCCGATGACCCCGCGAGGAACGTAATGCAAGGTGCTCTGCCGCGTTGGGTAGAAGTGGATGCCGATACGCCGGGGCCGGAGAATCCGACTCGCCCGCCGTGCAAAGTAGGTGATCAGGTCCGTCGTGCCCAGGATTTCCATCATCAGCGCTTCTTGCGGCACCTTGCCCGTCTCCCGCACGATCGACTCCACAAGCTCTTCCGCATGGTCCCGGATGGCATTGCGGAAACGGATCAGCGCTGCGCCGCGTTCCCGGGTCGTGCGTGCCGCCCACCCGGACTGGGCCGTTCGGGCGCGTTCCACCGCCCGAGCCACTTCCTCCGCCGGCGTGACCGGAACTTCCTGGATGACTTTCCCGGTTGCAGGATTTCGAATCGTCAGGCTCGTCACGGCATCTCCGAAGTCATTTCCGGCCTATGGTAAGATGAAATATCCATTTCATGCACGTGTAGGTCGGGCCGCAACCATGGCACGTCTCAGTCGTCACCCGGCGACCTGCCCGCCACCACGATACGGCGCAAGGCCATGGACCTGCCCGGCCTCATCTTCCACGACGTGACGGTCACCCTTCAGCCCGGCGAATACCGTGTGCTGCGGCGAGCCGGGATGGCTCATCCCGGCGACAGGAAATCCCGGCTTACTTTGTCACTTCCCTGGCGGTCTTTGGCTCGCGGACGGCGGTCATCCGGCGCTGGTATTCGGCGGAAAGCTCCTTGGCAGCCAGCAGGCGATTCAGAACCACCAGCTCGTCCAGCACGACGACGTCATGGTCCTCCCCGCCCCAGCCCGCCACCGTGACCGTGAGTCCGAGGTCGCCATCGGCGAAGGGATGTCGGAGCGGCTCGAACGCAGCCGCCATCCCATCGACGATGCTCCAGAGCGATCGGCTGTCCCAGGCGACGCCGAGTTGATGCCACTCGCCGGGTTTAGGACGAAAGGTCGCGTAGGCCTGGGCGAGTCGTTCACCGCTGGGCCTCTGGGCATGGACCATGATCGTCCCGGCCTGATGGCCCGGCGGAGCGACCACGAACAGGTTGCCCAGGTGCAGCATCAAGCCACACCAGTTGCCGGGCCTGTCCGTCACAATCTGAAACCACCACAGGATGGTGGCTGAACGGGCCCGGAGGTTTCCCTTGGCCTGGAAACTCAGCCATAACTCCACGTCCCGGTCCGCACACGTCACGCCCTTCCCCGCCAGCCCGGGCACAAAAAGACGTTCGGTCTGCTCCTGCGTGAGTCTTTCGGGCTGACGTCTGCGGTAGACGGTGACGGTGGGCGTAGGCTCGCCCGCGGCGCACTCCGCTTCAAAGCCCTGCTCGAAGGTCAATCGCAGCGTCGTGGAAGCATCGAGGGGCTCGCGGGCGAATTCAGGACTCTGGCGGCCCGAAAGCTCGATTTCTGCCGAAGCGGCCCATGGCCACAATGCCACGAGAAGCCCGGCGGCGGTTTTCTCATTGCAGAGCTTCAATGCGGACACTTCCTCTATCCGTCACTTGGGCCCGAAGGTCATAACCCTTCAGAAGGTGCGTGCCCAGAAGTGGTTGAATTTCAGCGCTTTCCACGAGGGTTCTGCACGGGTTGCCATCCTTGCGTAGCCGAGTGAGCAAGTGCGCACGCACTTGCTCACTCGGCTAGTTTAGGAAACCCCTCACGGCCTTGTCCCATTGGGAGGGGTCCCGCCGGGAGGCGAAGTAAAAAAACTCGATATGCAGCTTCTCAATCAGTTCGAGGAGGACGATAGGCTCAAATCCATGAGTTATGAAGGTAGCCGAAGGCCTCACGGGCTTCGCTACGAGATTCAGGCCCAACACCCGGCGAACATCGACATAGGTAGGCCCTCGCGGGCTTTCCCTGTCACACCACCGTACGTACGGGCCTCGTATACGGCGGTTCAGTAGAGGTTACGCTCACGTCG